>JAUNBG010000011.1 GCA_030527205.1 Planctomycetia bacterium
TGTTTTATCCTTGTTTTATCCTTAACCTTAGCGAACTCAATTTCTTAAAGAAAACTTGAAACTATATCTTTGTGAAAATGATATTACCTAATCTGGTTTTCAAGACAAGGTCCATTTTCGGATAAGCCCTTATTCTTTTTGAATCTTGTTTTCGAGAAGAAAATAAGCTAACCCAAAAATAATGATTCCAACAAAGAGTCCGCATCCAATGCGTTTCAAATCGGTCATTGTATCGATTTCTGTATAACCTTGAAAAATCAACCAAAGAATTTCGCCCATCAAAATAGTTGCGATACCGCTTTTCATAATTGTTTTGAATATAGGAAAAAGTTTTATGGTTTCATGCTTGCGATAAAAAATCCAAAAGAGCTCCAAAACTTGTAACCAGGCAGCTAAACTAAAAGAAATGGCAAGACCTTTTTCAGCTTGCGGCCAAATTAAGAACATAGCCAGGAATAAGAAGAAAATAATGTTACGAAAAGAGATGAAAATCGGAGTTCGATAATCGCGAACAACGAAATAACAACGAATCATAATCGGAATTAAACAAAAAGCACAAATTCCCAAAGCAAAACAGGAAATAATGTGACTTGTTCGCAAAGCGTCGTCAGCAGAAAATTCGCCATGCTCATAAAGCAGACGCGAAAGCGGTTCAGCCAAAAAGATCAATCCGACCGTTGCAGGAATCGACATTGCTAAAACAAGTCGGACGGCCCATTGAATATCGCTGGCTAATTCTTTATGATTTTTGAGTCGCGCATGTTTATTTATAAGCGGATAAAAAACGGTTCCGACCGTAACGCCAATCATACCAAGGGGAAATTCATACAGACGTTCACTGAAATAAAGAGCGGAAGTTGCGCCAACAGTCATTGGATAAGTCAGCCAATCTTTTAAACCAGGAAACAAACGGAGCCATGAAATCGAAGTTCCAGGTTCACCAGAAAAAAGAATCGCAATAATCGTTGCCAAGAGAACATTGATTTGAATAAGAAAAAGAATACAAACGGAAGGAAACAAAATGCGAACAATTTTGATAAGATTATGAATAATCAAGGAATTGTTGATATTCTGTGTCAAGAAGTCAGCAAATAGAGTTAAGGTTTGTTTTTGGTTTCGGGGGGCGAAAAAAAATATTTGTAACGCATCCTTTATGATTCTGAAATCGGCAAGTCGGACTCGAATACCAAGCCAATAGAGATAAAGCATTTGAATGACAAACTGAAAAATCGAACCGGAAACAATCGCCAACGAAAGAAAAACTGCTTGATGTATAAGATTCAGCTGGCACAAATCGAATCCAAAAAATAAGAGATGAAGAGACTCAATACGAAAGGGAAGATAAAGTCCAAAGGGAGAAATGAATAAGAGAGCGGCTAACCAAAAAATATTAAAAAGCATCGGAATAAAGGCAACGAAAGCGAAACGTTCCATACCTTGTAAGGCTGCAGTCAGAAACATGGAAAGCGGAAAAAAAAGCAAAAAAGGAAGCAAATACATAAAGGTCAAGAGAGCAAATCGATATAAAGATTCCGAATTGTTTGTAATGGAATCAACTATCCAAATTGCCAAAACGCAAAAAGCTTCGCCGAGAATAACGATTAAAAGTAAAAAGAGCGATAAAACGATTAATGTAACGCCAAAGAGTTTTGTTGCTTCTTTGCGATCTTTAATCCAAAGGGGCGTAAAAACGGGAATAAAACTTAATTGCAGCGTTCCGTCTTCGCAAAGTCGTTTGACTTCATTGGGAATACGAAACGCGAGAACAAAAGCGTCCATAATAATGCTGCCGGACATTCCCATAACCGCCGCAGTATTCATATCTCGAAAAAAACCTAAAATGCGACTCATTAAAAGTCCAATTGCCATAATACAAATATTGGTCAGCGATTTTTTTCGATTGGAAGAAGAGGGGGAAGGTCGGTTCATTTTGGGCGGTTTTTATGAATGTTGTGCAGCAATGATGTTTTTTATGTTTTAATTCTTTTTTATTGAAGGAAATTTATTGGCGAATTGAGATTCCGCTTAACTGGGGAGTTCTAAAACCCTGTTTTCTTCCGTTCAACCTCTGTTCAGGAAACGTCATAAAAACAAGAAGAGCCGTTCGCAGGGGGGGTTAGAACCGCCCAACTATTATTGAGTCGAGGTTGTAAAATTGGTTATTTTGAGTTCATAAAGAATCGGCCAACATTTGCCAGTCAGGAAAATATGATTATTGCTTTGATTATATGCAATTCCATTCAAGACGAAATCAGAATGATTTTCATAGCCTTTTGGGATAATTACTTTGAAATTCAAAACTTCGATAACTTGACCCGTTTGAGGATTGATGCGAATGATATAAGGAGTTTGAAAAATATTGGCCCAAATTTCTCCTTCAATGAATTCAAGTTCGTTAATATTATCGATGGATCGTTTTTTTCCTTCTGTATTATAATAAAAAACATCAAGTTTCTTTTCGATTTTAAAGGTTTTCGGATTTACAAATCTGATTTGAGAGGTTCCGTCGCTCATGACGAGATTTTTCCCATCGAAAGTCAACCCCCAACCTTCATTGGGATATCGAAAGTCGTCGATTTGCTTGAAGGTTTCTTTATCCAGAACGAGACAAGTTCGTTCCTGCCAGGTCAGAAGATAAATGAGATTATCGACGACGGCAAGACCTTCGCCAAAAAAACGCTCCGGAAGATCAATTTCTTGAAGCGTTTGACCGTTTTGAATGTCAATTTTTTTCAATTTTGACTTGCCATATCGCCCGGAGCTTTCATAAAAAACCGGACGTTGAAGTTTTTGATCAAATTCATAATAAAGCCCCTGACAATAAGAATCGGCATAATGAGGCAACGTTTGAACTAATTCCAACGATAACTTTTCTGGAAGTTGAATTTTGAGGTTCAGCTTTTGATTCGACTTTGCAAAATGATTTTGAGTTTCTGGTTGCTGCGAAAAAAGATATTTCTGCTCAATCATGTTCAAGCAAAAGAGAATAATAAAGGCAATTCCAATATATTTCTTCTTAATAAGAGTTGAAAAGTCAATATTTTGCAGAATTTTCAGCATTAACATTTTCCTGGAAAGATTGTTTAACAAGGCTTGATTTTTTGTACGCAGGTTTGATTTTTGTTGTTTTTTTCGCGATTAAAAGAGCGTTCATTGAAATGAAGTTGAAGGCTCAAAATCTGATTGAGAGCGAACAACAACGTTTTGAGTTTGAGAGAATCCTTGAAACAATATTGTCCTCAATTTTTCGCTCAAGCTCAAGATTGCCCCAAAATTGAAATCATTCGCCCAAAAGAATCATTTTCCCGGGAATCGGAATAACAGGCTCGGATTCCGTATATTTTTGAACAGCTTGGGCCCATTTTTGAACATTTTGAGAAATCGGCTTCCAAGTATTATAATGGGTTGGAATGACTTTTTTCGGTTTTAACGATTGAATGGCGTCAAGCGAAAGCGACGGACCGATTGTATAACGATCGCCGATAGGCAAGACAGCGACATCGATTCCCCAGGAACCGAGTTGATTCATTTCCAGAAAATAACCGGAATCGCAGGCAAAATAGATCGAAAAAGCATTTGCGTCAGCCAGAATATCTTTCATCGGTTTAATGTCGGCATTCGAGGACCAGGTTGCCAACGTTTTTCCATTTTGGGGAAACGAAAGCAAAAAACCGCATGAATTTCCGCCGCTCGTTCCGTCTGGCATTGTCGAACTATGAAAAGCAGGAATCATCATTAGTTGAGCCAATTCGTTATCCGAGTTATCCTTTTCGCGAAACGGAATTGGAATCGAACCGCCAATATTCATTGCTTCCGTTTTAGCGATTCCCCGTTGACCGAACCAACTGGCAACTTCAGCCATTGCAACAACCGTTGCCCCGGTCTGTTTTAAAATCGATAAAGCATCGGCGCAATGATCAGAATGTCCATGTGAAACAAGAACATAATCGGTTGAAATGTCAGTTGGCTTACACGGAGCTAATGGCGTCTGTAAATAAGGGTCAATCAGGATTTTGGTCTGACCGATTTCAAATAACCAACAATTATGGCCAAGCCAAGTTAAACTTTTTTTCATATAGACCTCTTTTATAAAATGATATTCAACATAATAACATAATAATTATTTTATCAAGAATATTGATTTTGAAAATGAATGGTTTCAAAGAAAACAAATGAGGTTTTGAAATGAAAAGGTTAAAATAATTCAATAAACTCATTCAGAGTTAATAAGGGAAAAACCGTCTGAAGAAAGGAGTCGGAAAGATTTTGTCGAATCGTTTTTCGATCAATCGGAAGCCCAATTAAACGATCAGCGAGAATTTGAGGAGAATCGGCGGCGAAAAAGTCTCCGAAAACGATAGCGTTTGAAATGATTCCTTTTTCGATTTTCAATCTGAGGTCAAATTTTCCCCAGGGAAAACGATGCGAAACTCTCCAGTCAAATTTGGGAGATTTTCCGAAGTTCCAGTCCCAACTTTCATATCGTTCTTTTTGAATGCGACAAATTTCCTGTAATTCGTCAGGTTTGAACGCTCTTATTGTTAAGTTGTTTGAAGTCAGTTCCGTAATTTCCTGTAACAAAAGTTGTCGAAAAGACTCTATATCGTTTTTGATAAATGGCTCAGAAAGATGTTCCGCAATGTTTGTAACGCGACTTCGTATGGAAGCAACTGCTTTTGATTGAAATTTGTCGGGTTCAACGCGCAAAGCTTGTTGAATATCGTCGCAACAGCTTTGAAATAAGAGCGTTCCGTGATGCAATAGGCGTCCCTTCTGACGGATTTGAGCATTTCCCGAAAATTTTTGTCCATTGATCGTCAAATCATTTCGCCCCGTTAATTCTGCATTGATTTCCCATTTTTTCAATGCGGAACAAACAGGTTTCGTAAAAAATGAGAAATCAAAACCGATTCCGTTGTCTTGCGTAATAAAAGAATAATTCAAATTTCCCAAATCATGATAAACCGCTCCGCCGCCAGTCAAACGTCGAACGACTTGAATTTTGTGACGATCAACAAAATCCGAATTGATTTCCTCATATGTATTTTGATTCTTTCCAACAACAATCGTTTTTTCGTTTCGCCAAAGAAGAAAAACGGTTTCTTCTAAATCCGATTTGTTTAAAAAGAAATCTTCAACAGCCAGATTAAAACAAGGATTGACATTATTGTTTTCAATAAACAGCATAACTGAACCAATAATTTCTGAGAGACAATCCAATGAGGCGTTTGCTTTTTCAACTTTTTCGAAAAAACTTTTTAAATAAGAGCGATTTAGAATCAACGAAATGGAAAAAACAACGCCTTAAAGGCAATTTTTCGACAAGAAACTCCAAAGAACCCCCAATGCGTATTTAAGGAAGTTCTCAAAACGGGATTTTTCAACAGATGCATTTCGGATAAAGCCGTTAAAACGAGTTTCTGTGAACGAAACGTCCGCGTTCCTAAGGGTTTTTTAAAACGTTCTTTATTGTTTTGGAAATTTTCTGAAAATTGCAACGGCATTGGTTTTGGGGCGGGCGAGACCAATCGGCTCCGGACGGGTTGAGCGTCGGTCGTTCTTCCCAATGAAACAAACAAATATGAAACAAACAAATAGCCTTTCCCTATGAATTTTAAGCGAGACAGGCAAAAAAGATAACCCTGCCAATATGAAATGACCTCAAAAGATGCCGTTCAAGACAATGTTATCCATAAAAATAATAGGGGTTGTCCATTAAAATAATAGGGAAAGGAGAGCTTAAACAATGAAACAAGGAAAATTATGAATAATGAAGCGTTTGTTTATAATGACATAACATATTCAACGAGATCATCAATTTCCTGATCGGTCATTTCCGAAATATCGCCATAAACGTCGCCATGATTTCCTTCTTTAAAAACGTCGCGCATATCAACATAACGCCCGTCATGCATATAAGGAGACGTTCTCCAGACTTCGCGCAAGGTTGGCGTATCGAATTCATCCATATGATCATATTCAGGAGCCTTCGAACCGACGTCATGCATTTTCAAATCCGTATAGAATTCGCCGAAATGGCATTTTAAACAACCGATTCTTTCGCTTTCAAAGAGTTCTTTGCCTCTTTTGGCAGATTCGCTTAATTCGCCATTGACGAGATAAGGACTCTGAAGCGGCTGCATTGCTTTAATATAAGCGTCGATTTTGAGATATTCATCTTCGGGGCGTTCCGCAAAAAGAATATAACGAAAACCGGTTCGAATCGCATATTCAGCGGTCTCTCGAACTCCGTGCCACATAGCAGGGGGGGTTTGAACAGAGAAGAGCAAACTTTTGGCGTTTTTATGATTTCCCGTTCCGTCATTTAAGAGATCCCAATTGAGGGCATCGGTTCGGGCGTCTGGATGACAACTTGCGCAACTTTGCCAATGTTGAAAGCAAAGGGTTGCGTCGTTCCAATACAGTTCTCCCTGTCGTTCCGGCGTCATATCCGGTTTGGGACCAAGAGGGAATTCTTTTGCTTTTGGACGTCGCGCTTTCATATCAATTACGCAAATCGAATCGCTGTAATACATTCCGCAATAAACTTTATTGTCGATTGTTGCTAAAGAACGGGGAGCTTTTCCGCTCAATTTGATTCGTTTTTTCAATCCGACGAGAAAAGCCAGGAGTTGAGGAACCTGATTGGCGGTTATTGTTGAGGTCGAACGGGTCGCTTTGGCTTCTTCTTCATCTTTTGGAAGAGCGTTTAATTTTTCATGCGTTTTGTCGATTTCGACAACGCATAATTCATGCGTTCCAGCTAAACCGACATAAACTTTTGTTCCGTCGGGAGACGTTATGATTGGCCAAGGATTAGCGGCGCCTAAATCAACATCGTCCAGCAAAACGGTATTGATGAATTCTCGTTTTTCAGCGTCGATAATACTGAATCCGTTTGTATTCATCCAACCGCGTTCCAATTGCGTTGTCGGAAGCGGATAACGAGCGAGAATGGCCGTTGTATAAACATATTTGCCGTCCGGCGAAAGCGTAATTCCATGCATACTGGAACTGCCGTTGGGAAGTCGAATATTTTTTGTATTGCCAGTTTCTGTGTCAATCGAAGTAATTTCCGCCGCGACGTCAGCGCCGTTCGAAGGGTCATGAGGGAGAAAATTGGCGGCATAAACGGTTTTTCCGTCCAAAGTGACGACTGTATCAACCGGCTCGTTTAAAGTTGGAAAACGACGAAGTTCTTGAAGAGTTGCCGCGTCAATTTCAGCAACGCAATGATTGAAGCGATAACAGACATAAATTTTTTGCTGATCGGTCGAGAGAACGATTCCCATTGGAGTATGACCGGTTTGACCTTCTGCTTTGATTGTTCCTGATTCAAGGTCGACGGCATAAATTTTCCCCTGTTCATAACCAGCGGAAACGAACATTGTTTTTTCATCGTTCGCCAGGGCCATTGAATGCGGCTCTTGCGGAAGCGGAATGGTTCGATCGATTACGGATTCGAATTGCGAAGGATCTTTGGCGTTTAATTTTTCTGTTGGAACAAAAGCGATTTCTTTGGCGTCCATATTTAAAACATAAAGCGTTTGACCGTCTTTGCTCGGAATGAGGTCAATGGGGCCTTTGTATTCGTTGGCTAAAAGAATCGCGTTGAATGTCAAAAACAGGAAGGTCATCCAAGCTAAAAAGCGATTTTGATTTTTAAACATCAATAGTTCTCCCGATGTTTTTTATGGGTTAATATTCGGTTTTTTTTGTAAAATTCGGCAAAATCAAGATAATAAGCAAAATAGGCAAGGCAGAAAGTTTGTTTCGACTTTTGTAGCGCTGTTTTGAAAGAGCAAGCGTTTTGTCATCTAAAAGTCGTCAAGCATTTCGTTGATGTCTGTCGTTCGCGAAAGTTTTTCGTTGTCGGTCAGAAATAAAGAGACAAAGGTTTTACAGGCCTCAAGTCAAAATATTATCTCGGACATTGCGTTCAAAAGTCTGACAATGACGAACGGAAACATTGAAGGCAAAACCAATTGCTCTTTTTTGATTCGGTATGCAAAAAACATTTTCGAATAAATATTATTTGAGTCAAAACAATATTTTTTAGCGTTCTTCAAACAATGAACGATCTGATTTGTTTATTTCGAGACTTTTAATGTTTTATGATTATTGTTTTTCGTTTTTGATTCATTTGCGAATTACTGATTTTGTTTAAGAATAAGGAAAGTTATCTTTTTTGCATTGTTTTATAATTTGTCAAGGATTTTTAACGGAACATATCATTTCAATATAAAAAAGTTTCAAGAACATTTCAACAAAAAAAGCAAAAGTTTTATCGTTTATTTACAATTTTTTTAAAAATATAAGATTAAACAAAATAAAATTGGGCTTTTATTTTTTTAAGAAAACAGTTAAAATTGTTAAAAACATAAGATTTTAGCAAAGGAAGAGAGAAACCGTGGCAAAAGGATGGCAAGAAAGGAAATAATTGAAGGATTGTTTTTGGGGGGACTCGTTTTCGGCGTTTCATAATCCTTTCATTTGCTGTCGGACTTGCTCAACGCTTTTATGCGGGGTTAAGAATTGAATTAAACCTTTGCTTTTTTGGGACATTTTTAAGAAAGAAAAAGACATTAAAGGCAACATAAGTTAACATTGGAACTCTCGGTTAAGAAGTTCGAACAACCTGTTTTTTGCAATAAACTCCATTTGGAAAACGTTGCCAAAAACAGTTCCAGCGGACGAGAAGTTCGCGTTCCCAGCGGGTTTTTAGAATTTCCTTATTATAATATAAACGCTTTCGAAAAATGTTTTTAGGGAGACATTTTGTTTTCAACTTTCAAAAAGGTTATCTGAATGAAAAAAGAATATTGGCTTGAGAAATTTCGCTGTTTAACGATTTTTCTTGTTTTGATTTTATTGACGACCGCTTGTCAAATGGCTTCGTCGGACGGGGCAACCTCTGAACTCGCTCCGCAAGTTCGAGATAAAAAAATCTCGGAAAGTTTCTGTCGTCTTCTCGAACTTCGACATCTTTCCCAAAAAAAGATCAATCAACAGATATCGGAAAAAGGGTTTGATAAATATCTTGAAACCGTTGATCCTTTGAAAATTTATTTTACTAAAGCGGATGTTGAAGAGTTCAGCGCTCTTTATAGGCATAAAATGGCAGAAATGGCTAAAAAGGGGGATCTTTCCGCCGCATTTGCTATTTATAATCGTTATCTAAAACGGGTCGACGAACGTTGCGCATTGGCTCAACAGATTCTTGATTCGCCTTTTGATTTTACAGTCGATGAAGAAATTGTTCTCGATAAAGACGACTTGGATTATCCTCAGGACGATGCCGAAATTTATGATCGTTGGCGAAAACGAATCAAACTCGAGATTCTTTCTCTTGAAGCAACCGATAAAGATAAAGAAAAAGAAAAGCTGGAAGCTCAAAACAATCCGGAGAGCGCTCCGAAGAAAACTTTTGATCCCTATGAAAATGAAGATCCAATCGCGAAATTGCATCGACGTTATAACAGTCTTCAAAAACGAATGCATCAGATGACAAATGACGACGTTTTGGAAGATTATTTGTCCGCCATTGCGAACGTTTATGATCCGCATTCGCTTTATTGGTCTCCAAAATCCTGGGAAAATTTTATGATTCAAATGCAATTGAGTCTTGAAGGAATTGGAGCAACCTTGCAAAGCGTTGACGGTTATACTGTTGTCAAACAGCTTGTCAAAGGGGGAGCGGCCGAAAAACAAGGGGAACTTCAGGCAGAAGATCGAATCATTAGCGTCGGACAAGGGGAAGACGGTCCGCTGGAAGACGTTGTTGATATGAAAATAGATGACGTTGTTCAAAAAATACGCGGAAAACAAGGAACGCTTGTTCGTTTGGAAGTTCTTCCCGGGGATGGTTCCGCGAAAAAAATTATTAAGATTGTTCGAGAAAAAGTTGAATTGCAAGACAGCGCTGCTCAAGCTAAAATATTTGAATCGGGAAAACCAACGATCGCGGAACAGAGCGCAACAGAGTCAGACGGTTCCCATAACGAAACCGCTTCGGCAGCTCCTTCTGTCTTTGAAACTTCAATAAAAGCAGACGGAACGCCTTATAAAATTGGCATTATTGATCTGCCGAGCTTTTATCTCGATATGAAAGCGCTTGCTGTCGGAAAAGAGGGGCGAAGTACAGTTCGAGATGTCAAAAAAATATTGGATGATTTTAATGCAGAAAATGTTGACGCTTGCGTTCTTGATTTGCGTATGAATGGCGGCGGTTCCCTTCCGGAAGCCGTTGCGTTAACCGGTCTGTTTATTAAAACCGGGTCGGTTGTTCAGGTCAAACCGTCCGAGTTAGGACCGCAATCGGCAAAATCGTTGGACGATCCCGATTCTGGCATTGCCTGGACGAAACCGTTGATAGTTTTAACCAGCAAATTCAGCGCCAGCGCCAGCGAAATTTTTGCCGGAGCGATCAAAGATTATAAAAGAGGGCTTGTTGTTGGCGATTCAACAACGCATGGAAAAGGTTCGGTTCAGAGTACAACAGAACTGGCTGATTTCCTTTTCAGTCCGTTATTCAGTGAAAAAGCGAATTACGGAACGCTCAAAGTAACGATTCAGGGCTTTTATCATCCAGGCGGCGAAAGTCCGCAACTCCAAGGGGTCAAATCCGATATTGTTTTGCCTTCCCTGACCGATCATCTTGAGGATATTTCTGAATCCGATCTGGACAATGCGCTGGTTTTTGCTAAAATTGCCGCCGCTAAATATCCAATCTTTGATTTTGTTAATCCGAATATTATTTCCTTATTGAACGATAAATCGCAAAAACGAGTCGCTGATTCGGCGGAATTCCAAAAAATACAAGAAAAGATTAATTGGTTTGAAGAAAGCAAATCGAAAAAAACGACTTCTTTAAATCGAGAAAAATATTTTGCTGAACGCGAAAAACTCAATACGGAAAAAGAAGAGTTAAAACAATTCGAAAAAATGATGAATGTTGACACGCAAATCGAACTCGATTATTATCTCAGCGAAATCATGAATATTACAATCGATTATTTGAATGCTCTGGCAACGTCTCATAAGACAGCCAGCATCAATTGATTCCTTTCCTGAATTTGCGCTCGATAAAAAATAAAGCTCCAATTTGGAGCTTTTTTATTTGGAATTGTCCTGTTGTTGATTCTGAGTTAACTTTGAGCCTGTCAAGAAATCGGGAATTTCAACAGGCCTCAAATAATCAAAGGACAACGGATTATTGTAGCGAGAATCTGGTTTTCTGTGAATGTTATAAATAGATGTTGGTTGATTTTTACAAAGAGTCGAGACGATTCTTTGGGGGCGGATGCGAACGGGACATCCGCGCTCCAGTTCTGTTTGTTCCGCGACGGGGGCAACCGATATATAGAAATTTAACAGGACACTAAATCATTTCATCAACAAATTCGTTTGACAGCAAACTGAAACCGGTTTTGCCGACCGAATCGTCGATAACAACATTGATGCAACGTTCGCTTGTACAGATAATACTGACATTGATTCCGCCGTCGGAAAGCGTTTTGAACATTCGATAAGCCAAACCGGTATGACTGCGTAACCCGGTTCCGTGAACCGTTAATTTAGTAACAGTCGGATTCGAAAACGTTTTGCATTGATATGCGCGGTTCAGTTTTTCAGTAATATCAAGGACGGAATCAAGTTCATTGCGTTGAATTGTGAAGCTGATGCTGGCCAGTCCCTGACGTCCGACGCTTTGAACGATCATATCGACAATGACTCTTCCGCCCGCAATTTGATCGAAAACTTCTGCCGCCAAACCGGGACGATCAGGCAAATCGGTTAAGGTTATGCGAGCTTGAGATTGGTCAATACTGACTTTCTCAATCAAGATTTCTTCCATTCCGGTCAAACGAGAAACAAATTCATTGGAAAGAGCGCTGCGAACAGCACTGGCTGATTCGGTTTGAGTAATCGCGGAATCGACCGTTGTCGATACAAATGCCTGTTGAAGTTGAAATGCTTCATGAATGGCTCGAAGCGCTTCTATGCCTTTGTCGCGATCAACCAAAGCAGAAATTTTGATTTCGCTTGTTGAAATCATATGAATATTGATCTTTTTTTCTGCGAGAGCATGAAACATTTTTTGCGCAACGCCCGGCTGTTTTTCCATTCCGAGTCCGACAACAGAGACCTTGGCGACATTATTATCGCTTTCAAAACCTTCGGCGCCGATTTCTTGAACCGTTGATTCAACGATTTTAAGGGTTGCGGCCAGATCATCGCTGGGGATAACAAAGGAAATGTCGGTTATTCCCTGGTCGCTTACATTTTGAACAATCATATCGGTTGGAATCTTTGCTTCGGCAATTCGGGAGAAAAGATTCATCGCAACGCCCGGTTTGTCGGGAACGCCGATAACAGTAATTCGGGCTTCCTCTTTGGCTAAAGCGGCTCCGCAAACCGGCGCTTCGTTATTTTCCGGTTCCGCGCCAATAATGGTTCCTGGGGTATCGCTGAAACTGCTTCGAACATGAACCGGGACATTGAATTTTTTCGCAAATTCAATCGAGCGGCTATGCATAACGCCAGCGCCGAGGCTTGCCAGTTCGAGCATTTCATCATAACTGATTTTGTCAACTTTTCGAGCTTCAGGAACGATTCGCGGATCGGTTGTATAAACGCCATCGACGTCTGTAAAAATGTCGCAGGAGTCCGCTTTAAGAACGGCGGCCAAAGCAACGGCGGTTGTATCGCTTCCGCCGCGTCCCAATGTTGTAATATTAAAATCGTCATCAATTCCTTGAAAACCGGCCGCAATAACGATTTTTCCTTCGTCCAGAGCTTTTCGCATGCGCTCGGTTGAAATGGATCGAATTCGCGCTTTGCTATAGGTATTGTCGGTTTTAATGCCAATTTGAGCTCCAGTAAAACTGACCGCTTCATGTCCCAAAGATTGAAGAGCAATGGCCATAAGCGCAACAGTAACCTGTTCGCCTGTTGACAAGAGCATATCCATTTCGCGAGAATTCGGTCGATCGCTGATTTCTTTTGCCAAATCAATCAGATGATCTGTATTTTTGCCCATTGCGCTGACGACCATAACAACTTGATTTCCTTCTTTCGTCTCTCGAATTGCTTTTCGAGCGGCGGCGAGAATTTTTTTTGTATCGGCAACGCTTGTTCCCCCAAATTTCTGAACGATCAGGGACATTTGAACAACTCCTTCGTCATGAAACGTTTTTTTCTGTTGGTTCATTCCTTAAAACAGTTTTTCGAAATCGACAATAAATGCAAATATTATTGTCTTTTTTGATATTCTTTCAAGGAGTCCTTATCATTTTTGATCTTTCGCGAAAAACTTTCAATAATATTAATGACTTTTCTTGAAGTCTCAAAAAAGAAACGTTCTTTGTTCTTTTTTATCTTGTTGAGATTCCTTAAATCATAATGAACCGTTTGAGTTGAAAAAGATGCCGACTCTTTCTGGTCAACAGGCTTTGTTCTTTCGTAATCGTTTCTGTTGCAGGCCAACTTTTGAACCAGATATTCGGATTTTTTAGCGGGCTTGAATTTTTGTTTCAAACCTGAAAATTTAACCGGGCTGAAAGAATAAATGGATGATTGTATCATCTTCGTAAAAAGAACAAGATATATTTTTATTGTTTTGGGGAAATAATGAAACTTTTAGAAATCCTTTTTGGGAGGGAAGAAAACCTGAAATTTTTCTTTATCCAGTTTTCAAGAATAAGGGATCGATTATAATATAATGATAGGTTAAATCTAATGAGAACTCAAATGACTCGAAACGATAATGAGAAAACAATGACAATTCTGATGGAACTTTCCCGATTGATTATTTGCGAAATGTCTCAGCATCAAGTTGTTTTTTTGAGAGAGAAAAATGGCGTTCGAGAATTTCCAATTATTATCGGACTTTTTGAAGCGACCATACTGGATCGTAAAATACGAAAAATAGCTTCCGCGCGCCCGTTGACTCATGACTTATTCTGTCAAACAGTTCAGCTTTTGAATGGAAAAATTGAAAACATTCAAATTAATCAAGTTGAAAGACAGACCTATTTTGCTCAAATCCAAATCAAACAAGACGGGAAAACCATTTTGATTGATTCCCGGCCCTCAGATGCGTTGGCGATTTCTCTTTGCTTTAATCCGCCGTTGCCGATTTTTGTGACCCAGGAGATACTCAACGATGCAATTCAGCGTCAACAACATCAGCCGAATTAGTTTTTTGATCTTTTTTCATGCGTTTCTGTAACGTCAATATTGGGGGATTGGATTGGAATTATGTCGTCGAAAACGGAATGGACGATAAAAGTCAATAATGAATCGGAAATGGAAAAATTGGGGACGCGGCTTGCCCAATCCCTTCCGGAACGTTGCGTCATTGCATTGAATGGAACATTGGGGTCAGGAAAAACGCGTCTCGTTCAGTTTATTGCTCAAGCTTCAGGGATTCCGATTGAGGAGGTTTCCAGTCCAACTTTTGTTCTCGTTCATGAATATCATGGAAATCGGAATATTTTCCATTTCGACGCTTATCGATTGAAAGATATTGATGAATTTTGGGAATTGGGGCCGGAAGAATATTTTGATCGTCAGGGGCTGACAATTATTGAATGGGCTGATCGAATTGAATCTGCTCTGCCTGAATCTTATCTCAAGATTAATATTGAAGTTCTCTCATCAACAGCTCGAGATATCGTTTTTTCTGTTATTTCCAATGATTGTTGCAACCATGATTCTCTTCTAAAAGGAATATTCTTTGACTGGCCTCAATAATCGATTTAATTGATGTATTTTGTTTAGTTGTTGCAGATTGATTATTTTCGAATTTATTTAATATTTTCTGAAAAAAATGCTTGACAAAATGACAAAAATGCGATATCTTATCTTTATAGCCTTAAAAACTGTCATTTGATATAAAAAAATTATCTGAAGGATTTGTCATTTAAAATTTCTGCTGTTTTATTGCGTTTCCTTTTTGGAATATCCGTTTTTCCTGATAATCCTCAAATTTTTTTAAATCGATATATCTATTCAAAATAATATAGATATTTGATTAAATGGGCATTTGCTTGTAACAAATAGCATTTAACTTGCCGTTAATAATAAATGACGATTTTGCTGTTTGTAAAAGAAATTTTGTTGATGCCAGTTGAATTCAAAAAAATATTTCATAATTTTCCATTTTATATATTGTAATTTTTTGAACTTGATTATAATCATAGTTAGACAGTTAAAGTTTAAAAAAGTTAAAAACCAATTCATGTTTGATAAATAATAAAACAAAAGGGACTACAAATATGTTAAAGAAAAATTTTGCTTTGCTCGTTCTTGCTTTTGCATTTATTTCAACTTCAATGTTGAGTGCAGCAGAAACCGTTCTTTCTGGAAACGTCTATCAAAAACCAGCTCAAAATGCGTCATATGTTGCTTTCCAAAATATTGACTTGAGCTTCTTCCTCATGGGAGAACTCGTCGCGCAAGCAACAACAGATGAATCAGGACATTTCGCAATCAGGAATTTGAAAGAAGCCAATTATCTTCTTGTTGCTGAATCTGTCGATGGAGAAAGTTATGGCGTTTCTTCGTTGTTCGTCAAATATGATGAAAACGGAAATTTTGTCAGTAATTTCAAATTATCCAAAGTTGGTTTGCAAAAACTCCCCGCAGATTTTGATCCGCTTTCCGGAGATTCAATCCGAGGTCAGAACGAACTTGTCGGCGACCCTCTTCCTGAAGAGCCTGTTGCCGCTCCAGCTCCTGCTGATACTGCTGCTGCTCCCGTCATGCCTCAGCAAATGTATCTTCCTAATAATGGAGCAGACGTTGCTACTTTAGGATCGTGCGGTGGCGTTGGCTTTTTGGCCATTGCTGGAGCGATCGCTGGTGTTGTTGTCGCTATTGCCGTAGATGATGAGGATGCTTCTCCATATCAACCGCGTTAATCATTTGATTACGACGATTAATTGTTAGTTGAACTGAATGTTTGATAAACATATTGACGTCAATAAGTAAAACGAATGCAAAAAGGCATTATAAATGGCAATGGTCTTTTTTTAATAGCCTTTTTGACATGGTTGTTTAATAAATTGAATGAAATTTGTTGTCGTTTTTCAGCTTCCATAAGTCATTTTGATTCAGTATAAGTTTTATGTAAGGAACATATGCGATTGTCTGAATAAGCTTTTGAGAAGTTTGAATGCTTTTGTTGAGTTGTATTCAAAAAAGTTGAATTTGGTTGAATAGAGCTGTTATTCGAAAATACAGTTGTTTAATTCTTGTTTTAATATACAAAATAAGGGTTGAATAACTGTTTTGTCGTAATAAGTGTTTGGAAACCAATTTAATAAAGCTATCAAGAAAAAGCTGCAAAGAATGAATAATGTTGAATTGAATCTTAGCGTTCTTTTCAGTTTTAGATATTTTTATTTTCGCTGATTATTCTTGTTTAAATGTTTTCGATTATTTTTGATCGAAATGCTCGTTTAAAAGATTTTTGAGTTTCTATATAACATAATAATCTTTTCTTTATTTTCCTTCAATCTTTTTTTGATTGTTTCTTTTTCACAATGCAAGAAAAAGTCTGTCCGCAAAACGCGAAAGGTTTTATTTTCTGTTATCAGACGAAAATCGTCGGACGCATTCAAAATTGGGCAGATTTGTGATCGCAACGCTCAGAGCTTTTCAACTCCATTATGCAAGAACAGCTGAGAATAATAAGGAGAGTTTCTTAAAAGTTCTTCATGCGTTCCAATATTTTGGATTTCTCCATTATCCATAATAATAATTCGATCAGCCAAAGCCAAGGCTCCTGTTCGATGCGTAACAATAATGACGGTTCGAGTTCCGAGCAAATCTTTTAATGCTCGATGAAACATCAGTTCGCTCTGCATATCAATCTGACTTGTTGCTTCGTCCAAAAGCAAAATCTTCGGATTTTTTAAAATGGCTCTCGCGATTGAAATGCGTTGACGTTGTCCTCCAGAAAGCAAATTGCCATTCGGTCCAACATTGGTTTCATATTGATCGGGCAGATCGTTGATAATGAAATCATGCGCATAAGCTCGTTGAGCCGCTTCGATAATCATTTCCTCAGTTGCCCCATAACTTCCATAAGCAATATTATCGCGAACCGTTCCGTTAAAAAGAATGGGCGATTGCGTAATAAGACCGATTTGGCGTCTCAAATCAAATATTTTGATTTCGCGAAGGGGAATATCGTCAATAAAAACGTTTCCTGAGGTTGGATCAGCAAATCGAGGAATTAAATTCAACAGTGTGCTTTTCCCGCAACCGCTCGGTCCGATGATCGCAATGGTTTCTCCAAAAGAAATAGTCAAAGAAATATCCTTGAGAACCAATTTGTTCGAACAAGTTTGTTGGGGGACATCTGAAGGTTTCGGCTCAACGGCTTCGAAAGGAGAGTTATTTCCAATTTTTTTGAACAGATTTTTAAAGCCAAAAGAATTGTCCTCGGAGTTCCTGGAAACTTGATTTTGTGAATTTGAATAATTTATTTCTTTTTCATAAAAAAACGAAACATGATCGAAACGAATGGATTGGGAAAACGATTGAAATTTCAACGGCTCATTTGATTCCGAGACAATATTCTTTCGATCAATGATTTCGTAAATTCTCTCTGCAGCAGCAAAGGAATCTTGTATTCCCAAAAAAGTTTCTGCGAGTCGTTTTACCGGCCCAATCGCTCCCATTAAAAAACCATAAAAAAGAATCATTCCCCCTAAACTTAATGGTTCTGAACAAACGGTTAACCCAAAGATTTTTGTTTCCTGCAATAAAACAAGATAGGATCCGATTAAAATGGTTGTTATTAATATGGAAGCAATGAAAAGTTCGTTGATCGGCCCTATTAACGATGCGTATTTGGCAATCTTCATTGACCGTTTGAATTGAGTTCGATTTGTTCGGCGAAATTTGGCGCATTCCGCTCGCTCTTGATTAAAAACTTTGATGATCTTGATCGAACGAAACGTTTCGGCAATGCGTCGATAAAGATCGACCATTTGAATCATAGATTCGCGAATGACCATTTTCAATTTCTTGCTCAACCAACGAATAATCAAAGTTATAAAAGGAACAATAATCAACGAAAGCAACAACAATCGCCAACTTATTAAAGCCGCTCCAGTTAAACTGACAAACATTTTTAATGGCTCTCGAACAAGACTGCCATAAAAAATGGAAATGCCCCCAGAAAGAGATCGCATATCGTTCGTAAAACGACTCATTGTATCCGAAACCCCATTCTGGTTATAATAATCAACCTCGAAACCAATCGCTTTTCGATAAAATAATTCGCGAATCTCAAAAATTCCTAAATTTCGAATCCGAACAGAATAATAAGAATGAATAGCTCCAAAAACGGATTTGAAAAGCGTTGCGATTCCTAGAAAGCTCATAAGAGCGACAACGGTTGAATAAGGGGTTTGGGGCGAATAACGGTCAATAAAAGGTTTTCCCTTTTTTAATAATTGTAATTGCCATTTTTCTTTTTGAAGAGTTGATTGATCAATGAGGGAACCGTTTTCCTTTAACGCAATTTGTCGTTCTTTGGCTTCAAGCTGATCGTTCCAATATTGCGAAAAGGTTTTGCCTTGAAAATTAATTTGAATCAACGGATAAACGGCGCTAATATTGGCTCCCCAACATAATGCGAGAAGAAATGCAGAAATGATAATGATCGCAATATTGCATTTGTATTTAAAGGTTACTTTTATTGATCGCCAAATATTTTTCATGAATAGACTCAAGATTGTTGAAAATCGCAGATTTTGGGAGACGCAAACCGGTCAACAATTCGCGAAGGACAAAAGCGAAGTTTGTTCAACCTAGCTGGCTTCGTTTTCAATTGATTGAATAAAAACCGGACGCTCTATAATAAAGTTGTATCAGTTTGAAGGAAATCTGTCAATCAATGCATTGAAACAAGTCAAATTTTCGTTGATCCGTAAGGGAAAAAGGCGCCTTTTTAAGCTTCAAAAAACTGCGGCTGTTGTTGCGTTTGCGAATTGACGATTTTGGATTTTTAACAAATTTGATTTAAATGGAAAGATTTGATGTCATGACTTTTAACAGGGCTTGATTTATATTAAAATCAATAAATGGAGAGATCATGCCAAAGCTTAAAGAAGTTTGAAAACGATCATTTTGTTCGATTATTTAGAAATTTATTTTTGATATTAGTATTTGTGCGGATATTTTGATGTCATTTTTTCATTATTTCAGTCTCAAAATCGGAATGTTATTAATCAGAGAAAACGAGGAAAGAATAACTCGTTTATCGCTGTTTTCAGAACGTTTATTTGAACCCAAAATTGAATCGATAAAAAATAAACGATCTGCTGTTTTGAATGAAAGAGGACGAATTCAATTGGATTCATTTGATTCGTCGTTTATGGTCGATCATTTTTCGGAGTTAAAAAAAGAGGTTTTCAATCGTTTTGAATTTGATTTCCCAGGCAACATTTTTCAAGACCCGCGTCCATTCTTTCCAGAGTTCAAGAAGGGAGAAACAGACTTTTCAAGCGATTTGAGTCAGAAATGCGAGAAAACGCCTTTAATGCTTGAGACGATTAAACAGTTGAATGAGTATTTTGAAGGAAAACGAACCAGATTTGACATTCCTTTAGAACCGGAAAACGCAACGCCGTATCGACTTAAAGTCTGGAATGCTCTTCAGACCATTCCATTCGGCAAAACGCGATCTTATCGGGAAATTGCGGAAATGATCGGAAATCCTTTGGGCGCTCGAAGCGTTGGAAATGCCTGCGGGGCAAACCCAATTTTGATCTTAATCCCGTGTCATCGAGTCATCGGTTCTCATAGGAAACTGGGCGGTTTTTCCTCTGGAATTGAGTTGAAAAAAGAATTGTTAAAATGGGAAAATATAAATCTGTAACAGACAATAAGAATATTGGCAAAATATTTGATTTGTAAATCAAAACAAGCGAAACCAATCAAAGCGATAGGTTTCGTTCTTTTGTAATCCGCGTTTTTGGGGTCGGGTTATGAATTCAGGGGGTTGGAATTTTCAATTAATTTGTATCAAAAGGGAAAAAATGGGAAAAATTGGTCTTGGTCTCAATTTGGAAGCTGTTCGAACGTCGCATAAATCATTCGAATGGGCAGTTCAATTTGCCTCGGAGCTTGGTTATGAATATATTGAACCAATGGTTCATTGGGGACGCGAACTTTTGAGCGAAGCGCGATATTTTCATTCGGTTTCAATGCTCGACGACCCGTTTCGGATACGGAATGCCTGCGAGAAATTTGGCGTTAAACTTTCCGCATTTTCTTCGCATAGTCAACTTTCCAAACCGGAAATTGCCGTTGAATATTTAAAACAGGCGGCTCGATTTGCCAAAGAATGCGGGGCGCCGGTCATCAATACGCATGAAGGGCATAAACAAACTTGGACAACAGCGGAAGAAGATTGGGTTCTTATTCGTTATTCGATTATGGAAGCGATTAAAGTTTGCGAGCCGCGAGGAATTCGGCTTGGACTCGAAACGCATCAAACTTATTCGCTGTCGATCGACGGTTATGATCGAATTTTGAGTTTGGTTGATTCGTCGAATATTGGCGCAAATTTTGATACAGGCAACGCGTATCTTGGCGGTTTTGATCCTGTTTCCTGGCTCGATCATATCAAGCATCGATTGGTTCATATGCATGCAAAAGATATTTCGATCGAACAGTCCGATGCGGAACGGGGAAAAGTTATGGGAACCGCTGTCGGTTGCGCTTGCGGCGACGGCGTCATTGATTGGGAAAAAATTATTGCGATTCTCAAAACGATTCCTCAGGATATTGTTATGAGCGTTGAATGCGGAACTCTTGATCAAGCAGCGCGAAGCATTGATTATTTACGAAAACTGATCAAATAACGGATTCGGACAAAATCAAGACGAAGATATCAATATTTCGCCTGTTGTTTAAGTTTTCTCTTTTGGGGAATTGTCTTAATTTTATTTGTTAATTTTATGCAATAGGAAGTTATCAAAAGAAAATTGTTTGTATTTTAATTTTTTCTGAGTTATATTGTTGTTGGTATTTGCCGGCCTTCATTTTATTAGGAATTTTGAAACGATTAAATTATTTGAATTCAATTTGAAACCGCTGTTTGTTTTCCTGATGTTACTTTTTTCAAGAGTCGATCCCTTTTTTGTGCTCTGGTTTTATTTTAGCTAATAATATAATAAGGAAATTCTAAAAAACGAAGGATCGCGGACATCTCGTCCGCAAAAACTGGTTTTAACGATTTTTTTTAAAAAGCGTTTGTTAGAAAACAGGGTTTTTAGAACTTCCTAATAAAACAAAACGACAGCAATGTCGGTTGCTTTTTATTGATCTCAAACAGTTTGAAAATCAATCAAAGCGATAATAATTCGATTAATAATCATAAGGACTTCTTCAAATGAGACAAACGAGACGAACTTTTTTAAAATCGATGGGCGCGTTGACAGCAATTGGAATAGCGTCGCCGACTTTGATTTCCCGTTCAGCGTTAGCGCAAGGAAACGTTCCGGGCGCCAATGAACGAATCGGTATAGCGGGAATTGGCGTTGGACGTCGGGGAAGCGAAGTTTTTGCTGAAGCGGCGAACAATCCTAAAACGCAACCGATTTGCGTTGCTGACATTTGGCTTCCGCGAGCGGAAACCGTTGCGAAAAAAAACGGTTGTTCGAATGCGTATCAAGATTATCGGCGCGTTCTCGATAACAAAGACGTCGACGCCGTTATTTCAGCGACGCCGGAACATTGGCGAGGCTTGACTTGTATCGGAGCTTGTCAGGCGGGCAAGCATGTTTATGCGGAAAAACCTGTTTCGTTGACGATTTCCGAAGGTCGAAAAATGGTTCAGGCGGCGCGAAAATATAATGTCGTTTTCCAAACTGGAAGTCAACAGCGTTCGCAACGGGAAAATTTTATCGGCTGCGAATTCATTCGCAACGGCGGACTCGGAGAAATTCAAGAAGTTATTGCGGCGAATTATGAAAGTCCCTGGTTAGCTGATTTGCCGGCTCAACCGGTTTTGGAAGGGCTTGATTGGGATTTTTGGTGCGGCCCGACAGAACCAGTTCCGTTCAATATGGATTTATTTGCGCCGCGAGCCAAACCGGGCTGGCTTTCGTTTCGACCTTATTCCGGCGGGGAAATGACCGGTTGGGGAACGCATGGTTTCGATCAGATTCAATGCGCCCTCGGAATGGAATTGACGGGACCGACCGAAATTCTTGTTGACGGCGAAAAACTTGAACCGCCGATTTATTCAGAACCGGAAACGGCTGAACGCGGCAATAAAATTTGTTCCAAACCGCATTTAAGTTTTCGTTATGCAAACGGAATAACGGTTAAACTCGAAAATGCAAATCGCGGCGGCGGCATTTTTATTGGAAAAAAGGCAAAAATGGAAATTTTTCGAGGGAATTTAACGTCAAATCCCAAAGAGTTGGCTTTGGATTTATTGAAGAATCATTCGCGTCAAAATCAAAGTCATGTCGATAATTGGCTCTTTTGCATTTTGAGCGGCGAACGACCGATTTCCGATATTGAGATAGGGCATCGAAGCGCTTCCGTTTGTCATTTATTGAATATTGCAAGATATTTAGGGCGTTCGTTAAAATGGAACCCCGAAAAAGAACTTTTTGTCGGCGATGACGAAGCGAATCAATGGCTTGAGCGACCTGCTCGAAAGGGATTTGAGTTGCCGGATCAAGTTTGACATTGACGATTCGAGAACGCAAGGGATAACTCCGGACGAAATCGAAAGAGATATAATTAACTCAAATTGCCCATTTTGCGAGCTCATTTCTTGGGACGCCTGTCTCTTGCCAAATAAGATTGCTCATTAAAAATGGAGAGAATACTGAATCTAGGAAATGATCTTTTTTGGATTCAGTCGACAAATATTTCCCTTGTTAAACCCGTTTTCCTTGGCGTCTCGGCAAGATTAAAAAAGGAAACCGTTTATTTTTTGAGTCATTAAAACCAGGAAAACTCGATTGTTGAGTTGAAGTTGTTTTCCGTGCCAAAAGAATGCAAAACCTCAAAAAGCCGTTTTTTCAAATAATTTGAATCAATAAAATAGGCCTTCAATATTTTCAAAAAATTAGAAAAAGTCGTTTGGGGATTTTTATAGAATATAAATAACCTGAGTTGAAAATCGAAAGATAATCTTTTATTATTTGGAATTTCTTAAAATCAAGGATTTTGTAATATATGTATTGTTTATCATTGTTTTCAAAAGTTTCTTTTATTGTCTGTTTTTGGGCATTTTATTTGAACCATATTCAGGCTGAAACCGTTTTGGAGCGAACAGCCAAATTGCCATTTATTCCGTTTGATCAAAAAGCCATTGACGGCTTTGATTCTTATGGCGGAAATTGGCTCGTCGATCAAGAGGGAATTTTGACCGGCAAGATTGGCGAGAATGGACCGCGCCTTGTTTCAAACAATCCGGAAATATCGGCCAAACGAGGGGAATTTGAAGTTGAAATCAGAATCCCTGAACGAAAAAACGGATTCAGCGGGGTCGGGTTTAAGGTTTCTGATTGCGGAATCGGGGCGGATAATTATAACGGTTACGAAGTTTCATTTAATCCCGAGGAACAGATTCTGCTTTTGGGAGCACATCGGCATAATTTTCAGTCGCTTCAAAGAATTCCGAGAGAAATTCCGATCAATCAATGGTTTCGGGTTCGTATTCGCTTTGATGAATATGCGTTTCAGGTTTGGATTAATGACGAATTAGCCGCTCAATTTGAAGAACCGGAAAAAAAAGAATCGGATCCGTTGCGTCAGGGAACGATTTTATTGCGAACTTGGAATTATGATATTCAATTTCGGAATTTCCGGTTCCGTTCGTTTGACAGTCAACCTGATTTGTTGGACGAAGCGGCTCTTTCTCAAATCGCATGGACTTCTCTTCCGTTTGTGACTCCGGCAGAAAAAGTCGAAGATTTTCCTGAAACGTTAAGTTTGGAAAACGTTCCCCCTTTTTTGGTTTTGGTTCGTTCGATGTTGACCAATCCGAATTCGGTTGGAAATGATATTTGGATGTCGCGGCCAAAAGAACCGGGCTGTTCGATTCGACTCATTGATCCGTCGCAACCGGCAAAGGAACCGTTCATCGTTTTTGACGATCCGAATGGCTCGATTTATGATATGAATCTTTCTTATGACGCCCAAACCATCTATTTTTCCTATTGTCCGGAAAATGAGTCTTATTGGAATATTTGGTCGATTCAGATTGACGGGACTCATTTAATCCGTTTAACCGACGGACCTTATTTTGATGTCAGTCCTTGCGAGCTTCCGAACGGCGATCTGATTTTCGTTTCGACCCGTCGTTTTGGGCATACGGTTTGCCAGCCGGGGCCGTCATCGAATCTGTTTCGTATGAAAAAAGACGGTTCAGAAATTCAATGCGTGAGCATGAATACGCTTTCCGATTTAACTCCGCAAATGTTGCCGGACGGTCGCGTCCTTTTTACTCGTTGGGAATATGTTGATCGCGATTTGACTTATCGGCAAAGTCTCTGGACACAAAATCCCGACGGAACGGTTTATCAACTTTATTTCGGGAATACGGTTCGCGACGTCGGAACGTTTTGGGAAGCCCGACCGCTTCCTGACAGCGGGTCGTCGCGCGTTGTTGCGACTTTTGCGCCGCATCACGGTTATCCGCATGGGGCAATCGGGATCATTGACCGGCAATTTGGCGTTGAGGGGGAAAAAGGAATCAGTTTTCGTTATATAACCAAAGAGTTTCCTGTTATTGCGGATTCATGGTTCGAATGGGCATATCGCGATCCATTTCCCTTGGCGGACGATCTTTTTCTCTGTTCTTTTGGCAATGAAACGCCAACCGTTTTTACAGAAGCCGACGGCGTTCGTTCCGGTCCGCGATACAAAATTTGGCTTCTCGATGATTCCGGCGAAAAACGACTCATTTATGAAGATCCGAAAGCTCATTGCTTTTTTCCGATTCCTTTGGAAGAACGCGAACGTCCCCCTCTTGTTCCTTCTCGACTTCAACCGCAAAATCGAGTCAAATTTCGTCCGACTTTAACTCAAGATCAGGTTCTGACGCAGCAAAAAAACGATTGGGGGATTCCTGAAAAAACCGATTTATTAAACGGCGAACCTGCCGGGATCGTTACATTAATGAATGTTTATAACGGAATTGAGCCTTGGATTCAAAACGGTCAGGTTAAGTCGATTCGAATTATGGAACAAATTCGAAAAACAGAAGATTTGGTCAATCGCGCTTATGACCAGTCGCCCGTTATGAGTTACGGAACTTATTATGCGAAACGAAATTGGGGAACTGTTCCGGTTGACGAAGACGGTTCTGCTCATTTTTATGTTCCGGCGCTTCGGGAAATTTATTTTCAAATTCTCGATTCCGAAGGGCGAGAATTGCATCGAATGACATCGGCTGTTCAGTTAATGCCCGGAGAATCTTTAAGTTGTCACGGATGTCATGAACCTCGAATGACGATTCCGGGAACGGCAAACGAAAAAGCTCATCGACCCTCTGCTGCACAAAGAAGTCCCAGCTTGCCCATTTTGCCCGAATGGATGCTTTCGCTTCCCTATGAGCGAACCAACAAAACTCTTGACGCAGGAATTGTCGATTATCCGTCCGTTGTTCAGCCGGTTTGGGATCAATATTGCATTTCCTGTCATTCAGGAGCAGATCCGGCGGGCGGTTATGATTTAACAGGAGACAAGACTCGTTTCTTTTCTGTTTCCTATGATCATCTTTTGGGAAAAAGCCGCTCTTATCGACAGCATAATATGTTGACGGGCGAAATGACTCCGGACGAAGCGCAGAAGGAAAAACCGTTGGTTCATTTTTATTGGCTGCTTTTTACGCCGAGCGCGGTTCATCAACCGGGTTGGAGCGGAACGTTTGCCAGTCGGCTTTCCGATTATTTAACAAAAGAGCATTGCGGTCAGGAAATGAGTCAGGAAGCAAAAGAGCGAGTTTGGCTCTGGATTGACTCGAATGTTCCTTATTACGGAACTTACGCAAATGCAAAGCCTGATTCAGCAGGCCGTCGCGATCGTTGGGCGAAAAGAAACGGCAACGATTCCGCGAATTGGATGACTCAGGACGTTCTTCCGATTTACGAAAAAAAATGCGCAACCTGTCATCAAAATCTTTTCGGCGGCAATCATGATTTGCCGGGCGTTCATGACGCATTAAACATTGATTGGACTGGACGATTTGCCTGGATTAATTTGAGTCAACCGGAGCACAGTTTTCTTTTGACAACTCATCTTCCCCAAAAAGAAGGGGGACGCGGCATTTCAACCGATCCGACAATTCCCGACCAATGGATTTTTGCAACAAAGAACGATCCTGATTATCAACAAATGCTTCGCGGAATCCAGGAAGGAAATCAAGAAATGCTCGCAATCCCGGAAGCGGATTCCCCAACCTTTCAACAAGCCCGTCCCGAACCCTAATTGAGTATGAATGATCAGGAAGAAAAAGCAGTTGAAGGAAAGGGGGCGGTCAAAATTCCCCTGACAGATTATCCTGCCACTTTTATGTTATCTTTTTTGAACTTGCTCTTGCCGTCGTTCGCTCCGAAGTGCGTTCCAGAAAATAATCGGGCGTTAACAGAATCATTCCCGTTTAGAATTTGATCAGAACTTTCCCCGATTTTGCTTTTCGCAATACAGAATAGAATATTATTGCAAAAATCGAGAAAAGTGCAGGTTTGAATTGATGAGCCTTTATCAGAAACGTTTTGCACAAAGAGATCGGGGAATTGGTTTTGCTGCTCCTTTTCCTGATCGTTTATGGCGATACGTTTCAGGGGCAAGAAGAGTGAATCGGGAACGACTTGGGGGCCTTTGTTTGTGATAGAAGGTTGGCAAAGCCGTTCCGTTTTGGATTATCTTGGAATTTCGAATCCTTTTCGCTGTTCTCTTGAATAAAATGCCGCGGCCATATCGTCGCCGACGATTTTTTCATTTTGCGGATCCCATTGGATTTTTCGTCCCAAACGAGCGGCAATTCCACAAAGATGACAACAGTTCATCGCTTGAACATGGGAAAAGACATCGGAAACAGGCAATCCGCCTTCTCGAATACAACGAATGAAATTCTCTTTATGTCCTTCAATCGGTTTTCCATTATAAAGAGCTTCGTAATCTTCGCGTGTGAACGTTTCATGAACCTTTTCTTCGATGAGCTTTCCCTTGACCCGTCCGCGACTGACATGAATTTTGCCTCGGGTTCCTTCAAATAAGATACCGTTTCCGTCTGGACTGCTGCTGACAACATGCATTTCAGAACCATTATCAAAGCGACAGACGATGTCGAATTCATGACTTGTATTGTATTGATTATCAACCAAAGGATAACCATCTTTATAAGGGACAGGATGCTTACTGTTTGTTCCGTCAAAAGAGACCGGCCCAGTTCCCTGACTCTGAAGTCCAAGCGACCAAAGAGCACAATCGATATGATGAGCGCCCCAATCGGTGAACTTGCCGCCGGAGTATTCATACCACCAACGAAATTCATAATGGCATCGACTGAAGGCCGGGGCTCCTTGATTGTCGCTATGACTGGCGTCGTTTGAAGCGAGATAGTCGGTATACGGAGCCTGTCCGAGCCATGTATTCCAATCGAGAGAATCGGGCGCCGCACACTTGGGAATCGGTTGACTTGTCGGAGAACCGCCGATATCACAGACGATATTCCGGATTTCGCCAAGATGTCCTTTGCGAACGAGCAAGGCCGCCGTCATGAACTCGTTATATTGACTGCGTTGTTGCGTTCCAACCTGAAAAGTTTTGTTATACTTTTGGCATGCGGCTCGAATCAATTGATTTTCTTCGAGCGTAAGAGTCAACGGTTTTTGACAGAAAACATGTTTGCCGGCCATTAGAGCTTCGATCGCGATTTTTGTGTGCCAATGATCCGGCGTGATAACCGTAACAACGTCAATGTCGTCACGATCTAAAACGCGACGATAATCGGTATATGTGTCGGGCGTTATGACCTCGCCGCGTTCGTTCTTTTTGCCGATTCCCGATTTTAACGAACGCTCAAGGCCATATTTTTTATCGACGTCACAAAGAGCGACGATATCGACCATTCCGTTAAAACCGTGTGCGTCACCGAGTCCCATGCTTCCGACGCCAATGCAACCCATCCGTAATCGGTCGCTTGGAGCCTGTTGCGCTAAAGTTCGATTTGTTTGTCCCATAAAATAAGGCGTTACGATTGCGCCAGCGGTCAATGCCGAACGTTTTAAAAACTCTCGTCGTTTCATTGTTTTTATCTCTTTTCTTGTTAAATGTTTTTGTTTTCTTCCCTGTGTCTTTGCGCCTCTGCGAAAGGACTTTTTTATTTTCTCGCGGAGACGCAAAGAGCGGACGGGAAAGGTTTGGGTTGTTTTTTTGATTTCGAGATCAGGTTATTCCAAAGTTGGAAACGCTTTTTCTCCGCGAAGTTGTTTTTCGGCTCCTTCTTTTTCATAAACGCCATAAAAATTCGACAAGAGGTCAAGCCAAAGAGCCAAAGCGGCGAAATCGTCCCGGGAAAGTTCTTTTTCGACGCCATAATGATTTTGTATGAGCGAATAAAGTTTTGAGGCTCTTGCTCCGAATTTTCCGGGCGTTGTTCGAAGCGGGTCGCCATAATCGTTAAAAGCAAAACCGCCTTGAACAAGATTATTATAGGACGCAAAGAAATGATTTTCAATCGGTTCACGAGAAAGATTCATTGGCGATTTGTGTTTTTCTGACAAATTTGCGTAAATAAGCGGGTCAAGAGATTTTTCGGGATCAGAATGGCAGGCAACGCAATGATTATCGAGAATGGGTTGAATCAGCTCCGGATAACTGAATGGTCGCGAACCTTTGGCTTCCGGTTTTAATTGAGAAGGTTCTCGAAGAAAGGCCGTTGGAAGAGTCGAGGAAGCGATTGGCGTTTGATGTTTCGGTTCATGACAACCGAGACAGCTTAAGTTTTCGCCCTCTTTGAGACTTGTTCCGCTTCGCATAGATTGAACCGCAAGTCCGTTTTCGTCAAGAGCTTGAAAATAGATTTCGCATAGAGCAGAGACTTTGAAATGAACGCTTCCGTCGTCGTCAACGGGGACGGTTCCCAAGGAACAGCGAGCAAGATTAACGGAATCAAGCGACGTTTTTTCGCGATAACCGGTTTCATGCGGCGGATATCCAGACGGAACAGACATACAATAAATCTGAACAACGCGCAAGGATTTAATTTGAGTTTTTTCCGGCCAGGGACGCAAACTTTCATAAATGTTTGAGATCGTTACGGTTGCTTCCGGTCGAGTTGCGTTAAAATCGGCAGGGGGGGCAACAAACGGTTGATCGGCGATCTCTTCATTCGGGGTCAAGGCGGGCAAAACGATCGGTTTCTGGCGCGGCAGAAAAGGAATCGGACTGGCGCAACCGATCTCCTGATCTCGATAAATTAAAGCGCGATTTCCGAAGGCATCGGCAAGATAAATTCCGTAATTCCCGAGCAAATCGGTTTGACCTTCAACTCCGAGGCCGGGTTGCATTGAATAATCAGCAACGGCAAGAAACAAGGATTCGGAAAGAGGCCAAGGCGTTCCCCAAACTTGGCCGCCCCCTTGGCTTTCGGGAAAACCAACGTCAGGCGTCAAGCGTTTGACCGGACTCATAATGTCGTCATCTTCGATTTGCGGATCGATTAACAAAATGGAACCATAACATTGTCCGTGATGCGGAGCGGCAGTTGCCATAAATTTCGACGAATTGGGAATGGCTCGAACGTCAAGCTCGGCATCGGCTCGAAGATGTCGTTGCGAGAAATTTCCATGAACGGACCTCGGATCGCGTCCGTCAAGCGTTGTTATCCAAGGATGATGAGCGATGCAACCGAAACGATCGATATAATCCCAGCGCGTCCAGACAATTTTTCCGTCGTTGGTAACGTTTGGATTCCATTCATTTGTTTCATGATAACTCAGGCAACGAATTTTGGAGCCGTCTTCGTTCATATCGAACAGCGTATAATTGGGACAATCGCGTCCGCAGCGCAAATAACCGCCGCGCCGTTCCGAAATAAACGCCATTCGACCGTTCGGTAAAAAACAAGGATCAAAATCGTTCCAGGTTCCGTCGGTTATCATTTTCAGATCGGAACCGTCGGCCTTGCAAGAAAAGATATGATAACAGTAACCGGATTCCGTGTGGCCGCGCGAAAGGTCTAAATGATCAATATGCTTTGGATTTCCTTTGCATTCAACGAAAGCGAACGCGATTCGATCTCCTTCAAAGGAGAGATCGGGAGAAAGAAAAGATCCGTTTTCCAATTTTTGCCCAAAGAGTCGCGATTCATTTTGAACCGTTGAATTTTCGAGCAGATTTCGGACTTTTGGAACCGTTTTCATATCAAAAACGTCGGAAAGAACAAACAATCCGCCGCCAGGAACAGCGGAACGTCCATAAAATTGGTCGCAAATATGATTGTAATTGGCCCGATTTTTTTTAACGAAAAGAATTTCATTGAAATTTAATTCCGGAAGCGAATAGAGAAGGGAACGGTTCAAAATCAAGGTTTGCATGAACATTTTGAATCGATTTTTTTGATCATCAATCGGAATCAAGTTGTTTTGTTCCTGAACGAAATTCAATGTTTTTTCTGCAAATTCGAGCGATTCGCCGCAGCGAAGTTTTTCGATTTCCGAGGTTTTTAATTCATCCAAAAGAGCCGCAGTTCGTCGAAGAACGACGTCCAACGGGTCGCGATCCGATTCCCAAATTAATGCCTGTTCATTTGCGGTTTGATCTTTGACATAATCATAATAATCCCGTTTTGGGAGCTCTTTGCATAAATGATTATATTGTTCGATGATGTCCAGAAAAGTTGTTGAGTTGACGTCATTTCTAAAGTCGTCTCCCAACCATTCTATAATCCATTGTTGAACATCGTTTTTTGAAATAGTCCAACAATTTCGATTATCGTTCAAAGAATTCCCGGAACTTGCGACAAATTCATAAGAATCCGACAAGAGTTCCAATTCAGCGATCGAAGTAAACGGTTGATTATTGATTTCAGTCAAAGCAACCAATTTAACGAAACGTCCATTTTTCGGCAAATCGAAAACGACTCGTTTGGGAGCATCCAGAGCGTCATTGGGATTTGTCAAGGACCGTTTTTCCGTGTTGTCGTTTTTGGTTTTCTCGTCAATCGTTGCAGGAAGGTTCTCAAAAAAGTTTCCTTTTGCGATTGGTTTTCCCCAATCATCAATGTTCTGGCTTAAATAGAATTCATAATCGCCGATAGTTCCATTTTCGGCCTTTTTTCGAGGCGAATAAACAAATCCGTTCAATTCATACGAATCGCCCAAATCGACAATAATAAAATGGGGCGGGGGAACGTTGTTGGGCGAGACAGATTCGTTTTCTTGCGGCAGAAACAAAGAATGAGTTTCGTTGCAACCATAACCGTAACCGCAATGAACAGGAAGCGGAATCAACGGTTTTCCTTGAATTGCCGGCGAATTGAATTGAGTATGCCAAAGCGTATCCGGGTTGCCGTCCATTGCTTGAAATGCTTCATAATCCCGATTTTCGCTGTCTGCTTGAACCGAAACGGAGATTCTTTTTTTTTCGACGGAAATCGATAGATCAATTTGAGTCAAAAGAATTGCTATGATTATTAAGGCGATATTTAACTTTTTCATTTTTATCATTCCTTTTAAATTTAAACGACAAATTTTTTGATTCTAAGAAGTTAAATTGTTCAAATAAGGTTTTATTTTCTCGTTCTGAGAAGCCGAGACGCAATACGGAAAATTGAATTCGGTTATCAACTGTCAATTTTCGCACAAGAAAGCAAGCGTTGCAGTCCCATTTCAATGCGAATGCAAAAAAGGGAAGGGCGTCATTCAAGGGAATTTGGTTTCAGTCAAAGCAAAGAAACGAATTTATATTGCGATTTTTCTTCAACCGATTGGCGTCAGCAATCGGGAAATCATTTTGAATCAAAATGGGCGTTTTGGGGGGACAATTCGAGACCGTTTCTAAATCAAGACATTTTTTCCTTTGTAAACAATTGATTCAAACAGGAGTTTTCCCGGTTGAAAGCCTTCTGTATCGGCAAGCCCCCAAGTTCCTGTTTTTGCGGATTGAATTCGGAAAATAAGGAAATCGGCAGAAGTTCCAGCTTGAAGAAAATCATTGTTTGAGTTGGAAAATTTTGATATTTGCATCAGTTTTGCCGGATTAATCGAACAGAGATCAAAAGCAGCTTTGAGCGACAGATCGGCAATGGTCATCATATTGACCAAACCTCTTGAAACCGGGAATGAGGCGCCAGCCAACAAAAGCGGATTCTTTTGCGTTGTTATTTTGCCGTTGGAATGAATCATTAAATCACAGAGCCCGATATTGTTATAATTTCCGGGGGGAAGTCCAGCAACCGCCGCCTGGTCGCTGATCAAAATGAGTTGTTCTTTTCCTTTCGTTCGAAAAATGGTTTGCAACATCATCGGCGATAAATGAAAGCCGTCAGCAATCAAACTTGCGAAAAGACGGTCATCAACCAGTTGAGTCAGAAAATAGTTCTCTTTTTTCGAAAGCATATGATGCGTTGCGTTACATAAATGCGTTGAAATGACAGCCCCGGCGTCAACCGCTTGAGCGATTTGGATAGGAGTCGCATTCGTATGCCCCAGTGCAACGAAGATATTTTGTGACGTTAAATGACGAATGAATTCCGTTGCGTTTTCATATTCCGGCGAAAGGGTCATCATTCGAATCAGACCGTCAGAAGCGTTGATAAAACGATCCATAAGAGAAAGATCATAAGGAATGCAAAATTGTTGCGGATGAGCTCCAGAAGGGCCATTTTCTCTGGAAATAAAAGGGCCTTCCAAATGAATTCCGAGCATCATTGTTTGAATTTCGGGGCAATTTCGAACCGCTTGAGTAACGGTTTGAATTCCATGCAACATATTTTCAGGCGAACTGGTCGTTAAGGTCGGACAAAAGCGAAAGACGCCCGTTGTTAAAACCTGACGAAAAACGTCAACGACTTTTTCTTCCGTAAGCTCAGAAGACGAAAATTCTGTTCCGCGATAACCGTTGATCTGAAGGTCGATCAAGCCCGGAGCGATCCACAGAACGTCCTTTTCGTCAGGATTTGCCGCTTGATGAGACGAATCAACTGAAATAACATTTTGAATCAATCCTTTTTCAACAGAAACCTGAACCCATTCTTTCGTATCATAGCGCCGGGCTCGATAAATCATAAACTGCTCCGTAAAATAATCTGACAATATTTATAATATCCTGCACTTTTTTCGATTAGCGTAGCGATATTGGGGGGTCGCGCAACGTTGCAGCGGAAACGCAAGGACGTTTTCTTTTTGGAATTTCCGATTTCGTCGCTATTTAAATCGCTTTTAAAACGGCAGTTCCATTTGAAAAAGAGTCGTTTTTGTCGCTCGTTTGGGAGTTTTTTTCCGTTCGCTGCGCCGCGTCGCTGCGCGAAATCCTTTTTGATAAAATTTATCGCTGCGCGAAAATCTTTTTTTCCGACGGATAATGTTCTATTATGTGTCGCAAAAAGAAAAACCGGGGAAAGTACAGCAATATAAGGAAGTTCTAAAAACCCAGATTTTTCAATAAACGCATTTCGGATAAAATCGTTAAAACCAGTTCTTGCAGACAAGACGTCCGCGCTCCGAAGAGGGGTTGGGAACTTTCTAATATAAATATCGGAACTTTTCTCGGGTTTTGGATTTTGTGGAAATTTTTGCAAATTGTTTTACGAAAAAAAGGAAATTCTTTTGATCTTGTTTTTTGGGGGAATAACAACAAACGAAAGAGTTGCAACGCCCCACAGAAAGCGAATCACAAAATCAATAATATTATAACAATCGATTTGGCCTTAAACAAGCCCAATCGATCTGGGTTTTCAAAATATTGGGGGGACTTTGATTGGGATGTTCAAGCGTTGCCGCAGGAAATTGTTTCGTTTTATTGAAAACATTCAGGGAATTCAATCTTTAAAACAAATGAAATTTCTATTTTGGGCAAACAGGAATGAGTCAAATTTATTTTGGGGAGGGGTCCGAAAGAGGGGAAAGAGCCGTTTGGGGGGAACAGGATTCGATAAAAGCAACAAATATTTTGTTCATTGTCGAATCTCCATTCAGAACCATTAATTCCGGATGCCATTGAACGGAAATCATAAAAGGATAATCGTCTCTTTCAATAGCTTCGACAATTCCATCGGAAGTCCGAGCGACAATACGAAAACCGTCGCCTAATCGATCAACCGATTGATGATGCGAACTGTTGACTCGAAGAGAATCGACGCCTATTAATTGATGAAATTGAGACTCTTTTTCAATCGTTATGAGATGCGAGGCGATCTTTTTTTCATTCGAGGTTTTTCGATGAGAAATGGATTCTGGACATTGAGACGGAATGTCTTGATAAAGCGTTCCATGAAAATAGACGTTGAGGAATTGATGACCGCGACAAATTCCCAGGATCGGGATTCTTCTTTCCAATGCTCTTTTTAAAATTCGACTTTCATAAATATCCAATTTTAAATTGGACGCTTCCAACTCTTTGATCGGTTCGGCGCCATAAAAAGAAGGATCGACATCAATTCCGCCCGTTAAAAGAAGACCGTCAAGCCGGTCAACCATCTGATTGAGAACTTCTTCAGAATCGACAAATGGAAGAATAATCGGAACGCCATTATTTTGCGAAAGAACGTCAATGTAAGTTTGATTGGCAGAGGAACAGGCCGAACTTCCTGATTGATTTAAACTGGCTGTTATTCCAATCAAAGGCTTGAAGGACTCAATTTCGCTTGATTTATTCGGAGGCTCCGCCCCAATATTATTCGCAGAAACGACAAAAAAGAATATTGCAACAAAATCAATAAAAAAATAGAAAAGTCGGTTTCTGTCTGGCTGTAACGCTTTTATTTTTAACGCCATTGTTTTCCTCGTTCAGGTTTTTAGAACTTCCTTAAAATATGTATCAAATATTATTTTCTGTTTGTATTAAAGTCAGAATGAGTAAAAGGCTCGGTTTTTTGTAATTTATCCGGTTTCGTCAGACTTGTTGCCCCAACAATTTTCGGATTGTTAATCGGCTTGAGTATCAAATTGATGAACATTATTTTAAGAAATTTCATTAATCAAGTCAACTGTATTGATAACTCAACGAGAAACGTTCCCATTTTTTATTTTTCAGAGACGCTGAGGGGAAAAAAGGGTTATTTTTCGAATAAATCAAAGAAAACAAAATGACTTGAGAAAATGAAATTGACAAAATTCTTTAGGATTGTTATCCTTGTTTTGCAAAATTTTCAAATTTTTTACAAAAATCCCCAAGCAAGCGTTTCAATCGTTTAACTGGTCGCAATGATTGCTGAATCAAACAAAAAAACTAAGAAAAGGAACAGAATGAAAGTTGATCGAATATTGATTTTCGTAATGTTGATATTTGTTTTTTTGATTCATATTGGTTGCGCCGTCAAAATGACGGAATTGCGTCGCATTTCCAGGAATCCCATTAATGAACGCTTTAAATTAAACAGTCCAAACGGCCCAAAAGTCAGCGATCGGACAAAACTCATTTTGCGAATGTATAATCTCGAAACATCGCGAAGTTATTCATTGCAGACGCTTGTTCGGCTTCGAAATGAAATCAAAAAAGCGCCCAATGCCGAACTTGTTGCCAGCTTTGTCGAACTTGCTTATTTTGAGGCGAAGCGTCAAGAGTTGACCCATTATGAATTGGCCAGCGAACTTTATGTTGCCGCAGCGGTTCATGCTTATTGGTATTTATTCGCTCCGCAATTTACAGACTCGCGAAATAATTATGATCGTCGATTTCAAGATATTTGCCTGTTATACAACGCCTCTGTTGAGGGACTGCTTCGTTTGTTTTGCGAAGGTCAAAAAGATTTGCGTCTTCAACCAGGAACCAATATCTGTTTTAAAATGGACGAAGAAGAATGGAAAATTCGTTGCGATTTGGTTACAGGCAATTGGGCAGAAAACGAAATCGAATCGTTTCGATTTGCTTCTGATTATGAAATTCTCGGTTTGGAAAATGAATATCGACAAGGAGGACTTGGCGTTCCTCTCATTGCTCAACGCAAAAACATAAGAACGGAGAAAAAAGAAGAAAAATATTATCCCCAAGACCTTTGTTTTCCTGTAACGGCCTTTTTGCGTCCCGTTTTCAAGTCGCCTCATCAATCTTATATATTAAATCCACAAAATTTATTTAATGCAGCGAATAATGGTTATTCAACAGAATTCAATATTAAGGGAAAAGTAGGCGATTCAAAGAATCAAGGAAACGATGATCCCGATTCATTTCAAAATCTTGACGCCGTTTTGGAACTTTATGATCCTCTTGTTTCGACCTATACGCAAGTTGGTAATGCGGTTGTTCCATTGGAAAGCGATTTGACAACGCCTCTGGCCTGTTTTTTTACAAACCCGTCAGCGGTTTCGCTCAATACAGTCGGTTTGTTGCGTCCCGACGAACTTTTAAAACCGATTCCGGGTCTTTCGGATCGTTCGATGAGAACGTTTAAAGGGCTTTATATGATGCAACCGTATGAACCGCAAAAAATTCCAGTCGTTATGATTCATGGTCTTTGGTCGTCGCCGATGACTTGGATCGAAATGTTTAATACGCTTCGTTCCATTAAAGAAATCCGGGAGAATTATCAATTCTGGTTCTATTTTTATCCAAGCGGTCAACCATTTTGGGTCTCTGCGGCTCAGCTTCGAGACGATTTGCAGGAAATTTGTCAGACGCTTGATCCGAATAATCAGGAAGAAGCGTTGGATGAAATGGTTTTAATCGGACACAGTATGGGAGGACTGATTTCCCGTTTGCAAGTTATGGATAGCGACAATCATATTTGGCAATTGATTAGTGACGCCCCTTTCAATAAGGTCGAACTTGAAGAAGAACAGAAAACAGAATTGCAAAAATGGTTCTTTTTTCAAGCAAATCCTTCAATTCGACGCGTTATAACAATAGCGACGCCCTTTGAAGGAAGCAAAGTTGTCAATAATCTGACGCAATGGTTTGCTCAACGGGTTATTTCCATTCCGCAACAAGTCAATAACGTTTTATTGAACGTTCTGAGTTTACATAGCCATTTGATTCAAGACGATTCCCTGCTCACAATTAATACAAGTATTGATTCGCTTTCGCCAAACTGTTCCTTTTATCAAGGAATGAACAAATGCTCGATTCCTTCAAATGTTGTCTGTAATAATATTGTCGGCGTTTTACCGGAACTTGAAAATCGTTGGATTAAACCGAAAAAAAGCGACGGCGTTGTTGATTTTTGGAGTTCTCATCGAGAGGATGTTGAAAGCGAAATTGAAATCCCGACCAATCATATGTATGTTCATACGCATCCAGCGGCCATTCGGGAAACGCATCGAATTTTGCAGGAACATCTTTATCAAATGCGCTTGGAAAAACAATGGAAGGAAGCGCGAAAGGAAATGTCAAACCGAAATATTAGGAAGTTCTAAAAAAGCAGTTTTTTCAACAAAGGCATTTCGGATAAAGTCGTTAAAACCCGTTTTTGTGGACAAGACTTCCGCGCTCCTTAGGGTTTTTAGAACTTCCTTAGAGTTGAATTGTATTGAAAGGACTTTTCAACTTAAATTTATTGATTGTTGTAATTTTATTTAAAACATTGAGACGAATAACAGTCGAGATTTTGAAATCAATCCGAAACGGAAGGGAGTTGCTCAGACGAGATTTGACAGGGAAATGAACTTTGCTTGAAAAAAAGACAAATATTTTATCCGGGCTTGAAAAAGAATTCCGCTTTGTTATAATATGATTGCGTTTATCTATATTAAACAAGAGCGGCTTCCAGAAGTTTTCAAGTTATATTGAGGAGATATGTCCTAATGACGCTCAGCAGCCAGGATTTCGATCTGAAACAAATGGTTTTGTATAACGGTTCATTTGGTCCAAGAGAAATTGATCAACTTATCGTTGAGATCAATCGGGATTTGAAGAAGTTCGATGACCTTCGCGATGCAGTAAATGAATTAAAAGTAAAAGACGATGAAGAATTAAGTCCTGCAACTCAGGTTAAACTAGGCGTCTGTCAATTTTTGCTCGGTCAATATTATGATTCCCAAGCCTCGTTAAAAAAAGGGGACGGCGGAGCTTTGGCACAATTTTATTTTGCCAGACTTCATGCGGTCAATAAAGAATATGAAGAGTCCATTGCGTCTTATAATTTGGCGCAGACGGCGGGCTATAACGGGGATATTTGTTCGTTGCATCGAGCGGAAGTATATCGCAATCTTGATCGTCCCGATTTAAGTTTGAATGAGCTTGATCGTCTTTCCGGAGCTATTGAGCAAACAGCGGATTATCTTTATCAACGCGGGGCAACCGTTGCGGCAATCGGAGGGAACCTTCGAGAAGCAATAGCGCTTTATGAACGAGCGCTGGCAGTTGATCGAACTCATCCCGGCGCTTTGTTTGGGTTGGCGCTTGAAAATGAGCGTCACGGAAATGACGAAGAAGCGCTTGAACTTTATAAACGAGCCGTTGCTCATTTTCCGACCAATGTCGGAACGCTTATGAACTTGGGACTTCTTTATGAAGATTTGGAAATGTTCGATCAAGCGATCGTTTGTTTCCAAAGAGTTTTGGATTCATTTCCGACCAATGCAAAAGCAAATCTCTTTTTAAAAGACGCTCGGGCGTCCAGCGAAATGCTTTATGATGAAGACGCGCAACGCAAACGAGATCGAATGAGCCAGATTTTGAGTCTTCCTGTAACCGATTTTGAACTTTCAGTTCGGAGTCGAAATTGCCTTAAAACAATGGGAATCAATACGCTTGGGGATCTCTGTCGTCGTTCCGAACAGGAACTTCTTGGGAGCAAGAACTTTGGCGAAACAAGTCTTGACGAAATTCGAGAAATGTTGACGCTTAAAGGGCTTAAACTCGGAATGTTCTCGACCGAAAAACATACTCCAGAGCCAGTCGAGGAAGAAGAACTTTCCGCCGAAGAACAAAGCGTTTTGGCTCGACCTGTCAGCGATTTAAACCTTTCGGTTCGCGCAAGAAAATGTATGAACCGTTTAAATATTCAAACGATTGGCGAACTTGTCCGTCGAACCGCAGAAGAATTGCTCGAATGTAAAAACTTTGGCGTTACAAGTTTGAAAGAAATTCGGGAAAAACTTGTTGATTTTAATATTCGATTACGCGGCGAATAATTGAATTCTATTTTTGATTTCCCGATAACTATATTGATTTGTGATGTTTATATCGAAGCCTGAATGGACGAAAAGCTTCGCCTGAATAATCAGTCTGCTTTGCCGGATTTGCTTTTCAACCAGTCAGGGATTTTTTCCTGGCTTGAACCAAATAGCAGAAATAAATGTCACGAAAACCATAAATAGGCAAAGGATTGCATTAAAAATCATCAGAATTCCTGATTCAATTTCCTGAGCGATATTCATACGATTCGCAATTCTGGATATAAAACGAAGGAGAATTCAAGAAAAACAGATGATTTATTGCATTAAGCAACTTTTATCGGGGAATGTTATTATGGGAACCTCTTTTTTTTATCTGTTCCGAACTTTTTTGGCGATTTTGCAGAAACGTTTCTGTTTTTATCTGGTTATTTGCCTGATTCTTTTCTCCGCTTCGTTTTCATTGGCGCAAAATGAAAGTTCATCAGGAAATAATCAGGCGAACTCAAGCGCCGATGCAGGCGAAACGGTCTTTCAATCGGCGCATCAATATATCGTTCAAAAGAATTGGGATTCAGCCATTCCTTTGTTTAAGGAATATATTCAAAAATGGCCCGATTCAGTTCGACGAACGGAAGCGGAATATTTTTTGGGGTTTGCTCTGCTTAATCGTCATCAATTTGTTGACCCAACCGATGGCGTTGAAGGTCGCCAACATCTTAATTATGTTCTTCAAAAGGGAAAAACGGCCGAACATTATTGCGAAGCGTTGATTTTTTCCGCTTATTCTTTTTATTCGCTTTTGAATTTTGTTGAAGCAGAACCTTTTTTGATTCAGTTTGTTAATGAATTTCCCAACGATGATCATTTACAGTTTGCTTATTATTATCTTGGCGTTACGGAATTACATTTAGGAAAATATGCGTTAGCGGAACAATATTTGACGACCTGTATTGAGAAATATCCTCAAGGGCAATTGATTGATAATTGCAAAATACATCAAGCCGTTGCGATCGGAAAATTGGGACGCTATACAGAAGCGGATAAAATGTTGCAAACGTTGGCGATTGATCCCCATTATTCCAAAGCTATGGTTGCTTTTCTTCAGCGGGCTTATTTAAAAATAGATCAGAAACTTTACAGCGAAGCGTTGACTTTGCTTGAAAGTTTTGTTAGTAAATATCAAAATACGAAGGATTCCGTCAATTATATTAAAGAAGCTTATCAATATGAAGCTCATTGTTATATAATGACAAAAAATTATGAAGCGGCTTATAAGGTTGTCGAAGAAATCGAAAAGCTGAGCGATTCCGATCCGAATGTCGATCTTCTTAAAGTTAAAATATTGACAAATATGGAACGCTTTGATGAAGCGAATGCGATTTTAACTCGATTGACCAATTCAACGTTCAATTATTATTCTTCTGATATTATTCAATATTATCAAGCAACGGTTTATTTGGCGCAAGGAAATTGGGATCAGGCCATTTTGCTTCTGAAAAATCTTTTGATTGTTCAACTTGATTCGAGCAATAAAAATAATGTTGTCATTAAATATTATGATAAAACGTCCAATTCGCAAAACAAACTTCGTCCGAATGATTATATAGAGGCTTGCGGAACGTTGATTCTGAGTTATGCGAGCCGATATAGCGCAACAAAATCCTATTCAGACGACGATTTTCTTCAAAATGCAATTTTCAATAATATTTATCAATATGCAAACTCGCAACCAGATAAACAGTTGATGACAATTGTCTTAGAAATTGACGAAAAGAGAAACGCGGCCTTAAAAACTCCGATTCGGCCGACCCAAACTTTTTCCGAAATTCCTATTGCTTCGACTTATGGGTCGAGTAATTATCCCAATTCCGGTTCAGACCCAGGCAATGCTGACGCGAATCGGCCAAATAATGCCGAACATTCTGTTCAACCGGGAGATCAAACGAATATAACGCCGGCCGATTCTTCGACCGCTTCGTCGAATACGGATTCAACAACGACGCCCAAACCAACGGAACAGGAAGTCGCTCAGACATTGCAACGCGCAGAAATGCTTTATCTGAAAAATGAATTTGAAAAGGTTGACAAGCTTTTATTGGAACAAATGCTTGCTTGCGATTCCAAAACTTTTTGGACAGATTATCCAGCCAGCGCGCCGTCCGTTGTTCTTCTTCGCGCAAACGCTCTTTTAAAACTCGAAAAATATCCAGAAGCCCATACTTGCTGCGATCTTTTGATCAAAGAGGCTCCCGATTCCGTTCAAGCGGCTTACGCCCATTTTTATCTCGGTTATTATTATGATTGTTTGGGACAAAGAGACAAAGCGGTCGAACATTTGACAAAAACAATCGGTTCTTATTACAGAACAAAAGTCGATGACGCTGCTTATTATTATCTTGGTTTAAATGAATGGGAACGCAAAAATCCGGATCAAGCCTCAGAATATTTTAGGACTGTTTATACAAAATATCGCGACAGTTCTTATTGGGGACACGCCGCTTGGGCGTTGGCGCAAATTGAATATAACGATAAAAATTTTGAAGACGCAGAAATAATCGTTAATGACGCCTTAAAACGCAATCCAGATCGATCGATTATTGATCGTTTATTATTTCTTAAAGGCGAAATAACAATGAAATTTAAAGATTACGATAAAGCCAAGACGGCTTTTGGTTCTATTGTCAGTTGGTATCCGAACAGCGATTTTGCAACAATGGCAAAAAACAGACTCGATTTGATATCTCCGCCAAAAACAGATCAAAAAACCAACGATTCAGCGGAAGACGAACAGGTTAAACAATGAATGAACAAATGGCTCCTTGGGAAGAAAATAACGATTTTTCTGATTCTGGCGAGAATATTGACAGTCAGAATGAATCGTTCAAAACGTCGGACTTTTCATCGGAAGAAGAATTGATTCCGCCAGAAAAGGCTCCTTTGATTGATGAAATAGCAATGGAGTATGTCGGTTTTTGGAATCGTTTGGTTAGCCAGACCAATTGGGAAAAAGGGAAAGTTATTCAAACCTGGCGTCAAAAACTGTTGGATGCCGGATTGCCGCGAAGCGTTTATTCCGATGACGCGATTGCGAAACGAATAGGAAATGTCTCGGGTCAACATGTCGGTCGTTTGCGACGGGTTTATGAACAATTTGGCAAATCAGAACAATATCCTCAACTTTATTGGAGTCATTATCAGGCAGCTCTTGATTGGGACGATGCCCAGGAATGGCTGAAAAAAGCGTCCGAAGAGGGATTGTCTGTCGCTTCGATGAGAATTGCCCGTTGGGAAAAATATGGCGCCCCGTCTGATCAAAAACCGAAAGAAAATGAAATCGTTTCTGCGGAACAGGATGAAGACATCAATCCCTATAATGATTCAAATATCGATTTTGTTAATATTGTCGATCCAGAAGACTCTTTGAAATCGTCAACAAGAAATGATCTTTCCGAAGAGACAAAAGACAGTTCGGCAAATGGCAGGGAAAAGCCAAAAAAAGACAATAATCGTTCCGAAGGCGACCGTTCCAACAAATCGTCTCAAGAAAACAAGGAATTAGCTCAATATCGCGGCGAGGACGAAGAATGGACCGGTTCAACTCAAACAACAGGCGATATCTTAAATCAGATCAACGAAATGAAGGCTCTGCCAGATGATCTTGCTGAAGCGTTTGAAAATCTGAAAATTGCCATTCTGAGTCATAAATTGACAAAATGGTCGGATGTTGAAGCCAAACTTGTTTTAGATTATCTGTTGGCAATGAAAGCCATTATTTTGTCGCAAGATTCCTGATTTTCAAAATGATTCGACAATTAATTGGGTCAAGCGATTTAAATTGTCGAAATAATTTCTTTCGAGCGGCGAATGAATTTCAAGTTTTGCCTGGACGGCGTCTGCTATCGTTTTGGCAGACGCCTGATTAAATTCTGGTTGAATTATTATCGTTTGAACTTCTTCTTGTTTTGCCAAATGAATAAAATCAGCGAGTTCTTGAGGTTTGGGCGACTTTCCCTCATTTTCAATCGCATATTGCTCCAAATTGAATTCTTTGCAATAATAACCATAAGCGGGATGAAAAACAAATAAGTTTCGATATTTCAAGTTTTTCAACTGATCTTTGATTGTTGTTTGAAGTTTTTCCAATTCCTGATCAAATTGTTGACCTCTTGAAGCAAATTCGTCAGCTTTTTGCGGAATTAATCGGGAAAGCTCAGCGATAATGACAGGAATCATCTTGCGAACAAAGTCAGGGCTCATCCAAATATGCGGGTCAAGTCCGCCTGATCCGCAAGAATGATTCGAATGATCCATTGAGGTTAGTTGCCTGTCCGCTTTCGGCAATTCCGTTTCTTTCTCGAATTGTTCTCCCATTTTTGATGTTATATCATGATCGGAATGTTTTCTTTTTTGTTCCCCGAAATGAGAATGATTCGTTTGAGAAGAATGATCTGTCTGAGAATAAGGGGGTTCTTTTACAGAATAAGAATCATGAATATCGGACAAAAGCAATCCGTTTCGAAGATCAACGACCTTCATTGTTGGCGCTAAAGTCTCCAATTTTGATAAAAGCGATTCTTCAGTTATTAAACCGACGCGAAAAAAAAGCGGGCAATTTTTAATCAATTGGGAAACGGTCGACGGATTTGGAGCAAACGTTTCGGGTTCCTTTCCAGCGGGAATCAAAACGTTGACTTTAAATGAATCGCCTGCAATTTGCTCAACCAAATAAGCAATCGGTTCAACTGTAACCAAAACTGATGGCCGATTTTGATTCGTTGAATTGGGATTTTGAAAAAGTTTAACTCCAATCAACAAAACCAGAAAACCGAACAAAATAATAAATAAAACTTTTATAAGATTTTTGATAATCATTGCGTTATTTTATTGTCGAAACAAAGAAGTTGCTGTTTGCTTTCATAATTCTGTCAGAAAAGGGACTGACAATATCTGAAACATTTGAAACGACTTGAATAAAAGATTTCAGTTTCGGTAATCATCTGGTCTGACGGAATAAAAAACCCCGGCAAAAAAATGTCGGGGTTGTTCAACCAAACAAAACGTTGGCACCAAAATTGAATCTTTAATGTTTTTTCAAAATCAATTCAAAATTCAACTTGAAGGAAACTCATCGACTTTAATTTAGTCTTATTAACATTGCGGATAATCAAACCTGAACATTTTTCTGATACGAAAAAAGAACAAAACATTTCATAAAATGAGCTTTTTGATTTAATTCTGTATCAAGTATTTAACAAGGCATTCCTGATCTTTATTTGGGAGGAACTTCATAATCCATTGGGGGGGCCATTCCAGAGCCTGGCATGCCGGGGCCCATCATTCCAGAGCCTGGCATACCGGGGCCCATTGCAGAATTCTGCGTTGTCGCTTTTTCTTTAAATTCTCGATCAGGTTTGAAGAAGTCGAATGAAGTATCCGTATTAATATCGGGAACTTTTGCTGCAGCAAAAGGATTGGTTCCTTCAGAACCTTCAAAAATTAAATTCGTATCGTTCTTTTTATTTTTTTCCGGTTTAACTTCTGGCTGATTTGTTGTTCCATACATTCCGGAACTGGATTTCATCATTCCGGAAGAAGGGCCAGAATTGGGCATTCCATTTTGATTATTTGAAATTCCTGATAATAATTCGATGACAAATACAGCCGTATTCAATTGTTCAATTGCTTTGGCCAAAGGCCCGTTTTCAGCTTCGGCATAACGATCATCGGGGTCATTGAGATCATGAAAAGCTTTTCCGTCATTCAGTATTTGCGACGGAGCATAAATATCGATGAATTTTGAGCCGTCGGCAGCAGGACGATCCATTGGGCTTATTTTGGCTCTTTCTTGAAGCTTTTTGAGTTGAATCTGACGATTGCGTTCAGAGGTTGAAATAACTTTTTCATCCAGAGACTTTCGAAAATATTGAAAAACTTCAGAATCTCTATTATAAAGATCAGGAGCGATCACAACGTCTTCTTCGACTCGATTTGTTGGGTCAATGGGAGCAACAGCCGGAAGACGCTTTTTACCGGAAACGGAATCGTTCTCGGCTTGCGCTGTTAGCGGAATCGCATTGATCATCAAAGAGAGAACCAAACCGATTAAAAGGACATTGATCTTATTATTTGACATAAATCTGCTCCTGAACAAAAATAATCTTTGGTTTTACCAAAACTTTTTATCGATTATTTCACGGAATTATTCTTTTGATTAAGAATGAAAATAGACAAAATATATAATAACGTAAATCGGAAAGAATTGCAAGGTTTTCCATTCAAGGAAGTCGTTATTTTTGTTCTTGTTCAACAAATATATCGATTTTTAGGAATTTTCCTCCAAATTTAGTCTTCCCAGGATTGATCGTCAAGCAAGACTTCTTGAAAAAGCAGTTTCATCGTTTCAACGTCAAATTCTTTCTCGGTTGTAAAACGAAGATAAACGGCATCATAATCCGCATTTGATCCGTCAACTTCCTGTTCGATTCCAATGTCAAGCAAGCGTCCAAGCGGAACTGTATTTTTGGGAACGTTTAATTGAATGCAGATGAATTCGCAATTTTTCGTATAAATTTGAACCCAGGGACGCTGCTTTTGATCTTTTTTAAGATAAAAAGGGACAATGACCTTGTTGGTCCAAACAGGCAAAGAATCAGGCGAAACTTGAGCAACGACCTCAAAAATAGTTTCGAGCAATTTCATTGGCCATTTCGGTTTATCGGAACCGCCATAACAGTTGCGAGGCGTTAAATGCCATTCCTTTCCAAGGGATCGCCAAGGCGTTAAGTCAATCGAATTATCTTTTGCTTTATCCGTAAATTGCCCAAAACGTTCAATGGCCAAATCCAGGAAATTCCAAAACTCAGGTCGATCTATTTCTTCATAAGAATAAACCTTCAGCTCAACTTCCTGCCAAGGTCCGGTTGTCTCAACCTTGACGCGGGAAATCGTCCCATAAAGCGGAATTTCATCAATTTCGTTAAGCGGACACAAATTGAGTTGTTGTTGCAAAATATCTTTTTTGAATGTATTTTTAGCAGTTCGAAACTTCAGTTTGAGCAGCCATTCTTCTCCGGTAATCGCATGAAAAAACCAGCCAAGCGATTTTTTGTCAGCGCGAATTTCAACAATGGTTCGATTATTCCAGTCCGTCTCGGCAAAATAATTTGATTCCTCGATTTTGTCAACAATATCATTCAGGATTTTGCCTTCCCAACGACAAGCAGTTCCAGTTCGACTGACGCGATTGACCGTATGCCAAAGTCGTCCGTCAGTTTCCCAAGGCATTTTAACGTCCGCAACATCCATTTCTGCAGCAACATCAAAATGATCTTCCTGCAAGCGTCGAAGTTCTTCCGAATAGGCTTTGGCATCAAATAAAGAGCGTTCTTGATAAATGCCGTTTTCGAAGACCGGAATCAAAACCTCTGCAGTATAACTTTTCAAGAGGGATTTTTGTTTCATTAAAGGCAAAGCCAAACGTTTTTTTTCATAATCAACAAGTTGTTCCGGCGTTCCGGCAAAGACAAGATGTCCCCCTTCAAGTCCGGCTTCCGGCCCCAATTCGACAATCCAATCAACCGATTTGATAATATCGAGATTATGTTCGATAATAATAACCGTATTTCCAAGGTCAACGAGCCGATGAATAACGTCAAGTAATTTGCGCAAATCCTCAAAATGAAGCCCTGTCGTCGGTTCATCCAGAATATAAAGCGTTCGTCCAGTATCGGGACGGGCAAGTTCAGTTGCGAGTTTGACCCGTTGAGCTTCTCCGCCAGAAAGAGTTGGAGCGGGTTGCCCCAACGTTATATAATCGAGTCCGACATCGCAGAGAGTTCGTAAAATCCGAGCAATCGCGGGAATATTGGCAAAGAGTTTCAGCGCTTCTCCGCAAGACATTTCTAAAATATCAGCAATTGATCGACCGCGATATTTTATTTCAAGGGTTTGTTGATCATAACGTTTTCCGTTGCAGGAATCACAGGTTATAAGAACATCGGCCAAAAAATGCATTTCGATTTTGATTTGTCCCGCTCCTTCGCATTTTTCGCAACGACCGCCAGGCGCATTAAAACTGAACCGTCGAGGGGAATAACCCCGCAATTTTGCTTCCGGAAGCTGAGCGAAAAGTTGACGAATTAAATCGAATACTCCTGTATAGGTTGCCGGATTGGAAGTCGGCGTTAAACCAATTGGTCTTTGATCAACTTCGATAACTTTATTGATTTGTTCAATGCCCCAAATATGATCGAATGATCCCGGAAGCGTTTGGCTCCGATGCAGCGTTCTAGCCAATGATTTATATAAAATGTCTTCAACCAGGGAACTTTTTCCGCTTCCGCTGACTCCTGTAACTGCTGTAAAGGCAGAAAGAGGAAACGGAACGTCGATCGATTTTAAATTATTATGGCGAGCGCCTTGAATAATCAGCCAGCCAGGTTCCCAAACGGGCAACAATTGCCCATAATAAAGTTCAGCGCCATTTGGAATATGACATTTTTTATATTCTTCATGGCGCCGACGCCGTTTTTTTTCCGTTTCCGACAGAAGAATAATCGAAGAATTTGTCTTTTTATCAGTTGACAATTTCGAGGATTTTTGCTGATCAGACTGTTTTTTCCTGGAAGACTCTTTGGGGAGGGATGAAGATCGAACTTTGTTTTGCGCTGTTACTGATTTCTTTGTTCGTTTTTCTTTTTTTGAGTCGTCGATCTTTTTTGCCATAAAAATTTGCCTGAATCTCTTATATGGAATGCTAGAGTTAAATCAGAAATATTTTGTTTATTCAAGTCCGTTAAAAATTCCTGATCTTCGCGTTTATCAAGTCGACAAGGAAAGCCGGATCCAGTAAAAGCCGAAAAATTTTCCCCCAGACAGCCTGTGTTGCCGCGATATGATAATTGAAGAATTAAGAATCAAATAAAACAACCCCAAAATGAATTCTTGAAAATATAACTTAACGATCAATTATAAGTCAATGATTGCAAAAAGAGCGTTTCCAGACGGAATTTCTCAATAAACCAATAATCAATCAAAAAAGCGAGCAATAATCCTGACAAAACAGGAATTCAAAAAACAAGCTTGCCTATTCATTTTCAATAAAACGACGTCGTTCTTTTTTTTCCGACTTTTTGGCCTTATCGGCCAAACGTCGACGAATTGAACTTTGGGTCGGTTTTGTTGGGATTCTTGGTTTCGGTTTTTTCGACGCCGTCAATAACATTTTGGCAAGTTTATTGAGACAATCAGTCTTATTTTTGAGAGCGTCTCGAGTTAATTGGCTCATAATAATGACGTCTCCCTCTTGAGTTAAATAAGAGGGAAACAGAAGCGAAAAACGTTGAACGACCTCTTCCGAAAGCTGTTTCGATTGCAAAATATTCCAGCGTAAAACGGCTTTGCTCGCAACTTTATTAACGTTTTGACCGCCGGGACCGGAACTTCTTACAAATGAAAATTCAATTTCCTGGAACGATATTGAAATTTCAGGCGAAATGACTAATTCTTTTTCTTCCATTATGTTTCTTCAAAATTAATTTTTAACTGTTGACAAATCGCCAGAGCAATTTGTTCCGGATTTGTTCCTTTTCGAAGTCGAACAAAATCTTTCTCGGCATTTTTAGCCCAAGCGGCAAATTCTTCTGAATGTTTATGGCTGCACCAAGGAATATAAATCAGAAAAAGTCGAACTTCATCGTCATAAAGAAGCGGAGTAAAACGTTCGAGCGAATTTCCGTGATCCGTTTCCGACCAAAGAAGTTGAATATTGAGTTTGGATTCAATTCGTTGTTTCAAATGATCTTGAGGAGTTCCGCCAATAAAAAGCGCTTTGGCCCCTTGATAACGATCTCGTATTGCCTGAACAGCGGGCGAAAAAAGACCCGTTTCAACAGGCTCAAGCAGAAATTCTTCTTCCTGTTGCTGCTGATATAATTCGATTTGTTGAACGACATGAGCAAAAGCCGTTGTCGTCATAACTTCATCGGGAATTTGGTTAATCAGATTTTCAAGTCGTTTTCTAAATAACAAAGAGGAATTGGGGATTTTGAAATTTTCACATAAACCGGTAACCGCTTCAATAATTTTGTTCCAATTATGAATTATTTCAGCTCGATTTCCTTCCGGAATGGTTAAATGTTTTTTGACATGAAAATCGAACTGACGTTCAAGATTTTTCATGGATTTGATCGTTTTTTTGGCTTGTTGAAAATCTTCTTTTAGAGTTTCGCATCGGGGTTGGATTTCTGTGATCAAAGAGAGATTGAGCGTATCGGTCAATTTCATATTGCGAAAAAAAAGCTCATTTTTTCGACCATAATCCAGCAAAAGTTGAAACGCGTCTCTTTGAATGGCGTCAATTCCCAAACTGAGGCCGAATTCCTGCAAAGCAGATTTAACCAGACATTGAGCGTCAGCGGCAATTTGAGCGGCTTTATGAGAAAAGCGGTTATTGAAAATGTCATTATCGGGCGAAGTCAATGAATGCAGAAGTTCAAAAGAAATATTCAATCCCTGATAACAGTCAGCCATTATCTGATATTGGTCTGGAGTCAATTGATGACGAATCGGCCAGAGAAAGACGCCAAAATCTTTTCCGAGCTGTTCCAATTCCTGATCTTTTGGATAAATGACTTCTTGATGATTGGCTCCGGAGTTAACCAATTGAATTCGATCAATTGACCAAAGACATTGTTGACGCATAATATCAGAGCGAATGGCAATATCTTTAAATGTTTGTTCCGTAGCGCCTGATATTTTTTCATCGTCAGAATTCGATGTTTCTTCAAAGACGCTGTTAAATGTCAGAATTTGTTTGGCTTTTTTTGCGGATACGGGTTTGAGATCCGAATGCGTTTCATGATATAAAAGCGATTCCTTGTTTTCATGAATCCAGCGAATACTCGACGGAAGAACAGTTCTGAGTCGTTCTTTATTGGTTTGATATAATTGCAATAAGTCGGGATATTCCGTTTGAAGGATTGCAACGGCAGATAAAACCGGCATTTTTTTATTATGATTCAAAACAAGCTCTTCAAGAGCTTTTCCCCAAGGCGGAATATTTTGCTCATTTTCCGATTGATAATCATTTTCAGCCGAAATGGAAACCTGAACGTCATTGGACGTTATTTTGGCTTTTTCGTAAAATGCCCCTTGTTGAACTTGCGACTCGTCCTTAACAAAACAACTTTCAATATTAATAATATGTTCAAAATTTATTGAATGGGAAAGAGTTGGTTCGGCAAGTTTGTTTTTGATTAAAATGGTTCTTGGAACTTTTCCTGTTAAATGCCGCAAAGATCGTTTGGGATTTTCAAAACCGAAACCAAAAATCATTTCATCTGGAAGTTGATTATTGTCCATAAACATTATGGATTGCGATATGACCTCAATATTTTCGTGATCGCAAGGAATGATTTCAAAATCTGCTTCAAGAAAAAGTTCCGCAAACCGAAAACGCTCCGGAGAAAGAATCACAATTTGACGCGTTAAAAACGCATTTCGTTCTTTGAGTTCTTTATTTAACAGCGTTTTTAAATGATAAATTGTTTTTTTATTTATAAAACCGTCCAATAGTTGACCGGAAAGCAATAAGAGAGCTTGTTTTTCTTCCATTTTTTATCTTCTTTCAATAAATAATTAGAGAGGTTGTTAAATAAACTAAAATTCCAAAAACAATTATTCGGACAATAATTGTTTATTGGATTCAAATGATTGAATTGTTGCTGTTATTTCAAAGAAGTTGTTGTCGGATTCAATAAAATAACAGGAAGTTCTAAAAACCTGTTTTTTGTAATAAACTCAATTCAGGAAGCGTCGCAAAAACCCGTTCTTGCGGACGAGACATTCGCGTTCCAAGCGGTTTTGGGAACTCTCTTATATTAAATCAGTTTTGGTTATTGTCAATCTCTTCTAACAACCAGCAGGAATTGGAACATTATTCAATAAACGTTCAATAAGAGTTTCAACGACTTCTCGTTGATTGTCAAGTCCAAGGCTTTTGGGGATAACTCGATGAGCGAGAATCGGAACAGCAAGACTTTTAACGTCATCGGGAATAACAAAAGATCGTCCGTTCAATAAGGCAAAAGCTTGAAGAGCTCGACAAAAGGCGATTCCCCCTCGCGGACTAACTCCGGCAAACAGTTCGGAACTGTTGCGAGTTGCTTCAATCAAAGCAAGGACATAATGACGAATGGCGTCATCAATTTTTATTGTTTTGACCATATTTTGAATAAGTTGAACGTCTTCATTACATAAAACAGAACTGATTTGGTCGATCGGTTGAGATAATTGATGCGACTTTAAAATATCCATTTCATCGTTTCGATTGGGATATCCGATCGAAATGCGCAAAAGAAAACGATCCAATTGACTTTCTGGAAGCGGATAAGTTCCTTCATATTCCATAGGATTTTCTGTTGCAATAACCATAAAAGGTTTAGGAATCGGATAACTGTTTCCGTCGCAGGAAACCTGGCGTTCGCTCATTGCTTCGAGCATAGCGCTTTGGGTTCGCGGCGTTGTTCGATTGATTTCATCGGCCAAAAGAATATTTGTAAAAATAGGCCCCGGCGAAAAATTGAATTCCTGAGTTTTAGGGTTAAAAATGCTTCCGCCGGTTATGTCGGCAGGAATTAAGTCTGGAGTAAACTGAATTCGGCGAAAGGTTAAGTCGAGACTTTTGGCTATTGTTCGAGCAAGCATTGTTTTACCGACGCCGGGAACATCTTCCAATAATAAATGTTCGCCAGAAAATAAAGCGGTTAAACTCAAACGAATAACTTCTTTTTTTCCAAAAAAAGCTAACGAAATATTATCTTCCAATTTTGTTATTAAAGTTTGAATGTCTTTTATATTGATTTGTGATTTCATTTTATTTTTCTTTTTATTAATGGGTTCGACAGAAAAGAGTTAAAAAGTCGCGCTTCGGGGGCAAGACCATAATGACAGCTTGCCGACAATGCAAAAGAAAAGTCCAATTATTCTTTTTGTAATTATGTTTAAACATTCTGATTTCTTTGTAATCATTTTTTTCGCAAATGAATCAATAATGAGGCAATGATTCCGAACAGAACGGGAATTTTTCGGGAAAACGGATCAGCGAAGCAGCTCAAGCAACTTTGCGGGTTGTTCTTCCAAGACTATTATTCGAGTTATCTGACAAAGTCGGATTTTCGCATTATTGAATCAAAGTCGATCATTTCCGGAAAAGATAAACGTTATTCGAATTTTTTAACTTGTTCGTCGGAATGGAACAAGTCAGAATAAATACAGAATAAATAATGAACAATCCTTTATTATTTTATCCGATTAATGATGAAATGCAAGAACTAAATTAATTTGTTCTTTTGACAGAAATTATTGTTCAAATTGGTTGACAAAGGGCAGAAGATTTTGATAATATTTAAGGAGTTTTATGTAATTTTTTCAAATGATCCGGGGACACATTTCAAGTCGGTTAAAATAGGCGACTTGTTTTGGAAACCTTGATATCATGAAACCTGTTTTAAAAATAGACTCAAACCAATGGAAAATTCGAAAACGCTGGGACGCAAGCCCTCAACGCCAGACGGATGACCTGGGGCGAAGACCGTTGCCTCGAACGGCTTTGGTTAAAGTTATATAGTTTTAATTGAAACAACTTCCTTTTTTTGAATATGATATTCATAAAAGTCCGCTTTTGCTTCGGTTTTTATTGACTCATTCGCTGAATTTCCCATTTGCGAATGAATAAAGAGAATGATCATTGAATTGCGCGACAACAAAATGTCAACCCTTTCTTAATTTTATTACAAGGAGATAATCTTTGAGTTCAGAAGTTTTTCAGCCCCCTTATCTGTTGGCAGTTGATTTGGGAACAAGTAACGTTAAAGCTATTATTACCGATTATAACGGTCAGTTTATTAGCGAATTCTCAACGCCCGTTCAATTGTTTTGCGAAGAAAATAACAAAGTCGAACAGGATATTGACGAAATATTTTCAGCAGCCTTAAAAAGTATGAAAAATGCGGTTGCAATGACAGACGGTTCGAAAATTGGCGCAATTGGATTTTCGAGTCAGGGGGGCGCAATGCAGATTTTGGATTCAAAGGGAAATCCGGAAGGGCAAGTCATCAGTTGGCTTGATCTTCGCGGCGCTCCTTTTGATGCTGAAATACTTCAACAATATGGAAAGAGTTGGTTTCGTAAACGAACAGGCCGAGCTCAGGGCGGACTTGCGATTGGTCAGATTCTTCGTCTTCAAAAAGAGAACCCCGCTTTCGGTTGTTCTGACGGACATCAAATCGGTTTTGTTGGCGATATTGTTGTCGGACGGTTATGCGGCTGCCCTGCTCAAGACGGAACTTCAGCAAGTTTGACAAGTCTTTATAACCCCTTCACAAAAACTTATGACGAAGATATTTTATCAATTTTAAAGATGCCAGCTTCGTCTTTCCCGCATTTGCTGGACGCTCAAGCCATTGCGGGCGGTTTATTGAAGGAATGCGCCCGGGAAATCGGCGTTCCGTCTGGAATTCCGGTCTCGGTTGCCATTCATGATCAATATGCGGCGACCCTTGGAACAGCAACGGTTCATTCAGGCGATGTCCTTTTTGGCGCAGGAACCGCTTGGGTTTTGTTGGCCGTTTCCGATATTCCAGCCAGAACGGTTACCGATTCCGCTTTTTTCTGTTCGCATATCGTTCCCGATCTTTATGGACAGCTTCTTTCCTTAACCAATGGCGGTTCTTCGTTTGCCTGGGCAACAAAACTATTGGGGTTGAATACCAAATCGCAGGAAGAATTGGATTCCTTGATTCTCGAAATTCAACCAGGAAGCGAAGGACTTTCTTTTTGGCCGTTATTAGCCCCATATGATGCTTATGGCCTCAAACCCGGAACGCGAGGACAGCTCAACTCTCTTCAATTTTATCATGATGCCCGGCATGTAATGCGAGCGGTCGTTGAAGGCCTGGCTTGCGAACTGGCTCGATATTTGCAGTTTCTTTTGAACAGCGGAATTGAAATCGATCGACTGATTATGTGCGGAAAAGCAGGCTCAAGCTTGATAACGCCTCAAATTTTAGCGGATATAACCGGTTTAAAAGTTGATTGTATGGATAAAACGGCCGGGAGTACTTTGGGCGCTGCTGTCCTAGCCAAATCTCTGATTGAACCGGAAACGTCGATTGCCAGCATATCCGAGCAATTTGTTCCCCCGTCTCGAGAGATTTCTCCCGGCGAAAATTATGAAAAATATCAGCAAATTCGTCAGAATTATTTTATGACGCTTCCCTGGAAACCTTGGAGTCTTTGATTTTTTGAAATAATTATAAAAAGGGGCAAGAATCAAATTTCTTGAGTCTTTTGTTTGATCAAAATTTGATTTTGTTCGAAAATTGATCGTTATTTCATTGAACTTCAATTGTCGAAACTTGTATTTTCAGGAAAATACAAAATAACCCTGAGCTTTATATACTGAAGCCGAAAGGGGGCAACGTCATCGGTTTCAGAGCCTTGTTAATTATTTGCGGGTTGACGACGAAGAAAGACAAAATTTTTTTAACAGACTTGAGTATTAAATGGTTCCATATGATTCCTTGTTAGAAGAAACTTTAAGCGCAATTCAAAAAACGCAACGATTTTTTTTGGATCGTCAGCAAGCCGATGGGCATTGGGTTGCCGAGCTTGAAGGAGACGCTTTGTTGGAGAGCGAAATGATTTTGTTATTGGCTTTCCTTCAGGACGAAAACTCGGAATTGGCGAAGAATTGTGCCCGCCATTTAATAAAAACGCAAGTTTCTGATGGCGGTTGGGAAATGTTTCCAGGGGCTGGCGCCGATGTTACTAATTCGGTTAAAGCGTATTTCGCTCTCAAATTGACCGGTTATGACCCTTCTTCAGAAGAAATGCAACGGGCTCGACGCAAAATCTTAAGTTTGGGCGGCGCTGATCAGGTTAATAGTTTTACGCGATTTTATTTGGCTCTTTTAGGACAAATTCCTTATGAAAAAACTCCTGCTGTTCCGCCGCAAATGATTCTTTTCCCAAAATGGTTTCCTGTTAATATTTATGCAATGAGTTCTTGGTCGCGAACGATTTTTGTTCCGCTTTCTATTGTTTCGGCTCTTCAGCCGGTTCGTCCCATTCCCGTTGAGCGCGGAATTCGAGAACTTTTTGTTTCGGATCCGCGACATTGGAAACCTTTGGTTTGTCCAGGCAAAAAAAAAGCGACAACTCTTTTCAGTTGGGGACGTTTTTTTCGTTGGGGCGATCAAATGATTTGGAAATGTCGAAAATGGAAAATAACGCCAGCTCGACGTCATTCGATTGAGTTGGCCAAAAAATGGATGCTTTTGCATTTTGAACGAAGCGACGGCCCCGGCGCAATCAATCCGCCGATTATTTGGAGCCTTGTTGCGTTAAAAGCGCTCGGTTATTCCGATGAAAGCCCGGAAATTCGCGAATGTCGGCAACAACTTAACGCGCTTGTTATTAATAATCCGACCGATAAAACAGCTCGCGTTCAACCTTGTCAATCTCCCGTTTGGGATACATTATTGACTTTGAAAGCGTTGCTTTTAAGCGGTTTGTCCCGAAACAATTCAGCGATACAAAACGGATTGAATTGGGTTTTGAACCGACAAATCAAAGTTCCGGGCGACTGGAGTCAAACGCTTCCCAAGGTTCGACCCGGCGGTTGGGCTTTTGAATACCGAAATGATTTTTATCCCGATAATGACGATACAGCAATGGCATTAATTGTTCTCGGGGGGGCATTTCAAGACGCTCTTTCTCCTTTTTACTCTGAAAAGGCGTTTCATTCCAAAACGAAGGACAAAACGTCTGAGTTTTCTCCTTTCTTTTCTTTGGAATCTGTTGATGTTGCGGATTTTTCTGAAAGCGACGACTTTTTTGAAGTCTCCAGACTGCGTCAGGAAGCCGTTTTGTCAGGACTCAATTGGTTGCTTTCCATGCAAAATAACGACGGAGGCTGGGCGGCTTTTGATCGAAATAATTCGTTGGAACTTCTTTGCGAGGTTCCTTTTGCAGATCATAATGCAATGATAGACCCAAGTTCTCCCGACTTAACGGGAAGAGTTATGGAAGCATTGGGGCGTTTGGGGGTTCGACTGGTTCGACAAATAACGGATTCCAAAGACAAACAAAGCGAGTTTGACGATCTGCGTAAAGTTGTTAAATCGGAATTATCAGAACGATGCGAAAGGGCCGTTCGTCGAGTTGTCGATTTTATGCGTCATAAGCAGCTTCCGGATGGGAGTTGGTTTGGTCGTTGGGGCATCAATTATATTTATGGGACCTGGCAGGCTCTAACAGGCCTCAATGCCGTTGGCGTTTCTCAAGACGACGAAATGATTCGAGCCGGCGCTCATTGGCTGTTGGTTCATCAACAACCTTGCGGCGGTTGGGGGGAGTCGCCCGATTCTTATCGCGACAATAAACTTCGCGGACAAGGACCGCCGACCGCTTCACAAACGGCTTGGGCTCTTATGGGATTGCTTGCGGCCGGTCAGGGGGATCATCCTTCTGTGAAACGCGGGATTCAATATCTTCTCAAGAGCCAAAATGTCGATGGTTCCTGGTCAGAAACAGCTTTTACGGGAACAGGGTTTCCTCAGGTTTTTTATCTGAAATATCATTTTTATCCCAATTATTTTCCTTTGATGGCTCTTTCCCTTTTCGCGAAACATTGCGAAGATTTTATGCGATAACCTGTTGAGAAGCCGATTATGGAACCTTTTTTTTGATATTTGAAGAAGGGGTTAAGTTTTCAAAATGAGAAAAGCTGGAATCAGGAAAAAAAGAAGAAATGCCGTTGACCTGATTTCAGAAAAACGGATCAACGTTATAATAATGGTTTTATGTTTTTTGCCCCGACTCAATGAAGAATTCTTTTGCTTTTTAAACAAAACAATCTCAACAAGATTCCCGGTTGCTGTTTGACCGGTTGGTTTCAATGATGAATTTTTCCAAAAACGAAAACAATAGAAATCATTATTTTCTTGATGATAAAAATATAAAAGAAGTTGTCAAACAAATCAAACAATATTTAGAGATTTGGAAAGTCGATGTCAAAGATTCAACGCAATATTGTATGATGGCGGAAGAAACGCTTCTTATTTGGCAGGAACATTTTGGTTCTAATAAAGCATTTCATTTTGAAGCGGGCAGAAAAATCGGCGGGCGTTATTTTTGTTTTTCGTTGACGGGAGAATCTTATGATCCGCTTCATTTAAGCGATAAGGTCTGCTCGGAATATAACGAAATTGTATTGAGTCATATTGGAGTCTTGCCCAACTGGAATTATTCTCGCGGAGTCAATATTGTAACGTTTACTCCCATCAAAAAAGACTTGAGCGTTTGTTGGATTCTTTTCGCTTTGGCTGTTGGATTGCTTTGCGGTTGGTTGGGCGTTTTTTTGCCGAACGCTTTTCGAGAAGCGGCGCTCAACAATTTTTTGTTGCCTGTTGCCAATACATTCATTGGTTTGTTGACGACCGTTGCAGGACCGTTGATTTTTCTTTGCGTAATTTGGGGAATCTGCAGCGTCGGCGATATTATGACATTGAATCTGCTCGGTAAACGAATGCTTGGGCGTTTTCTTTTGTTTATGTTTTTCAGCGTTGTTCTCGCCGTTGTTATCTGCGGACCTTTTTGCAGCATATCATCGTTTTATTTTCAGGAAAGCGGAAATACCTGGGGGCGACTTTGGCAAATGATTTTGGATATTGTTCCGCATAATGTCGTTTCCCCTTTTTCGGAAGGCAATTCGCTGCAAATCGTCTTTTTGGACGCTCTTTTTGGAACTGCTATTCTTGCAATGGGCAAACGAAGCGACTCAATAACCAAACTTGTCGAACAAGCCAATTATCTCTTGCAAATGGTTATGAACGCCGTTTCCAAACTGATTGCCATTTTCGTCTTTGTCAGTATTGTCAGCGTTTTTTGGTCAGGAAATATGAATGCGGTTCTTTCCAGTTGGAAAATTCCCTGTTTTTATATTGCAACTCTTTTTATAATTTTGACTTTTGAGTTATTGCGTTTTTCGGTTGCCGGAGGCGTTCAGCCGTTTGTCTTGCTCAAAAAGATGGCGCCGACTATTCTGATCGCTTTTACAACGGCTTCATCGATGGCCGCTTATTCGACTAATATGGAAACCTGTCGCAAAAAATTGGGAATTGACGAAAGAATTGTTAATTTTGGCATTCCTTTTGGAATGGTTATGTTCAAGACCGGTCATGCCGTCATCTATATTATTTTGCCTCTTTTTATTGCCAATATTTATGGAATGGATCTTTCCTTTTCGATGGTTGCTTCGTTGATTATAATGGCAACGCTTTTAGGGGTTGCAACGCCTCCTATTCCCGGCGGAGGATTATGCTGCTATACAATTCTCTTTTTGCAGGCAGGAATTCCAACCGAAGCGTTGAGCGTTGCCGCTGCTTTGGATGTCATTTTCGACCGATTTGCAACGATGAGTAATTTGGGCTGTCTGCAAGTTGAATTGGCAATGTTGGCTAAAAGACAAAAAATGCTCGATTTAACGATTTTAAGAAAATTCTGACCCCCCATAGGATCGCGGACGTCTCGTTCGCAAGAACTAGTTTTAACGACTTTAATAACTCAAACGGTTGAAACTGTTTGAGTTATTTTTCGCAAAGACGCAGAGAAAGAGGGGAATGAATTAAGGATATAAATCATTTATTCTTGATTTATTCGAACAAGAGTTCGTTCTTTTGCAGCTTTTTTTCTCCGCATCTCGGCGAGATAAAACGAGCGTCTCAGCGAGATAAAGCAATGGGACGTTCATTCTTTGAGACAACGAGTTTTCGAGTCGGGTTATCGTTCTTCGATTGTTTTAAGGAACGGTTTAACGCCCAGCGCGGCGCTGCAATGGCGCGAACAGTTTCCGCATCCTGAACAGAGAAGAACGCCAAATTTGTCGGGATAAATTGAAAATTTATGCGTAATTCGCTGACGCTGTCGTTGTCCTTGCGTTGAACGCGGATTATGCCCGGACGCATGAAGCGTAAACAGGGCAGACTGACAGGAATCCCAATTTTTGACGCGTTCTCCCTTTTTAAAGCTTCCTTCGTCAACAATATCGAAACAATGGCAAGTCGGACAGACAAATGTACAGATTCCGCAACCGACGCAACGAAGACTCGCTTCTTCCCAAAAAGGATCGTTGAAATGATCTTTATCTTTGAGCCATAATTGAATTTTTTCGATGTCAAACGTTTTTATCGGCGGAGAACAAGCGGTTCCTGTTTTATCGGAAGCGTTTGTTTTGCCATTGAAAAGTTGTTTGCCTTTTTCCGTGAGGCAACGGACTTCAAAGGAACCGTCGCCGAGATCATAAAGCATGACGTCCGAGCCGTTGGGATTTTCGGGCGATCCGCCGACGGCAGAGCAAAAGCAATGAGAATCGCTTTCCAGACAGGCCATTGAAATAACGGTTGTTTTTTCGCGTCGTTGTTGATAAAACCGGTCTTGATAATCCCAGGCGAATAAAGGATCGAGAATCGGAAGAGCCGCAGCTTCGCAAGGACGAGCTCCAAAAATATATTGCGAAGTTTCAAACGGAACGGCATCGGTTAAAAGAACGTCGTTTTCCTGACGAACGAACTGATAAAGAACTTCATGCTTGGGAAAAAAGAACTCTTTAATCGAATTGAACGATTTATTGAAACCGTTTAAAAGCATGGACGACGAATCGTCCAAATATTGATAAAAGGAACGTCCATTTTCTGCGACAACCGGAGCGGCAACTTTCGCTCCGTCTTTGATAAGCGAATCGACGAGAGATTTCAATTGTTCCAAAGTTATAATTTGGCTCATCGGATAAAGTCCTCCCTATCATTTTCAGAAAACGTTCCAATCAACGGAGCGGTTCCCAATTCTTTTCCGGAAACGAAATTGAAATTGTCTTCTGCCGCGATTGATAATGACAAATTCAATAAATCGAGATCAATTCCGGCAGGGCAAGCGCTGCTGCAAGCTCCGCAGCCGACGCAACGTCCTGCCAAATGAAAGGCTCGCAAAATATTCCAAGCGAAATTTCCCTTCAACGTTGCGGATGTATCGATTCGAATCGGACGATTTTTATCGACAACGCATTGATTGCAATAACAAAGCGGACAATTTTGACGGCAAGCATAACATTTGACGCAACGGGAAAATTCCTTTTTCCAATAAGCGAATCGTTCTTCTTGCGTCATTGCCTTTAATTTTGCTAATTTCGCATATTTTCCTTTTTGATCGCGTTCCGCTTTTGAAAGCGTATCAGGATTGGCCGCAGCCGGATCTCCAATGACAATGTCAACGTTTTTCGGCTGATGTTCGACGCAGGTTTCGCATTTTTCATAAATGGGCAGTTTATTCGAAGAATCATTCGAATCAGCCCAGGGATTGCCATTTGTTCGTTGAGATTCTTCAATGATTCCATTGCAAATCATTCCGATAACAACGAGTTCATCCCGTTTGATTTGCGATTCATTGGCAAGAACGACGATTGCTTTGGCGTCGCAACCTTTAACGACAATCGCCGCTTTTCCGAGTTTTTGGACTTCTTTTCTCGTCAGATAAACGACAAGATTTTGACGGCATTCCTGATTCCAAACCAGACGCTCAACTTCGTCGGGATTCGAAACGAAAATCGCTCCGATCTGTCCCGACTCAACGCGACCATAACCGATTACAACGTCAACCGTTTTTTCGGTCAACAGTTTTTTCGCGGTTTCTCTTAATTGTTGTTCCATTGATTTAAGCTCAAACTATCTAACATTAATATATTGATTCAAATAAATTTTCTATATTCAAAAAAGTCCGTCGTTAAATGAAGACCGTTTTGCATTAATGACGTTTCTTTAGGCAAGAATTTCTTTATATTCGGAATACGGACCGAGTTTTTTCGTCTTTTCGACGATTTCCGTGACGAATTTTTGGAATTTCGCCCCTTCTGCGGCGGAAATCCAGGAAAAATGAATCCTTTTTGTATCAATTCCGAGCGTATCCAGCAGTTCGCGGAAAAGAATCCAGCGCCGGCGCGCATGAAAATTGCCCGCTGTATAATGACAGTCGCCCGGATGACAACCGGAAATAAGAACGGCATCCGCTCCGACTTCAAACGCTTTGATAATCAAATTGAAATCAATGCGTCCTGTACACGGAAGCCGAATAATCCGAATATTCGCCGGATATTCCAATCGATTGGTTCCCGCGAGGTCCGCCCCTAAATATGTACACCAATTACAAACAAACGCAACGACTTTCGGTTCAAACTCGACGTCTGCTCGATTTTCTGTTGACATTGAAAATCCTCTTTTATGATTATATTAATTTTTTCTAATTGATGAATGGCGATTATTAGCTCGAACTTCAATATTACATTCCGGTCAACATCCTATCGAAACGGAGCGAAAAAAAAGGCGATTCCAGCTCCCAATCCGGTTCTCCGGCAAATAAAAATACGATTTTTCGAAGCGTAACGGCCAGGAAGAAACAGAGCAAAATAACGAAAATGGAAAATCCAATAACGCTATTAGCCGCTAAAAGCATAATTTGATCGTCGAGTCCGCAAAAAGCCGCCAAAATTTGAAACAAAAACACAGAAATCAAAAACGTAATAATATTTAATGAGTTGATAAAAATTTGAAACTCTTTTTCTGTCTGCATTGACGCAGGAAGTTCTTTAAAAGCGATTAAAACGGCAACTGGAATCAAAAAGGGAACTCCCAAACCCGAAATCAGGAAAACATCAATAAGGAATGATAAAAAAACAATAAACTCAACGGCAAGCCGAGACAACTGACAAACATCAAATAAAATGATTTTGAATTCATGAACCGCTTCTTTCAATAATATCGGGAATTCATTTCAATAATGATGATCGACGGAAAGAAAACGAAGACTTAAAATATTGAAATAAACTTAATTGACTGTATTTCGAAGAAACTGAGTTCGTTTTTCGCAAGTCGCGATTGCCAATTGCCGTTTTGAATTTTATGAAGAAAGCGAAATAAGCGTCAGCGCAATCGCCATTGCTAACGTTGAAAGGATAAAACCGGCGATTCCTTTTCCTCGGCCCGAAACGGTTGCCAAGCCGCCTGCGCTAAAAATATTTCCCAAAATGGACAAAATACAAAGCAAATTAAAAATGCATTGATATGGAAAAAAGGAAAAGGTCTTGGAAAAATCAGCGTAAATCTGAAAAATCAAAAGTCCCAGAGCAATACAAAAGGCGACGATTCCGCAAACCAGTCCCGTAATGCCAAATCCTTTGCCGCCTGATCTTTGTTTTAACAATTGATCAATAGTTGATTCGAGAGTCAATTGATTTTGATTTTCTCCAATTTTTGCCGCACAACGACAAACGTTTTCTTTCGAAAGACCGGAATTGTCCTCAGAACAACAAGGCTTTTTGTTCGAAATTTCCGTTGCTTGGGGAACGGCTCCAACATTTAAGTTTCCGCAAGAAGGACAACATTTCATCTCTTGCTGAATTTCATTTCCGCATTGAGTACAAAACATTATTGATTCCTTTTATTTTAAACAAGGTCGATTTTAGACCTTGTTGCTTTTTTATTGGCCGCTTTTTTTATTAAATGAGTCGGCCCGTTCGTTTTAACGTCGGCGATTGCTCTTTTTTCGATTACATCAAACTTTCGACTTGAGCGTAAACCTGTTCTTCGGTAAACCCTTCAAGATCGACCGATTTTGACGGGCAAACGGCGACGCAAGTTCCGCAACCCATACATAAACCGGGATTGACTCGCGCCGTTTTCTTGACGAAATTTCCTTTTCGATCGCGAATTTCCTCGATTGTAATTGCCTGATAAGGACAGGTTTTTACGCAAGCTCCGCAAGCGGCGCAAAGATTTTCGTTGACTTTGGCGATTTCCGGTTCCCGGGTTAAATGCGGTTGACTCAGCATAATGAGAACTTTTGCGGCTGCCGCCGACGCTTGAGCGACCGATTCGGGAATATCTTTGGGACCCTGACAGGCTCCGCAGACGAAAACGCCCGCCGAATTTGTTTCGACCGGTCGCAATTTGGGATGCGATTCGCTTAAAAAACCGTATTCGTCATAACCAACCGAAAGTTTTTGAGCCAGCGATTCCGCCCCTGTCGTCGGCGTCATTGCCGCCGCCAGAACAACCATATCGGCCTCAATTGTAACGGGACGACCGGTTAATGTATCGGCGCCGCGAACGATCAATTTTTTAACGCCGTCGATCTCTTCTTCCGTAATTTTGGAGACGCGACCGCGATGATAAATCGCCCCGTCCTGTTCGATCGCTCGACGAACGAATTCGTCATATTTTTTGCCGCCGGAACGAATATCCATATAAAAAACATGCGCTTCGCCGTCATGAACTTTATGGCGATAGAGCATTGTATGCTTCGCCGTATACATACAGCAAATTTTGGAACAATAAGAAACCCCTTTGGCGTTATCTCTCGAACCGACGCATTGAATAAAAACGATTTTCGCCGGAATGCGTCCGTCAGACGGTCGTTTCGGTTCGCCGTTTGTCGGCCCTGACGCAGAAATGAGCCGTTCAAATTGCAATGAATCAATGACGTCTTTATATTTTCCGTAACCGTATTCCCCATAACCGGCGAGATTCGGATTTTCCTGTTCTTTTCCGATTTGATAAAGTTGATAACCGGTCGCAACAACGATTGCGCCAACTTCTTCGACGACGATTTCGTCCTTGTCTTCAAAATTAATGGCTCCGGCGGCGCATTTGGTCTGGCAGATTCCGCATTTTCCCGTTTTGAACTTCAGGCATTGTGTCGCGTCAATAACCGGTCGAGCCGGAACGGCCTGAGGAAAAGGAACATAAATCGCCGTTCGATTCCCGAGATTATAATCAAACGAGTTCGGAATTTTCTTATTAGGGCAACTATTCCAGCAATTTCCGCATCCTGTACATTTCGAAATATCGACATAACGCGCCTTTTTTCGAATCGTAACCTTAAAATTGCCGATATAACCTTCAACTTTTTCGACTTCCGACCAGGTCATCAGTTTGATTTTCGGATGTTGCCCGACTTCAACCATTCGGGGCGTCAAAATGCATTGAGAGCAGTCAAGCGTCGGGAAAGTTTCGGAAAGTCCAGCCATTTTTCCGCCGACCGACGGTTCCTTTTCAACCAAAACAACTTCATGCCCCGCTGCGGCAATATCGAGAGCGGCCTGAATTCCAGCGACTCCCGCGCCGATAACCAAAGCTCGTTTCGTTACAGGAACCTCAATCGGCTGAAGCGAATGATTATGTCGAACTTTTTCAACGGCGATTTCAATCAGTTCAATCGCTTTTTGCGTTGCGATTTCTTTGTCGGAATGAACCCAGGAACAATGTTCGCGAATATTGGCCATTTCGACCAAATACGGATTAACGCCGGCGTTTTCCGCTGCTTTTCGGAATGTTTTCAAATGCATATGCGGCGAACAACTCGCAACAACGACCGCCGTCAATCCCAGCGATTTGATCTTTTCTGCGATCATTGCCTGTCCCGGCTCGCTGCACATATATTTGTAATTGACGCTGCAATGAACGCCAGGCAACTTTGCAATCGCTTCTGAAACCTTTTGACAATCGACATGACGCGCAATATTTTCGCCACACCAACAAGTAAAAACTCCGATTTTTGCCATAATATTCTTCTTGATTAACGCTTTATAATATTTTTTGTTTATCTTTAACTTGAATCTGTTGAAGTTTTCCCGTTTTTTTTAATGATTCCGACGACTTTTCTGACGGCGTTTCTATATTATTATTTAATGTTTCTATATTATTATTTAATATTGTCGTTTCGTAAACAAGGCCAAATGATTTTTCCGCAACTGGTTCGCGTCCGTTTGAGAGCGGTTTGTCTGAACGTTCCCAAAAAAGATTTTATCAAAACTTTTTTAACCTGACAATTCAATTGTTGCGTTATATTGCGGATTTCGAACAGTCAAATGTTCTTCCAATGTTCTCATCAATGAAAAAATTTCTTAATTGCAATATTTATTCTTGGTTACTGTTTATAAACTGTCGCATATCCGGCCCAAAAATACTAAATTCCAAACCGGCTTCTTTGAACAAGTCTGTTTCATAATATTTCTTTTTGCGGTCAAAGGTTTATTCTGTTTGAATAATCGTTCTGGATAATAAACGTTAAACAGCAAAGCAGAATTAAAGGAAATCAATTCTTTTAATAATGAAAATAAAAATATTGGTTACTGAAATTCGTCTAATGAAGCGATTATTTGTTGTTGAAATGAAGTAAACTGATTCAAATCCGGCCAGGCAAATCCCGGTTTATCGCCCGCTTTTTTATAAAATTTAATACAGGAAGACTGAAATTCGATCATTGCAAGGATCGGAAAACAAAATCCCAGAATTCCATTGAAATACGAAAACCAAAACCATTTTCCTGATATTCAATGCGAGTTGATAATAATCGAAGTTTTCCTTATTGAGACCGATTGAACATTCCGTCAAAGGGGACGCGAATAAGCTGTCAAAATCGTCTCGTTGACGAATTTGTTCCAAAGAGAAAGTCGACGACGTTTCAAATGATTCATTCGGCGACTCTTGAAAAGACGAATTCAAGGTTTCGCAAACCGCGCAATATTTATTGGTCGGCGAGAGCCTGGAACGACATTTTGGACAAGTTCGTTTCATAATATTCTTTTGCGATGAATCATTTAACCTATTTCAATAATCGTTCTGAATAATAAACGTTTATCAGCAAGGTTGAATTAAAGAAAAATGATCTTTTGGGACGACGTTTCAAACCAATTTCCCCAAAATCAACATTCGATTCTGTCTCGTCGCGCCAGTTCGATTTCAAAAGCCGGAATGCAAACGGAAAAATAATCCGCGCCCGTTTTCTCCGGCGCGCTATAACGAATTCGTTCGTTTTTCGGAACAAACGCCGCTTGATTCTCGCGAACAATCGTTGTTTCGCCGGTCTCTTCGTTACGGATATAAAGAGCGCCAGTTAAAACGACGCAATATTCATCGAATTCCGGACGCTGCGCGGGCTCCGACCAACCGCCTTCGCATTGAATCCGCGAAAAACTTATTTTGGGCTCTCCGCTTGAAATAAGTCCGAAAAATTCGTCGATTTTAATATCGTTTTGAGGAAAGCGAATCGGTCGCTCAATCAGCTTAGGCATTTTTTCTCGCTGGTTTATGTTTTAATAATCAATTCAACGACGCAGAATAGAACGGCGTTTCTTAAAAATAACAATTTTTTCTTAAAATCTCAAGGCTTTGGGGAACAGCGATCGCCGGATCTTCGTTTCCTTCAAATTCAAGCGAAACGAAGCCGCGATAATGATATTTTCGCAAAAGATCGCCAAAACGTTGATAATCAATGTCAAGCGAATACCAAACGCCGCCTCCCTGATAAGTTTTGGCCTGAATAAACGTTGTTTGGGGCAACATTTGTTCATATTGTTTCCAGGCATTTTCGAGGAAATTTCCTGTGTCCAGAGTAACGCCCATCCAAGGGGAATCAATCGCATTGACGATTCGCAAAACGCCGTCAGCGGTTCTTCCGAGTCCCCAATGATTTTCCAATGCGAGCATAACGCCATTTTTTTCCGCAATCGGCAACAGTTTTTCAAAAGAATCAATGACCCAACCAAAGGCTTCGTCTTCCGTATAACCGTTCAAAATCGGTTCGATTCCCTTATTGGCCATTAATTCATCGAACGAACCGGCGGTTCCCCAACGGCCTGTATTGACCCGAATCGACGGAATGCCAAGCGAATTGGCCAGCTCAATACTCCGTTTCGTTTTCTCAATATTCTCTTGACGTTCCGCCGGATCAGGCTTGACAAACGATTGATGAGTTGAAAGACTGCAAAGTGAAATTCCGGCCAAAAAAGTTTCCCGTTTTAACGATTGAAGATAAGCCGGTTCTTTGTTTTTCATTTGAACTTCGAGAAGTTCAACGGCATCAAATCCCATTTCCGCCGCTTTGCGAATACAAATGTCAACCGGAGAAGGTTCGCCGGAAAAATGCCAAAAAGAATAAGTCGAAACCGCAATCAAATTACCGGAACGCGATCCATTCAACAATGAAGGCGTTTTTTCATTGGCCGCAACAGAACCCGTCGCTGCCTTTTTCCAACCGAGCAAGCTTGAGGTTGCTGCAACAACCGCCGCTTGACAAAATGAACGTCGAGTTGAATTTGGTCTTTTTTTCATTGGATTGCCTTCCTGAGAACGAATGTTTTTGTTTAAGTTTTTGATACAATCATTCCGCCGTTCCGCAATATTATTAAATATTATTATTCCAAATTCGCCGGAACAAAATGTCGATCCAGATTGAGTTCTTTTGCGTCAATGCCGATAGCTAAACCAACCAAATCCGATAAATAATAGATCGGAATATTGTATTGAATCTTGAGTTTCTTTTCAATGTCTTGTTGTCGCATATCCAGATTCATTTGGCACATCTGACAAGCGACAACAAGACAGTTGGCGCCATGTTTGACGGCATTTCCAATAATTCTGTTCGAAAGTTCGACAACAGACTCGGCGTCGCAAAGCGTTAGGCCAGCGCCGCAACATTCCGTTTTATAATTCCAGTCGACCGGTTGAGCGGACAATTTCGCCAAAAGCGTTTCCATACTCGACGGATGTTCGCAATCGTCAAATTTTAACATTTTGGGCGGACGCGTCAAAAGGCAGCCATAATAACAGGCCGGTTTAAAGGCGTCCAGTTTTTTCGTCTGTCTGGCTAAGATTTTATCGAATCCAATTCGTTGAAATATTTGAATCAGATTGATTATGTCCGTTGTTCCCGAAACAGGAAGTTCGACGATTTCCGAAATTTCTTTGCGAACGGCGTCAGACGCTTTAATGCTTTCCCTTGCTTTTATAAGTTGCATCGAACAGAGGGGACAGGGCGCAAAAACTTCGGTCAAACTCATTGATTCCGCGATCGCTAAATTTCTTGCCGGAAGAGCCGTTGACAGTTTTTGATTGATCGAATGCGCTGCCGTTGACCCGCAACAAATCCAATCATTTAACTCTTCCAGAGAAACGTTCAGTTTGGTTAAACAAGCGCGAATTGAACTCTCATAATCCAATGACGAACCATGCAACGCGCAACCGGGATAATATCCGAATTTCATTTTTCGACCTTTGATTTTCGTCTTTCTTTGTCTGTCAAAAAAGCTGTCGCCTCAATTATTTAATGCCGCATTTATCAAATATTCGACGAACGAGATCCTTATTTTGAACTGGAGAACCGATTTTAAAATGCAGTTTGCCCTTGGATAACATTTTCGGCCCCAACATTGTATCCTTGAACGCTTGAGGAATACTCAAATCGCGAAGAAAGCCGCGAATTTTAAACGCCGCGACCAATTCGAGTTCGTTGGTTCGCCCATTTCGTCGAATATTTCGCAAAAATTCTTGTTGAAAAATAATCGTTTTTTCAACAGAAGAAGCGATTTCTTTCGAAAACCATTTTTTTTCAATCGCAATTTGACGCAAGGCATCGATAACGCCTGCAACGTTGACCGATTTGGGACATCTTGCCGAACAGGTTAAACAGGAAACGCATTGCCAAATTGAAACAGACTTTGCTGCTTCCTCAATCAAACCGGTTTGAACAAGCCGCATTAATTGAGAAGGCGTTCGAACCATTTTTTCGCCGCGAGGACATCCCGCTGTACATTTTCCGCATTGATAACAATCGGCAATTTTGGTATGCGCTAAATGTTCAACGCAACTTATCGATTCATAAATCTTAAAACTCATCAAATTATCCTTAATGAATCAGAAATCCTTCATTTATTTCAAAGGGGTTTCTCAAGACTCCAAAACCCGGACACGGTTTTGGGATATTCAAACTTATTGGCGATTCCAGATCGTTGGGGATTGCTGCCCGGCAACGTCTGCGAATCAGGAAAGGGCGAATGCCTGTCATCCAAACCGACTCCAACATAATTTATTTATTTTATGCTTTCTTTTCGCTAATTCAAGCATTTTTTTCATTATTTCCTAAAAACAGTCCTTCAATTGATTTTTGAACGGAAACATCAAAGACTTTTTGACGCCGGATTCTTCGAACAATGAACTCGATATTGCCGCAAGTAATCCGGTCTCCGCGCTTGAGGCGTCGCTTATTTTGTTTTTGAAGCCATTGCGTCAAATTGATATTGTCGACATTTGCCAATAAAGTCTCATTGAATTTAGCGTTGGAAATATTTTTGACAATAAATTTTTTGACTTCGCTCATAAGACAACCGCCGCCAAAAATCAGAATATTGTTGGGAAGCAAATGAATATGTTGCGGAAGTCGATCAAATTCGTCTTCAATTTCTCCGACCAGTTCTTCAACAATGTCTTCCAGCGCGACCATTCCAAGGCAAATGCCAGCAGTGTCGCGAACAATGGCGATGTGTTCGTGATGAACAATAAATTTTCGAAGGAGATCAGAAGCAAATGAACCGGGCGGAACAAAAGAAATCGGGCGAATAATATCCAGAAATGTTGTTGCTTTGGGATTCAATCGTTGATGAGAAATAATTTCTTTAAAATTGACATAACCGCGAATATCGCTTTTGTCAAAATTATAACAGACAGGAAATCGCGTATGACCGTCAAGATGAGCGACCTCAAGAGCGTCCCAAAGCGACATTGAGGTCGAAAGGATAACAACCTCATCCATTGGGATCATAACATCTTTGACCGGCATTTTGGATAATTTCGTTGCCGACGTTATGATTTGTTCTTGCTGAAGTCCAATTAAATGATGTTGTCGGGCCATTGACGCCATTATATTGATTTCATCAACAGTCGACGGATGGTCGTTTGGTTTGTTTTTCGGCTCAAAGGGTCTATTAAAAAAATGAATCAGCGTTATGAAGGGAGAGAGAAATTCAACGGCATAAGCCAATGGACGCGCAAAAAGAATCGCTATTCGTTTGTTAAAACGAACGCCCAATGTTTTCGGGAGAATTTCTGTATATTGCAACATTAAAAAAGTAAAAATCAAAGAAAAAAGCCAAATCCAATGATCTCCCCAAATCTTGTTAAATGCTGACCCGGCAAGAGACGCTCCGATTGTATGCGCTGTTGTATTGAGCAAAAGAATGATAGCGATCGGCTTTTCAATATTATTTTTAAATTGTGTCCAAATATCTCCCAGCTTTGGATACTGTTTCGATATTTCAGCAACCTGAGTTGGCGAAAGGCTTAATAAGACCGATTCGATGAGCGAACAAAATCCAGAAACGCATAACGCAACAACAACGCTTGTAATGAATAGACCCATTTGATTTAAAAGTTATCCTCCATTTTGATTTAATATTTAATGTGTAAAATTCTAAACAAAAAACAAAATTTTGTTTGAAAACGTCGATATTCTGTGATTCATAAATAACGTCGATAACGAAAAAGGCGAATTGTAAATGGAGCGGCCTCCCTTTCAGGAAAGGGAAACGCTTGCGTTATCGCCGAAACATCTGCGAAGGATATCTTCGAGGAATTTTGTTTGTCGAACCAGAATAGAACGAGGTCAATGTTGCCAACGGGCATTGTCTGCTGTCAGCCGTTTGTCATTGTCAAGCGAAACTCAACGCTCTGAAATGTTCAACGGGCTGAATTATAAAGCAGGATTCTTCAAATATTCTTTGGGGCCAACCGTTTTTATCTTCAAAATAAAAAAACTCTTTTTGCTTTGAAAGGTCAACAAAAGAAATCGTCAAGTTCCAAACGTTCCTTAAAACCAAAAACGCATTGATAATGGATTGGAAATCGAATCTTTTTATGTAAGAAATTTGATAAAAGCCCGGCTCTATTCTGATTTTTAATGCCTTTTTCGGCGAACTTCAAATTTTCGAACTTTAGATAATCATTATAACATGAAAAAAGCGGAATTGTCCAGAGCAGTTTTGTATTTATGTTCAAACCGGTTGAAAGTTTCATTTCTTTTTTCTGTAAATTTGATAAAATGAAAAATTTATAGGCAGACGATAAGGAAAATTAAGCTGCTATGTTTTAAACGAATAAAAAACAAATGTTGGCAAAAGAGAAATTTTGCCTATAATAAAATAGGGATTGATCTTGACCGAAGCCGGTTTCAAAATCGTTTCGGACTCAAAAACGTCCGAGGCGTTGTCAAACTTGCAAACTCAACGATCAGGAATTGTCAATTGACTGCTTGAGTCAATTCTTTTTTTTATTGTTCTATAAGGAAGTTCTAATAAAACAGTTTTTTCAACAAACGCATTTCGGATAAAGTCGTTCAAACCAGTTCTTGCGAACGAGACGTCGGCATTTCTAAGGGGTTTTTAGAACTTCCTTATAATTTTGTTATTGAAAACAAATGACAAAGTCATTTCAACTATTTTAAATATTCCCAAAAATGGCAAGGAGTTTTTCATTGAGTCAGGCAACAGATACAGCCTATCAGGAAGCGGAAGATTCGGTTTTGGAGGTTTTGGTTATTGATGATGAACCGGCGCATGCCGAAGTTGTTGCGAGCAGTCTTGAACGAATTGGCGCTCAAAGCGTCGTTGTTCATTCGCAAAAAGAAGCGATTGAGAAAATCAACGAACGCTTTTTTGATGTCGTTGTTACCGATTTAATGCTCGAACAAAATGACGGCGGACTTCAAATTCTTAAGGTTGTCAAACAAAGAACGCCCGAAACGGAAGTCATTGTTATGACCGCTTATTCTGGAATTGAAACTGCGGTTGAGGCAATGCGTCAAGGGGCGTTCAATTATCTTCAAAAGCCTCTTGATGTAAAACAGCTTCGAACGATTGTTGAAAAAGCGGGACAAAGCGCCAAACTTCGCCGAATCAATCGCCAGTTGAAAGAACGACTTGATGAAAAATTTGGTTTCGATGGCGTTATTGGCAACAGTCCGGCAATGTTGAAAGTTATTGAACGACTCAAACGAATCGCTCCGACCGACGCGACCGTTCTTATTCTTGGCGATACAGGAACCGGAAAAGAACTTTTCGCTCAAGCGCTTCATCAAAATAGTCCTCGCAAGAATAAGCCTTTTGTTGCTTTGAATTGCGCCGCATTAAGCGAAAATATTTTGGAAAGCGAACTCTTCGGACATGTCAAAGGGGCGTTTACCGATGCGTCGAGCGATCGGGTTGGAAAGTTTGAATATGCGGCAGGCGGAACGCTTTTTCTTGACGAAGTTGGCGATATGCCAATGCAGACGCAGATCAAACTGCTTCGCGTGCTCGAAAATGGCGAAATAACCCGCGTCGGATCGAATAATACGATTAAAGTCAATGTTCGACTTATTTCCGCGACCAATAGAAATTTAGAAGATTCGGTTGAAAATGGATCGTTTCGTCGCGATTTATATCATCGTTTGAAAGTTGTAACGCTAAGGCTTCCTTCGTTAAAGGAACGAAATTCTGACATTCCGGTTTTGCTTGATCATTTTTTGAAAAATTTTACGAAAAAATATAATAAGAAAATCAAAGGCATAACGCCCAATGCGCGGCGAAAACTCTTTTCTTACAGTTGGCCGGGCAATGTTCGTCAATTGAAAAATATTGCAGAAAGTATGGTCGTTGTCGATTTTGATGAATTATTGGATGTTGATGATTTACCGGATGAAATTTTAGAGGCTTTTCCGAGTTCAGCAATTTCTGACAACAAAGTCGCCAGTTCAACAGAAAGCAATGAATCGTCGGGCTCTCAGGTTTTTTCGACGAAAGGTTCCCCTTCGGATATATTGAACATTTCAAGCAATTTGACGAGTTTGGTTGGTCATTCCCTGGACGATTTAGAAAGGCGTTTTATTCAGGAAACGCTTCATGTAACCGGCGGCAATCGCGAAGAAGCGGCAAAATTGTTGGGAATCGGCGAACGAACGCTTTATCGTCGACTCAAAGAAATCAATCCAGACGAAAAATGACTTTTTTCGTTTGCCATTTATCAAAAACAGAAATGGGCTATTGTTGTTTTGAATCTTTCTTGTTTTATGATAATCAAAACAAAAAGTAAGGTTAAAAATAGAAAATTGCATTTGTTATAATGTTTATGTAATTCAAATCATTAGTTATGGAGATAACAAATAATTATGAATAATGATTCATTTCAATCGAATGAGGATGTCAATCGGGCGGATCATTCCCTTCATTCGCAAGAATCGTTTCGGGAAGCGGAATTTGCGGATCAGGAACCGATATCCGGATCTCAACAATCAAGAAACAATTCAACCTTTAACAGCGGTTCGCAGACCTCTTCAAATAAACCAGATAATACGTCAATGGGGCCGCAGCCATTTGGGTCTGTTCCATTTGGCGGATTTCCCCCTTATCCGCCGCCGCCCTATTGGATGACTCAACGGGAACCGCAGCGTTCTCCTGGATTAGGAACTTATTTTCTTCGCTTTTGTATGTCAACAATAGGGATTTTAGTTGGCGGGCTCTGTTTCTTTTTTCTGGCTTGTTTCGTTTTAGCAGCAATGCTTGCTTTGATGATGGGCGAAACTTCTCTTGATTCGGTCGCCGTTCACGAAAAGACTCTTTCTGGCTCGGAAATGAATCCGCATAAGATTGCCATTTTGCCGATCGAAGGAACCATATTGGGCGAAGAAGACGGGTTTATTCGCAACGCCATTCGCCAGGCTTATGAAGACAGTCGAATTGCGGCAATCGTTTTGCGAATCAATTCTCCGGGCGGAACGATGTCGGGCAGCGATTATTATTATCATCATTTGATGACCTTAAAAAAGGAACGCAATATTCCCATTATTGTCAGTATGGGCGATCTTGCTGCAAGCGGCGGTTATTATTTAGCGATGACCGGCGATAAAATCTTTGCGGAACGTTCAACCTGGACTGGTTCGATTGGCGTTATTTGCCCTCTTTATAATGCTGCCGATCTCTGTTCAACAATTGGCGTTCAATCGAATGCGATAACAAGCGGAACGATGAAAGGAATGGGAAATATAACCAAACCGATGAGCGAAGAGGAAAAAGAGATTTGGCAACATTTAGTTGATCAATCCTATGAACAATTTTTGGATGTTGTTCGAAAAGGGCGTCCCAATTTCGTATTAAGCGACAATGCCGATCCGAACGATGATCCGTTACGAAAAATCGCCGATGGTCGCATTTATTCTGCCCAACAAGCGAAGTCAAATGGATTGATCGACGAAATTGATTTTCTTGACGCCGCAGTTGAAGAAGCGATCAATCGAGCCGGTTGTTCAAAAAATAAAGTTCAAATCGTTCGTTATCAAGAAGAAGAAAGCTTTTTCAGTGCCTTAAAGGTTCAATCGAAAGACCAGAATATCTCCAAAATCATATCCGGAATTTCGACGCCGCAAGTTTATTATTTATGTCCTCAAGCCATTCCGATTTCTTTATAACTCGATTCGGATTGATTTTTGGATTTTCTCAATCTTCAACTTTGTTGGAGCATTCAAATTTGAGAGAAATGGTTCGACGCTTAATGTAACGAACCGTTTTTAATCGCTTTGTAACGGGGATTATCCGCCTGACCTGTGACTTCATATAAAAAACGACTTGGAATCGTCGGGCGGAGTTTTCCCCATTTGAACCGGTTCAGAGCAAGCGTCAATGTCAAACGGCGCTGAGCTCGAGTTATTCCGACATAACAGAGGCGACGTTCTTCGTCAACGGCATAAATATTTTCGAGTTCTTCTGTCAAAGAGCGTTGATGCGGCAAGATTCCTTCTTCCATTCCGACCATAAAAACCTCTTTAAATTCGAGTCCCTTTGCTGCATGATAGGTCATCAAAAGAATGGCGTTTTTATCAAGTTTTTTTTCATTTCCTTTGGCAAAATCGCTATCGCCGAGAGAAGCATTGTCCAAAAAATCAAGAAGCGTTCCATTTGGATGCTCTTTTAAATAGGAAGCCGTTGCATTGATGACTTCGCCAACGGAATTCCAACGCGTTTCTCTTTCGGATGCGTCAGGATATTGTCGATCAATTTCGCGGCGATAATCGATTGCTTCGATAAATGCCGAAAGCGACTCGGGCGTAAACGATTTCTTTAAAAGGGCGCCTTGCGCTTGAATCATTTGTCGAAACTCGCCCAACGACTTTTGTGTTCGATTATCAAATAGTTTATTGTTTTGGGGCGAATCAAAATTCAGAGAACCGTCAGAAGAAGCGGAAACGCTTGACGGAATCGAACGATTTTTTGTATTTGTTGCAAAATTGTTGTTCGAGAACAAGGAATCCGTTTCTGCAGAAACCTGCTCGATTTCCTTTAATATTGACCAGGTTGATTTTTTTTGACCAATGGCCATTTCCGTCAATCGTCGAATCGAAGTTGATCCGATGCCTCGCGGCGGGGAATTAATGACGCGAAGCAAAGAAATGTCGTCTTGCGGTCGAACCAGAATTCGTAAATAAGACAAAATATCTTTAATTTCCTTTCGGTCAAAAAACGATTGTCCGCCGACAACGGAATAGGGGATATTTTGAGCTCGAAGTTCCATTTCAAAAGCGCGAGGCTGTTCATTTGTTCGAAAAAGAATGGCGAAATCGCGAGGTTGACGATTCGGCGATTTGAGGCGTTCGCAAATCAAAGAGACAACCGTTTTGGCTTCCGCTTCGCCGTCTTTGCATTGAAGTATTTGCGGCGAAGCGCCTTGGACATCCGTTTTAAGTCTTTTGGGATGTCTTTGAAGATTAAACTGAATAACGCGATTGGCCCATTGAAGTATCGGAATTGTTGATCGATAATTCATTTCGAGTCGAATGACTTTCGCGTCTTTCCAATCGTTTTTGAAGTTTAAAATATGAGAAACTTCGGCTCCCCTCCAACCATAAATAGCCTGGTCGTCATCGCCGACAACGCAGATGTTTCGATGTTTCAGCGCCAGTCCTTTAACAATTCGATACTGACTCATATTTGTGTCCTGATATTCATCGATCAATAGATGATCGAAACGTTGCGCTTCTTCGTCGAGAACCTCAGGATATTGTTGAAACAGTTCTTCAGTATGTAATAAAATGTCGTCAAAATCGACTGCTCCAAGCGTTTTGAGTTGCATTTGATATTTGCGATAAGCAACGGCGGCAATATAATCCCGCGCGTCTTCGAGATGAGCCATTGCCTGTTCCGCATTGCGTCCGGCGCATTTCCAGCGACTGACCCGGTTCAGGAAATCGGAAGAGGTCAAAGCGCCGCCCGCAACGCGAATATCTCGCAAAATTTGTCGAGCAACCGATTCTTGATCGCCGCGATCATAAATGGAAAATTGGTTCGGAAAACCTAAATGATGTATTTGACGCCGAAGAATTCGGACACAGAGCGAATGGAACGTCGATATTTCAGGTTTTATCGTTGTTAATGAACCGATTCGTTGACTGATTCGCTGTTGCATTTCGCGAGCAGCTTTATTTGTAAATGTAACTGCCAGAATTCGATCTGCTTTAATGCCGCTTCGAATAAGACGAGCAACTCGTTCTGTGACGACGCGGGTTTTGCCTGTTCCCGCTCCGGCCAAAACCAAAAGAGGGCCGGAAAGCGTTTCAACGGCTGCTTCCTGAGCGGAATTCAATGACATCAAAACCTCAATTCCATTTCGAATCAAACCGGTTCATTCTTTTGAGAATAATTCGGCGTTTACTAAAATAGTCAACTGTTAACATCAACATCTCCAATGGAACGAAATTGAATTCAAGGATATTAATTAAAACGTTTTGGAAACTTTTCAATGAATATTTTCATTAATATTTACGAAAATCCCATTCGTTTATTGATTACAGGAACAAAATGGCGGTTATTCTGAAGTCGTTCTGAGCAACCGTTTTTGTCCTTAATATTAATATTTAATATTTTTTGTCCTTTATTATTGTCGGCGTTTTTATCCTTAATAGAGGTTCGAAAATCCGCAGGGAGCGCGGACATCTCGACCGCAGGAACTGGTTTTAGCGACTTTGTTTGAGGAACTGGTTTTAGCAACTTTGTTTGAAATGCGTTTGTTGAAAAAACAGGTTTTTCAGAACTTCGTTTAATAAATTTCGATGGGACATTGGCTGGCTTGCGACATCAAAAAATGGGAATGGTCAAAAGTCTTGCGCCAAATCAAACAACATTGTCCATTCAGAAAAAGAAATGAAAAATCCGATTGCCCTTCCATTTTAACTAGAACTTAAAAAGAATAAAGGACGTCCAACGAATTTTAAGGTCAACGAATATTACTGCATTTTTCTCGATTTTTGTAATGAAATTGGACATTTTCACGCAACAGAAACGCAAGGACGCTTTCTTTTTGGAGCTTCCGATTTCGTCGTTCTTTAAATCGCTTTTAAAAACGACTGTTCCATTTGAAAAAAAGTCGGTTTCCTTGAAAGATATTCGTTTTTGTCGCTCGTTTTGGACCCTCGTTTTGGGCGTTTTTATTTTGTTCGTTGCGCCGCGCGAAAATCCTTTTTTATAAAATTTCTCGCCGCGTGAAAATCCTTTTTTCTGTCGGATAATCTTCTATTTTGTGTCGCGAAAAGAAAAACCGGGAAAAGTACAGAATATTAAGGAATCGTTTGAAATGTTAGCAAAAGCGGGAAGGGGAACGGAATCAAAATCAAAATGGCGACAGGCGTTGCCTTCCGTAATCCAGGCCGGTTGTTGTCGGATTTGCGAATTCAATATCAAGAAGTTTCTGAAGAATTGTATAGAAACAAGGAAATGAAACCAAGAACAACAATATAAAAGAACAGAAGAAGACCGGAAAGAATGGCAATCCCTTGTTTAAACAAGAGAGCGGAACAACCAAAATATTGACATATTGTTAATGGGTTGGGAGAAATAAATGCTTCGATCATTGCGGCGAGAGAAAAAAGAACAATAGTCAACGTCAAAATCGGTAACGCTTGCCTTGAAGCTAAACGGACGGAATCAAAACGGTTAAAACCTCGGGATGAAATAAAAGCAAATCCCATTCGCATTCCGCTTGCTGCCGACATAATGATTGCCATTAATTCAAACGGACCATGAGCGGTTACGAATTCTGTAAAATGGCGAGTTGTTTCAAAAGAAACGGATGAACTTGTCATATGACCGAATATCGTGCCAATCCCAATTGCATTGCTTAAAAGAATCCAAAGGCCGCCGAAACCTCCCAAAATACTTAATGCAAAACATTGAATACCGATTCCGGTATTATTCCAGATATAGAACCCTGCCATTTGAAAACGTTCGCCTTGATTCATTGAATCGAATGGTTTTTCATACATAACTTCAATATTGTTTAATGTATACTCCGAGACAACTTTGGAGGCGAAATCGTTCGACGAATGAGTTAATAAGTAACAGGTTAGAAAAGGAACCCAAAAAAGAAACATTGCCGTCCAGAAAAGATAATCAGAGACAATAATTCGGGGCGTTTTAATGAAGAATGTTTGCCAAAAACTGTTGCAATAATCATCAGAGCGTCGATATAATTGATGATGAGCCAGACCGACCAGATTATTCAGATATTTGCTGACTCCTTGGGGGAAACAATAAGAATCCGCCAAAGCCAGATCGGAACAGGCAACCCGATATAATGAAGAAAATCGAGCGATTTCATCCGGATCAGCATTTTTTATTTTTCGGTTGGAACGGAATTTTTCTGTTAAATGTTCTAGTTCCTTCCATTGAGGCTCGCGTTTTTCCATAATATCGGAAATATTCATGATAATCTCCAAATCTCAATAACCTTTAATTAGACAAAATTTCAACGAATTAAACTTTATCGAGAACAATTTTGTCAATAATGGTTGCCGGAAAATTTATTCATAAATGCACTAAAACTATTTATTGTAACATATTTTGTGGGGGCTTAAAACTTTTTTGAATCAAGACGCAATGATTGAATTTGGTGACGATTAAGTTATTTTTGGATTGATTCCAAGTATTGATGAATATCTTGAGCGCTTTTTCTTCCCGCTCCCATTGCGAGAATAACGGTTGCTGCGCCAGTAACAATGTCGCCGCCAGCCCAAACCCGTTCAAGATTTGTTCGACCGGTTTCCGTAACGATAATATAACCTCGCTTGTTCAACTCAAGCCCGTCCGTTTTTTTCGTTAAGATAGGATTTGCCTTGGCTCCGGCGGCTAAAATAACCAAATCGGTTTCGATTAGGAACTCGGAATTTGGAATCGGAATAGGGCGTCGACGTCCAGAAGCGTCAGGCTCTCCGAGTTCCATTTTTTGAACTGTCATTTTTTGAACGCGTCCTTTTTCATCTCCCATTAATTCGACAGGATTTGTCAGAAAAAGGAATTCGACTCCTTCTTCATAAGCATGATGAACTTCTTCGCCTCGAGCGGGGAGTTCTTCTTTGGATCGACGATAAACGATTTTGACCGTTTCCGCGCCCAGACGAAGAGCGCTTCGAGCGGCATCCATTGCGACATTTCCGCCGCCAACAACACAAACGTTTTGGCCTTTAACGATCGGCGTATCATAATCAGGGAAAAGATAAGCTTTCATGAGATTGGATCGGGTTAAATATTCGTTTGCCGAATAGACGCCGCCCAGGTCTTCGCCGGGAATTCCAAGAAAATTGGGCAATCCAGCGCCGACGCCAATATAAAGGGCATCGAATCCTTCTTCGTTCAATAATTCATCAACCGAGATCGTTTTGCCGACAACTGTATTCAATTCAATTTGAACGCCGAGTTGTTCCAAATAATGAACTTCCTTTTCGACAATGGATTTGGGAAGGCGAAATTCAGGGATTCCGTACATAAGAACGCCGCCCGGTTTATGAAACGCTTCAAAAATAACAACCTCATAACCGAGCAAAATAAGATCGCCGGCAACAGTTAGACCGGCAGGACCGGCGCCAACAACGGCGACTTTCTTCCCATTTTTCGGAGGAAGTTTTGGAATGGAAACCAAATCATTTTCCCGTTCATAATCCGCAGCAAAGCGTTCGCAACGACCAATGGCAACCGGTTCGGATTTTTTGCCGAGAATACAACGGCCTTCGCATTGATTTTCTTGAGGGCAAACGCGACCGCAAATGGCCGGAAAAGCGTTTTTCTCTTTGATTTTTCTGGCGGCTTCAGCAAATTTGCCTTCCGCAATCAAATGAAGAAAATCGGGGATCGGGACATTGACCGGACAACCTTCGCGGCATTGCGGATTCTTGCAATTCAAACAACGCGACGCTTCCTGTTGCGCCATTTCCGCAGAATAACCAAGCGGAACTTCTTTAAAATTATGAGCTCGAACCTCGGGGGCTTGTTCCGGCATCGGATTTCGACCAGATTTAATCGAGTTCGAGGCAACAAGATTGACTTTGTTTATTGGTTCTTTGGGGGAAGAATTTAAGTCAGCCATTTCAACGAATCCCTTCCGTTTGTTCAATATAACGTTGCAATGAACATTTTTCCGCTTCACAATAGGTTTTTTGTCGCATTAAAACATGATTCCAATCGATTTGATGCGCGTCAAATTCGGGACCGTCGACGCAAGTAAACTTTGTTTCGTTTCCGATTCGAACTCGACATCCGCCGCACATACCCGTTCCGTCAATCATTATAGAATTCAAACTTGCGATTGTTTTAACGTTGAAAGGCAATGTTGTCGCCGCGCAAAACTTCATCATAATGGCCGGCCCAATCGCATAGACGCAACCAATATGATTGGGATCGTTTTCGGAAAGCAATTGATTCGCTTCCAACAGTTCGCGAAGCGGTTCGGTAACCAATGCTTTTCGACCGGCAGAACCGTCGTCTGTTGTTATTATATGCTGATCGCTGACCGAATTAAGTTTGTCTTCCCAAAAAAGAAGCCCTTGATTTCGGGCTCCTTGAATTGAGATGACGCGATTTCCAGCATTTTTGAGAGATCGGGCAATGGGAAAAATCGGAGCTGTTCCAACGCCGCCAGCGACTAAAACGACCGTTCCAAAATTTTCGATTTCGCTGCTTTGACCGAGCGGTCCGATCATTGCATAAAGTTGATCTCCGACGCCCAATTTAACCATTTTTCGCGTTGAGGTTCCAACTGCCATAACGACCATTGTAACGGTTCCTGCTTCTGCGTCATAATCTGCGATTGTTAATGGAATTCGCTCTCCGGTCTCTTCGATCATAACGATAACGAAATGTCCCGCTCGGGCTTTTCCTGCCAATCGGGGATTTTTAACAATCATTTCATAGATCGACGGAGCAATCTCGCTCATTTTTAATATAGGAATCATAAAACGCCCCTTTTTAACAAAGATCAAACGAACTTAGCCTTTATCTATTCTAGCTCTCAATTCATTTTTGTCAAAGAGTCAAACTCTTTTATAAGAAAAAATAATAAATTGCTTTTTTTACAAAATTTTTTCAAAAGTTGTAACAAAATCAGATTTGATTCCGTCTTGACTATATCAGTCATTTTCGATAGGAAATGAAAACACATTTTAACATGAACCGAATGAATAAGGAATTTCAATGCGAAAAAAAAGTTTTTTAATGGTCATTTTGGCAACCCTGTTTGTTTTTTGTTGCCAGAATTTTGTTTCCGCGCAAGAAAAATGTCCGCTTCAGGATTTCGACATTGCTTTCATGACGAGTCCGTCCAATGCTTATCAGACGAAAATGGTTGAATCGCTGATTCAAACGGAACTCTTTCAAAAAGGATTTGCGAAACTGACAAAGAAAATTGATGAGGAATACGAAAAAAATGAAACAAAATCGGATTTCCCCCAAAAACAGGCCAATTATATTTTGAGTCAGATTGCGAAAAGTCTGAATAAGGAAACGGTTTCTTCTGGAGACATTATCCGCAGTTTTTATGAACATGTCAACGCGATCTTTTTTTTGGGCAACCTGAATGTTGCAAAGTCAGATGATTTCGATCAACATTGTCAAGAACTTTCAATTGATGGCGCCTTTGTTTTGATTGTTGATTTTAATCCTTCGGCTGTTTTTGATCTCGAACAAATTCTCGTTAAAGATTCGGATTATGTCGTTGTTCAAGACAGGGACGGCATTTTTGCGATCAAAAATAAGAAAACGATTCCAGGCAAAGTCAAAAACGTTGTTGTTGGCGGAACTGAAATTCAAAACTCGGGATATTTTGCCATTGTTTTGGGCGAAAAAGAAGACCTGATTATGAATACAATTCAAAAATTTCAACATTTTGAGGGATTGAATGTTCTGCAGAATCAATATCCAAAAATGGTTAAACAGTTGATAACTCGTTCGACGCTTTTTGAAAAACTTTCAGAAATGGATCATTTTTCCGGCGATGAAAAGGACATCAAAAAAGCAAAGGAATATTCGGCCCTTATTCAGAACGTTTTTACAAAAATCGATTCGATAAGTCATTCAATTATTGAAAATGAGCAAGGGGAAATTATTGTTTCTTTTCAATTGACAGCAAAAACGGAAGAAGATGCTCAAGCATTTGAAAATATTGTTCGCGGCGGCATTGCTTTGATGAAATGGAATGTTGAAAGTCAAAAGGACATAAAAAAAGAACTCAATATCATTCACGGAGCTTTAGATTTGATTCAAATCAACCGCGAAGCTCAAACAGTGACCGCAGATTTGAAAATCAATCAAGATATTCTTAAAATCGCTTTCGACATTCTTAAACCGGAACTCGAACAATTGAAAATTTTTCTTGATAACATTTGACGGTTCTCTGTTGAGTTGCTCAAAACAATCGAAGCGTTCATTTTTCTGTTCAAACCCTTGAGAATAACGCTAAAATCGTTTTGCTTTTAATTCAAAACGACTCTCTTGTTCTGAAAATGAGACTTGCATTTCTTTTTCAAGCCGATTGAACATCTGAGTCGTTGGGGTTACAAGTCCGACAATAATCGACGGATCACGAAAGAGCGAAGCTGCAACCCATTTTGACCGCCGTTTTAAAGCGATTTAAATTAACGACGAAATCGCAACTTCCAAAAAGAAAAGCCTCATTGCGTTTCCGCCGCGTCGCTGCGCGAAAATTTCCAATATCATTACAAAAATCGAGGAAAACGCAGAGTTATTATTTTGTGTATTCAATGCGATTTCATATTGACGTTTATCAAAATCTTTCGATATGATAAAACAAGTCAGCTTTCAGATACTGCCTTTTTATCCTAATTACTTATGTCAAACCCGTTTTTTTCGTTCAATATGAAATCGCTTATGGGGGTTTTTGTCTGATCACAATAAATCAACGACAATCACGTTGGACGAATCCTCTGTTTTTTCCCTTTGTTTTCTCCCTTCCTTTCTCTCTGTGTTTCAGCGTCTCAACGAGAGATAAACAAAATAAATATCATTGTCGCTGCGAATCATTTTTAATATTTTCGAATCTCAACGCGACAAATATCTCAAGTTGATATATATTTATTTTTAAAATGAGTTTTTATCATAATATTTCTTACTGATTTTTCTGATTTTAACAATTATTCCGCCAGACTTCGACTTTTGCTTCGCGCTGGACGAAATTCTTTTTAAAAAAGGATTTTCGCGCAGCGGCGCGGCGAAGAGAATAAAAACTCCCCAAACGAGCGACGGAAACGAATATTTTTAAATGAAACCGCCGTTTTAAAACGCGATTTAAATTAACGACGAAATCGCAATATCCAAAAAGAAATGCCTCTTTGCGTTTCCGCCGCGTCGCTGCGCGAAAAATTCCAATATCATTACAAAAATCGAGGAAAACGCAGAGTTATTATTTTGTGTATTC
>JAUNBG010000012.1 GCA_030527205.1 Planctomycetia bacterium
CATTTAATTTTTTCGAGATTATGTTTTTCCTTGCTCGCGGAAAAAATTATCGATAAGGAGGTTCTAAAAACCCCTTTGGGACGCGGACGTCTCGTCCATGAACAGGTTTTTAGAATTTTCTTGTAATATTCAAATAAAAAGGACGTTTGTTTCAATGGGAGAACGACGCCTTTTCGTAACGATGTGACGATTCCGCCAAAAGTCTCGTCAATAATATCTGAGTTTCCTGAATATCTGAGTTTCCTGGGGACGATTGCAATTTGCGATTGTTTCTCCTCCGTATCAAAAACAGGACAGGTTCAGAACGATGATTTCAATTTTTCGTTTTTTCCTGTTCTAAACGTTTGGACAAATAAACGGCTTTTTGAAAATCGTCAAAAGAATAGATTTCCAGAATTCGAATGTTTCGATAGGTTCGAAAGATCAGATTGTCCAAATTTGAAAACGCATTTCTCTTTTGACCTATTGTCTTAATATAAACAGGTTTGGCATTTCGCATAAGAAGAAGATCAATAAGGGTTAGACCGCTTGCCCGTCGTTGCAAAACATAAAACGAATATTCTCCGGAAATTCTTTGATGAGCCGAAGAAATCGTTTGGCAGTCCGGCTGAATCAGTCCAAATTTTCGATAATAATATAAGGTCTGACTCGAAAACGAGCCAAAAAGAACTTTTTTTGAAGAATCGAACTCTGTACTCTTTGCATTCTGATTGATCCATTGAAGAACGTCCTTGTCGAGAGCATCCCAATAATAAGTCGTTTCAAATCCCGCTTTTTGGGCTCCTTGAGGACCTCCGATAATAAGATTATAAAAACTTAACCATTGCGGCGAATAATAATATAAATGAGAAAGCGAAATGATAAAAATGGTTACAATCAATAATTGTCGCGTTAAAAGGAAGCCCCAAGAGCGAACATCTCCAAATTTCGTTTGAATAACAGGTTTTGCTTTCTTTAATTTTAGCTGCATTGTCCGTCTTATCAACATAAAATTCAGGGATTTCGAAACAGAGGAGCTCGTTTCTATTTTTTGACAAGATTTCTTCGGCCAAACGAGAGACGCTCCAATTCCGATTAATATTCCTAAAAAAGCAAATGCCGGAATGAAAAGTCGAACGCCGTCATGAACCGGAAGTCCAGGAAATGCGCGAACAATGATAAGAACAACGAAATTCAACAGAATCAGAAAAAAACATTGCTCTTTTTCAGAAACGAGTCGATTTTCATTATATTGAACTCGGTTTCTGAATTTTGGAGAAAAAATGCAACAAAAAGGTTTCAAATAATAACAAAGGGACCAAAAGGCCAAAATCAAGAAACCGGCAGGAACCGTAATTCCCGTCCAAACAATAGTATTGAACCAGGGAAGCGGTCGGCTCGGCGAATACAACTGTCCAAAGAAATAAACAGGAATATTGAAATCCGATCGAGTTATATTCAATTGAAAAAAAGTTTGTATTCCCGACAAAGGATGCCGCCAAATCGGGGGATTAAAAAGAATAAAAACGCCCAAAGCTGTTATACAGATTAAAAGAAAATGCCCCCAAAGAGAAATCGGTAAATAATGGAATGAAAAGTTTTTCCCCCAAAGATAAAAAGGTTCTTGTTTTTTTTGAGAAATTCGATGAATTTCCGGGCAATTTTCTTTTTGTATGCAAGTTTTTTCGTTCGAGAAAGATTCTCCCGAAGCGAATTTTTTAACAGAGCGTCCTAAAATATAAATTGCAAAAGGAATAACAGCAATCCAACCGGAAAATTTAGCCGAAAAAGTTAAACCAAGCCAAAACCCGCAAAAAATGTCTTTTCGAATCAGAAAACGATCGAAGGGAAAAAAAGCCCAAGCCAAAAGCCAGGAAGAAATCAAAACAGAATCGCAAGTCGCAATTTGACAAATGGCAAAAAGTCGCGGAATACATAAAATCGACAAAACGCAAAAGAAACCGGTTTGTTTGTCAAATATTTTTTGTATTCGATAAAAAACGGCGCCTAAAGCAAACGAAAATAATAATAATGGCCCAAATCGATAAGAAACTTTTTCCGAAAGAACGGGTTGCAAACAGGAGATTCGTCTGAAATGATCGGCTAAGCTCTTTCCAAGCGCGATAACAATCGAATAACCGGCAGGATGTCCTTCTCGACAAATTGTATGCGGCCAATGTTGCAAGATTGATTCTTCTGAAAATTTTGTTTGAAATGAAAGCGTTGACCATTTTAAAATGGAATCGACGCGAGCAAAAGAGTCTCCCTCATCCCAAGTCAACGGAAGGACTTCGGACGTTTTCAATAAAAGAAAGAAAACGGAAAGAATCAAAACGATTTCCAGGAACCATAATTTCATTTGGAATTTAACCTTTTTCCGTAAAAATGAGTTTTCTGTTAAAGAACAACATTGATATATTTTAAGGAAGTTCTAAAAACGCGGATTTTTCAACAAACAGATTTCGGATAAAGTCGTTAAAACCAGAGCTCTGTAAATATTTTATTCATTGTTGATCAAAAAACAGAACAAATTCGCAATCTTTTAAAAGAACGTTTCTTCGCAAAAGTTCAAGAAAGTTCAAATGAGCGACAGTTTTTACATTTTGTCATCCGTTGTTTTTGAAAGATTATGTCCGCAACGATTTTCCGGGTTATCAACAGTTTTGAAAATAATTCCCCATAAGAAAAGGAGTCCGAAACATCTCAACAGCCAACCAGACAAAAAGGCAAGTTGATAATAATTGGCATTCCAATTCAATAAAGGCAAGGGAATAGAAATTGTTTTAAAAGAATCAAAGAGCCAACCGCCCAAAAGCGTTGAAATTCCAAAAACAAGAGTCGTTGCTGTAAAATAGAACGAAAGAAATGCCGGCGTTGATGAGCAGGCGAAAGAACAATCGACAAATTGCTGATTCCTAAATTAACGCCGATCCAGCCAATCCAGACGGTCGCCGCAAAAATGATAAGAAACCAATATTCAGGCGTCGCAAACAGATAAAATAAAGGACCTGTTGAAACAATCAATAAAGAAATCGCGATTAATCGCCTGTTTCCCCAACGATTGAACCATTTTCCTGTCTGATGAGCCAAACACATTTGGCCGATTTTTGTCCAGGAACCAAGCATTAAAGCGGTCAACATCGAAACATTTAAAATGTTCATTTGAAAGATTGATTGAGGCGACTGCGTTAATCCATTGGCCATTTGAATCCAACAACCAAAACAGACAAAACAGAGAAATGAACGGGATCGAAAAGGCAATAACAGTTCTTTCAAACGTTCCTTTAAAGAATCGACCTTTTTCAAGGCGACTTCAGGAATACCAAGAATGGGAAACGCGGCAAGGATCAAAAAAAGAATGCCGAACCAGGCGGGCAATAAATAAATTTTCCAATGTTGCGTTATGTCAAAAGGAATCAGAGCGGCTTCCCGACTTTGAATTCTCAAATAGCTATACAGACCGGCCAATAACATTCCAAGAAATTGACCCGCAATCATCCAGCGTTCGCGATTCGCAAGAAATGGAACGCGTATTCTTGCTGAAACCAAATCAGCGATCCAGGACCAAAGAGTTATTGAAGCGAAATATTCGATCAAATGATAAATTGCCCAAATCAACCCAATGATCCAAAGCGTTTCATTGATATAATGAACACTCCAGCGTGACAAAATGGGGACGGAAATGGGCAAAAGAAGGAGAACCAGAGGCGATAATAAATAACCCCCAAAACAGACGCGACGCCGGTTCCCAACCCAATCGATCAAACAAGGAGTCAAAATTCGTAAAAGCCCAATCAGTCTGGGAGCCGCAATGATCCAGGAAATGGCGATACCGATCTGGGCTTTGTCCATCGAATTCGCGGCAAGGGAACGAATAATATAAATAACAAGCGAAGTACTGACAAGCCCGTTTCCCAATCCCCAGAAAAACGCGTTCCAACAAAACAATCGACGTCCGCGATGTCGCTCAAAAATGAAGGGAAAATGTTTTTCGGATTGAGAAAATGGATTCATTGATTTAACTTTCCTGACATTTTATCCAAGCGTTTTTTAAAACTTGCAATATTTCAGAAACCAAAGGAATTTCTAAAAGGAAGTTTTAAAAACCCGGATTATTTAACAAACGCATTTCGGAAAACGTTACAAAAACCAGTTCCTTTGGACGAGACGTCCGCGTCCCCAAGGGTTTTTTAGAACCTCTTTATTGAAAATCCGAGATCGTTAGGGACGCAAATCAGTCAACAATGGGCGGCAGACAAATGAACGAAACCGGTCGCAAATAACGGTTTCGAGATAATCATTTTAACCAGTTTAACTTGTTATCGCAAAAAGTCAATAAATTATTTGTTTTTGCTTGGCTCAAACGAATTGAAAATTTCGGTTTTTGTGTTCATAAGTCCCAGAACAACGGTCGCTTTACCAAATCGGAGGAAGTCATCGAAATCGGAATAATCAGCCGTCTTGACCTTTGAGTTATTCGTTTGAGGCGTTACGGATTATAAAATCAGCGATTCGGATTTTCTGCTGTCTTGTTTCTTAAAGGCAAGTTGTTTGAAATTCTCTCAAATTTTGTTAAAATAACTAAAAGGAAGTCCAAAAACCTGTTTTTTGCGATAAACTTCATTCATGAACGTCGCAAAAAAGGATTTTCGCGCAGCGATAAATTTTATAAAAAGGAATTTCGCGCAGCAAACAGGATAAAAACTCCCCAAACGAGCGACGAAAACGAATATTTTGCAAATGGAACGGCCGTTTAAAAGCGATTTAAATAACGACGAAATCGGAAGTTCCAAAAAGCAAGCGTTTTTGCGTTTCCGCTGAGCCGCCGCGTTGCTGCGCAAAAGATTCCAATATCATCACAAAATTCAATAAAAGTACAGTTTTATAATGATCGTTATTTCATTGTCAAAATCGTTTGTCGCCCGAAAGATTTTCTCGTTTTCCAAGCAAAAGTCGCTAAAATAAAATCATAACCAACAAAGATATTCAAGAAACATATTAAGACTTTAAACGCCTATTATGAATTGGAATAAAAATGACTTCATTTTCAAGATTTACAATGTTAATCGTCGTTCTTTTTTGGGGAATGTCTGGAATGCCCCTTTCCATTGAACCCGTTTTCGATTCTTCGTTTTGTTTTTCAAACGAACAGGAATCTTTTGATGAACGACTCTGGATTGATTGGTTGCAGCAAGATTTTGGATTGGATATAACGCAATGTTTTAACAGTTCACAAGACGCCTCGCTTGAAATTGCTCTCGTTCAAAAATGTATCGACGAAATTGCCGAATACGATTCGGAAATCGCTCAATCGTTTCAAAATGAACTGGATCAACTCATTAACAAGCAATTAACCGGTCGCGATCCGCAATGGAAAAATCTTTATGAAAAAGCTTGCCGTCAAAGACGTCAATTTCGATTGGAAATTGTCTCGGAAATCTATCCAAAAATCATTTATACGAAACATTATCTGCTTGGCGGGTCTCATTATGCTTATACAGAAGATACAACCGACTCAACTTTTCTCGAAAACAGCAGCCAAAACGAACGATCTCCCGGCGCCAGCCTTTGGATGTTGACTGTTGATGAAAAGGGAAACATATCAAATGAACTTCTTCTTGAAACCCAGGAAGGAACTCTCCGCGACCCCGATGTCTCGTTCGACGGTCAAAGAATATTATTTTCAATGCGAAATAATTTCGATAAGGACGAATTTCATCTTTATGAACTGAATTCGCAAACAAAAGAACTGCGTCAATTAACTTTCGGCCTCGGATTTGCCGATATTGAACCGGCTTATCTTCCGAATGGCGACATCATTTTTGCTTCTTCCCGTTGCATGCAGGTTATTGATTGCTGGATGACCGAAGCTTCCAATTTTTATACTTGCGACCCGGACGGACGATTTCTGCGCCGTCTCTGTTTCGATCAGGTTACAACGAATTATCCCAAAATTCTTAATGACGGTCGCGTCATTTATACGCGCTGGGAATATCAGGATCGCGGTCAAATTTTTGTGCAATCGCTTTTCAGTATGAATGCAGACGGTTCCGGACAAACAGAATTTTATGGCAATAATTCCTGGTTTCCGACAACAATTTTGCATGCGCGGGCAATTCCCGGTTCCAATAAAGTTATCGCGATCGCATCTGGTCATCATACAAAGCAAAAGGGCAAACTCATTCTGATTGATCGAGATAAAGGAACGCAGGAAAATTCTGGAGTTCAACTCATTTCTCCGATTCGTGAAACGCAAGCTGAACGCATTGATGCTTATGGTCAGGAGGGCGAACAGTTTCAATATCCGCTTGCTCTTGATGAACAAAATTTTATTGTAACTTATATGCCGGAACAATACGGAACGCGTCCCTTTGGCCTTTATTATATGGATATCAATGGTCGTCGGGAACTTCTCGCCTGGGACGCAACAACCCATTGTTGTCAACCGGTTCCTTTGGCCGCGCGAGATATTCCTGTCATTCGACCTTCGGTTGTCGATTATGAGAAAAAAACGGGGCTCTTTTATGTTCAAAATGTTTATGAAGGACCTGGACTCAAAGGCGTTCCCAAAGGAACGATCAAATGGCTTCGAGTTATTGAGCCGAAATTTGATCGACCGGTCTGTATTCGTTCCAATACAAACAATGGACCGGCTGGCGGCGCAATGGTTGCAACGCCAGTTTCGATCAACAATGGATCCTGGGACGCCAAAAACGTTCTCGGAAAAGTTCCGGTTCAGGAAGACGGAAGCGCTTATTTTGAGGTTCCGGCATTAAAACCGCTCTATTTTCAACTGCTCAACGAAAACAATGAAGCGGTTCAGACAATGCGAAGTTGGTCAACGCTTCAACCGGGAGAATTCTTTGCTTGTATCGGTTGTCATGAATCGAAAGAAAGCGTTCCGATCAACGAATCGGTTGAAATGTCGAAGCGAACGATTGCTCTTTCAGAAAAACCGTCGCAATTGATTCCTTCGATAACGCCGGAAAAAGGAGCCGCTCAAGATTATTCATTCAGTTTTATCCGCGATATCCAACCAATTCTCGACGTCCATTGCATTTCATGCCATTCCGGTCAGATACAATCCGACGGTTCTCAAGCTCCGTTCAGCCTTTTGGGAAATCTTTATCGACGGGAAAATGGGAAATGGGAAACCAATATGTCCGGGCGTCAATTCAGCGAAGCTTATGTCAACTTAACCCAAAACGGTCAACAAAACGAATGGGTCAATTGGATAAATGTTCAAAGCGTTCCTCCAATGCTTCTTCCTTATGATTCCGGGGCGGTCAAAAGCAAAATGATTCAAATTCTTCGCGAAAAAGACGAAAATCATCAATCTGTTGCGTTATCAGAAGAAGAATTGGAAAAATTAATCATTTGGATTGATCTTGCTGTTCCATTTTGCGGAGACAATCAGGAAGCAGCGGATTGGAATCCTTCGGAACAGGCTATTTTTGACTATTATAAAATGAAAAGAGATCAAATGATCGCTCTTGTTGAAAAGAATATCGAACAATTGATTGCCGTCCAAAAGGGCGCCGATTTGCCTGAAGTCAACGAAATAATTCATTTTAACGCCGGAGGTTCCGAAGCGAAACAGAATTTTATAGATTCCCGTTTAAAACGAACGTTTCCGGTTTTGAATCGCAAGTCAGGATCGGAAAACGTTTATCGAAATCTCGCCTTGAATTCTGACGATATTCAACTTGATATCAAAGCCTATCCTCATGCCGAAACGAATAGCGAATTCGGTTATCTGGATTCCTGTTCCGCCAAAAATGCGATTGATGGCAAAATCGACCAAAATGCCTGGAAACCCAATTATCGAACGGATGTTTGGCTTCAAATTCATTTCGGTCATCCAGTCGAGGTTGACAAACTTGTTCTTGCCAAACTGCCAAAAACTGCCTGGAAGTCGGCAACGATTGAATTTTCTGACGGTTCAAGGGAAAACATTTCTTTCAATAAGGAAGATTTAATGCAAACTTTTGAATTTCCGAAACATCAAACAAATTGGATAATAATAACGAATTTGCAACAAGATTTTCCGCTTCAACCTTGCGGTTTGACCGAAGTCGAAGTTTGGGGAACTTCTTTATAAATGTCCTCTCCATTTCTGTCGTTTCGACATTTGAAATGCAGCGAAACGACGTTAAATAGGACAAATAGGAGATTTGGTTAAAATATGACACGAAAACAATCGATTTCATTTTGTTTTTGAGTCGATTTTGTTTTGAAAGAATTTGAGAGTTTAAGGTTTCCGTTCGTTCGTCCATAAAACAAGCGATTCTTTTTAAGGACGACAATTTTTGATTTTAACAAACTAATTCAGAAGGCATGAACATTCAATATTATCAGGAAGTTCTAAAAACCCGAATTTTGCGACAACCCCAATGCGGTAAATGTCGTTAAAACTGATTCTTGCGGACGAGACGTCCGCGATCCTAAGTTTTTTTTAGAACTTCCTTATTGTATTCGCAAGAGAGTAATGCAGGCAAAGGCAGAAGTCAAAACAGGTTGCCCCAATCGTTTCGATATGAAGAATCGCAGTTTTTTTTACGCAAAGAATCATTAAATTTTTACGCAAAGAATCATTAAAATGGAATCAATCGATAAAACTCGCCTTTTAGCTCTTGAATATGATTTTCGCATTCGTCTTCCGCGTCGAATTTTTGAACAAGCGTTTCAATCTGCTCTCAAAATCGAGGAAGTCAACGAGCGCGCTAATGAATTGATCAAGCAGCTTCGACCGCGTTTTACTCTTTATGAAAACAGGCTGGATTATCGGGAATTCTGCGCAGAAATTTCCTTTCAAGACGATTGGAAGGAGATTCTGTCCTTAATTGAGAAGACATTCGAAACGATTCAAGAAGTCGAAGTTCCTGCGGAACGAGATTATTTAACTCGACTTTTCGTTTCGGCCATTGACCGTTTTGCGAACGCCAATAATCCCGATCTCAACTCGGAAAAAATCCAATATTATATTGATCTGATTCAAGATTCTGAAGAGCGACAACTCGCTTTGGAACATTGGGGGGAATCCGTTGCGTCTTATAATCCGAAATGCGATCCTTTCGACCTAAAAACGCTCGTTTTTTCTATTGTCGATCAAATTGAAGATCAGGATTCCTGTGAGAAAATTCTTGTGATCTTTCTGGAATCTCTTTATTCCTATTTTTTTATTGAAAACAAACTCCGCATTCAAAACAAAAATTCAAATGAACCGCTTGTCAACGATTCTGTTTGCAGCGACTTGGTTTCAGAGAAACCGCTTTTGCCAATAATACTCGATTTGTTTGAGGAATTAATTACGCAAATAGAGACGCCTGTTTATCGAATGTTTTCGTTTTTCCGTTTGAGTTGTTGTTTAAGAAACGATTATCAATTATCGGAAAAAGGTCAATTCTATTTTGATCAATGCCTGAACATATTGAATGACATTTCCGATTCGCTTGAAACGGATCGGGCGATTTCTGAAATATTTGATTCCATATTCTTATTTTTTTCCAATTCGGATCAAGATTTCTCTTGGGAGACTCAAATTTGTTTTTCCTTATTGAAACATATTCAAAATAAACAACTTGCGGCAAAATGTCTCGAGTCCTTTTTTTCATTCATTAACGACGACGTTGTCGAAAATAAATTGTCAAAGGAAACAACCGAAGAATTGTTCGCCTTAATAACTGATTTGGAAAATTTCGCAACAAAGGATAACAGCACAGAAATTGAAGCAAAAATCGAAACGTTGAACTCGCTTGCTTCCATATATTATCGTTTAAAACGATCCAAAACGGCTAAAAATCTTGTTCGAACAATTTTATCGTTGCTCAATCAAGTCGAAAATGAATCGGAACGTTCGTCCTTCTATTTATCGCTTTATTATTTGCATCGAAAAGTTGGTCAGAATTCTGCCTCGCAAAAACTGCTTGATCTTTTGGAACAGTCAACAGATCGAATTGTTCCCGACGATTTTCGAAAACTTCAATGGAAAACAATCATTGGCGGACTTTGTTCTGAATGGAATCGGGATTTTGCGGCAGCAAGTCGTTTTTTGCCTAAAATTGCGGAATCTCCAGAATTTTGGGTTTTCCAGACAAAACTGGACTGGACTCAATTTGACCAATATTTGACTCATTTATTTCAACAACTCCCCGATGACTCTTATCAAAATTATTTCGATTTTCCTGTTTATTCCGAAGATTGGATCGAACAGAACGTTCAGAATGTTTTTCAACAAGTCGGATTATTGGAAAATCAACTCGACCAGGCCAAAACGTTTCGCTTAATGCTCGATCATTGGTTTGCCATTCGAAATGACATTGATCTCAATAACGAACTGAATTCCAATATTATTCCGTTTGAATAATTCAGGTCATTTCAACTCGATTCCAAAACAAGTCGAAAGAACCGATCAAATTTGCTTTTGCGCAATCGGTTCTTCATTGCCGAACTTGCAATTTTAACGACAGAAGTTTCAAAAGTTTTGAGTCGAAACCTCAACTTTCAAAATATCAAACCTTGGAAACATAAACGCGACAAGAGAGCGGCAAAAATGGAACGGGTTTTTCCAAAACAGCTTTTTCTCCGTCAAAGTCAGGAAAAATATCATTGGGAGAATCTGCGGCAGAATCAATAAATAATCGCCAATGAAATGCCGGATGTTGACAGATTGCCGGAAAATAGAAGTCCTGAGGTTCCCAAGACGAGTTCATCATCAATAAAAGATGAAAACGAGAGGCCTCATCCGTTAAATCGGTTTTATCAACGGCAGCAATCAGACAAACTAATGAATTCAGATGCGGATTTCCCCAATCGACATTGCCCCCTTGTCGCCCAAACCAGGAAATATCGGGAAGTCCGCCAGGAAAACGAGGCTGCCCGGAAAGAAAAGTTCGCTGACGCAAAGAAGGTTCCTTTTTGCGAAATTCAACAACCGTTCGAAAAAAACGGAGAATGTCTTCATTTTTAGCGATTAATGTCCAATCGAACCATGAAATCGGCGAATTTTGACAATAAGCGTTATTATTGCCCCGTTGCGTTCGACGAACTTCATCGCCCGCAACAATCATCGGAACGCCTTGACTAAAAAACAAAGTCGTTAAAAAATTCTTGATTTGGCGAGTTCGAATCGCTTCAATATCGGCTTTGGATGTCGGACCTTCAACGCCATAATTGCAACTAAAATTGTTATTATCGCCATCGCGATTCCCTTCGCCGTTCTCTTCATTATGTTTGTAATTATAGGAAACAAGATCATTTAATGTAAAACCGTCATGCGACGTTATAAAATTAATGCTACAAAAAGGCCCGCGACCATTCGCTTGATATAAATCGCTTGAACCGGCCATTCGAGTTGCCAAAGAACCAAGAGTCGACGGATCGCCGCGCCAAAATCGGCGAACGTCATCTCGATAACGACCATTCCATTCCGCCCAACGTTTTGAACCAAATGAACCGACTTGATAGGCCCCTGCCGCGTCCCAGGCTTCGGCAATAATTTTCGTATCGGCAAGCATTGGATCTTCTGAAATCGTTTCCAGAAGCGGCGGATTCGCGACAAGATTGCCATTTCGATCCCGACTCAAAATTGATGCCAAATCAAAACGAAAACCGTCAATATGATAATTGCAAACCCAATAGCGCAAACAATCAAAAATCAAGGAACGCGTTAACGGATGATTCCCGTTGACTGTATTGCCGCAACCGCTGTAATTCCGATAACAACCGTTTTCATCCAACATATAATAGCAACGATTTTCAATCCCTTTAAAACTAAACGTTGGCCCTTTTTCATTTCCTTCGTTTGTATGATTGAAAACAACATCAAGAATAACTTCGATTCCTGCTTGATGAAACGCTTTAACCATTTCCTTGAATTCATTAACTTGAGCTCCGGGAACCGGACTTTTGGCATAACCTCGATGCGGGGCAAAAAACGCAAGCGGATCATAACCCCAATAATTCTGATGAGAACTAAACGTCCCGTCGGGTTCGTTTTGAGGAAATTCATGAACCGGCATTAATTCAACGGCCGTTATCCCCAATGATTGCAAATAGGGGATTTTCTCAATCAATCCGGAATAAGTTCCAGGAGACAGAACGTTGCTTGATTTCGAATAAGTAAAACCGCGGACATGAAGTTCATAAATTATTGATTCAGAAAGATTTCGACAAACATGCTGATCGCCGCTCCAATCGAAATTATCATCAATAACGACGCATTTTGGCGGACGAATGATTCCGTCTGTCGAAGTCAGAAAATCTCCGCAGAGCGCTTTGGCATAAGGATCAATCAATCGAGCCTGGCTGTTGAATCGATAGCCTTGATCGGGATTATAAGGGCCGTCCAACTGAAAATGATAAAGTTGTCCCGGTTTGATTCCAGGAACCAATAAACTCCAAACGTCTCCCCAACGATGTTGATTCGAATCAAATTCAATTATTTCGATTGGATCTTTATCCTGCGGCGAGTCATAAAACAATAAACGGGCCCCTGTTGCTGTTCGACTGACTATGGAGAATAAAACGCCGTCTTCGCAAATGGTCGCGCCATAAGATAAGGGATAATTAAATTTTAATCGCGAAAATTTCATCTGTTTCAAAACTTGTTTCTTGTTAAAATTAAGAGCCAAAAGATTTCCTAATTTATCTATTATATCTTTTTTAGCAAAAATCTTCAAGTCGTGTTAAACTTTCAGATTATCTATCGTATCGGTTAAATGAATTATTTTCTTAACTGAATGCAAAATCGAAGGGCATTTTCTTTAACAATTTTTCGCAAAAGATTTCATAAAAGTCGCATTTTATCAGACTTTTCCTGGAATTTCAAATTTGGAACGCCAAAAGAAAAAGAAAGAAAAGTTCTAAAAGAATATCAAAAGAGAAGTCGGGTCCCTTCAAATTGATTTTCGCCCCAACTTTCATTCAAAACAATCAAAGTCAGAACGATTGAGATCAAAATCTGTTGGCCAGATTGAATTCAGCATTAAAAATGGCAATGAGAGATATTATTGCCAATCAATAAAAATGGAACGATAAAGAATTAATGTTGATGAATTTTATTAAGAAACCAGAAACCAATGATTCCCAGAACGATATTTCCCGACCAGGCAAACATTGGAGAAAGGGTTCCTGCTTTGGCTCCCTGAAATCCAAACATTAACAACGGATAATAAACGAGTAAAATGGGAATAAAACAGGCAAAGAAACTTGAGAAATAATCCGTTCTTCTGCTCCAAAGAGCAAAAGGAATGCCAACCCAGACAAAAAAGAAACTGGAAAACCCAGAGGCCCAAAGTCGCGGTTTTGTTAAAAGAAATCGATTGCGTTTATAATTCAAGTCTTCTTCCAAATATTTTCGATTCCTCCAATCCTTATCGCCGAAATAATTATAGTTGCCGCTCATTAAAGAAAATGCCGTTTTTGCTGCTATTTTGCGTTGATTTTCCGAGCGTTTGGCTTCTAATTTTGCCAATTCCTCATCAATTTGCGACATCGAAGGATCAACCCGATAATTATTGAATCCCAACTCATTTAAAGGAATTTCATACTCAAAATCATTGGGAAGAATGGCATTTCCTGCTTCGCTTTGAATATCGGCATTATTTAAACGAATGGTCAAGACCGGATTCGGTTTGTTGAAATCGACAATCAATCGAGCTTTGTCAGCTGTTCCGCTAAAATGATATTTTGTGCTTGTAAAAACTGCATCGATCAAATTTCCTTCGTCGTCGATATCAGAAACTTCAATCAAAAATCGATTATCCGTTGTTGCAAAACGATTGGTTTCGCGCAATTTTGACAAGATTGTCGTTTCCAGACCTTCAACAACGACTTTTGCCATTCCTTTTCGTCCCCAGGATCCGGCACTGTCATTGATCCAAACAGCAAAAAGACTCAAAATGAGAACAAAAATCCAAACCGGCATAAAGATTCGCCAAGGCGGAATTCCCATTGCCTTAAGAGCGATTAATTCGTTGGCCCCGTTCATTTGAGCACAAAAAGACGTCGCGGCCAACAAAATAGCTCCGGGAATCGTAAAACACATGACGTTTGGAATAATATAAGGAACCAGTTTTAAGGACAAATGAATAGGAACGCCCATTTTGATCGTCGCTTCGGTTACGAAATACAGACTGAGTCCCAAAGACGATAACGCCAAAACGATAAAAAAGATTTTGAATATTCGTCCTAAAACATATTGCGTTATAATTTTCATAAAAAAACCAGGGAAAAATTGGCTTGCTGAAATTTTTAAAAGAGGGCAAAAAGCTTCTGAGCTGACTTTGTTCTGAAACGGGAAAGGGCACAGCTTTCGGTCTTGCTTAATCCGTCGTTGTTGCGAACCGAACGATTCATTTTTCGAAGGACTTTAATATCATTTATATTGTTGTTTATTTCAAGATTTCTGTCAAGGCAGGAAACTCTGTCAAGTCAAGAAACGACGTTCTCATTTTAAATTCCAACAAACTTCTTTTCTTTTCGAATAAAATTTATTAAAAAGCCAATACTATGCGATTTTTAAAAAAGATGTATAATATATTTAATTAGTATTATTGGAATGAAGAGGCTTTTCGTCCTTGTCGAGACGTTATTTTTCGCTTAATAAAAGTAATATTTTCAATCGGTTTGAATGATGATCAAAAGAATTGTTTCGTTGTTTTGAGACGAAATTATATTCTGCCTCGTCGGGCTTGGAACAATCGCAATAACTTGAGACAATCAGTTTATTCCGATCATTTTGAAAATTCTTTTATGGCACACAAATCATTCCTTCTCGCCGGTTTCGGCCAAAAAATCCAGATAAAAACTACAAAAATTTATGGCTAACAATATCATTCAAAGTTATCCATTACCAAGCATTCAACGACTTCCGATTTATTTGCGTCTTTTAAAAGAAGCGCGAGACAGGGGCGAAACAATTATTTCCTGCACAAAAATATCGGAAGAGGTTAATCAATTAAGCGTTCAAATTCGTAAAGACCTTTCGATCACAGGAATTGTTGGACGTCCAAAAGTTGGTTATAAAATCAACGATTTGATTGCTGCGATTGAGACTTTTTTAGGTTGGAATCGAAAAACAAACGCCTTTTTGATCGGCGCTGGAAGTTTGGGAAGCGCTATTTTAAAATATGAGGGTTTTGTCGAACACGGATTGAATATCGTTGCTGCTTTTGATGTTAATCCCGAACTTTTTGGCAAAACGATTCATCAATGTTCGATTTATCCGATTGAAAAACTAACCGAGTTGGCCAAGGATCAAACAATCGAGATCGGCATTTTAACCGTTCCTGCGAATGTTGCGCAAAAGGCGGCTGATTTGTTACTTGAAATTGGCGTTCAGGCCATCTGGAATTATACGCCAGCCCGTTTGGATCTTCCTGCTCTTGTTATTTGCGAAGATGTCAAACTTTCTGCCAGTTTTGCTGTTCTTTCGAGTCGATTAATGAATCGCGGCGTTTAATCAAATTTATCCGACCGGTTTGCCCGACAAGCTTTCGTCTTTGCGTCATTCTGTTGTTGTCAGGCTTGCAAATAGAACCGGCTTTTTGAGGAACTTTATTCAACAACGCCAGTCAAATGCCAACCTTTATCCAATTGATTCCTCTAAACCGAGCAATGAATTGCATTGCAATTAATCAAAACCAGTAAAAAATTCAGGAAAAACGCGTCATCGTTCTTTTTTAACCCTTTTCTTATCTGCGTCTGAGGCGTCTCTGCGAGAAATAAAAAAAGAAACGTTTATTCATTGAATGAAGTTCTAAAACCCGGATTTTACAACAACCCCAATTCGGTAAACGTCGTTAAAACCCGTTTTGCGGACGAGGCGTCCGCGCTCCCAAGGGATTTTTAGAATTTCCTTCAAGTTAAATGATTTAGAAACCGTTCCCAACTTCGTTCCCAGATCGCGTGATCAAGGCCGCTAAAAGACTCATATCGATCGTTTCAGCTAAAAAATGAACGCTTCCGTCACAGGCCAGGGCAAAAGCGCCGCCTGGATGTTGACTTCGTATTTCATATTGATATTGACTGCATTGCGAGCAACCCCAATCAAAAGTTCCAGCCGAAAAATGAGAACATTTCGGTTTGTAATTAACAGGAGCAGTCGTTTTACGAAATATATTGGTTCCAATAATCCAACTTCCGTTATCATAGGTTTTGGGATTCCCTTTTTCATAAGAAGACGCTTCAGCAATCATAATTGTATTTGACGTTCCGTCTTTTATTTCCGCAATCGAAACGGCTCTCGTTTCCAAAATAACGCCTAATTCGTCATGAATGAGCGTCCAACCGTCGGAAGTTGCGCTTCCAAAATCGCTGATTTTTTCTGTGATTATGCCGCCATAATGAGATGGAGCCAGTTCCAATTGTTCAATATTCCAAGAATGATCGGGATTGTAATAATCGACCTTTCGAATCTGTCGATCAGAATCAGAAGGACATAAATAAATCGAAAGCAAAGAAGCTCCTGCAATCACATTTTGCTCTGTATAAACTTTTTGTTTGAAATCAACCAGATTTTGAACGTTCTGTTGTTCACAGAACGGGAGAATCAGAGCTCCCCAACCGAAATAGTTGCCTATATTGGCGCCATCAGTTTGAACATCCGAAATTTTTCCTGGCGGAAATGTCTGCATTGCGTCATGATAAATATGCATTGCCAAACCAATCTGCCGCAAATTGTTTGAACAAGACATTCGTCGAGCCGCTTCGCGCGCTGCTTGGACGGCAGGAAGCAAAAGTCCGATTAAAATGCCGATAATCGCAATCACAACCAGCAATTCGACCAACGTAAACGCTTTAAAATGCGCTAATTTGACTGGAGTCTTCTCGTTATATCGAAGCCGGAATGAATGACCGGTTTCGTCCTTTCTCATTTCAATGAAATGAGTTGAATTCAGAAACAAGGACAAATAGGACAATAATGTTCGTTTTTTGTTTTGAGTGAAGTTTGGCCTTCTTTGACGGTTTTGCATAAAGCAATCTCCTTCTTTGATCGACATAAAACTTGATCTGAAGAAGCTATTGAGAATTGGGGTTCCGCCCCTTATCTAAATCTCCATCGCTCGCAGAGATTTGAGATGTCATCCGAAATCGACGTTTTTATAAGCCTTTGTTTTTAAAAACAATCATTTTGGAATTCAATATTGGCAGGTCTTCTGACTTACGGAGAATCGTATTCGGTCTTCTCAACTTTTTTGGAAAAAAGCCAATGACCATATAGAATTGAATGCGACATAAACCGTTTACAGCGGCGAGGACCGTTCCGGCATTGAACCGGATTCCCTATTATCAACCCGAATGTTTTAAGAATCATTCATTCGGGTTTCACCAATATCTCAAAGCTGTTTTTAATATAACAAAAAGGTTTTTCATGTCAAGCTGTTGCTTTGTTCTCAAGATTATTTCCGAATCGCATTTTTCGATTTCGAACAAATTTTTTTGTGCCTCAGCGTCTAAGCGCCTCAGCGAGACAAAAAATATTTTTCGCGCAGCGACGCGGCGCAGCGGAAACGCAAGGACGCTTTCTTTAAGGAGCATCCGATTTCGTCGTTATTTAAATCGCTTTTAAAACAGCCGTTCCATTTGCAAAATATTCGTTTTAGTCGCTTGTTTTGGGAGTTTTTATCCTGTTCGCTGCGCTGCGTCGCTGCGCGAAAATCCTTTTTTCGACGGATAATGATTTATTCTGGGACGCGAAAAGAAAAACCGGCGAAATTTCTGATTGAAAAAATCTCCCACAAATCAAAAACTGGGAAAAGCACAGAAAACCGTAACAGTGTTAAAAATTGCAACAAATTTGATGTCCTTTTAAATTATGCTTAAACCCGTTTAAATTTCCGGTTTCTGGGAATTTGAAAGCGGCGTCCCAGACGGGTTAATGAAGGTCAACTTTATCGTTCCTATCGGCTTCGATAAAACTTTTGCGAGTCGGCATTTGTTCCAATCGACGAAAATATTGTTGAATCGTTGCTTCATATGTTGGCATTGGTTGCGAAAATCGGTTGTTTCGATCAGATTTTTGATCCCATTTTGGCAATTCTCCCCAATTTTCAAAAGGAACAGAATTTTTGAATTCCGAGGAAAATGAAGAAGTTTGCTTTTCGAAAGAACTTAAAACGTTTCCGGCTTCCGAAGGTTGAGTTCCGGAATCTGAATCATTTGGAGAAACAGACGCGTCTGAATTCTGCTGCAAATAAGAGTTATTCAAATGTTTGTTTTTTTCGCTCAACAGAAGATCGGAATGCGACTGTCCGCGATTTTGAACGGATTCATTCGGGATTCCAACATTTGTATTTTTCGTTTTCACAGGACTTTGAGTTGATGTTTGGGACTCTGCAGGGGATTGAGATTGGTTTGGATGATCGCGATTCAACGATTGAACCAAATCGTCTTGATTTAATAAAAGAGTTTGATTGGCTATCGGATCGTTAAAGTTTGAGGCAGAATGTTTCGAAAGGGTTGAATTTTCTGAAATTAAATCCTTCGCTTTTGAAGAGTCGACAAGAATCAATAAACTTAACAAAGGGTCGAGATCGCTAAAATGTTGCGTCGATAAAGATTGCATTAAGTTGATTTGGGTCTGTTGTTTTTGAATCGCTTTTCCAAGCCAGTTTTGAGAAATAAGCGCTATTGTTTCGTTCAAGTTTTCGATTGATTCGTTCATTATATCTGAAAAAGTTGCCGAAACGGATTCGGTTTGAAATGTCGGAACTCCCAATTTATGAACTTCTTCGCTTAAAAAAGCATTGAAGGCGCAATGATCAAATGTCAGTAAACCGTTCGACCAATCGTTGTAATTTGAAATAAGTTCTTTAATGCTGTTTCGCAATGATTTGTTTTCGTCTAAAGCTTTTTTTGACAAAGTTAAAACATTTTGTCCAGAATGACTTTTCAGAAGTTTGAACAAGCGTTTTAAAATGTCCGTTTGTTGATTGATTAAGAGAGTTCGCTGATTTTTTAATTGACCGATTTGACGCAAAAGATCGAATTGTTCGGCAAATTCAGTTAAAAGGTTCAATTCTGATTCAAATAAAGATTTATTCTTTTGCAATTCCATTTTTGAAAAAGACGATTGATTCTGACGATATAATCCGCCCAATAAATTGTTCATTTCTTGAGAAAAAAGTCGATCATTCTCTCTAAATTGAAGAAAATTCTTAATTTGCGAATTCAAAAGAATGAAATAAAAGTCGTTTATGAATTTTGAATGATTCATGTTTTGAATCATTCTTGTCGATATGGTTTCGAGACCGTTATTCGGCTGTTCCCATAAATGAGCGATTTCATTTTGACCGTCGATTAAAATTTGCATTTTTTGCGAAGAAAAATTGTTCTCAACAAAAGAAAGTCGCTCCAATTGAGTTTGTTTTAGTTGACAAATACAGCTTAACTGTTCACAGAAATGATTTAATAAAACAAAAATATCATTTTCCGAAATCTGGACATCATTTAACGGATTGATTGACGAAAAAGCGTCGATCATTTGAGATTTAGTGTTTGTCGGAATATTATGAAAATCGTTCAGAAGCCCCGATTCATCGTTTTCGATCTTTTTATTATTGGATGAACAAGAATCTGATAATCGCGATGAATAATTGGAAATGTTTTGAAAATCATTCCAAAAGAGACGAGTTTCTTTTGGAAAAAAAAGAGAGCAAATCACAAAAAGAGTTAAAGCAAAAATGAGTTGACGAATTCGTTTTCGTCCGTTTAATGACTTTGTAATACAATGACCAAGTTTCCGTTTCTCTTGAGAGTTCAACCATTCATTGGCCAATAAAATTGTTTGACATTCCAATGATGTCAATTGATTCGCCTTGCGCAATTTGGACGAAAAATCAAGAGCTCCAACGAGCATTCCTTCTTGCGACGGAACGCTCTTTGATAACAATTTGATTATATCTTTTCGGTTAAAACTCTTTTTTGATATACGCAATAACAAGAGAATAACATAAGAGAATAAAAGAATAAGATAACCCAACAACAAATAGTTTGACGTTATAACGAAATCGTTACAGGAAACAGGTTTCGCGCTCAATGATCCGTCTGTTGTTAAGGAAATTGGAGTTCCAAAATCCAGACTTTTCAAATGAGTTAAATATAAACAAAAATTGGCCAGACAATTTTCAAATAAAGGGGCAAATGAATAGAGCAGAATAATTCCCGACGAGCAAAAACCAAAAAAAGAAAAGAAACGACAAAACTCAACAAAAATCAAACGAATAAAAAAATAACGTCGCAAAGAATCAATGGAATGAAGAAACTGTTTCATCTTTTCAACTCAAATGGATAAAATCGCGGCTTCTGTCTTTATGAACCAAATCAAAGTTTTGTGTCGTTGCCCTTATTATATTCAAGTCGTTTGAAAAGTCCTGATTCTCAAGTTTTTAAGTTCGGCAATAAAAAGCAAACAGGAGAACAATTCGAAAACAGAGGCTCTTCGCGTCTCCAAGGCAATCGGTTTGATAAGACTCCCAAGAGCCAACGGATTGAATCGGAATCAAAAACTTGCCATTTCTCCTGCCGAATAGTTTAAAAGTTCCTGAAATGTTATTGAATTCAAGAATTCCAGACGCTTTTGTTCCGCTTTTTCAAAAAGTATCTTTAAAAGAGATTGAGTTTGCGACAAAGAATTCGAGGTTTGGGGAGACATTTTTTTCTGGTCATTGTTTTGTTTTTCTTGCAAAATATTGGTTGAACAGGAATCCCAATCGTCCATTAAAGAACAAATCAAGCCAAGAGTAATTTCATCCGGCTTGGGAATCAAATAATAACCGCCAATTGAACCGCGAACCGCTGCAACAATTCCAACGCGACGAAGTTTGAAAAGAATTTGAACCAAAAACGACTCGGGAATTTTATGTTTAACAGCAATTTTTTTCATGCGAAGCGGCAAATCAATTTTGGAATTTCGAGCCAGTTCCAAAACGGCCAAACAGGCATATTCCGATTTTGCGGATATTCTCATACAAGGAATGTTCCAAAAAAAGAAAAAAGTATCTGGTTTTATTTCCTGAATATTATTATACTAAAGTTAATGCTTTTCTCAAGCGAATTGATTACTTTTCCTGGTTGCATTGAAACAATGGACCGATTGAACCTGTTTTTGCAAAAAAATGATTTTAAAGAGCGTCAACCAGAAATAAGTCGACGCTTCATTGAATGACATTCTTGTTTGTTAAAATTGTTTTGTTATATTCATAATATAATATAAGAAATTCCCCCAAAACAGATTTTTCAACAAACATATTTGGATAAAGTCGCTAAAACTCGTTTTTGCGGACGAGACATCCGCGTTCCAAAGGGGTTTTTAAAACTTCCTTGAAGTCATTTCATAATCGAGACTCATATCATATGCAACAGGCTTGAATATCAACCAAGTTATGAAATCGCTTCAGAATATTTCCAGAACTTTCTTATGATTTTGATAAACGACATTTTCGATTAATAGTTTTGCGAAATTCTTGATTATATTGTTAACATTTTGAAAGGTTATTATGAAAAAATCATATCTCGCAATCGATATGGGCGCCTCAAGCGGTCGACATGTTGTCGGACATTTTGATGGGAAACATCTCGAATTGGAAGAACTTTATCGTTATGAAAATGGTCCGATCGAAATGCAGAACTCCTATTTTTGGAATCTTCCTGGACTTTGGTCTCATGTTCAAAAAGGATTGACCGCAGTCGGTTCGAAATATGGTTCTTCGCTTTGCAGTATCGGCGTTGATACCTGGGGGGTTGATTTCGCTTTTTTGGGCAGAAACAACGAACTTTTGGGAAATCCTTATTGCTATCGCGATCCTCGAACCGACGGAGCAATGGAAAAAGCTTTCGCAATTTTTCCGCGAGATCAAATTTTTGCGAATACCGGATTGCAATTTATGCAGTTTAATTCTCTTTATCAGCTTTTGGTAATGAAAGAACAAAATTCGCCGATACTTGAAATGGCGGAACGTTTTTTGATGATTCCCGACTTGTTTCATTGGCTTTTGTCGGGGATTCCCTGCAATGAGTTTACGAATTCAACAACGACTCAATGTTTTGACCCCCAAAAAAACGATTGGGCGTTTTCAATGCTCGAAAAATTTGGAATACCGACCTCGATTTTCAAAAAAACTTCTGTGCCCGGAACTATTTTGGGACCGCTTCAGTCGTCTTTGGCTCAACAAAGCGGAATTCTTTCTGCCAATGTTGTTTTGCCTGGAACTCATGATACAGCAAGCGCCGTTATGGCGGTTCCAACAGCGAGTCCAGTCGGCTCGACCGATTGGGCTTATATCAGTTTGGGAACCTGGGCGCTTATGGGAATCGAATCAACGCAACCGTTCGTTAATGAAACCGTTTCCGCTTTTAATTTTACAAACGAAGGGGGCGTCGGAGGAACAATTCGAATTCTTAAGAATATCTGCGGACTTTGGCTGTTGCAGGAATGTCGTCGCATTTGGAATCAGCAGGGACTTAAGACAATTTCCGGTCAACCTTTGGATTGGGAAGATTTGAATCAATGGACAGCCGCGGCAACGCCGTTGGTCAGTTTTATCGATCCAGACGCAAGAGAATTTCTTTCGCCGACCGATATGCCCCAAGCAATTCGCCAATTTGCGGCTCAAACAGATCAGACGGTTCCGCAGTCGGAAGGGGCAATACTTCGAACCGCTTTGGACAGCATTGCTTTAAAATTCCGCCAGGTTCTTGAAATGTGCGAAAAAATCAGCGGTCAAAAAATCAAAACGATTCATATTGTCGGCGGGGGAACGAAGAATTGTCTTTTGTGTCAGGCCGCCGCCAATGCGACCGGTTGTCGCGTTATAACGGGTCCCATTGAGGCGACAGCAATCGGAAATATTATGATGCAGGCGGTCGCTTCGGGCGATATCGGAAATATAACGGAGGCTCGTCAAGTTATTCGCAACAGTTTCGATGTTATCGAATATGAACCGCAGCATATTGCAGAATGGAATGAAGCCTATGAAAAATTCTGTTCTATTTTGAAAAAATGACTTTTCCTAACTGATTTTGGAATTCCCTTGTTATTCTTTGAGATTGCTCGTTGTTCGCTGTCTCAACGACGGGTTTGATTTTCATGCCGGGCTCAATTGTCGCGATTAATTGCCGGGCTTATCAATCAAAGTTCAAGGGGGTTCAAGATATCTGAGTACAAAATGCTTTATAAAAACGTTTTTGTCGAAGCGTTTTCGCATACGCTTCCTGAAGAAGTTATAACAACAGAAGAGTTAGAACGCAGTTTGACTCCGCTTTATGAGCGATTGAAATTGCCGTTCGGTCGTTTGGAATTAATGACAGGAATCAAAGAGCGTCGTTTATGGAAATCGGGGACTCTTCCTGGAGATCAAAGCGTTCAAACGGTTGAACGATTGATTGAAAAAACGGGAATTGATCGCGAATCGATTGGCGCCTTTATTCATGCTTCTGTTTGTCGCGATTATCAAGAGCCGGCAACCGCTTGTTCTGTTCATGATCGACTGCGACTTTCACAGAACTGCGCTATTTTTGATATATCGAACGCCTGTCTTGGCATTTTGACAGGAATGACTCAAATTGCCAATATGATCGAATTAGGACAAATAGAAGCGGGAATTGTCGTCGGAACGGAAAATTCGCGGACTCTTTTGGAAACGACAATTCCTCAGATCAACGGCGATCTTTCTTTAACCCGAAAATCAATAAAAACGATCTTTGCGACCTTGACAATCGGTTCTGGAAGCGCTGCCGTTCTTTTAACCAATGAAAAACGAACGCGAACGGGCAATCGATTGCTGGGAGGAGTTGTCCAGGCCAATACGAAACAGTCTCATTTATGCCGCAGCGAACTTGATGTTTCAGCAGGCGGCAAAGGAAATGGTCAGTTTATGAGGACGGATTCGGAAACCTTGCTTCATGAAGGAGTCCAAACAGCCAAGGCGGCTTTTCAACGTTTTTGTCCGTTACTTCAATGGAATTCTGACTCAATTGCGCGAACTTTTTGTCATCAAGTCGGTAAAGCGCATCAAAACCTTTTGTTCGAGACGCTGGAAATCAATCCCAACAAGAATTTTGTTACTTTTTCTTATTTGGGAAATACAGGAAGCGCCGCTCTTCCAACAGCAGCGTCAATCGGGATCGAATCCGGATTTGTCCAGCCGGGAGAAAACGTCGCTTTATTGGGAATTGGGTCGGGAATTAATTGCGTTATGCTTGGTTTTCAGTTTCAAAAAAATTGAGACAGCGTTCGATTCTTGATCTTTATATCAAATTCTGTTTAGGCGAAAAAGCTTTTCCTTGAGTAATCTCCGACAGTCGTTACGGTTTTCAGCGCAACGCATCGGGGATTTTACCGACTTGAGTTCAAAGCAAAGAAAATTGCGACGTTTTTAAAATGCGTTGTTTTGGCGTTCAAATGGATGTTTTATAAATTTTTTCTTTTTTTTCAGAAAACCTATTGACGCTTTTTCTTTCGGCTATATAATCTAATTTGTTAATTGGATGTTGATTTTTTCATCCTCAACGAATAATCGCGGGCAGGTAGCTCAGTTGGTAGAGCACAGGACTGAAAATCCTGGTGTCGACGGTTCGATCCCGTCCCTGCCCATTTTTTTGTGCGCATTTTTATTATTCAATTTTCTTCTTGTTTTTTTCGCTTTTCATTAGCGATCTGCACTTTCCTTGATTTTTGTAATGATATTGAAAGTTTTCGTGCGGCTTCGCAGCGAAAACGCCAGGGCGCATTCTTTTTTTAAAACTTCCGATTTTGTTGTTATTTAAATCGATTTAAAACGGCTGTTCCATTTGAAAAAGAGTCATTTTTGTCGTTCGTTCTGGGAGTTTTTATCCTGTTCGCAGCGCCGCGTGAAAATCTTTTTATGACAGATAATATTCGATTCGTTGTCGCGAAAAGAAAAATCGGCGAAATTACTTATTGAAAAATTCCCCGACAAATCAAAAAACTGGGGAAAGTATAACTGTTCATGATCTTTTGATAGCGTATTTCTTTAACGAACGTTTTGCTCAAAACTATTTCTTTCTTTTTCGAATCCAACGATTACGGATTTTCAACAGACTTGAACCTGATCATTGCTTTATTTTTGATTTTATTATAAGATTATTCGCTTTTATTCCTTTTTGTATTTTAATTTCTTGTTATAATACGAATGAGTAAAAATTTATCTTGTCGATCATATTAATGATTTTTGGGTCAAAAGAAATTCGCCTGTTTGGCTATTTTGAATACAACATCGAAGGCGTATTGTCAAATTAACTAATATTCCGAAAATTTGTATCAAAATAACAGCAATGAACATTCAAAACATGATTTTCTCAAATGGTGACAGTTATGGGATATAAACATTTAAAATTTTCTCCTGATACTCTTTTTCTTATAACAGGCGGCGCTGGCTTCATTGGTTCCAATTTATGTGAGGCTGTTTTAGACCTTGGTTATCAAGTTCGTTGTTTGGATAATCTTTCGACTGGCAAAACGGAAAACATGGATTCTTTTTCAAAGAATTCCTCTTTTGAATTTATTAAGGGCGACATACGCGATCTTGCAACCTGTCAGAAAGTCTGTGAGGGAGTCGATTTCGTTTTGAATCAGGCCGCTTGGGGAAGCGTTCCTCGAAGTATCGAAATGCCGCTTGAATATAATGGGAATAATATAACTGGAACGCTTAATATGCTTGAAGCTTCGCGGCAAAACAAGGTTAAAAAATTTGTTTACGCCTCAAGCTCAGCTGTTTATGGCGATGCCCCCATTCTTCCCAAACGAGAAGGAAACGAAGGAAATCTTCTTTCGCCTTACGCCTTAACCAAAAAAGTTGACGAAGAGTTTGCAAAATTATATACGAAATTATATGAATTGGATACAATTGGCCTTCGCTATTTTAACGTTTTTGGACGACGTCAGGATCCGGAAGGCGCTTATGCCGCAGTTATTCCCAAATTCATCAAACAACTTCTGAATAATGAAACTCCGATTATTAATGGAGATGGGACCCATTCTCGCGATTTTACTTATATTGAAAACGTTGTCGAAGCCAACTTAAAAGCATGCCTTGCCCCTGCGGAAGCATCTGGCGAAGTTTTTAATATTGCTTATGGCGATCAAAATAATTTGCTTTATATTTTCCGTGTTTTATGCGAAGAAATGGGCAAACAAAAAAATCCGATTTTTGGACCGGAACGTCCCGGCGATATAAAACATAGCAACGCCGATATCAGCAAGGCAAAACAACTTCTAAATTATGATCCTGATTACAGTTTTATTGACGGAATCAAACTTGCCATTGATTGGTATCAAAAGAATCTTTAATGATTGGCTTGAAACGGTTGGAATTTTCCTTGATTTTTGATATTGAGAAAAACATTTTGAATTGCGATTGTCCCCGAAAAACTCATAGGAAGTTCTAAAAAACCAGATTTTTCAACAAACGTATTTCGAAAAAAGTCGTTAAAACTTTTTTTGGCGGGCGAGACGTCCAAGCTCCTGAGGCGAAACGCTGCACACGGCGAATCGGTACTCCATCCGAATCCGACCGCCTTATCTTTCGCATCGGGAGGCGTTCCCGGCTTACGGTTCCAAAACGGATTGAAATTGTGACATTGCCCCCCATCGGCAACCTGATTCAACACGATATTATTCTCTTTCGAGCCGTTGAACTCGCAAATCCCCAGCGACGGCCGACCCCAATGAAGCCCGTCTCACTTTCGGCACAGGCGAACGTCAGCGAGCGGGACGGAAACTGTCCCCACGCATGATAATACATTCGGTATTTTTCGTCGTCCAGAAAAACGGTGAACTATTCTGCCCATTTCCCTCCCTCGGCTGGTCAAAAATAAACGTCAGCTCTTTCCGCTCGGGATGATGACCCCAAAGCTCGACGTTTTCCATTGAAGCGATCAAATGATCGTCGATAAACAGATCGCGCGGACTCCCTAAAGGAACCGCTTTTCCGCGTTTAAAACCTCCTGCGCCGCTCCCTTTCCGCTGACCGCCGTCAGCAACGCCGCAAAAAACAACACGCAAAACCGTTTCATTAACCCCTTGTGTTCCTATCGGAAAATTTTTGCAGCTCCTATAAAACTAACCCCCCAAATTATTCAAAGAGAGAAAAAATCGCCTGTACTTTATGGCATGATCATTTTGCATTATTGGAAAATGCAATTGAGAAATAATTTTCGGAAAATTTCTTAAGAACTATTGCATTTCCTGGCGAAAAAACATAAAATTCAATTAGAGAGATTGCATAAAAGCCAAACCGGTTAAAATCCCTCTTGTCTTGGAAAACAGGACAAGATTTTGATAAATCTCGAAGGATATCAATCAGGAAGTTCCAAAAACCTGTTTTTGTCAATAAACGTCATTCGTGAACGCCGAAAACCAGTTCAGCGGACAAGACGTCCACGCTCCTGAGGGTTTTTAGAACCTCCTTGTCGAACCCAGAAGCGGCAAGGCAACCTTTGCTTTTTTAATCTGTCCGACATTCCAGGCAGAAACTGAAAAATCAAAGATTTTCAACAGATTTGGCAATAATATCCTATTTTTGCAAACTTGAAACAGCAGTCCCAAAGAGATTTCAAATTTTTGTTAAAAAAAATAAGAAACAGATGTTTTGAAACTGCCGTTTTTCCGATTTTTATCAAAGCAACCCTTGATCCTTTTTTCAAAATTGTTGCAAGATAAGCAAATGATATAAATTGAGAAAAATAATCATTATAAGTAAAACAGGTTGCAATAAAAACCGTTTTTCATTTTCATTAAATAATCGTTCCCCTTCATTTATTGCAGGGATTCAAATAAATATTGTCGTCATAAAGGAGTAAGAATGAAAAAATCCTTTTTTCAACGTCTTTTCGATTCTTCGTTTTCCAAAAACGATCAGAACAAATCGCGTCGTCTTGTTCTGGAATCGTTGGAAAATCGAACAATGCTTAGCGCGACCTCTTGGGAAGGGTTTAATGACGCTGTTATTAACTCTTATCAGTCTTCCAGTTCGAGCGAATTCTCTTTCGACTTGCTTCGTTCGGTTGATTTATGTCAATTGGCCAAAGTCAATAATGACAACATGCCCGATTTGATTGCTTGGAATAAAGAGGCTCAAACAATTGACGTTTATCAAAATAACAATAATTCCTTTACGCTTTTGCAGTCGACAACATTTTCTTTGGCTTCCAATCATTACGGGGTTCAGCTTTCTGATGTTACAGGCGACGGGCTCGTCGATTTTGTTGTCGCTTATCAACCAACAACCAACCAGTCCATCCTAACCGTTGAAGTTTATCCAGGCCAGATTTCAGGAACTTTTGTTACAAGCGGTTCTTCAGTTAAAACATCTTCATTAAACTTGACCAGTTTTCCCAATATAACGGACGCTTCTGTTTTTTTTGCGACTGATATTGACTTCCAAATCAATTCAGGAACAAGAGCTTTAACCGTTCATGTCGACGGTTTATTGACCAGCGGAAGCACTCCTTCCTATTATACAGGAACAGCTCTCTTCTCGAATGACGGAAGCGGTTCTTTTAATGCTTCTGGAACACCGATAACGTCTTCGACGTTTCCCTCCGGCGTTATTACAAAATCGTTATCCTGCGTTGCCGATATTAATCTCTATTCTTCCGGATCGTTGCAATCGACCCAATGGATCGTTGAAAATAATACATCGACCAAAGAACTTGTCTTTTATAAAACAGATGGTTCAACAACGTCGTTTACAGCGCCGACTTTTGCCTATTCGGCGGCAACGGAAATCAATGGGATCAGTTTGAATTCCATAAATTTGGAATGGTCCATTTCGCCAATGCAAAATGTCCTTGTTTCAGGCGGGACTTTATCCGACGGAACCAAAGGGATTCTTGTTTCAACTTTGACGATTCTAAATCAAACCGTTCTTTCGGATAATGAATGGATTACGCTTTCTGAGCTTTCCATAATCAATAAACCCGCTGCTTTTGCTGATCTTAATGGCGATGAAACGCCGGAAATTTTTATTACCGATTCTCAAGGCATTTTGCCCTTAGTCGGTTCGGCCAAAACCGTTTCATTTTCGATTACCGGTTCCTCGGTTCCTGTTTCGAGCTGCTCATTTACTCCAGCATCCCGAATCGTTTCAACGCCCAATTATCATAGCTCGACCATTGTCGATCTTGATAATGACGGTTTAACCGATGTTCTCGCCGTTGGCAATCAAAGTATCTGGTTCCTTAAAGGCAAAGGAAATGGCGAATATGAGAAAGCTGTTGCCGTTTCAGCAGATTTTGCTGTTTCAACCAACAAAGCCGTTTTTGGCGATTTTAATGGCGACGGAAAAGTCGAAGTTGCCATAATGATGGGAACGAGTTCTTCGTCAATCGGAGGAACAGCCATTCAAATTTATGAATTGAATTCATCGACTTTCCAATTTGTCAGCCGTTATACAATAACATTGTCGGAAACGAATAATATTATTCCAGCTCCCCAAAGTATGGTCGTCGGTCATTTTTCTCAAACCGCAAAAGATGAATTGGCTATTTTAGGTCAAGGAACCGGCAATTATCAATGCGTTCAGGTTTTTTCGCCTTATGATTCTTTTGCTGTTCCTGTCATAAAATATGATTTGGGGACAATGGGAGCAACTTCGATTGTTGCCGGAAAATTGTTTGATTCGCTTTATGACGATATCATAACGACCAATACAAATCAAGCAACGCTAACAATCCTTCAAAATACGAAACAGAAATCATTTTCATCGCAATCCATTTCTGTTAAAACGGAAAGTTTAACAATTGCGGAATCTCAACCTGTGTCCGTTGCAATCGGCGATATTAATAACGATACGAAAGCTGATATTGTTTTCCTGAACAAAAAATCTTCTTCTGTTGCTTATATTGGCTATTTCTTGCAAGATTCAACAGAGGGTTTTTCAAATGTTGCCGCAACGGTTAAAACATCGTCCAGTTATGTGATCACAGGAACAACGCCTGTAACAATCAGTTTGAACTATTATAATGCTGATTCAATGCTCGATTTGATTGTTGCGCAATCCGCCTCGGAAAAGACAACTCTTTACGCTTATCTTGGAACAGGGGAAAGTTCTTATTATTTTGGAACGCGTCAAACTGTTGCCTCGCAAGTCGGAGTTCAACTGACAGTTTCGAGCGGTTTAGCTGCTGGGAAAATCAATACAGATTCTTCGAATGACATCGCCCTGGTTGGCGGAAAAGTTGTTGCTGCCCTGGTCAATCGTTCCGCATCGGGAGGCGTAACGGGAAAAGTTCAATTTCTCTGCCAAAGCGCCAGTCAGACCGTTCAAAATTATGCCGACTCTGTCGAGAATTCTCGAACCTGGTTGGATGAATGGTCGAATTTTTATATGGAAATTTGGGCAACAACCGAAACCAATGAGTCGATTTCTTCATTTAGTTGTTCCTTGAACTATAACAGCGGTTATTTTCTCGTTGATACCGATTCTGTTGTTGCTGGAAACGGTTTTTCAATAACATCCATTGATACATCAGTAAACGGAGTTGTTACGCTTTCTGGAACGTCGAGCGAAACTCATAGCGCCAATGAAATGATTCTTCTTGGACGTCTCTATTTTATTCCGAATATAAACGGCGGAATTAATGTTGAGGAAATGGTCGAATCTGGTCAAGCTTTTGCTGCTTTTGATCCAGGTTTTTCGGCCTCGACGACTTCTCTTCAATTAAATAACATCAATATCAAAACCGTCTTGTATCCCGATTCCAACGTTTTGCCGCTTTATCCCGTTCAATTCGATGCCGATGACGATGGCGAAGTCACAATCGACGATTATTCGGTTTTTGCGCGTTTCTTATTTGAATCAATCAGCAATAGACCTCAGGCAACTATTTTTGATACGGATAACGACGGAGAGATTACAATTGACGATTATTCCGAATTTGTCAAAATGTATATTTCGGATATTTATGCCGGTTCTCAGGCAGACGCAATGAATGCGAAAGACCCGAGTCATTTTCTGCCGGTTTCGGCCAATAATTTGAGCGCCGGTTCAAATCAAACGGAAAATTTATCGATTTCTTTTGATGAAAATGATTCCTTCCCGATTTCTAACTTTGCGTCCAACGAGAGCAATCCCCTTTTGGCCGAATCAGAGAAATTTGTTGCGGAAAAGGCTCTTCAAACCGTTTTTGATCATTTTGAGGAAGTTGCAACGGATTCCTCTTTAACCGAATTACAGCAAAGCGATCTTGATTCTGTTATCGATGATTTGTCAAAAACTGCTTCCGCAACCTTTTTTGATGACTCGGATGAGAGTTCAACAAGTTGGATATTTGAGATTATCGGTCAACAGGAAAACGAAGCGGATTCCGAAGCCAATGAAGACCTTCTTCTGACGGTTCAATTATAGAAAGTATGAAGCGACAAAATCGTTTTTAATCTTGAGCGTCTTTCAAAATCCAATGAGTTCTGAAAACGCTCAAGATTTGTCATTAGTTTTGTTTTGCGAAACGATTTTGTGTTTTCGTTTCCTGCTCGAAATTTCTGACTTAAGAAATCAATGGCGAGTTCATTGAGCTTTGAACCAAAATATTAGTTCGCCAATTCAACTGATTCAAATAAGAGCCGTTGTTTCCGGATAATCATAAAGAATATTGAAATTTTGAACAGCCGCTCCGGAAGCTCCTTTAATCAGATTGTCGATGACGGAAATCGTTAAGACGCGGTCGCCAACAACCCTTGCTGTTATATGACATCGATTGGAATGCGTGACATCTTTCGTCGACGGAAGAGTTTCAACGATTTTAATAAAAGGCTCGTCCTGATAAAAAGAACGAAGAGCATCGAGGACATTTTCCTGCGTTAAACCGTTTTTTTTCATTCGAGAATAAGCCGTTGTTAAAATGCCGCGATCCATTGGCGTCAGATGCGGCGCAAAAATAATTTGGATCGATTGTCCGCTGATCGTTTCAACGACTTGTTCGATTTCCGGAACATGACGATGCGTTCCAACGCCATAAGCGGAAATGGATTCATTGCATTCAGGATAAAGATTCTTTAATGACGGTTTGCGGCCAGCTCCAGAAATACCGCTTTTCGAATCGATTATTATATCGGTTGGCTCGATGAGTCCCAATTTAACCAACGGCGAAAGCGGAAGAATCGCCGACGTTGAATAACAACCGGGATTGGCAACCAAAGACGCCCCGCGAATCTCTTGACGAAAGAGTTCCGGCAAACCGTATGGGACTTTCCCGAGTTGACCGGCATCGGGATGTTCGACTCCATACCATTTTTGGAAAACGGCGGCGGAATGAAGTCGATAATCTGCTCCGAAATCGATAACTTTCGCGTCCCCAGCTAAAAGAGTTGGCGCAACGGTCGCTGTTGCTGTATGCGGAAGACAACTGAAAACGCAATCGGCTCTTCGAGCGACCTCTTCCGCTGCAAGATTTTCGAGATTCAGGGAAAGTTGACCTGTCAACGACGGATGAACCAAGTCAACCGGTTGCGTATTTTCCCGACTTGTCAATGCAACAATTTCCGCATTCGGATGACGCAACAGAAGTTTCATTAATTCCAGCGCTGTATAACCTGTTGCTCCTAAAATGGCTATTTTTGTCATTTCTTCCATTTTTCCTGATTTGCTTAAAGGGAATTTGTTTTGAGTTCTTTTGCGGATTACAAAGTTTGACTTTATCAAATCCAAAAGGACGACTGGCGTCAGTTTATCCTGAATTGCCAGTCGTTTTATCCTGATTTGCCTGCCGTTGTCGGATTTGCGAACACAAAAACGGATATTGGGGAATTGAGTTTACTTTTGTTGAATGGAAACTTTTAATTCTTCGCCCTCAATTTTTGCAGAAAAAGCTTCTGCATTTGGAAGCAAATGGGGAATGAATTCCGTTGTCAGCGTTTCGCCTTTAATATAATCAGAATATTGAGCGATTGCATTTTGAATTTTTGCGGAATCAGTCGCAATTCCAACCAGAATGCGATCTGTGTAATTGCAATTCATTTCCTTTCGGCGATCTTGAATCAAACGAATAATTTCTCGAGCTCTTCCTTCGGCAATGAGTTCGTCGGTCAACTCGGTTGAAAGAACGACAACGCAATTGGAACCTTGAGCGGCGGCGAACCCTTCTTTGGCCTGGAGTCGAATCTGGACTTCGTCGGCAAGGAGTTCAACGTCGGTTCCGTCGAGATTCAAGGCGATTTTATGGTTTTTCGACATTTCTGCCAAAAGGAGAGCTCCGTCCAGTTGGCCAAGCTTCGCTTTAACTTTGGGGAGATTTTTCCCAAGTTTGGGGCCTAACTTTTTAAAGTCAGGAAGAACGGAATAACTAATATATTGGTCCGCTTTATCAATAAAATGAATCGATTTGACATTAAGTTCCTCTTTCATCAGATCAATTTGCGGCAACAATTCATTTTTCTGCGAAATGTCAGCCAAAACGACTTCAACGGCTGAAAGCGGCTGTCGAACCTTGAGTTTGGCGCCCATTCGAGCATTTCGTCCTAAAGAGACAATTTCTCGAACGAGATTCATTCGCCGCGATAAATCCGAATCGATTGCCTCTTCCCTGGCAACTGGATAATCGCAAAGATGAACGCTCGGCAGGGCTTTAGTTTCAAAAGAACCAACGGCCAATTGAAGCCAAATTCGTTCGGCCAAATAAGGAACAAAGGGAGCGATTAATTTGGCCAACGTTATCAGACATTCATAAAGCGTCCAATAGGCGTCTGATTTCGATTTTGATTCTTCCCCCGACCAAAAGCGATCTCGACTTCGGCGGACATACCAATTGGAAAGCGAATCGACAAATTCGGTTAATTTGACGCAAGCCATAAAATGATCATAATGATCCATTCGATCTGTAACCGTCAAGATCGTTTCGTTCAGTTCGCTTAAAATCCAGCGATCCAATTCGGCTCGTTCCGTAAAAGGACGATAAGGGGAAGACGCATTTGCTGCTGATTGAAAAACGTCGGGATTAATCATTCCGCCATCTTTCGCAAGAGCGGTTGAATCGACCAATTTTCCCGGGGCAAAATCATCTATTTTTCGATAAACATCAAAGAAAGAACAAACGTTCCAAAGTCGAATCATAAACTCGGGCATACTGTCGCGAATGGCCGATTCGCTGTATCGAATGGATGTCCAGGGCGTTTGGTTGGCGAAGAAATACCAACGAAGCGCATCGGCTCCATATTTATCGAATATTTCTCGCGGTTCCCGATAATTTCGAAGCGATTTTGACATTTTCTGGCCGTCCTCGCCAAGCATTAATCCAAGAACAATGCAATTTTTAAACGGATGCGGATACTCTTTTTGATCGGAAAAAAGGAGCGTACTGATTGCCAATTGAGAATAAAACCAACCCCGCGTCTGATCAATCGCTTCGCTTATAAAATCGGCAGGAAAGTTCGCTTTAAACTCTTCTTCTGATCCTTTTACATGCGGATAACCTGTCTGCGCAAACGGCATTGACCCCGAATCGAACCAGCAGTCGATGACTTCGGGAACGCGTCGCATTCGTTTGCCCGGCGCTTTCGGCGATTCATAAGTTATCGCGTCGATATAAGGTTTATGAACTTTCAAATGACTCCAAAGTTCCTCTTGATCTTGCGACCAAAGAGAACCGGCCTCGGATTTCGCTTTTGCATAAGCGGATTCCCAAACTTCGGTTCCCTGAACATCTTGTTTGGCAAGAAGTTCGTCATAATTGCCGATCGATTCCATATAACCGGTCTCTTCGCAAACCCAAACGGGAAGCGGCGTTCCCCAAAATCGTTCTCGAGAAAGAGCCCAATCGACATTATTTTCCAGAAAGTTCCCAAAACGCCCATTTTGTATATGTTCCGGCATCCATTGAATCTTACTGTTATTTTCGAGCATTTTCTCTTTGAATTGGGTCGTTCGAATGAACCAACTTCGACGCGGATATTGAATCAAAGGGTCTTTGGAAGCTCGCCAGCAGAATGGATAATCATGAAGATATTGTTCTTGCAGAAAGAGAATTCCCCGATCTTTCAAATTTCGACAAATATCCTTATCGCATTCTTTAACCCAGCGTCCCTGATAATCCGGAGCGTCTTCGGTAAAGCAACCATTGGGGGCAACAGCACAAATCAAATCCGGTCCTTGACCTTTTTCAAATCGAGCCTGTTCTTCGACAAGCAGATCAAAGTCGACTTCGCCAAACGCGGGCGCTTCATGAACAAGTCCCGTTCCTGACTCTGTTGTTACAAAAGAAGCAGGACAGACGCGCCAAGCTTGATATTCCGTCTGACCATTTCGAAGTTTTCCCGTTTTTTGTCCTTCGTTTTTATAATAATAATCAAAAGGCGGTTGATAACGAAGACCAATCAAATCGCTCCCCAAAACTTTTTCGACAACGATTCCCTTTTTTTTCGCTTTGGCCATTATCGTATCGACCAGAGCCGAAGCGACAATAATTTTTCGTTCCTCAATATTTCCCTTGTCATCGGCAAGCGAAACGATCGAATATTCAAGCTCTGGATGAACCGCCGCAAATTGATTGCTCGGAAGCGTCCAGGGCGTTGTCGTCCAAACGAGAAGATCAACATTTTCAAATCGGGACTCTTTTTGGTCATTGATCAATGGAAAACGAACAAAAACGCTTGGATCGGCAACCTGGCGATAGCCCTGCCCAACTTCTCCTGACGAAAGAGCTGTTCCTCCTTGCGCCCACCACCAAACGATTTTATGTCCTTGATAAAGCAAACCGCGATCAAAAAGCGTTTTAAGCGCCCACCAAACGCTTTCGACGAACGATTTATGAAACGTTACATAAGCGTTATCCAAATTGATCCAGAAGCCAAGTCGTTCTGTCAATTCTTCCCATTGCTTTGTATAGCGAAAGACATTTTCGACGCAACGATGAACGAACGGTTCAATACCGAATTCCTGAATTTCTTCTTTGGAATGAATTCCAAGTTCCTTGCAAACTTCAACTTCAACTGGCAGCCCATGCGTATCCCAACCCGCTTTTCGTTCGCAGAGAAATCCTTTCATTGTTTTATAGCGAGGATAAAGGTCTTTGATCGAACGGGTCAAACAATGTCCCGGATGCGGCAGTCCATTGGCTGTCGGAGGTCCTTCATAAAAAACGAACATTCCCTGATTTTTGGCTCGACGTTTTTCCAATGAGCGTTCATATATAGAATGGTTTCGCCAATATTGAATGATTTTTTCTTCATTCTGAGGAAAATTGGCGCTTCCGCTTTGTTGATTGTCATTCGACAAAAGAAGATCAGGAGTTTCTGCTGTTTTTGAAGTTGTCATATCGAACTCGTTATAATTTGATCGCGATGATTTTAAAAACGATAGAAATTTTCATTATAACAGAATTGAAATTTTAAAACAGCCGGGGCAGAACGCTTCTTGAGCTTCATTTCGAGTTAAAAAAACGTTGACCAAGAAAAAAGTTGGGAATCGTTGATCGTTTTGATTTTATTGCGGATTAATCTAAAAAGAGTTTAAATTAATCCCTTTTCAATCCAAGACCAAACAGGCAAACCGCAGCTGTTATCAACGGACATTGATTTGAGAGACAATGTCCGTTTTAATTGAATCTTGATGTCCGAAATCAAATTGTATAACAGGAAGTTCTAAAAACCCCCTTGGAACGCGAACGTCCCGTCCATATCCGATCCAAAACAGGCCTGAACCCCGAACGTCCCGTCCGCAAGTCGTCCCGTCCGCAAGTTGTCCCGACTCTTTGTAAAAACCAACCGACCTCTATTATAACATTCACAAAAAACGGGAAACATCAATATTACGAATATTAATATTGAGAGACATCAACATCAAGAGTTGTTTCTCCGGAAACGCTGACTTTGAGCGATGAAGAATCTTTTTTCGTCAACGCAACCGGAATTATTTTCTCCATCTTTGCGATTTCAGCGTCTCGTTTTTTGTTATAATCGTCAATTTCAGATCGTTCCATATTTTCCATTTCTTCGACGGTCAAACGGGCCATTGACGGTTCGGGGTCTTTTTTGAGCGTTACAACGAACTCTCCCTGCGGCGCTCCTTCTTTGGAAAAATTGGCAAAGGTTGTTTGAACAACGCATTTTCCTGTTGCATCTGTTTTTCCGCCGACGATTGTACTGCTCATGGGCGTCGCCGGATAAAGCGCAACTTCAACGTCGGCAATTGGAGTTCCCCCATTTGTTACATTTACAATACAGGGCGAAACGCTCGGAAAACCGCTCGGTTTGCCTGAACAGCCGACAAGAAGAACAACGCTCAGCAAAAGAGCGATTCCCAATAAAAGTTTATGTTGCATTTTGTTTTCCTGAAATAAAGTTATTTTTGAAAAAAAACGTCTTCGCAGAACGTTTTCCTGAGAGAAAAGCATTTCACAAAGACGTTTCAACATTGAAAAATCAAACGATTTGACACAAAATTACATCGAAGATTTCGATTCGCCGCCTGCGATTGTTCCCATGGCGCCCCAAACTCCAAACGGGCTGAATCCGGCAAATTCTTTTCCGATATTTCCAGCTGAAGTTGAATAGGCTGTTCCGTTGATATCCGCGTCCATATCGCCGCAATCAATTGTATCGGAAACAAAACGAACGCTTCCGTCTGCCATTGACGCATTGACGCCGCCGCTGTGATTGCTTTGGGCTGAACAGATTCCATAGCCCCAACCAGCTTGACCGTTACCGCTTCCATAGGAACGGGCATTAGGAGAGTTCGGCGGAAGAATTGTCTGGAAACCGGTAATGCTGACATTGCCTTCGGCATAACATTGACCGCGTTCAAATGTACAGGCGCTGACTCCTGCTGCGAAAACGGTTCGATTGGTTGAATTGACAACGTTCAGAACGTTTCGGGGAATAACGACTTCGCCAGATCCAAGCAGAGCAATTCCGCCTTTGATATTGGCAGATCCTTGCGTATGCCCGACAACGAGTTCAGAATAGGCAACCGTATTGGAGGTTCCATCGGAAAGAGAGCCCATTGTATTTGTAACGACATGCCGATAATTGTTAATGGCGGTTGCTGTAAAAAGACCGCCTGGATAGAAACCGCGGGAAGACATTGCAGATTCATCGGTTTGATAAATTGAATCACCGAAACTTCCGCAATAATTGGTTCGAGCGGCATTATTGACCCAAGTTGATTTTTGCCTTGAATTTCCGTCAGAAGGACACATCAGATAGGGAATCGACTCATTATAAAGTCCTGAAGCGTTCCATTGGGAATCCGGGAACCCGTCCGTTTTCAGTCTGTCATATTGAGCGGATTGTTCGGTAAACGGGAGCAGCCAAACATGATGACCGACCCAGGCATAATCATAACCAAAACCGCCGCCTCGCGCCGGAGGAAATGAATTGTTGGAATCATGATACATATGCGTTGCCAATGTAATCTGTTTCAGATTATTTGTGCATTGCATTCTTCGAGCCGCTTCTCGAGCTGCTTGAACTGCCGGCAAAAGAAGACCAATCAAGATTCCGATAATAGCGATAACAACAAGAAGTTCAACGAGAGTGAAGCCTAATCTACCCCCCCCCCCCATTTTAACAAAATTCGTTTTCATTTTAGTTCTCCGAAATACTTTGTTATATTATATCTCTTTTAGAGATAACCATTAAGTTCTAATATTAAACAATAGGCAACCTTTTGTCAAGCAATGTATCAAAAAATTATTTTTCTGAATATTTTTCAATCTATTTTTCATCCGGTTCCATTTCCTGAATAATCCAGGCAAGTCGACCCAGGACGCGCAGATAAAACATTGGGGTTATACTGAATAAAAAGGTTGCGAAAACGGAAGCAAAAAGAACAAACCAGAAGGAATCCGTATTTTTGGCAACAGCAAGAAGCAAAACAGTCGCCGCAAAAAGGCTGAACGCAACGAGAATAACAGAGAAAAAATAAAACTTGATCCAAAACCCTTTGATTTTTTTGAAACTTCGATAAACATTTTTTGAAAGAAGAGCAAAAAGGGAATCGGTTTCCATACAAGACAGAAAAAAGACAGGAAAAAGGAAAATAACGCCAATAAGGAAGCTGAAATCGCCGAACCCCAAGGGCGAGAAAAGGAAATACCAAGGAAGACCGCTCAACAAAATAATGATGCCAAACCAGGCGAACTGTCCAAATCCGCCGATAAAACTGAATTCCGGCCCTTCCTCTAATTGGTCGTCTCCGTTCGCTGTCGCCTCAAAAACATAAAAGGAGTTGGGAATCGACAAAATGCCCCAAAGAAAACTGAACAGAAACAAAATAACGCGATCTCCCCAAATGGCGCGAAAGAAAACGTTAAGAGTTTTTGTTGATTCGATTTCGCCGAATTGCAAATGAATATAATATTGCATTGCCAAATAAAAAGGAATCAATCCCATTGAAACAATGACCAAAACTCGAACCAAAAATCGAGGCGATAAAAGCGGACGGAATAAATGAGTCCAAAACGGTTTATCGGGAAGTTGAGGACGTTCTGGAATCAACAATCTATCCGGATCTTCTCCGGCTATTTCTTTGGCTTCTCTCGCCCTTCGACGACGTTCATAAAGATCGTCCAGAGACGGCGCCGTTTGAAATTTCGACTCTTTTTCAAGATCGGAATGTTTCGAATAAGAGAACGATTCGCGTTCGGATTTTTTCTTTTCTCCCGAAAATTGAGGCGGCGATTTTGGAAGGGAAACGTCAGAAAAGGATTCCGGCGATTCTTTAAGCGAATAAATGTCTTCCGATAACTCTTGTTTCGAATATTCTTCTTTTAATGCTTTTTTATCGGACAAATCATCCGAAATCGTCGCGGAAACGTTTCCGGATGAACGCTCCGGTCTCTGTTCCAATTTGTTCAACGAAGAAACAGAATCGCTCGATTTTTGCTCATCTGAACGATTCGGATTCTCAATAAATTCCGAACGCTCTGATAAAGCTGAATTATCAGAATAAGCCAAACAAATCAAGCTGTCTGGCTGAGTTGGGACGTTTGAATGAACCGGTTTATTCGCGACGTTTGGTTCGTTTGCGATATTTGATCCATTTGCGCAATTTGACTTGTCTGCATTATTTAGTCTGGCTTGATTGTTTAAGCAAACCGAGTCAACAGGATCATCAGAACGAATCGAATTGATGGGATTTGTTTCGGGAAAGTCTGACTTTTGAGATTCCGTCGACGCAGAAACATTTTTTTCTGAACTTTTTTCTGAAGCCAATGAATAAATGTCAGAATCTTCGAATTTCTCTTGATTGCCCATTGTTCTGCCTTAATTTATTCGATCTGTTTATACCGAAACCGGATTGGGTAACGACAGACTTCGCTTTCTGTAATCTTCTTGTCTTTGCCGAACTTGCGAAGCCAACGATTTGGGATTTTCCTTTGGCTTGAGTCAAGTTTGACCAATTTTCCGTTTGAAAAACTCAATGTTCTCTTTCGAAACAGAACTTCTCAAATTCGACTTGCAAAATTTGATTTAAAAACCAACTTTCATCATTTAGGAACTTCGAAAAACCCCTTCGGAGCGCGGATGTCTCGTCCGCAGGAACGGGTTCTAACGACTTTATTCAAAATGCGTTTGTTGAAAAATCTGTTTTTTTTAGAACTTCCAATTTCTATTATAGCCTTTCTATTATAGCCGCCTTTTAATGTTTTTTCGACATTTTCAAACGGATTGTTGATTTTCTTCTTTTTCGCGGCGCTCTTTTTCCAAAATTTCTGGCGGAGTCGCATTCAAAATCAGACCAAACAGCAACATTGCGGCAAAAGAACAAATAAAGAGCATAATGAAAATGGCGTTCCATTCGCCGGTTGCGTTTACCAGACTTCCGACGCCCAATCCCGTAACAATCGTTGCCAAATAACCAAATAAACCGGTTAAACCGCTCGAAGAAGCTCCCGCCTTTTTCGTTGCCAAAGTCGCGGCAACGCAACCGATTAAACATTGAGGCCCATAAATGAAGAATCCAAGACCACAAAGGAAACTCGCATTAACCATTAAAGACGAAGAATCGGCATACCAAAAGAAAAAGGAAACAATCGAACAGCCGAGCATATAAAGCAGGCAAACTTTTGCGCCGCGTCCCTTGAATAATTTATCCATAAGAATTCCGCTCAAAATGATTCCCAAAGCGCCAAACAACTCATAACCGGCCGTTGCCCAGCCTGCATGTTTAATATCGATTCCTTTTTCGGTTAAAAATGTCGGAGCCCAATCGAGAATGGAAAATCGAACGATATAAACAAAAAAGTTGGCGAAGCAGAGAACCCAAACCGCCCAATTTGAAAAAACATGTTCCACTAAAATATCCCAAAATGATTCTTCGTCGGTTTTCGGAACGGCGTTTGAAACATTTCCGGCAAGGCAAGCGTTCGCTTGAGAGCGTTCAGCAAGCGTCGGACGACCGTTTTTGCGATCATAATAATCTTCAACCGGTTCAAACCCCATTGACTCCGGCGTATCCCGCAGAGCCCATAAAAGGAAAATGGAACCGGAAACAGCTAAAGCGGCGGGAACAAAAAAGCAATAGCGCCAACCAAGCGCAACGACAAAACTGTTCATAATGAAAAGAAGGCCTGCGCCCATCGAATGCGAAATATTCCAAGTCGCAAATTTAATTCCGCGTTCTTCCGGGGCGAACCAATGGCAAAGACTTTTGGCGCAAGGGGGAAATCCCATTCCTTGAACCCAACCGTTAATAATCCAGAAAGTTCCCATAATCCAGGAAAGACTGCTGAATCCGAAACCGATATTCGTCAAAGCGGCTAAAAACAGACCCGCAGACATAAAATAACGCGGATTGACGCGATCGCTCCACATTCCATTGACAAATCGGGCAACGCCATAAAGAACGCCATGCGCCGTCAAATAAAAACCGAGCATTGGTTTGGTTATTCCGAGTTCCTCTTCGATTCCCGGCATTGCCATTGTTATGCTTTTGCGAACAAAATAAAAGAATATATAACCGATCATTGTCGAAAACAAAATTCGATTTCGCCAATATTCATAGTCTTTATTCGGTTGAGGAACATTCGGAGCGGAATGATTCAACGGCTGAACCGATTCGTATTGAGACATTGATTTTCCTTTCTGGAAAGAGAGAAGTCCAAAAAATGGATGATTGAGAATAGAATTATTATTGCCGGCTTTCTTTCAATAATTGAGCCAGGGTTGAAATATTATCGAGGACAAGCTCCGGTTGCATTCCGCTTTCAGCAAGAGTTTCAAGCGTCGCTTCGCCCGTTAAAACAAGAACGCCGACAATGCCTGCCCGTCTGGCCATTTCGAGATCTGTATAAAGCCGATCGCCGACCATTGCGATTTCGTCTTTTTGAAGATTATAACGGGCCATAATTCCCTGTAACATTTCCGGACTCGGTTTGCCGGGAATCGCTTCAGGTTCGCGTTCTGTAACGTCTTTAATCAAAGCGCAGACCGCTCCGCAATCGACGAGAACCGTTTGTTTGTCGGTCGGGCAAACAGTATCCGGATGCGTTGCGATAAACGGCTTGCCTTGTTGAACCCAATAAGTTCCTTTACAGAGACGGTCATAAGTCAACGTTGTATCAAACGCGACAATAATCATTTCCGGTTCCTCTTCGTCATATTCGGTAATCATTTTGTAACCGAATTCCGTAAATTCCTGACGGAGACTTTCTGTTCCCAAAACATAAATTGATTTGACATCGGGATAATGCTGACGCAAATAATAAAGCGTCGCCAACGACGAAGTAAAAATGTTATCGTCTTTTCCCTTGAGCCCAAGTTTTGTGATTTTTTGAAGATAATCTTTTGCGCTTGTCGATGAGTTGTTCGTCAAATATGTATAGCCGATTCCCATCGATTCCAAAGCGTCAAACGTCGATTTTGTATAAGGAAATAAAATTTTGCCTTTATAAATTGTTCCGTCCATATCAAAAACGACATGTTTGATTTTCGAGAGATCGACTTTGTCATCGAAATAAATAATGGAAGCGTTTTTTTGGTTGTTCATATTGATTACAAAAACTTAAAAGAAATTTTTAGATTATTATAAATAAAACGACAATTAACAGACAAAAAACAACAATTCAATATTTGAAAGAAAATTAATCTTTGATAAAATAAAGAGCCTCAAGGGTTCGGAGATAAATGCCGCCGTCCAGAAAAACAGGGGTTGCCCAAACTCCGGACTCGAGTTTGTTTTCAGCGATTTTTTCGAGCTCGGATCCGGCTTTATAAATCCAACCGGTTCCCTGGCGTCCGAAGAAATAAAGTTTATCGCCGACCAAGACAGGCGAACTGTAAATATTTTCGTTGAGAGAGTCTTTCCAAAGCATTTTTGAAGTTTTTGCATTAAGACAGGCAATTTCGCCCTGATCACTCAAACAGTATAGAAGTCCGTCATTAAGCAACAGGGAAGGCGTATAAGGGGGCGTCGGATTGCGTTGCAAAGACCAATTGAAATGCGTTTCAGTAACGTCGCCTGTTCCGTCGGTTCGAATGGAATTCAGAATTTTTCGCGGATATGCTTCGGAAATATAAAGATTCGACTCATCCCAAGCGGCCGAACTGACGCTCATTTTTGATTTCGTTTGAACAAACCAAAAGATTTGTCCCGTTTGAGGATCATAACTGATGATCAAACTGCCGCAGGTATTCAAAATGAGTTGATCTTTTCCCGACGAATGAATCAAAACAGGCGAAGCATAACAGCCTTCTGTGTTGTTGGGACGCTCGGTTTCCCAAACAAGATTTCCCGTTTGAGAATCAAATGCTTTTAAGACGCCCGCCTCATATTGATTGTCATTGCAGACAATAACCGTTTTTTTATAAATGAGTGGCGAGGCAGAATAGCCATGATCCGCCTTGTTGGAACCCAACGATTGATTCCATAAAACATTTCCGTCCAAATCGCAACAGAACAGATGAACTTGCGAGTTTAAAAGAAACGAATAAAAAAGTCGTTCGCCGTCGGAAGCAATCGTTTGACTTGTCCAGGAATTATCCGGATGAATTCTTCGAGAAGTTCCGGTCATGAGCGGAGCTTGTTTGATTATTTTTCCCGATTTTCGATCTAAAATGAGAATGGAAATCGTAACGTTGTCATTTTCCCCTTTTTCGCCAATCGGGAGATAAATATGATCGCCAAGAATGGTTGGCGTTCCGTGTCCGGCCCCAGGAAGCAACGTTTTCCAGGCAATATTTTTCTTTTCGTTCCATTCCAACGGCGCAATGTTTTGCTGAGCAATGCCGTTTCTCGTTATGCCTCGCCAAAAAGGATAATCGTTGGCAAACTGAGCTAAAAAAGTTGCATTCTGCGTTTCATCGGACGTTAAAACATCAGGCGTAGCAAAATCGGTCGGCAGGTCATTTGCGTCGGAACAAGAAGTTAAAATCGTTAGAATTAATAAAGGAAGCAAGAGAAAAAAATTGTTTTTCATGGGAATTATTTCTTGATTATCAGTGAAAATGAATGAAATCAAAATAATGTTTCAGTCCGAATTGATTAAAACATTGAAATAATGGGAAGCTGAAAGAAAAAATCCTTTTTATCATTCGAAAATGTCTTAATCAATTATTTCTTGAGACAAAATGTCGTTCAAGACAAGATTTCAGTATATCATCTTTTCAACCTAAAAGCAATATTGGCAGGCAAACCAATTTCAAACTTGACAAATCATAAATAATATTGTAGATTGTAAAATATTCAGTTGGACTAAACAAGAAAAAAAAGAAAAAACCGAAAAGGGCAACAGAATTCGATTTTGCGTTATTCGATCGATATTGCAAGCCTTGCGTCATTGCAGACTTTATGAGCGCAACGAACCTGTGATTTTCAACAAACTTGAGCAAGAACGCAAATTCCGAAAAATTGTCATATTTAAAATACTTGTTATATTAGGTTGAAAATTCCTAAATCCCTGATCAAATTTCTTGATTTTTGTCTTTCGGATTATCAATGGCGAATGCCCATTGAATCCTGAAGATTGTTGCCCATCCTGATTTCCAAACATTATCATTAAGCCATAAATATATAAAAGGAATATCATTGTGAACGCTCCCTGGATAATATATCGCCCAGAAATCAAAGTTTTAGACTGTACAATTCGCGATGGCGGTCTTGTTAACGATCATTTGTTTGGAGATCGTTTCGTTCAGGCGATCTACAAAACCTGTATCGAAGCAGGAGTTGATACGATGGAGATCGGTTATAAAAATTCGGATCAATTTTTTTCTCCAACCAAAAATGGTCCTTGGAAATTTTGTAATGAAGACGATATTCGACGAATTGTCGATGATAATCCATCGGAGATGAGTATTGCCTGTATGATTGACGCAGGCAAATCAAACTGGAAAAAAGACGTTCTTCCGAAAGAAAAAAGCGTCGTTGATGTTATTCGGGTTGCCTTTTATGTTTATCAGGTTCCTGAAGCAATCGAAATGATTGAAGACGCTTTCCAGAAAGGTTATGAAGTCTCAGCGAATTTAATGGCGATTTCAACCGTTAATGATCCCGAAATAGATCAGACTCTTGATATTCTCTCGCAGTCTTCCGTTTCGACCATTGTTGTCGTTGACAGTTATGGTTCCTTGATTCCAGAGCAGACCGAATATTTGACGAAGAAATTTTTAAAATATGCCAAACCGAATGGCAAAGAAGTCGGGATTCATGCGCATAACAACCAGCAGTTGGCCTTTGCCAATTCGATCGAAGCGATTCGTCAAGGGGCAACTCGAGTCGACGCCTCAATAGGCGGTCTCGGTCGCGGAGCAGGAAATTGTCCTATGGAATTGATGCTTGGTTTTTTGCGTAACCCGAAATTCAAATTGCGTCCGATCTATAAATGTCTTGAAGATCAATTTTTGCTTTTGAAATGTCAAATGGAATGGGGGCCTTATCCGGAATATATGATTACCGGTCAAAAGAATCAACATCCTCGAGCCGCCATTCAGGCAAGAGAAAGCGAAGTTCGAAATCAATTTACAGAATTCTTTGATAAAATATCGCAGGAAATAAGTTGAATCAATTTGTCTTCTGCTGAACTTGCCTTGATGAAACTCAAACTTTTTGAGAATTCGGGATTCTTATCTTTTAAAGGAAAACGGCAACAAAAAGAGATTTTTTGATCCTTATTCAGACTCAATTCGGAATGGGATCAGGCTTTTTCTTCGCGTCTTTTTCTGTTGTTGCCAAAGCTGGCGAACGCAACGATTCCGAAGATCAACAGGCTTAAGTATCGATAAATATTTCTCAATCCTCTAACCAAATTCAAATAATGGAAAGCAAAAAAAAATTGATTGAGCCGCGAACTCTCAAAGGGTTTCGCGATTTTACGCCGGATATGATGATTCCGCGGGAACGGCTGATTGAGCGAATTTCAAAAGTATATCGAAATTATGGTTTTAGTCCAATCGATACGCCTGTTCTGGAATATCTGGAAATATTGTCGGGCAAGGGAAGCGATGAAACCGATAAACAACTTTATCAATTTCAGGATCATGGCGGTCGGGAAGTTGGTTTGCGATTTGATCTGACGGTTCCTTTTGCTCGTTTTGCCGCCCAACATATCGGCGAACTCGGAACTCCATTCAAGCGTTATCATTTGGCAAAAGTTTGGCGAGGCGAAAATACTCAAGCCGGTCGATATCGAGAATTTATGCAATGCGATTTCGATACAATCGGGACAACATCCGTCATTTCCGATATCGAAACCGCTCTTGTTATCAACGATATTCTTGAAAAAATCGATTTGCGTTCCGAAGCGACTTTTACTCGTTTTAAAATTCGACTCAACAGCCGAAAAATCCTGAACGGTCTTCTCGAGAAATTGGGATTACTTGATCAAACAACTCAGGTTTTAAGAGCTTTGGACAAGCTTGGCAAAATAGGAAGAGATGCCGTTATTGAAGAAATGATAACAACAGCGTCTTCGACAAATGATCAGGCAAACGCTATTCTTGACGTTGCGACTCTTTCTGGACAGCCCAATTCGGAAATATTGACTCAACTCGAAAAAACCCTGGCCGGCAGCGTTCTTGGCGAAGAAGGAATCGCAACTCTTCGGCAGATTTTAGAGGCTGTTGTTGTCGCTGGAATTCCGGAAGAACGGTTTGTTTTAGATGTTTCGATTGCTCGCGGACTTGATTATTATACAGGAACGATTTTTGAAACCTTTCTTGATGACATTCCTCAGATAGGAAGCGTTTGCAGCGGCGGGCGCTATGACAATTTAGCAGAACTTTATACAAAGCAAAAGCTGCCAGGAATCGGAGCTTCGCTTGGATTGGATCGACTTTTTGCCGGTTTGGAAGAACTTCAAATGGTCGAAAAAGTCGTTTCGCCGGTTAAAATATTGATTCCATTTTTTGACGAATCGTTGGGCAATGAATATCTCAAACTCGCTGCAATTCTTCGTCGAAATGGAATTGGCGTTGAAGTTTATCCCGACGCCAAAAAACTTGGCCAACAACTCAAATATGCCGATAAAAAAGGCTTTGTTTTTGCCATTGTGATCGGTTCCAGCGAATTTGAAAAGCAAATGGCGCAAGTCAAAAATCTTAAAGAAGGAATTCAAAGGGAAGTTTCGATTGCCAATCAGGCCGAAGAACTGATTCATTTTTTTCAACAAGAAAACTGAACCGGAATGACAACAGAGTTCATTATTTATAAAGCCCGTCTTTTTTTCGGGCTTTTGAACACAAAATTTCTAGCTTTTAATAGATTGAATGTTTAAGAAAGAAGAATCCAGGCTATTCTGTTGTTATCGGAATCGCTTCTTGATAAAAAACAGGATGTCCTCCCTGATCTGTTGCGATTATATAAATTGTAATCGATTTTATCGTTGATTGATATTGAATTGGAACGGTTGCCGTTCCGTTTTGATCTGTTAATAAAAAGGGGTTCCAGCACAGAATTCCCTGTTCTTCGTTTTGGGAAAGATTGGAAAATTGCTTAAGATTCTGAGATTTTGAAAGGGTTTCGTTTTCCTCAATTTGATTTTCTTCAAGCTCAAAATGATTATTGATGATCGAATTTGAAAGCGAAGAATCAGGGGGATTGTTCAATAAATCGGAATTGGTTTTGACCGATTTCATATTATTTACAGAAAAAGCGACTGACTGAGAGAGGATTATTGTCGTTTGATCCGTCAACATAAAGAAACAAAGGAAAACGCAAAGTCCGCCAAAACATAAGGGCAAAATAAATTGACGCCGTTTTGAAAGTCGCAACACAACAAACATAAACGAAGCAAGAATCATAATGCTTCCGCCGAGCAGTCCAAGAAGAATGAATCCATAAATCCAATAATTTTCTTTTTGTCGATATTCAAAAAGTCGTTCATGAACTTTTTTGCGTAAATCGATTAAATTATCAAACAACAAAGGCTCGCTGCCCAACGAAAACTCTTTTTTGTTGGGCGTTTCGGAATTGGATTGAGTTTGATCTGAAGAAGAACATTGAGTTATTCCTAACAGCAGTTCGAGGGCGTCGTCGGGCATAATTGAGCGTTTTAGATCTTCATCAATCGTCAGGCTATTGACTTTATCTGTATCAATAACAAGCAACGATAACGGGACAGACTCATTTATAAGGGATAAATTTGTTTTGGTGTCTTTGACGTTAATAACGATTTCTGATTGATTTTTTCCTTCCGAATGAAAAACCGTTGACTCAATTGTTCTCGAACAATCAGGGCGACGATAAACAAAAGTCGAGAGCAGTTTTTCAAACGGATGTTTTTCGCCATTATAAACGTTTATTTTTAATGTCCCGGATATTTCGGAATCCAAATGAATTTCAACCGGAGACATTTTTTCTTTGGTTTGTAAAACAAGTTGCTCAAGAATAACGTTATCTTTTTCAACCGTTATAATAATCGGCATCGAACGACAAAAGGAAAAAAATTGAATTTGAATCGGTTCCTCAGCAGCAAGAACTTTTTTAACCTGAAACGCCAAAGGATGATTTGATTCGATATTTCCGAGCGAAATACTCGATTTCTCTTTCGTCGGGGAGTCAGAAAAAGCGAAAAAATAATTATTGGAATATTGCGGTTCGAAAGAAAATAAGCCTAATCCGTCTTTGTTGGTTGAAAATGAGTCGACGACAATCTTTTCCTGATTATCTTTTATTTGTCCAAAAACTTGAACAGGTTGACCATTTGAATCAATTGAAGAAACCCAAACCCGGTTTTCAATTCCTGCAACCCAAAAACCATTTTCCGGATAAAAATGAACGGTTGGCAAAACCGTTTGGATCGGTTCGGAATCTGGAACAACGCTTTGCTCTCCTTCTTCAGTCTCATTGATAATGCGACTGGCATTTGAAGAAAGTTTCGAGAAATCGTTTTTTATTTCGGAAAAAGAGTTCAAGTCATTTAAATGGCTGGACTCGTTTAAAGGACTTGAATAAATTGAGTCTTCTGATTGATCCGGAATACTTTCGTCCATTTGACAGGAATCTTCGCTCGAAGATAAAGCGGAGTCGTCTGAAAGCGAAGAAGCAGACGAATCAGGAACCGAAGACATCGAATTTAAATGAGCTGATGAACCAAAAAGCCCTCTCGAGGATCCAAGATTTGAGGTCATTGGAAGGTTTGTTGAAGACGCAATCGCAGTCGATTCTTCAGCAAACGATTTTCCCATTTTTTCTGTTTTTTCGATTCTGTTGAATCCTCCTGAAATTCTCATTCTGTTTGACCGCTCAATTGTCTCTGAATTTTCTATTATTTCTCGTTCTTCTGAAATTCCTGACGTCGCTGGATGATTCTGATCCAATAATGGTTTTTCGCCCGTTTTTTCATTGGATGCAATTGAATCAACGGGATCGGCGTCGACGATCGCTTCATCAAAAGAATGAAGTAAGTTTGGCGATTCAGACAAAGTCGATTGCGAAGAATCAAACGCGATTTTTGGGGAAAGATTCGAAACAGAGTCTCTTTCTGCGGCCATTTCAAAATCGGAATCAGCCCAAACAGCCGTTGGGGCTGAAGGAGCAGAGATTGAAGAACTTTCTTTATTTTCGTAAACAAAAGGAACGCTTTGAGTTGATCGAAAATGAAGAGATTCAGGAATTTTTCGTTGATTGCTTAGAGAAGAAGCAAGTTCGGTTGAATTCTTCTTATTTTCTTCATTCTCAACTTCATTTCCGAAGGCGTCCAAACCGGCGCCAATTGCCGTTTTAATTTGCGAGCTGTTTTCTTCTTTTTCAACTAAAACTGCCAAATCCTTATGCGAAGAAAGAGATTCAGACAAATTCGTTTTTTCATCTTGAGAACGATTCTTTGTTGTCGGCCAAAAGTCCTCAATCATCTTTTTCGATTCTTGTTCTATTGAAGCTGTTTTGGATCGATAATCATTATCAAGAGTTCTTTTTTCTTCCTGATCTCGATATTCAATGGAATTTTGCCGGTTATTTGATTTTAATAAAAGCGGAGTTGATCTTTGATCATTTTTTAAAGGGGCATTTTGAGTCGATGAGTTGGGCTCGACAATTGTTTCTTCAAAGGGATTGAGAAACGATTCTGCTTTTAGTTGCGAAGAGGTCTTCAAAGCCAAAAGCTTTGGTTGTTCAGCCGCAACGACAGGAATTAGAGTTTCGATCGTTTCTTGAGATTGATCGCCAGCCGTTATTTCCAAACGAATCGGATGCGAAATGGATGAAAAAAACGACGGAATTTCAAAACGGAGAACGCCTCGATAATCTGTATTTTCTGTATGCGCAAGCAATCGCTGTTGAGTTTCCGAGTCAAAAAAGACGAGTCGAACCGGCGTTGTTTTGGGCTTGCCTTGAATGTCTGATATATTGACTCGAATGACCTGTTTGGATCGTTCTGACAAGAATGAAGGCGCGGCAACCAAAATTCGCATATCTTGCGACAGGCGCGTTTGAAGTTGGAGTTTCTGCCCAATGAAGCCTCCGAAAACAAAAATAAACAAGACAATGGACCCGATTAAAATGGAATATTCCATTTTTTTCTGTCGAATTTTTTGAAAAAACGGGACAATTCCCTTTTTCAATGTCCATATTAATCTTAATCGCCCTGCCTTGTTTTTTTGTACAGAATTGTCATTTAAATCGTTTTTTAATGAAAGCAACGAACGGTCATTTATTGGCTCGACTTCAAGCGAAGAATTTGTTTTGATGAACGTTCGACGCTTAAAAATGGCTTTTTTATTTTTGCTTTTGCGATCCGACTTATTTGGGGGTTCAATATTATCCAAATCATTTTTTAAAGAGGTCAATTGATCTTTTGGATCATTTTCCTGTTGATCATGGGCGTTATTTTTTTGATCATAAGACAAGGAATCGTTTGAATGAATAATTGGGTCAGCTTGAATATAAGCGGGCAAACTTGTTGTTAAAGCAGCAAAATCGATATGGCTGTCAGGAATTGGATTCAATTGATTATTCATTAAAAGCGGAAGAATAACCAATGATTCGTTTGCTGACGTTTTTGCGGCTATTTCCAGTTTTTCAGAAAAATGGCGAATCTCTTCATAGTTTTTCGCTGTTTCAGCGTCTGTTGCGATTCGATTGCGTAACAATTCCGCCTGTTCGTCATCTAAAAGTCCATAAAGGAGAGCCAGAAGGTCTTCTTTCAAGAAATCTGTTGGGACAGAATTCGCAAAAGAATGAGAAGAAAGAGCTGGATCAACGTTTTTTTCCGAATGATGTTTAAAAAACGACTTGTTCATGCTTCTTCCTCCGTCGCGCTTTTAGCTTGGATTTCGGACGGAAACGATTGATTTTGAGATAATGTTTGCAATTTAATCAGGGCGCGTCGCATACGAGTTTTAACAGTTCCAATAGGGATTTCGACAATTTGCGCAATTTGTTCATAAGTCAGAAGTCCATTTTGTCGCAAGAGAAAAATTTCTTTTTCGGATTCGTCCAATTGTTGAATCAGTTTTCGAAGAAACTGAATTTCTTCCTTATCCGCAAAAATTTCTTCTGCCGTTTTGGATTCGCCTGCAAGATTGGATTCGTCTTCCGCAAAAGCTCGGCGATATTTCCGCCAGGCATTTTTGCGAATATCGCGACCGACATTAAAAACAACGCGAAAAACCCAAGCTCGAAGATTGTTGATTTCGTTCAATTGATCTTTATATTTCCAACAACGAATGAAACCTTCCTGAAGCGCATCGCGAGCATCTTCGGCATTTCCCAGAATATGAAATAATGTTCCGAGAAGTTCCTTTTCATAAAGGCGAAAGAGTTCTTCCAGCCCCCATTCTGATGGCGTCGCAAGCGGCGATTGCGGTTTGAAGTTGTCCGGGTTCATTGAGTCTTTTCCTCAATTGAGACGATTGAACAAATTGAAACGTTTTCTTTTTTTTCAAAAAATGCTCCGTTTTACCAAAAAATGTTGATGAATTGATCTTTCAATTTCGTCGCGTCTCATCAAAAAAGGCTTGATTAACAAACGAAATAGAATTTCAAAACATTTTTTTGTTATACTCAACCCGATTGAAAAACCGCCAAATTCATATTCGTTCGCCCGTCAATGACAGGAAAGAGTCAAGGCGATTCTGGTTTTGTATATTTTGAGCTGAACGGGAACGGCTAAAATCAGCAATTTGATGAGTCGATCTGAAACATTTTCTGACTCCGCTTTCGGAACGTCAACTTCATTTTGTTCAAATGATTGACTTTTGAAATTTAGCTAACTGTTACAATCAATATAATCGATTTAAAAAACATTATTGTCTCAAATTCTTTGAAATATCAAGTTTCTCAAAGCGGATTGACATTGGGGCTGTCTGTCATTGCTGATTTCTTAAATCATTATTTTAAAAAACTTTTTAATATTTTAACACAAATTATATATTGAGGGAATCCTTAAACGTTGTTTTTTTTCAAAACCTTATAAAAACGATCATTTCCGCTCAAAAATCGACAAAGATTACGAATATCAGAAAATAAAACAATAAAAAGACAGCAAACAAAAATGGGTATTAAATTGTATTTCGGCCTTTTTTGGGCGTTTGCTGTTTGATCCCGAAAACCGACTTCGCTCTTTGTAACGTTGTCGAGGGTTGTCAACCTGGCAATCAACGAATTCCTTCTGATTGAGCCTAATACGAAAAATTTTCGTATTTGATAAAAAGCGTTGAATATTTAACAAATGATCAGCCGATATAAGGACAGAATGTTCACAGGACATAATCGCAGATTTTCGTAATAAAAAAGGAGGTTTTTGTGTCAACTGATTTGCCTGAAAAAAAAGATGCCGCAGATACAAATGCAGCTCAACCGACAAGACCGCAAATTCAAATTGATGATTCTCAAGTTCATGCGGCTTATGCCAATTTTTGCCGCGTAACAGGAACTCCGGAAGAATTGATTATTGATTTCGGACTTAATCCGCAACCGATGGGCGTCCCAACTCAACCGATTCCTGTCAATCAGAGAATTGTAACCAATTTCTATACAGCCAAACGCCTTCTTCATGCTTTGAGTATGACGATTCAACGTCATGAAGCTGCTTTCGGAACGTTAGAAATTGATGTTCAAAAACGAGTTCGTCATTAAACAAAAACGCTTTTAAAACGATAAATGACTTCTGGCTTTCCAGCTTTAAGTTTGTTATTGTTCAAAAAATTAAATTTGGGGTTTGATTTCGAGCCTGTTGCCTCCCGAAGCGTTGAATTCGCAAGCTCAACGACAAACAGCTTCTGAAAATGGGAGCTGTTGCCCATTTCGGCTTCGACATAAAACCGACTTTAACGATTTTTGTTTTTTAGAACGGGGTTTCCCTGTTTTTTTTGTGAGAAATATTATTGTTGACAAAAACGGAATTTTCGATAAACTCAACTTTTGGGGGCCGTTTTTGTTCTTTTTTTATTTATCATTGCCTTTTATCGTTCTTGTTTATTTATTGGAAATCTTTTCTTCATTTTATTCATATTCAAATCTATTGAATATCTCGAATCGTTGCCTTAGCAAGAGCAACAACAGCAAGCGTCTTACTCAAAACAAAACGCCTTTCTTTCCGACTTTCGGCATATTTTCTTCTCAACGATTCTTAAAGAATCCCTTGTTATTTCGATCAAGATTAGTTAAAATAGAATGGGAATATAAGTCGGTTAAAAATCAGACATCTTGTCTCGGTTCGCTTGAAAAATAGCGTTTGACTGACGGCAAAGTTCAAAACGGTTCGACGCGGTTTGCAAATCCCGCCTCAAATTGCTTTTCTTTCAATAAGGAATGTTTTATGGCTAAAATTGACGTTTATCGAGATTGGTTGAAAATTGAAGCGACAAATCGTCCATTAACCTATTATCAACTTTTAAGGCTTAAAACTTTTGAAGATGATGTTGCCGTTATCAGAAAACATTATCGGGATTTGAATGCTTATATTCGAAAATTTGCAACCGGGGATTATATTGACGAATCTCAATCGCTTTTGAACGAGTTGGCCAAAGCAATGCTCTGTTTGACGGATTCTGAACGCAAAGAAGACTATGATTTCAGTTTGGGACGAAAATCAGAGCAAAAACAAGAAGGACGTCGAACTTTAGAGGATATTCTCATTCAAAATAAAGTTTTATCGCGCGAACAAGTCAAAAAAGCCAAATATTTTGCGGAAGCGATCGGCGTCGATTTGGAAATGGCCATTTTACAGCAGAAATTAGCCGCTCCCGAAGCGGTTATGCTTGCTTACGCTGAATCAATTGGACTTCCTTTTGTCAATTTGGACGATATTCCTGTTGACGAATATTATGCTTCGCAAATCAATCCGGTTACTGCAAGACAACATTCTTTTGTCCCTGTTATGGCTGATATGGGAAAATTGATTTTGGCTTCGCCCGTTCCTGTCAGCTTGGATGTTGAAGAAGAACTTCGCATTTTATTCGAAATGCCGGTTCGCAGCGCGATTTGTACTCCGAATCAGGTCAATGCGGCGATCGCCAAATATTATCCTCGCGATGCCGTCCAAATGGTCGTCTCAAAAAATTCCGATCAATCATCAAACGCTTCGGTTTTGCAGCCAAATGTAAAAGCCAAAAAATTGAAGCAAAAAACGCCGCTTTCCAAAGAAGCAAAAGCCAAACGTCTGAAGATTTCCGTCATCTCTTTCAATTTTGCGTTTATGACCGGAGCATTCGGGGCTTTTTTACTCAAAAATAACGCAACAACTTTGGAAATGATTCTCCCGGGAATCGTTGCTGGTTTGATCGCTTTGACGATAGCCTGGTTTGCTCTCTCGAAAAATTCCGAAGATTAATTTATCGAAAGGGATTGAAACAGAAAAGGCAGACGCGAGGGAATCCGAAAAATCAATGGGCTTTTTATAGGAATGCGAAACCTGGTCGAGTCAATGTTCGTTTGCTGAAAGTTTCTCCTTGTTAGACTCAATCCCCCGAAAAGAAATCAAATGAATAAGCCGAAGCTCGCTTCATTACGGCTTCGGTATGAAAACAATAAACTTTATAATTATTTTGTCTGCTGTTACAATTAGCGTTTTTTGATTCGTTTCAAAAAATTAATCCCATTAATTTGCTTTTAATTTGGGATTGTCTCGTCTTTTTGGGGAAACTTTTGATAACTCTATTCAATAATGAATGTCGTTACAGAATAAGGGGCGGCCGTCAAGGAAACGAGAGATTCGGCCGTTTGCATATCGTCGAGGCGAGCAAGATTTTCTGTGGGGCTTGTTCGATAAACCTGAACGTTTTGGTTTTTCTTTTGATTTTGGCCGAGATGAATTTGATAAGAGACGTCTCGATTTTCTTCGTTGTAAAGAACGAGAACGATTTTTCCCGATTCCGGCTCTTTGGCCGCTAAAAGACGCGGAGAGTCGGTTCGAATAAAAATGTAACCGGGACGGATGAATTTTGTATATTGAGCGAAAGCGTAATATTTTTTAAAGAATTCCAGTCGATTTTCCTCGCGAATGTAACGAGCAAGAAAATAATAACCGCTGTCTTTGGCGGGACCGGCGGAAGATTCTCGCGGCAAAACGGTAAAAATCGACCAACTGATCGGTTGAAGAATACGAAAACTGTCATGAATTTTTTCGGCAAAAGCCAAGGCGGAGCCCATTTGGTTCGGCGGATTTTCCCCTATATTATGAGCGACGTCCAATTCGCTCATGACGGGGATTTTCCCTAAATCATTCAGAAACGTTGCAATGTCATCAGCGTTTTGCGTATAATAAGCATGAACGTTGACTTGATCAATGAGTTTCAACGTTTCGGGAGAAATTTCTGCAACTCGCCCGATATTGTCTTTCGCTTTTTCAAACGTATTGTCATCAAAAGCGGCAATTTGGGTTGTTAAATTCTTTTCGACAAGTTTTTTCTCAACGGACTGAAGAACTTTGATCTCCATTTCAGCTGAATAATGGCAACCTTCCTGCCCGCCCCCTTTTTTCCAGAATTCCGTATTTGGTTCGTTAAAAGGGGAAAGCGTATCAACCTGAATATTTTCAGATTCCAAATAACGAACAACTTCGGTCAGATAATCGGCAAAAGCGTCAATTTTATCCTCGCGAAGATTGTCGTCGCTAGGATTTTCGGCTCCTGCAGTACAACCGCTGACCGTCATAAACCAGGGGGGCGAATTGGAAAAAACCTCAACGGTTTGCGCTCCCTGAGCAATCGCTTCTTTAAGAAATTGAACTTGAACGCGATCCGCATCAAAGTTCCAAACTCCCTTTTCATCCAAATAACCGGGCGCTTCCGCTTCTTGAGAATAAAAATGATGATGATCCGGATGATCTCCGCCGCCAATATTATATCGAACAATCGTTAGTCCCAGCCCGTCGTCAACGTCATAAAAAGCACGAATAATCGTTTGACGTTGTTCCTCGGTCAGATTTCCGTAAGAGTTGGTCCACCAAGCCAGAGACGTTCCCCAACCTTGAAAAGGTCCGAACAAATTTTCCTCATTTGGGAAAATTTTGCTCTGTTCACAGTTTTGCGCCATAAGGTTTGGCGTTAAAATTAAACCTGAAATAAAAAATGCTGCAATAAATATATATTGAATTTTATTCATTTCGTTATATTTCAATCTGAAGTTAAATTTGGGGAGATTAGTCTCTTTTTTCTATTTCGTTAACGTCCAACCATTTGAGAACAAATTCCAGTTCATCCTTTGGAACTGCGATATATTGACTTCGCATGATTTCCAAGGGATATGAATCTTTTTGAGGAAAGAGAAGAAATCCTCTCGATAATTGCCGACAATGATTAATGTTCTCCCAGCAAATAAACGTTGCGGAAAAAAAAGTTTTAACTTCAATTCCCTGCTTATTAACGGAATAACTGACCGGAAAATAAATTGGCAGAAGCAACCATTGCAAAAGCATAAAAAGTAAGGTTGCCAATATCCAGGAATGCAAGATTGTCAAAACCAAAAATGACATTCCAATAGAAACGGCTATCAAAAAAAGGGAATTCCAATATTCGGAAATCAACCGCCAATCTTTAAAATGAAGGGCAGGCAAATCGTAATCATCCGAATAAGAAATGCCGTTATTTTCAATATTCATGATCATTTCCTGGTTTTAATGAAAGATTGTGTTGGGGACAGCGAAAAATTTCTCTTCATGAATCCTAAAACGGATCATCAAAGGGAAACGGCAAATGTTTTAGGCTTTCGAATGGTTCGCTTGTTTAACCCCGTTTATTCCAAATTGAAAAACGGCAAACGAAAAACGCCATTGAAGAATAACGACGAGTTATTGACAATACCGAAACCGTCGTTTCATTCGGTTTCGGCTGAATGTCTGTTATATAATTTGATTATTAATGAAGTCTTTGACCCGGTTTGGCGCCGGAGTCTGGCGACATTAAAAAGACTTCCGGTCCGCCAGGGCCAGCCGCAACAACCATTCCTTCGCTCAAACCGAATTTCATTTGACGCGGTTTTAAGTTGGCAACGAAAACAACGAGACGTCCAACAAGTTTTTCCGGTTCGGGATAAGCGGCCTTAATTCCGGCAAAAACTTGACGCGTTTGGTTGCCGCCCAACGATATTTTCAACTTCAATAACTTTCGCGCTTCTGGAACCTGTTCCGCTTCAACAATTCGACCGACTCGCAGATCAACTTTGAGAAAATCGTCAATTGTAATCATATCAGACATCGGCTCATCCAAAAGCGGTTGACCCGAATCTTTCCATTCGTCATCGGAAACCGGAACGGAAACTTCCGGCGCTTCCGTTAAAATATTGGTTTTCTCATTTTCTGTCGTTTGGGGCTCTATATTGGAAGGGCTGTCCGCCGAAGAATTTTGAGAAACAGCAGAGTTTGGAGTTTCGGTTGAGTTGTTCATTGCTTTTGTTTCTTCAATCATTGCCTTGATTCCTTCTTTCGGAACGCGAGTCATCATATGTTGATATTCGTTGACGTTTCCGCCCAGAATCGGCGATTGAACGTCATTCCAATTCGATATTTTTGTATTCAAAAGGGTTTCCGTTTTTAATGTTAATTCTGGAAGAATGGGCGTCAAATAAATAATGATTTGGCGGAAAAGATTCAAACTGACCGTTACCGAATCTTGTAATTTCCGAAACGCCGCGTCTTTTTCTGTTGGAGACGCTTCGGAATTTTTATCCAAATTAACCCAATTTTTGCGAAGCGACCAGGGAGCTGTTTCTTCAATATATTTATTGGCGCGAAAACCGCATTCGAGAATGAGACGAATCGCTTTTCCGAAATCGCAATCTTCATAAGCCGCTGCGATTTCTGTTGAAGCGTCCGCCGCCAAACGAAACAACCCGCCGTCTTCCGGATATTCTTCTGAAAGACCGGTTAAAGCGGCAAATTTCGCTGTTCGACTTGCAATATTAACAATATTTCCAACCAAATCAGCGTTAATTTTCGCTTCCATTTCCTCAAAATTCAAATCCAAATCGTCAACGCGAGAACTCATTTTCGAGGAAAAGAAATATCGAAGATAAGACGGATTCAAATATTTGGCAAACGTTTCCGCCTGAATAAAGGTTCCCTTCGATTTCGACATTTTTTCGCCGTCAACGGTCAAAAATCCGTGAATATGAACCTTTTTCGGAAGAGTAAATCCCGCCGTCTTCAACATTGCCGGCCAGAAAAGCGTATGAAAATAGGTTATATCCTTTCCTATAAAATGATGAATTTCTGTCTCTGGATTTTTCCACCAAAAATCAATATTCTCGCCATTATTCTTAGCCCATTGAAGCGTCGAACCGATATAGCCGATGGGAGCGTCAAACCAGACATACCAATAATTGCCCGGCGAATCGGGAATTTCAAATCCAAAATAAGGAGCGGGACGCGAAATATCCCAAGGCCAAAGCGGAGCGGATAAGAACTGACCTTTCAAATAATTGGCGATTTCGGGTTGAAGAACGTTCTCCGAATCAACCCAAGTTTCCAGAAAATCATGAAGCTGTTCCAAATCAACGAATAAATGAAGCGATTTTCGAAGTTCTGGCGTTGAACCGCTGAGCGTACTTTTGGGATCAATCAAATCGGTTGGCGAATAAACCGCTCCGCAATCGCAACTGTCGCCATATTGATTCGGTCGTCCGCATTTCGGACAGGTTCCTCGAACAAAACGGTCCGCTAAAAACGTTTCTGCGACTGTATCATAAAGCTGTTCGATTTCTTTTTCTTGAACCAGACCGACTTTTCGAATCGAGTTCCAAATTTCATGGCAAAAATGTCGCGTTTCTTCTGAATTTGTGCTGCCATAATGATCAAATTCGATGTTGAATGCGGAAAACGATTCTTGATGCGATTGATTGGTTCGAGCGATGAATTCTTCTTCGCTGATTCCTTCTTTTTTCGCCGCAATCATGATCGCGGTTCCATGCGTATCGTCAGCGCAAAAATAATGGCAATTTTCGCCGCACAGTTTTTGAAAGCGAACCCAAACGTCGGTTTGAATATATTCAACCAAATGTCCTAAATGTATTGGTCCATTTGCATAGGGAAGCGCGCTTGTGACCAGAATTCTTCTTTGATTCATTGATTTGCCTGTTTTATCAATAATCGCTGTTATTAACAATCAATGTAACACAAATCGATTGTTAATAGCAATATTGAGATATTGTTAGCTTATTTTAAAAGATTATTAAGATTTATTTCCATTTTCTTGATTCATTTTTGCCCAAGCAATTAAAAACCGATTATTGGGGCTGTAAACCAGTCAACGATGGACGAATTTGAAAGGACAACGCCTGTTACCCAGATCAGTTTCGTCCTGATTCATTCAAAGCGAACCTTTTGGCCTTCATTCAAAAATCGAGCCCCAACGCTAATGATTTGATCTCCCGGCTTGAGTCCGGAAAGAATTTGAACGCCATTGTTATGAAACAGGCCGGTTTCAACGTTCTGGCGCTTGATTGTCAGCGTTTCGGAATCAATGAGCCAGACAAAAGATTGATGATTATTATCAACCTCGGAAAAAAGAGCGGAAGTCGGAATCGAAATCTGATTTTCATCCCCGGTCAGTTCAAGCGTCGCGGTTCCAACCATTCCGGAAAGAATAATATTCTTTAAATCCTCAGAATTTCCCAAATTGTCAGAACTCGTGGTTCCGGATTGATTGTCCTGATCGACAGCAAGAGTCAATGGCTCGGATTCGAATTGAGGAGAATCGTTATTATCCGAAGAGTCGTTTTCTTTCGGCCTCTTTTCTGAAGTTGGCCATTTTTTTATCTGAATGGTCAACGGATAAGCAAGATTTCCTTTTTGAACAGAGGATCCAACTTCTTTTATTGAAGCCTCAAAACTCTGACCAGGAAGCGATTCGAACGAACATTCTATTTTTCCTATTTTGTCTTGTTTGCGTATAATATCTTCTGGAACGCTTAATGTTGCTTCAATATTATTGGCGTCAACGAGAGACAAAAGGGCAACTCCCGGCGCGATGACTTCATGATTATCGAAATATTTTTCCGCAATAATCCCGTCAAAAGGAGCTTTCAATTCTGTATCCCCCAATTTATTTTTTGCCAACTTCAAGTCAATATTGAGTCCAGCAATTTTGGCTTCCATCATTTCGATTTCTTCTTCTCGCGAACCTGTTTTGGCTTTGGCCAATTGATTTTCAAGAGATTCTTTGGTTGATTTGGCGGCGTCTCGAGCTGTTTTGGCAACGTCAAACTGAACATCCGAAGCAACGCCGTCCTTTTTGAGGTTTTCCATTCGTTGATATTGTTTTTCCGACTGTTCCAAATGAGAAACTGCCGCCGCCAACTGCGACTCCAAAGAAGCGATATCTTCCGCTCGAGCGCCGGTTTTCATCGCTTTTAAACCTGCTTCAGCTTCAAGAATGCTTTGTTCGATTCGTTCAACCGCCAATTTATAATCGCGTTGATCCAAGGTTGCAACGACTTCATCTTTTTTGACAAATTGACCTATTTTAACATCAAAATTTTGAAGTTGACCAATGACTCGAAAGGAAAGTTTCGCCGTTTGACCTTCTTTGGCAAAAAAAGGAAACGAACGCAATTCGTTTGAAACGCCAGCAGGAATTGTATAACTCCGGACAAGAACGGCTTTATCCAGGGACGATTCTGTTGAAACAACCGTTTCTTTCGGAACTTTGAGATTGAAGATAACAACAATCAGACAAAGAACAACGATAATCAAAAGAATGAACTTGAGATATTTGGATTTATTTTCTGTTTTTGATTCGTTTTTCATGGAAATTAGGTTTCCTGAATTACTGTTGATTATTTCATTTTCTCATTCAATTTATACTGAAATCTCCCAACAGTAATATTAACTGAACTGTTCTCTTTTTCAAGATTAACTCTTGTTATTCTGTTCTTTTTTCGTCAAGAAAAACAGAATTAATCCGGGAATCTATAAAATCTGTTATTTTTATTCGGCTAAAACTGTTTTACCGGCATCCCTGAATGATCGATTTTTTTAGCTTATTAAGCCCCTCTGATCTTCTTTTGGCAAGTTCGACTTCAATATCATTTTTTGCTGCAATATCAGACATTTTTGCCAATCTTATAGAATCGACAATTCTCCTGATTTTGATAAGATTGAATCAAACATTATATTATAATAGTTCAAAAAAGGAAATATTCCGAAAAAATAACAGATTTAAGTTTTATTTCGAAAAGCGAACTTTTTTTCTTTTTTGACATTTTTATTCTAACCTTTTTTTGATTCATTCTCAAAAGGATTGACTTTTCCTGAATAAGAATCAATAATGATTGGATATCAAAATGAAAAACGGCTTGGTTTCCGGCAAAACGCTGAAGATTATTTGCCAATTTATGATAAAATGTTGAATTAATGAAAATAACTGCTGTCAAATCAAACGAAAATCCGAATCGTTGAAGCGTTTGCCTGAAACTGTCGAGCGGATTACAAAAGGCAAATCTCTTGATTATTTGGGTTTGACTTCAGATAAAAAGAACGAAATGATTCATTTTGTTATTGCCATTCATTATTTCAATTATTATGTTGCAAATATTCAAATAAACGACACAAATTTCTTTAAAAAGGATTAATATGATAAAACATTTTTCATTTATTTTTCTGCTGACATTCTTCATTTCGACATCGAATTTGTTTGCCGAAAAGAATGCCGACTCATTAGAATCTTCTTCGAAATCGCAAATTTCGATTTTTGATCCTTCCCATTTTGACAAAAGTTCGATGCGACTTCAAGACGTTACTGTTGAATATCAAAATGATGGGACGCTTCGAATCAAGAGCGGAACGGAAGATAACTGGCCGGGCATTCATTTGTCTGGTCATTGGGATTTGAGCAATTGTCAGAATATCGTATTACAAATTGAAAATCCGACAAACGATTCCATTACGCTTTATTGTCGTTTGGATTGCGAAAAAAGCGTCGATACAGACGGAACATATACAGCATCCAAAACTTTTTCGCCCTTATCAAAAGAGACTTGGAAAATGCCGCTTCCCGGCAAACTTCAAGAAGACGTTCGTCGAAAATTGTTCGCAATGCGAGGCAAACCGGGCGGCATTCAGACTGACGCCTTTTCGCAAGACAGCAAACTCTATTTTGATAAAGGATCCTTGACTTTTGTTCGACTTTTTGAAACCAAAAATGGCCTGGCTCATGAATGGATTCTCAAGTCGATTGCCTCTCAGCCAGAAATAGACCAAAAAACGGATTATCTTTCTTGGCCCCCGGAAAAATTCTTTCCAATGATTGATCAATTTGGACAATTTAAACATAAAGAATGGCCGGGAAAAATTCATTCCGTTGAAGAAATGAGAAAAAACATTGAAATCGAAGCTCAAGACCTTAAATCTCATTCGCCTCAAAATTGGACGGAATTCGGCGGTTGGAAAGATGGCCCCAAATTCGCGGCAACTGGCCATTTTCGAACTGAAAAAATTGACGGCATTTGGTCCTTGATTGATCCAACTGGCGCTCTTTTTTGGTCGAATGGCGTTGACTGCATTTCGACTTATAATGGTTTGACGCCAATAACCGACCGGGAATTCTATTTTGAAAATCTTCCGGAAGAAAAGTCGCCTTTTGCCCAGTTTTATGGAAAGACCAATCATTCCATTAACAACTATTATGCGGATCGAGGGGAATATCAGCATTATAATTTTACAGCCTCCAATTTGCTATTGAAATATGGCGAAGATTGGCGACAAAAATTTATTGAAATGGCCGGGCAACGTTTACGAAGTTGGGGATTGAATACGGTTGGCAATTGGTCGGATTGGGGACAAGGCGAACAATATCGAACTCCGTATACAGCAACAATCGGAATCAATTCGCCCAGAATTGAAGGAAGCTCGGGTTATTGGGGAAAATTTGTTGACCCGTTTCATCCAGAATTTCGCCTTTCTCTTGAAAAGAATTTAAAAGCTCAACAAGGAAAATCGGCTGATGATCCGTTTTGTATCGGTTATTTTGTCGATAACGAAATCAGTTGGGGCGACGCGGGTTCGCTTGCCAAAGCGGCAATGTTGTCCCCCAAAACTCAACCGGTTAAATCCGCGATGATTCAATGGCTCAAGAACCGGTATGATAATTCCATTGAAAAATTAAATGCTGCCTGGAATTCCGATTATTCGGATTGGGATTATCTCCTGGTTAACTCGATTGACGTTCCAGAAAAAGCAAAAGAAGATTGCGATCTGTTTTATTCGGTTATTGCTGAAAAATATTTCGAAGAAATTTCCAAAGCGATTAAAACGTTGACGCCCAATAAACTTTATCTCGGTTGCCGTTTCGCATGGACCAATGAATTAGCTCAAAAAGCGGCAGGAAAATTTTGCGATGTCGTCAGTTATAATTTTTACAAACGAGAAGTTGCCGATTTTCAACCGCCTGAAGGCGTCGATAAACCTTGCATTATCGGAGAATTCCATTTTGGCGCTTTAGATCGCGGATTGTTTCATCCCGGACTCGGGCCTTGTTCTGATCAAAATGATCGAGCCAGGGCTTATGAAAATTATGTCAAAAGCGCTTTAAAGAATCCTTATCTTGTTGGAGCTCATTGGTTTCAGTATGGAGATCAAGCAACAACGGGCCGTTTTGACGGCGAAAATTATCAAATCGGCTTGATAGACATTTGCGATACTCCTTATCCAGAAACAATTCAGGCAATTCGAAACGTTGGTTATCATTTATATGAGATTCGTTATTCTGATAAAAAACAATAATCATATGAAATCTGTTTGATAATCAACCCTGTCGAAAATCTGAAACTCCCGGATTAACAAAATTGTCCAGTTCGAGCAAATGCGAAAGAGAAATCCCCTCGCCCATTGCCGATTCGCAAAAAGTTTTCCGGATCATTGGCTTTCAAAACTTTTTTAAATCTTTTTGAAAGCCAATGAATTTCGAAACCCAATTGTTTATTACGAAACAATATTCTTTCCAATCAACTTTATTCAATATTTAAAAATCAGAAGTTAAGCATAATTTTTTAAGAAACTTCATTCGAAATAAAAGTTTCTCTTTAGAAAAAGGCTTCTATTTTAAAATAATGTTATTATTAATATTTAACGAAGCATTTATTTAATGTCGAATTTCCTCTTGAATTGTTGAAGGGCTTTTGTATAATGAACAGGGAGTTTTGGAAGCAACAATGCCCTCTGAATTTTTCCAATAATTCAAGAATGACAAAAAACAATATTCGTTTGTCAACAAAAGAAAACCAAAAAGATTTTATTCTCAGGAAGTTCCAAAAAACTGCTGGGAACGCAGACGTCTCGTCCGAAAGAACTGCTTTTTGCGACACTTCCAGACCTGAGTTTATTACAAAAAACTGGTTTTTAGAACTTCCTTCTCGTTTTTATTTCCGGATTTTCTCTGTCGCCTCTTTGGAAATTAGGTCGTTGAAAACAAAAAACAAAGAAAATATTCAAAAAGAACAAAATACAAAAAATAAGGAAACAATTTCAAATGTTCGAGAAATAATATCAAAATAAAAGATATTCGTGTTTGTTTTTCGTTTTTTTGATTTAATCCGATTTTAAGTGAGAGAATGAGTTCCGCATTAGCTTTTTTATTGATCAAGTCCCGAGGATTGTCTCGCTCAAAAAATTCTTCTTCAGAGAATATCGAGAAAATTCCTGTTTATTCCGATTCGGTCATCTTGGGGCGACATCCCTTTTGCAATATCGTTTTGGATAACGCCGCCGTCAGTCGAGAGCATACGCGCATTGAGCATTCGCAAAATGGGTTCACAATCGAAGATTTGCAGAGTCGCAATGGAACCTGGCTCAATAATAAACCGTTGATTCGCAAAACATTTTTATATGATAACGATATTATTCGAATTTGTGATATGATTATCGTCTTTACTTCCAGTTTGCCGGAAGCAAGACGCCCTTCCAAAGAAGAAAGTTGTCTCGGAAGTCAAACGGTTATTATAAATAATGATTCGCTTCAAGACCTCAATATTTCGTCGCAAATCAACGTTCATGATTCTCAACAATCGCAACTTGTCGGTTGCGGCGATTATGTTCGTCAAATTACGAATTTGCAAAACAAAATTTCTGTTTTGATGTCCTTTGCAAAAAATTTGGGAAAAGTCAACAAACCGTCTGATTTATTGCCTCGTTTTCTTTCTGACTTGCTGATTCTGTTTCCGCAAGCTGATTATGCTTGTTTATTGGCCCCCAATCTTAAAACAAAAGAATATGAAATTTCCTATTTTCAGCGACGCAATCCAAATGATTTGACCCCGATTCATATCAGTCGAACCTTATTGGAAACCGTCATTAAATCCCGAAACGGAATTCTGTCAGAAGAATTTCATTCCGATTTTTTAGCTGATTCAAACTTGGAAAATAATCTTGAAGTTTCTCCCTCCCGGAAAGTTCAAAGTCAAAACGATTCCGATCCAAACCATTTGACTTTCCTGGAACAGCCCAAAATTGATCCAGAAAAAATTCAAACGCTCCAAAACATTAAAACAACTTCATTGACGGAATTGCAAATTTCCAATCCAGAAATTCGAAAATCCCGATTGGGAGCTCCTAAAGAAAAAACCAAAAAAGAAAAAACGTTAAAAAAAACGAATCAGGAAAATCAAGCGAAAAGTTATAAAATTCGCCCGCAATCGTTGTTCGCTTTTTCTGACAAAAACGCTTTCGATGATTCAAATAATCCGCATAAATATACAATTAATCCGCATAAATATACAATGGCGGTTCCCATTCTTGATATTTCAAAAGAAGACGACGTTTTGGGCGTTTTGAAACTTGACTCTCTGGATTTTCAAACGCCGTTTTCGCATGACGATCTCGATTTATTGATTGCGGTTGCCAATCAAGCGGCTGTTTATTATGAGAATTCGAAACATCATGAGATTCTTCTTCAAGAAACAATATTAACGCAGGAAATGACCGTTGCGCATAAAGTTCAAAAAGGATTTCTTCCGGCGGCGCCTCCCAAAATTTTGAATTATGATTTCTTTGACTATTATCGGCCTGCTAAATATTTAGGGGGAGATTATTTCGATTATATTCCGCTTCCGGATGGACGCTTGGCCATTGCTTTAGGAGATGTTTCCGGCAAGGGAATTTCCGCGGCTCTGCTTATGGCTCAACTCTCTTCTGAAGTTCGTTACAGCCTTCTTTTGGAAAAATCATATACGCAGGCAATGGAACGACTCAACCGCGTTTATTCCGAAAATCATTGGGATAATCGTTTTATAACCTTTCTTTTAGCCGTTCTTGACCCGCAGCTTCACAAGATTCATCTTTTAAACGCCGGACATGTTTTTCCGATTTTATCAACAACCGGCGGCAAGATTTTTGAACAAGGAGACGGACTTCATGGGTTCCCGCTGGGAATTATTTCCGATTCACAATATCAGGAGTTCATTTTCGAACTTCGACCTGGCGAACTGATAACCATTATGAGCGACGGAATAACCGATGCGATGAACGATCAAGACGATTTTTTCGGTTTGGATCGAGTCAGAGATTGCTTAAGAAACCCCGATCATTTAACTGCGCAAGAACTCGGCGAAAAACTCTTGAATCAGGTTCGCTCTTTCTCTAAAAACATTCCGCAAACGGATGATCAATGCCTTGTTGTTTTTGGTCGAAAATAAAAAATGAATAAAACTGCCGTTTTCAAAAAACAGATGAAAAATTTGGCTGTTTTCTTAAAGAAAATCAGCGAAAACGGAACGACGTCATTCATTCTTTTTCAAACCAGTTCCGCTCTCAAACCGTTTGATTCACAAAATCTCAAGCGAACGGGAATAAGGTTTTCTGCCATTCCCATTTCCATATAAATCTTTCGAATCCCTCAGATCTTTCCCTTCGCAAATTTCTTAAAACAAACGGATCCAAAACAAAAAAAGCCGAATAACTCAATCGTTTCGCGGAGAAAAGTCAGACGCTCTTTTCATAAAAAATGTAAAAACTTCCTTATTCCTTTCCTTCAACTTCCCTCGAACTATCATTCTTATAAAGAAGTCTATTTTAACAAAAAAAGTTTATTCTGCTTTTTTATTTTTGATATTTTCTCTGTTGCTTCGATTTTTCCTTCTTTATCCAAAAGAAACAATTCGAACCAACAAAGTTTGTCGAAAACCAAGAGAAAAGTCAAAACAACATAAACTTTCAAGAAAAGAAAAAACGAGCAAGAAAGTTGAAACAGTTCCCAATATGTTGGTTATTGTTCCATTTTTTCTTTATTGAAAGGAATAAAAGAGCAGAATAAAAAACGCAACGAAAAAATCTATTGGAAAGGAAAAAATATGACAACAGGAGAAGAACATAAATGCGTTTGCCATCGTTTGGGACGTTGGGCTCTTTTAGCCATTATTCTGGTTTTGGCTCTGGGCGTTCTGAGTTGGGCAACAATGGAACAACGCAAAAACATTATAAAAACGGCTCAAGAAATGAAAGAATGCGAAACTTTCGTTTCCTGTGCTGAAAAAGCTGGTTTGACTGGCGTCTTGGAAAAAGACGGACCTTTTACGGTTTTCATTCCAACAAATGAAGCTTTTCAAAAATTGTCCTCCGAACAACTTTCTGATTTACTGAATAATAAATCAGCCCTGACAACTCTGCTTCTTTATCATTTGATCCCGCAAAGAATGACTCCCGCTGAAATGAAAGAAGCTCAAGATTGTATGACCTGTACGGTTCCGCAAACGGCGATCAGTTGCACTGAAAATACTTACGGAAAAGCGAACTGCATTCGAAACGCCATTCCTTGCACAAACGGCGTTATTTATTTAATCGATACGGTTCAAATTCCGCCTTTTTTGACCGATACTCCAGAAATTGTCGATTCGGCTGAAATCAGTATTACCGAAACGGTTCCTGCAACAAATGAATCAAACAATCCGGCTATAAAAGAGAATACGCTCAATCAAATAAAAACGGATAAAAAGCCTGAGACAGCTGCGGAAGTCATAAACGATAAGACTGCAGAATCAAGCGAAAAAACAACAGAACCTGAAAAGACTCCAGAAAATAAATAAATCATACCGAAACGCATGAAATGAGAAAATCTGTTTAAAACTGTACAGTTTTTTGATTTAAAGAACAGATTTTATGTCTTTTTGTTACCGTGAGCTTTTTGCTTCGTCGCGACACAAAAATCTCATGACAACCCCATGAACAACGAGCGACTTTTGAGTTAATGTTCATGCTATATTGGGCAGTTTCTGTCGACAGAAACTGCTTTTTTTATTGCCTTTTTATTATCTTTTTGTTATCTTTGTTATCTTTTTGAAATAGGCTCAAAGATTAATCGTTGAGTTTCCAATGGGCGTAACGCAAAACAGCTTTCGGATATTCCTGCATCCTCTCATACCAAACGGAAAGAAACGATTGATCGGCAAGCTGAACCGTTGACGGATAACCGAGGTCGCCGGATGTTCCGTCTTGCGACAAAAAGATTGGTTCCGACCAGGTTTCGCCGTTATCGCTGCTGATTCGAGCCTGATTTCCCAATGGGGAACGTCGATGACCATAAGTCATAAGCAGACGACCGTCTTTCATTTTTATTAAATGCGACGGAATGCCCCAAACGCCGATCGAATGCGGAATCGTCCAGGTTAAACCGCCGTCTTCCGATTCCGTTTGAAGCGTTTCATTATTATTGTTCTGATTATGATTTCTGATTTGAACAATCAATCGACCGTTGGCGGCTTCAACGCCATGCAATTCATAATAGAAGTCGTTTTCGCCGGGACGATAAGGAATGTCTGACAAAAATGACCAGGTTTGACCGTCGTCTTTCGATTCAACAACGCCGACTGTATTATGATTCGGCGTCTGTTTCCAAAGATCATTTCCGGCATAAAGCAAACGGCCATCGGCGAGTTGAAATGGTCCATGCGGACTGTTGAGCGTCGATGAATAACGTTCCGACCAATTGACGCCGCCGTCTGTCGAACGAAGCATCCAACAACCAAGTTCATTATTCCGTTCTTCTTCTGAAATGCGATCATTAACGGAACTCCAGCGCAAAAAACGTTCATCGCTCCATTGTTTTTCGCCCTTGGCTCGCAATTCCGTTTCTTTTTTCAAAGAATCCCAATAAGCAAGCGAAGTAAACGTCGTTACTAAAATCGTTCCTTTTGCCGTTACAAGAATTCCTGCGTCGCGATCATCAATCGGGCCATCATAAATCGTTTGCGGCCAAGTCCAGGTTTGACCATTGTCTTTCGAACGAAACAGGTCAACTCGCCCAAATGGACAAACATGATCTTCTCGACCGCCGGAAACGACAACTAAAATCTCTCCGTTTTCGCGAATTCCAACTGTTGGCCAACCATAATAAAGATTCGGTTGTTGACTCAAAACAGCAGTTCGCATGATTTCATAGGAAGGCGCTGCTCCAAATGCTTTGATCCATGGAGTCGCGGAAAATAAGGAAACGCCCAAAATGCCGCCTGCCGTTTGCGATAACATTTGACGTCTTGAAATGTTCTGTTGCTTCATGTCAACCCTCTTTTTTGAGTAACTTGAACTGTTGCGAAAAATATAATCCGTTATGAAAATCTTGTCTTTCCTTGTTCAATCCGTCTTGGTCAGAAAAATCAATCCGCAATTGAATCAATCCGCAATTGACTGTTTGACTTCTTTATTTGGCTATTTCGGTTGTTCTGGTTTCCCGAATAACAGTGACTTTTATTTCGCCTGGAAATTGAAGGCGTTCGTTCAATGCCAAAACAACATCCCGACAAGTTTTGGCGGCCGATTCATCGGTCGTTTGCCCTGAATTAACCAAAATGCGTATTTCTCGCCCTGCTTGAACGGCAAATGCTTGTTCAACATTGGGAAATTCCATTGCTATCGTTTCAAGTTCTTCCATTCGCTTGACATAATGTTCCAACGTTTCGCGCCGGGCTCCCGGTCGAGAAGCGCTGCAAGCGTCTGCTGTGGCAACAATAATTGTATAAGGATTATTGATCCGCGGATTATCATGATGTCCGAGCGCTGCTTGAACGACTTCAAAAGGTTCGCCATAACGTTTTAATATGTCTGCTCCAATCTTGGGATGTCCCCCTTCCAATTCATGATCTGCTGCTTTTCCAATATCATGAAGCAAACCGCAACGTCGAGCCAAACGTTCATTCAGTCCGAGTTCAACCGCAATTAAACCTGATAAAAATGCGACTTCGATTGAATGGCGTAAAACATTTTGGCTGTAACTCGTTCGGAAATAAAGGCGTCCCAACAAATTGACAATGCGATCATGCAAATGAAGGACATCGACTTCCTGACACGCTTCCGTTCCAGCGCGTTGAATAAATGATTGAATTTCTCGATTGGTTTCCTGATAAATTTCTTCTATCCGCGACGGATGAATTCGTCCGTCAACAATCAAACGATTTAACGTTAATCGAGCAACTTCGCGTCGAATTGCGTCAAAAGCGCTGACGATAACAACGCCGGGCGTATCGTCGATAATAACATCAACTCCCGTTACTTTTTCAAAAGCGCGAATATTGCGTCCTTCGCGTCCAATGATTCGTCCCTTCATATCGTCATTTGGAATATCAATGGAACTTGTCGTTGCTTCGGCTGTATGCGAAGCGGCATAACGTTGCAATGCAAGCAGAAGAATATTTCGCGCCTGTTGTTCGCATTGTTCGGTTACTATTTTTTCATTTTTCAGGATTAAAGCGCCAGCTTCGGCATGAAGTTCCGTTTCAAGATTACTCAACAGCAACTTCGTTGCCGCTTCTTTTGAAAGTCCAGAGAGTTCATGAAGAATCTGTTTTTGGGTATCGATTGTTTTTTGGAGTTCTATGGAACGCGATTTGTTTTCTTCGATTTTTTCCAAAAGTTTTCGTTGAGTCGATTCAACAAGCTTTTCTTGTTTACGAAGATCATCGACCTGTTTGTCAATCATGTCTTGACGCTTATTGAGTATGCGTTCCTTTTCATGATTTTCTTTTCGAGCCAGGCGCATTTCGGACTCTATTTTTTCCTTTTGCTGCATTGCCTGCTCTTTGAGTTCGATTTCAACTTCGCGGCGATTATTCTCCGCGTCTTGCTTTGCTCGCTTGATCAGGTCTTGAGCATAAGTTTCTGCGTCCTGTTTTCTCGATCGATCCAAATAGCGAATAAAATAAAAAACAATCGTTCCTGTTATAACCATTAATAAAATGATTAAAAAAATGAAACTGAAAATATTAATATGAATCACAGTATTCCCTCAAAAAAGCTTCGTCGAAAGAATTACTGCACAAAAAACTCATTACAATTTCAATAAACGCTTTTCGTAATTGTTTTGGAGGACGTTCGTCTTGGTCTTTTCTTTAAAAAAGAAAGCGCATTGAAAAAACCTTTTTCGAAAAAATAACCGCAAATATCTTTTGCATTGAATTCTGAGCTGGAGAAATTTCCCCTCCGAAAGAGAGAAAAACGAAACGTTTTTTGAATCATTCCGAACATTAATATTTTTCTTTGACGAAATCAATTGCAATGAGTAAGCAAGAGAATCAGACAGAGAATAAAATATTCCGAATAAAACAACAAACGGGATTTTAGAATTCAAATGGAAGAAATAATTCATTAAATAAAATTTCAAAGATCGTTCTTGTTTTGAAGGAAAAGCGCAAAATGAGTTCTGATTTTTTTCGAAAGCTCGAAAAAAACGACCGAAATGCGTTACAAGAACAAATAAACAATGAAACAGATTAATCAATGTTTGACTTTCTTTTTAATGATTCATTTAAAAGAAAAAGGTTACAGAAAAATGAACGACGACCAATGTTTATGGAAAAGTGTTCGTTTAGAAAAACTGAAAAATGAGCATTGTCTCGAAAGGATGAAATAGGATGACTTGCAATAATTTTCCATTTTCGTTACCGATCCAAAGACCAAACGAAATCCAAACCTGTTAAAAAACCCGAATCGTTGTTTGCAAGCCCGCAACGACGGAGAATTACGAAAGGCGAAGCTGTCGCCCGTTCAGGTTTCGATTAATCTGTTTCTTTTGAATAAAAAAAGACAGATTTCATTAAAATCCCAAAGTCATCAATGTCTTTTCCATAATTATCAAAGTTTCATTGATAAGGATAATTTCATAAGGACAATTTGAGAGGAATTCGAATCAGCTATAATTTTTGCAACAACGATCAATTAAAAATCGAATTGATAAATGTCAAAAACCCGCAGTTCAGGAATAACTCTCTTTATGCCAGCGAGAACTTTTTATGCAGCAACTAACAGTTTCAAACGAAATTTTTATATTAACAAAAAATCGTTAAATTATTAATTGTTCATTATATCAAAACGCTCTTGCTTAAATATAATGAACAGACTTTTTCATTTTAACGAAAAAGAGTCAATAACGCAACAGGAAAAATAAATATTTTCTTTAAGTTTATCGACTCCTGTTTAAAAAACGAGATTTCTGGATAAAATAGAATAAGAAGCTAATTCCCTTTATTATTAAAAAGTTTGAGCAACAAACAGTTGAAGCTCTGTCGATTAAACCGAGACCGGATTTCCTTTTTGAAATTCATTTGAAATTAGATTATAATGAACGAAATCAAACAACTTTCTGCAAATATGATTAACAAGATCGCGGCTGGCGAAGTTATTGAAAGGCCGGCGAGCGTTGTTAAGGAATTGGTCGAAAATTCAATTGACGCGGGAGCAAAACGAATTGAGGTTGTTGTTGAACGAAGCGGATTTGATTTGATTCGAATTCAAGATGACGGTTGCGGCATTTCAGCAGATCAAATTCCTTTCGCTCTTATGCCTCACGCGACCAGCAAAATCGTTGATGTCGATGATCTTTTTAATATAACGACCTTTGGATTTCGCGGCGAAGCCCTCGCTTCCGTTGCTGAAATCAGCCAGTTTCTTTTGCGAAGTCGGGTTTCCGAGTCGTCAGAAGGAACAGAAATCCGAAGCGATGGCGGCAATATATCGGGAATGAATCCTTGCGGAATGCCAACAGGAACGATTATTGACGTTCGAAACATCTTTTTTAACATTCCCGCCCGTCGCAAATATCTGAAAAGCGTTGCGACTGAATTTGGACATATTTCCGAAGCTTTTATGCGATTGGCCATTCCGCAGATCGGAATTCATTTCATTTTGAAACATAATGGACGCATTGTTTATGATTTTCCGCCGGTTTCTCATATTTTGGATCGAATTTCAGCGTTAACTGGAAAACAAGCTTCTGATAAATTGTTAAAAGTTGAATGTTCGCGCGGAGATGTTCATATTTCAGGATATATCGGTCATCCTGATTTAAGTCGGCATAATGCGAGTTTTCAATATTTTTTTCTTAATCAGCGTTATATAAAAGATCGTTCTTTACAGCATGCGCTAATGGAAGCTTATCGCGGTTTAATGACCGTTGGACGACATCCGGTCGCTTTTCTCGAATTGGATGTTCCAACCAATATCATTGATGTTAACGTTCATCCGACAAAATTGGAAGTTCGGTTTCTGGATTCTCATTTGATTTATTCCAATTTTTTAAGCGCTGTTCGCGAACAACTTTTATTGGCCGATCTTTCAAGCCGACCGCATGCCGGCGAAATATCGAATCATTCGTCTCAATTCAAGCGAACAAATTCGTTTAAAGGAAAAAATGATTTTTGCGATGACGATCATTTGGATCCGCAACAAGCGCTTGATCCCGAGTTTACAGAAGAAATGCGGAAGAATTTTCTTCAATGGTCCAATCAATGCGCCAAAACGGCCAGTTCGCAAGAAGGACTTCATTTTCTTGATGAGGACAATGATTCTGAATCAGAGACTTTATCGAACGAATCAGATTTTTCGCCTTCAAATGATTTATCGGTTCATGATTCTGATTCATTGCCTTTTGATGATTCCAATGCGTTGGCATTCAATAACATTCATTCAGAAAATGATATCAAAAGATCATTTTCCCAACAAAAAAATAAAAAGGGGTCTGCGCTTTCGCAAGGACTCAATGAAATTCGTTTCCGCGCCAAACAAACGGACTCATTATTTTCTGGAAACAAAATTCCTGAGTTTGTTCCTTTTCCTGACGGGCATTCCTCATTTTTTTCTCCTTCTGAATTAATGAAAAATCAGTCCTTAAATAATGATTCCTCTCAAAATAACGTTTGTTCAATTGACAAAAATGATTGGCAAAACGGAGACTCTTTTAATCAACCGAACAGTTCTTCCCTTCAAGATTCCGGGCAGGAATTGTCGGACACAAATTGCCAAAATGAATCAAAATTAATCATTAATTCGTTTTCCAATGACTCCAACAAGCGTTGGTTTCAAACGATTCGGGAAAAAATTGCGATTAATTCGTCGGGCAACCCGGTTCTGCAAATTCATCAACGTTATTTGATTATGGAATCGACTGACGGTTTGGCTATTATTGATCAACACGCGTTGCATGAACGAATTCTTTATGAGAAAATTAAGGCCAAAATAAACCAGGGACGTCTCGACATTCAACGACTTTTGCTTCCGGAAACGGTTGATTTGACGCCAAATGAAAGCGCCTGCGCTTTAGATAACAAAGATTTTCTCGCCGATTTTGGACTCCTCATTGATTCTTTTGGCGGAAATACAATTGTCATTAATGGTTATCCTTCCATTTTGCGACAAATTCCCCCTCATGAAATTCTATTGACTCTTATCGAACCAATAATAAAAGGCGGAAAAAAGCCTGATCGTTCCAATTTGCTTGACGAAATGATGCATCAAATGGCTTGTAAAGCTGCGGTTAAGGCTGGCGATCTCTTAAGAAACGACGCGATTACCGAATTGCTGGCTCTCGCCGAACAGGAAATCAACGCGCATCATTGTCCGCACGGAAGACCTTCAACCCTTATTATTTCATGCAAAGATATCGATAAGCTGTTCAAAAGAACTTAATGAAACCGAACAAAATGATTACAAAAGGGCAAAATCTTTGCCGTTTCCAATTTCAAAAAACGTTTTTGTCAATATATGATCCAAAAACCAAAATTGTTGGAACGTCAGTTCGATTCGGGTCGACATCATTTTTGGAAATTTAGGATAACTCAAACTGTAAACGACTGTTTTTGGTCTCTGCGTCTCGACGAGATAAAAAATCAAGCGACGCTTACTTTTTGAAAAAAAATTTTTACATTGTTTATTGCTCAATATTATTAAAAATTAATTATCAAAATAAAATGACGCAATCAGAAATTCTTGAATCTCTTCGTTGGAAAAAGTTCCCCGTTTTGAACGACGGGTTTGTTTCGCTTGTTGATGTTATGGGAGACGACGGTTCGATTGTTCAGGCTGCCCGGGTCAGTTATGGCGAAGGAACCAAAAAAAGCTCTGATGATCGAACTCTTATTCGATATCTTATGCGACATCAGCATACAACGCCCTTTGAAATGGCGGAATTGAAATTTCTTGTTCGCGTTCCAATGGATTGCTGGCGTCAATGGATTCGTCATCGAACCGCTTCTGTCAATGAATACAGTACGCGATATTCTATTGCGATCAATTCAACTTATCAAACTCAACCGGATGAATGGCGACGTCAAAACAAGAGCAATCGACAAGGGAGCGACGGTTTTTTTGATCGAGAAACAGGCGAACGATTGACGGAAGAAGAGAAAAAATTTCATCAAACGTCCCGAGAGCTTTACGAATCCCGAATCGAATTGGGAATGGCAAGAGAACAGGCAAGAAAAGATTTATCTCTTTCAACTTATACTGAAGCTTATTGGAAAATTGATCTTCATAATTTGTTTCATTTTCTCGTTTTGCGAATGGAATCAAACGCCCAGTCGGAAATTGTTCAATATGCGACGACAATTGGCGAAAAGATTGTTCGTCCTCTTTTTCCAATGGCTTATGAAGCATTTTTGGATTATTCGTTAAAATCAATCCGTTTAACCCGACTGGATCAAGAAGTTATTGTTCGTCTGACTGAATCGGGAAAGATTCCCGCTAAAATGGATGATTTTCTGAAAGCGATCGATGAAAGCTGGAAAAATCTCGAACGTTGCCGGGAAAGAGACGAATGTTTGCAAAAACTGCAACGACTCGGTATTCTTGAAAAATAAAAATGGTTTCGGGCCGCCGGGACGACCGCTCTTCGGATTTTTAAAACGTCGTCTCTCCCTGCGAAATCAATAAATCCCCTTTCCTTTGGAATAATGGAGACTTTTTTCTGCGAAATGAGCGAAATATCTGGAAAAGCAAAGTTTTGGGAAACCTAAAAAATGCTTCCGATTCTTTCTGTTCTGCTCTTTCCCGATTTTTGTAATGATTTTGGAAATTGTCGCGCTGCAACGCAACGGAAACGCAAGGACGCTTTCTTTTGGGAACTTCCGAGTTCGTCGTTATTTAAATCAATTTTAAAACGGCTGTTCCATTTGAAAAAGAGTCGTTTCCGTTGAAATATATTCTTTTTCGTCGCTCGTTTTGGGAGTTTTTATCCTGTTCGCTGCGCCGCCGCGAAAATCATTTTTTATAAAATTTATCGCCACAAAAATCATTTTTCCGACGGATAATGTTCGATTCGGTGTCGCGAAAAGAAAAGTCGGCGAAAGTTCTGATTGAAATAATTCCCCATAAATCAAAAACCGAGGAAAGTTTTGTTCTGTTAATCTCCCGAAAAACGATAGAGCAGTTGAAATCGTCTTCTTTGATAAAATAAGACTCGTTTCGCCCCAATATTACGAAAAAACAAAGCATTTATCAAAAGAGGAACAAGTCGTTTTTTTTCTTATAAATAAAATCGTTGTCTCCTCTTGACAACTTTTTCTTCAATATTAAACTTTAGTTGAGTCTAAAATATTTTGAGTCTGGGGCGAACCAGGTAAACAGGAGGACAAATTATGGATCATGCTCAATCAGTCAATCTTTCGGAAAGCCTTGAAGATTATATTGAGGCCATTTTCCGTATTATTCTTGAAAAACATGAAGTCAAACCGAAAGACATAGCTCGAGCTCTCAATGTTGCCGGCGCCTCCGTAACCGGAGCGCTTCGAATGCTGACCGAAAAAGGTCTGATTCATTATGCGCCTTATGACGACATTTCGTTGACTCCAAAAGGAGAATTGATTGCCGAAGAGATTTATAATCGTCATTTAAAGCTAAAATCCTTTTTGAAAAATATGTTACAAATTGAAGAAAAGGAAGCAGATGAGACCGCTTGTCGAATGGAACATGCCGTCTCAACCCGAATTATCAACAAATTAGTTCGTTTTGCTGAATTTATTGAATCTTGCCCGCGCGGCGGACGCCTTTGGATATCCGGTTTTGAACATAATTGCGACCCGGACGACAAACTTGAAAACTGCCGCGAATGCGTTCTCGTAACGCTTGAACGAATCGAACAGAAACAATCTCAAAAAAAAGTAAATCAGTAAGGAGATACAAATGTCATTGTCTCAAGTTCCAAAAGGAGAAAAAGTTACAATTGTCTCTTTGAATCTCCCCGAGGCTGGAATCAAACGATTGACTTCGCTTGGGTTGATTCCTGGCGTTCGCATTCGTGTCCTCAACAATTCGTTAACCGAGACTTCGCTCATCGAATGCAAAGGATCCCGATTGGCATTGGGACGCGGTTTGCCTCGTTTTATTGAAGTTAAATAAATTTTTTGTAAAAAGATTTAGGTTAAACTAATTCAGGCGAAACTAAAATGAATGTTATTCAAAAGATCAACATTGCGTTAGCGGGAAACCCCAATTGCGGAAAGTCGACTCTCTTCAACGAATTAACGGGAGCTCGACAAACTATTGGCAATTTTCCCGGCGTTACGGTTGAACGAAACGAAGGCCAGACCCTATATCAAGGTCGCAAAATAACCTTTATCGATCTGCCTGGAGTTTATAGTCTTTCGTCCTTTTCTGATGAAGAACGGGTTGCTGCGGAATATCTGACTCAAGTGAATTCCGACCTTATCATTAATATCGTCGATGCCGCAAATTTAGAGAGAAACCTTTATTTAACTCTCCTTTTGAAAGAGTTGAACAAACCGATGTTTGTTGTTTTGAATATGATTGATGTTGCAAAACGACGCGGAATTGAAATCGATGTTGCGGCTTTAAGCAGACTTTTAGGCCTTCCTGTCCTGACAGCGATCGGAAATCGAGGCATTGGAATCAAGGAGATTCTGGCCGAAATTATTGAATTGATCGACCTTAAAAACAACAATCTCAAAAACGGGAATCCAAATCAAAACGAACAGGAAAATGAACAAGAGAAAAAAGAAGCCTTAAACGAAATCTCATGGTTGGAACGGGAATCCAAACGCCAAAATGATAAAACTTCAAAAGAAAAACATTGCCATTCTTGTCAACAAGGAAACTGTTGCGAAAAATGCCAATCAGGAATCGCTTGGCAAACGGCAAAAGATATCGCTCGATATAAGGAAATCAATCGAATTTGTATTCATTCGGTTCAGAGCCTGATTCCTTTGGAACCAAACAGATCTGATCTGCTTGACGGCGTTTTAACCAATAAATATATCGGAATTCCTGTTTTCCTTTTGGCGATGTATCTCGTTTTCCAATTGACGTTTACGATCGGCCAATTTCCGATGCTCTGGATTGAAAACGCCTTTAATATTCTTTCGGACAATATTATCGCCTCTTGGCCCGAAGGACAATGGCCCTTTTTCAAATCCCTTCTTGTCGACGGAATCATTGGCGGCGTTGGCAGCGTTTTGGTTTTCCTGCCGAATATCTTATTTCTCTTTTTGGCGATTTCTATTCTCGAAGATTCTGGTTATATGGCAAGAGCGGCGCTTTTATGTGATCGCTGGATGCACAAAATCGGCCTTCATGGTCGAAGCATTGTTCCGATGTTAATCGGTTTCGGCTGCACAGTCCCTGCCCTGATGGCAACGAAAATGCTGAGTGATCGCAAAGAACGATTGACAACAATGTTTGTTCTTCCTTTATTCAGTTGCGGAGCGAGATTTCCTATTTACGCTATGTTGATTCCCGCTTTTTTTCCGCTTCAATGGCAAGGCCCCGTTCTTTGGCTGCTTTATCTCATCGGGATTCTCTTGGCCATTTTGGTCGCAAAATTGATGAGCTGTTTCTTCCCCAAAAACGACGATATCCCTTTTATTATTGAACTTCCCCCTTATCATTTTCCGACTTTTCGCTCGGTTGGCATTCAAACTTTAAAACGCGGCTGGCAATATATGAAAAAAGCGGGAACCATCATTCTTGGCATCTCGATTGTTCTTTGGTTTATTACGAATTATCCGGGTCTTTCCGCCGATCAAAAAGCAAAATTTGAACAACAACGTTCGCTTTTGTTACAAAACGTCCAGAATGAAGAAACGTTGCGGACTGAAATGTCGAAAATCGACAACGAAGAAACCCAAAAACATCTTTCCAACAGTTATGCCGGTCGATTGGGACAAATGATGGAACCCGCCTTGCTTCCGATGGGCTTCGATTGGAAAATCGGAACCGCTTTGGTCGGGGCTATTGCCGCAAAAGAAGTTTTTGTCGCCCAAATGGCGATCATTTATTCGGTCAGCAATACGGAAAATGAATCAACAGGGCTCGCCCAGATTTTAGCCCGAAATTATTCCCCTTTAACCGGTTTTTGTCTTTTGCTCTTCTGCCTCATCGCTTCGCCCTGTATGGCAACCTTTGCAATGATGGCCAAAGAATCCGGATCCTGGAAATGGGCGATTGCTCAATGGCTGTTGTTAACTGGAATTGCCTGGTTCCTGACAACAATAACTTATCAGTTGGGAAAACAGTTCCTCGCATGATCAATCAGACAAAATTCAAAACCAGCCTGTTATCAATCATGAATCAACTCGTAAAAATCAAATTCAACTCGATTTCCGCAATTCTCCTTATTCTGTTTGGCGTTCCAGGAATCTTTGGCGAAGGACTTCATTGGATTTTTCCTCATTCAATGCCTGCCCTAAGTTACGAAAACGATTTCAATAAACACAAAAAAGATTGTTCCTGCTCTCATAAAAATTTGCCCGGATCCAAATTTTATAAATTCGACCCCAATTGTCCAATCTGTAAATTCTGTGCTCAATCCAAATCACAAACTTCTAGAATAATTATTCTTGAAATGGGCGAATGGATTCGATCATTTGTCTTCATTTCGATTACTTTTCATGATTCTCTGTCGCTCTTGATACACACAGGACGCAGTCCGCCTCTTTCTGTTTGTTAAAGAGGTTTTTCTTGAGGTTTTCCTTGAGTTTTTCCGAAATGCGGCGATTTAAGCAGACGCGTTACCAAAGGTTATGCGCCGGCAAAACGGAAAACTCCAGGCGTCGGTTGTATAAAATCTTTCATCGACAATAACGTTGGATAACTTCCCGTTTTCGCATTCCCTGCCTGTCCGTAATACCGGTCTGGACAAAAATGACCCTCACAAATTTTATATTATCCGACATAAAATATATTAAACGCGACAAATATAAACAAGAAAGAAATTAAAATGAAATCAACACAAACAAAAGTATCACAAACAATAATATCGTCAACAACGCGTTCGCATCAACAATTCGAAACGCATTTACTTTGGTTGAACTTCTGGTTGTCATTGCCATTATCGGCATTTTGATCGGGCTTTTGCTTCCGGCTGTTCAAGCTGCCCGGGAAGCGGCGCGCCGTATGCAATGCACAAACAATCTCAAACAAATTGGCCTTGCAATGCATAATTATCATGATACGCTCAAGCAATTTCCATGCGGTTATGTTACAGACACCGTTACTGCGCCGACAACAACGTTTGGCGATACCGGACCAGGTTGGGGTTGGGGCGCCCTCATTCTTCCATTTTCCGAGCAGTCTGCGCTTTACGAATCGATGATGCATCATTGCTGCCCGGTTTATCATACATCCAATGCAAAGGCTGTCCAAAGTACGGTTCCTTTTTACATTTGCCCTTCCGATCCTAAAGGCAGAGATCTTTCCGATATCGAAGGAAATACCGAAGGAAGTCTCTTACAATATTCTGCCGATGCCGTTCATACAGCTCACAGTGATCCTTCTGTTGTCGGAACCGATGTCAGATTTGGACGTTCCTGCTATACTGCATGCAATGGAACCGATGAATCCTGGTCTTATGGCGGAACCATGGCAACCGGAGGCTGCGATGCCTTAATAAAAGAAAAAGCTGACGGAGCATTCTTTCGCAACAGCAAAACATCAGTTTCCTCGGTTATAGACGGACTTTCGAACACGATTTTTGTCGCCGAATGTTCTTCAACGCTCGGCAATAAAGTCTGGGCTGGCGTTTGGCCCGATGCCGTTGTTTGGTGTAAAAAACCTGGACGCATTGTTCCCTCCGAAGCGGCTGCGACTCTTGTCCTTTTCCATTCCGGCCCTTCCGCTGCGGAATATTCAAATTTGAATCAGATCATTATTCATGGACCGAATGATCCCGTTTACATTATGGCTTGCGGAACGCTCGCGCATCATACTGGCGGAATGAACGCCGTTTACGGAGACGGAAGCGTTCGATTCATTGCCGAAACCATGAATCAGCTCGAATTCGCAAACTCCTGTACAATTGCTGGCGTTAAATCCGATTGGGCTCGAACTGATGGAGGGTTGGACTGATATGAAATGGAACGACCCATTATTCAATACAGCTTTGTTCTTAGTCTTCGTATTCATCCTGTTGATGAATTCGGGTTGCGGCGCGAAGAAAGAGATTCCGCTCGCGAATGTCAAACTTATGGCTGCAATCAAGACTGCCGTTTCGATTAAATCTGACAAACAGGTCGAATCCTGTCGAAAGACAATTGAGCAGGAAGTTCAGAATAACGGAATATCGCTCCATTTAAAAGAAGAGCTTCTTTCTGTTCTTCAACTTGCCGAAAACGGTGAATGGAAGCAAGCGGAAGAAAAAATTCGAGAGATTCAAAAGCGATATATCGTTGATGCGTCAACAGTTCAATAAAAAAACAAAAACTCCTTCCGACAAGGAGTTTTCTTGGGAATTCTTTTTTCGCAGAGATAAGCAACTGCTCTTCCCTTTGATTTCCGCAGCGATATTGAAAGTTTTCGCGAAGCGCCGCTGCGGCGCGACGAAAACGCTTGGATATTTCCATAACTTTCTGAGATTTTGTTTGTAATATTCTTTTGAAACGGCAGACAAAATCGAGAAATAAAAAATATTATCTCTCGCAAAGATGCAAAGGAGAGATAATATTAAGGGCTTATCCGCAAATAATTAAATAAGTAAGGTAAATTGGCCGATATATAGTCGACCCTGAAAAAACCCCGTCGCCTCGTAAAATACGGGACGCAAAGCCGAAAAACGTCCGTCGAAAACGCAAGCGAAACGAACGTTTCTTGGTAAAAACGGCGAAAAACCTTGCGTTTTTGGGAAAATTTTTACGCAACGCTCTTGGCTTTGCGCGATTTATTTGATATAATATCGAAGTCTCGTAATGTCATCGCCTACGCAAAATCAAAAAACGTCGAAAGCCGAAAATGAAACCAAAATCTCAACCGTCGCAAAGTCAAAAATTCCTTTTCGAACACTCGCTCGAAGAGATTTGCTATCCGAAAAATCCCCTGTTCGTTCTGGCGAATCAAATTGATTGGAAACGGTTTGACGACGAGTTTAAACCTTTTTATTGCGAGAGTTACGGAAGACCGGCCAAACCGACGCGTCTCATGGTCGCGTTGCATTATCTCAAATACACGTTCAACCTTTCCGACCAGGAAACGCTCGATCGTTGGGTCGAAAATCCCTATTGGCAGTACTTTACCGGAGAATGCGTTTTTCAGAACGAGTATCCGACCGATCCGTCGAATATGACGCGTTGGCGAAAACGAATCGGCGAAGAGCGAATCAAAATTCTTTTCGCCGAAACGATT
>JAUNBG010000052.1 GCA_030527205.1 Planctomycetia bacterium
TTGGGCGACTTCATTCCAGAACAGGAAATCATTTCCGAAAATGAATCAAAAGCCGAAGATCAAAGCCAAAACGATTCTCTTTCCGAGTTGGGCGACTTCATTCCAGAACAGGAAATCATTTCCGAAAATGAATCAAAAGCCGAAGATCAAAGCCAAAACGATTCTCTTTCCGAGTTGGGCGACTTCATTCCAGAACAGGAAATCATTTCCGAAAATGAATCAAAAGCCGAAGATCAAGGCCAAAACGATTCTCTTTCCGAATTGGGCGACTTCATTCCAGAACAGGAAACCATTTCTGAAAACGAATCAGAAAACGAAGATCAAAGCCAAAACGATTCTCTTTCCGAGTTGGGCGACTTCATTCCAGAACAGGAAATCATTTCCGAAAATGAATCAACAGCCGAAGATCAAGGCCAAAATGTCATTGAAACCAAAAACTCGGTTTCGATAACCGACGAGACTCTTCCGGAAACTTCTTTATCCGATCAAAATCAAGAACTGACGATTGATCAGGAATATGACGCTGAAGTTCTCGAAACTCCGGGAGACGAATGGAATGAGCCAACAATTGATTTGTCTCAATTCTCAACCAACAATGAAGTTTGGGTTATAAGCAGCGAACGTCTTGGCAACATTCATTCCAGCAGTCTTGATTCGCTTTGCTATTGGCAACTTTCGCCCGAAAATCAATGGGAATTGCGAGATATCAATCAGTTCGTCGCAGGAGATCGCCCTGATATTTCAACAATTATTTATATTCATGGCAATTATCTAACGCAACAGAATTATTCGGTTCAAGATGCAACATATTTAAAAAACCGATTCGAAACAATTCAAAAGAACATTCCAAATGCCAAACCTTTTCGATTGGTTATTTGGAAATGGACTTCTGAAAGAATTTTGGCCCGAATTCGAAAAGATTGTCAACTCAAGGCGTCGCTTGCAGAACAAAACGGGTTTTATCTTGCTGATCTTCTGGCTGCCTGGCAACCTCAGGGAAATGTAACCTTGATCGGTTTCAGTTTTGGATCAAGGACGATCGGTTCTGCTTTGGAACTTCTTGCCGGCGGAACTGTTTGGGGACTCCCTTATCATTCCGTTGAAACGGAAAAAGAACCAGGTTTCATTTCAATCAAAATGATCCTGGTCAGCGCAGCAAGCGACTATAACGACTTCCAAATTAATGGACGTTACGCAAATGGTTTGACTCTTTTGAACGGTTATTTGAATGTTTTTAATCCAACAGATCGAGCTTTGAAATTTTATCCAAAACTTTATGAATGTCAAGGCCCTGTTGCTGTCGGATCATTTCCTGTCAATCTTTGTTCTTTGCCGGAAAACCTGCAAAATACAACTCAATCGCTCAATACATCAAACAGGGGGCCAGAACACAATTTCATTCATTCCATGCAATGTATTCCTTCCGAAATATTGCAATCGTTTGTCTTTTAGAATCAAACAGAAACCTCAACAGGTTTGATAAAACTTAAACCTGTTGACAGTTCCGGATTCGTAAAACCGTAAACGAACAGGCAAATTGAAAAAAGCGAAAGTCAGTCGCCAGACCGGCTTCCGCTTTTTTTTGGGCATTCAATAACTCACAGCGTTTTCTCCGATTTTTGTAATGATTTCGGAACTTTTCGCGCAACGACGCGGCGGCGCTGCGGAAATGCAAGGACGCTTTCTTTTTGGAACTTCCGATTTCGTCGTTATTTTAATATTTTAATCGCTTTTAAAACGACGGCAGTTCTTTTTGAAAAAGAGTCATTTCCGTTGCTCGTTTTGGGAGTTTTTATCCTATTCGCCGCGCCGCTGCGCGAAAATTCCTTTTTCCGACGGATAAGAATCTATTCTGTGTCGCAAAAAAACCGGCGAAAGTTCTGATTGAAAATCCCCCGCAAATCAAAAACCGGAAAAAGTCTATTATTCAGAACTGTTATTTTAACAACTTTTCTCTTGAAATCATCTTTCATTTTATAATATTCCAATAAAGCAACAGAAAGCGTCGGAACGATTTTCAGTTGTTCATAAATGGGGATTCCATCGAATCTTTTATACGGAAATTTTTGATTTGTGCCCTTTTTTTCGAGACAATTTCCGTCTCAATGGATTGGTTGGAAGTTGAAGACTCTCTATTGATCCGATTTGAATAAACAACCTAAATTTCAAAACACTCAAATTGATTGATCATTCCTGCCCTTTGTTTCCAACCTCCAAAACAATCAGCGAATTATGAAAGAACAGTCCATTCCATCTTCAATATATAACTTGTGAGTTCTGAAAACCTATTAGGAGCGCGGACGTCTCGTCCGCAAGAACTCGTTTTAACGATTTTATCCAAAATGCGTTTATTAAAAAAACTGGTTTTTAGAACTTCCTAACTGTATTTCAGCTTGTTAATCAAACCATTCAAGGACTTATCAACAATGAAAGTTGCCGTTTTCAGCACAAAACCTTATGATCGACTTTTTTTGGAAGAAGCCAATCAGGATCAATTGGAACTCTCTTTTTTTGAATCAAGACTTGATTCTCTAACCTGTATGCTGGCGCAAGATTATCCGGTTGTTTGTACTTTCGTCAATGATCGTTTAAACGCCAATATTCTATTAAGACTTTTCGACGGAAAAACGCGAATGTTGGCTCTTCGATGCGCCGGGTTTAATAATGTCGATTTTTATGCAGCAAAAAATCTTGGTTTTATTGTCGCGCGAGTTCCTGCCTATTCTCCGGTTTCCATTTCGGAATATACGATTGGACTGATTTTGGCTCTCGCTCGCAAAATTTGCAAAGCTTATGTTCGAACTCGAGAAGCGAATTTTTCCTTGGACGGTCTTTTGGGTTATAATATTTGCGATCGCCTTGTCGGCATTATCGGAACAGGCAAAATCGGATTCTTAACAGCTAAAACATTGCTCGGTTTTGGTTGCTCCGTTTGGGCTCAAGATGTCGTCGAAAATCCTGAACTGACCAAACTCGGCGTTCAATATGTTTCACAAAATGAAATATTTAAAAATTGTGACATTATTTCGCTTCATTGTCCATTTACAACGGACACTCATCATTTAATTCGTCGCGAAACCATTGAAATTTTAAAAAATGGCGTTATGCTTGTCAATACAAGTCGCGGCGGTCTTATTGATACAGAAGCGGTTATAGAAGGTTTAAAATCAGGAAAGATCGGCTCTTTAGCCATTGATGTTTATGAAGAAGAAGCGAATTTCTTTTTTGAAGATTATTCTGATCGCGTCATTCAAGACGACGCTTTAGCAAGGATATTAAATTTTCCCAACGTTATTGTAACCGGACATCAAGCTTTTTTTACAGAAGAAGCAATGCGAGCCATTGCAAAACAAACCATTGATAACATTATTGCCTTTCGGGACGGACAAACGCCGCCCGGAAATATGCCGCTTTAATGTTTATCCCGAAACCAGGCCGGACGACGGACTTCGCTCTTTCGCCAAATAACCGGAACGCTGACAGGTTTACGCCCCCCAACAATCCGGTTTTCAAATGATTTTAAGAAAAAAAACAAAATATAAAAATTGATGTCAATCAAGAAACCCGACAAGTTCCTGACTTCGACTTGGCTGCTGAAGTTTTCGAACCGCTTTGGCCTCAATTTGACGAATTCGTTCGCGAGTTACTTTAAAAATATGACCAACTTCTTCGAGAGTATAACTGTAACCGTCGCCAAGACCATATCGCAATTTAATTATTTCGCGTTCTCGATAACTCAGCGTCTTAAGAACCTTTAAAATGCGTCGACGAAGCATTTCCTGCGTTGCGCCAACAGCAGGATTTTCGGCCGCTCCATCCGGCAACAAATCGCCGAAATGGCTGTCTTCGCTATTGCCAACAGGTCGATCCAAACTGATTGGAAAACGATTCATGGCCAAAATGCGCCTTGTTTCATCGACAGGAGCGTTAGCGGCTTCCGCTGTTTCCTCAAGCGTCGGTTCGCGCCCATATTCCTGAAGCAGTTGTCGAGTAACATTTCGCATTTTCGACATTGTCTCAACCATATGAACAGGAATTCGAATGGTTCGACTTTGATCCGCAACAGCCCGCGTTATCGCCTGGCGGATCCACCAAGTCGCGTATGTACAGAATTTGAAGCCGCGGCGATATTCAAATTTATCGACCGCTCGCATAAGACCGGCATTTCCTTCTTGAATGAGGTCAAGAAAGCTGAGTCCGCGGTTACGATATTTTTTCGCAATGGAAACGACCAGACGAAGGTTTCCTTCTGAAAGACCGCGCTTGGCCTCTTGATATTTGGCAAAAATGACTTTAATCTCTTTAACGCGATTTCGTAAGCTGGTCGGCGATTCCTGGGTTAATTGCAAAATGTTTCGATATTCTGTCTGCCAATGGCGGCGTTCATATTCTGGACGCCCGCTTGCTTTATGCTCTTGAATCCATTTTCGAAGTTCATCAACGCGACGGCTGAATTCTTCAAGCGTATTGATCATTCCTTCAATGCGTTGAGTTCGCAATCCCAATTCTTCAACCAGGCGAACAGCTCGACGGCGACGATGTCCCAAGTCTTGCCAAGCCTGTCGGCGTTCTTCGGAACAACGAGAACGACTTGTTGCTTTTTGATAATCAATAGCGTTACGTTTTAAAATATCTTTTAGGGAATTCAAATTACAAGGAAACCGGACCATAATCTGTTTCTTTTCAAGATTATCGGGTTCGCAAACTTGAATAGTTCGATCAAACGGGAGATCGTTTTCGTAAACGCGACGAAGAGTTCGAACGGCATGCTGCATAACATAATCGCATTCCAGCAATTTCGTTCGAAACTTTAAGCGGGTTAATTCAATTTGCTTGGCTAAAGCAACTTCTCGTTGTCGCGTTAGAAGCGGAATTTCTCCCATTTGAGTTAAATACATCCGCACAGGATCGTCGGACCAAGTTTCTCCGACATCAATTTTTAAGAGGTCCTCATCAGAACTGTCATCATTTTCATCATCCGAATCTGGTGAGAGATCATCTTCCTCATCAACTTCATCATCCTCATCTAATTCAAGAACATCATCGACCATTTCAAGTTCGTCAACGTTATGCAACGAATCATCAAAATCATCCATTAAATTATCTGCGTCGTACAAAACCAGGCTCCTGAAAGAAAATTGACAGAAAGGGTTAACTGAAAAAAAACAAATTTTAACAGTTATTTTATAAAAATAATATGGCTCGTTTCGATTAGTGTCGGTAAAAAAAACCGAAAACATTATCAATCGTTGCCCAATCAAAAATTAATTTTAGCGAAACAAAAGGAGAAAAACATTTATAACAGAAAATCATTCTCGTTTAATAAAAATTTCTCAATATCAACGCATAAATATAAAAATTTATTAATACTGATGCCGTTTTAGTCGACAGGCTTGAGTATAATCAAGAAAGATGAATTCTGCAAATGTAATGAATCATCAAATACAGGCGGGACTCATTTAATAAATTGAGCGTTTTGTTACAACAACTCATTCTCCTTAATATATCATAATCAAAAAAAGAAATTGTTCCAACATTTCCTTTGTATTTATACGAAAAAAGTCAAAAAAATTCCTGATAAATTTTGAAATACAATAAAATTCATTCAAATAATTGTTAAATGAATTGGTCGAAGCCATTTTGATCAAACAGGCAATGCCTTTTCGTAATCCGTCCGAGGATTAAACAGGTTTGAATATAAAGTTCAAATTTTCATAAAATCCAGGGAGAATAAAACGATAATATTGTTAAGAAAAGGAAAGTTTTTCATAAAACAGAAAAATCTTCATAATTGCTATCTATTATTATAGTCAAATAAAATATTTTTAACAAATAAAATATTTTATTTCGTATTAAAAAGAGCAAAATATTTTAAATAAATCAAAATGTTTGTTCATTGGCAAAATAATTGGTAAGCTTTCCATAAAATTCTTTTGCTTTTTTTCTGTTTTAAGGCCAATTTGAATGACCAAATTGCTTTTGCTCAATGATAAAAATCAACTTAAGAATAAAATATGATTCTTTATTAAATAGATGATTCCATAAAATGAGGTTGTTGAGTATAATGGAAAAAACTTTGTTGGACTTTTCCTTGATTAGAGTTTATGATCGATATTTCATCAAAAAAACCGAATCGCAACGTTCTTGTTAATGAATTGGAATCCATTTGAAAAAACAGAACCCATTTCAATAACAAGCAAAACGTTTTTGATTAATGTTTTCAATATAAAACCTTAAGACTTTTTTCGGAAATGATGAATTTAGGCAATTAGAAAGAAAGGGGCAAACTTTAATGGCTCTGGGATATGAATTCCTTTGTGACTGCGGAAAAAAACATCGAATTGAAGTTTCTCAAGCAGGGCAAACTATTCGTTGTGAATGCGAAAAATCGATAAAAATTCCGTCTATGCTGAAAATTAAGAAAATGCCTCTTTGGTTAGATGAGGACAAAGAAACGAAGACGGAATCAACGACCACAACAAAAGCAACATTACAAAAAGATCCGTCCTTGATTGGCAATAATAAAAACGAAGCAAACAATTTGAGAAAACAACCTGTTTTAAAGGGAAATCGGCTCGGCGTTTTTATTATTGGCGTTGTTCTTTTTATTACTTCTCTCTTTTTTTTCTGTTGCGCTTTTCAACGAAAACCGTTACCTATCGACGTTTTTGGCAAACAAACGTCGTTTGCGTCCGGTGATAATGTTATTTTCAGAAATTCGTCTCCCGTTTCTGAATCGGATTACAAATTCTTTCTTTATTATGATCAACCGACTCAGATGACCTATATTATTGGCGACAACGTTCTTAGCGCCATGTCGCCTTATGACGCTTATCTCTATTTTTATACTTTGAGCAATGGATTGGATTTGAGCGAAAACTTTTATGATAATTTTGCCGAAGTCAAAAATATGTACCGAATACGAGTCGTCTTTTTCGGTATTCTCTTGTTGATTTCTTTTGTTATTTGTTTTATTCCATGGTTTATGCCACGAAAAAACATTGTTGTTGGAAATATCCGCGGATCTGAATGGAAAGTCTGATTTTTTTGAGAAAGATTGTTTTAATATTGAATTGATCGGATTACGCCAAGGCAACATTATTGTCCAAATTGATCAGTATAACTCACAAAATGTATATGAACAGCGTCAATGAATCGGTTTGCGGTCCTTTAACTGTTTTTCGCCGATCGGCAATGGCGTCCGATTTTGAGGTTTTTTTGAATGCTCAACAATCGGACAATCAGGCGGAAATCGCAATCCTTGCTTTGGATGAAATTGATCGAATTGAAGATATTTTATCGATTTTTCGACCGACAAGTCTTTTGAGTCGCATTAATTTTCTTGCGGCGGAAATGATCATTCCTTTAGAATCAGAAGTTTTTCAATGGTTTCAACAGAGTCGGGAACTTTGGGAAAAAACGGGCGGCGCTTTTGATTTGACTTGTACTCCGCTTTGGAAAGTTTGGGGGTTTGCCAAACGACAAGGAAAATTGCCGCAAGACGACGAATTAAAGAAAGCTCTTTCTTTGGTTGGCATGAATCATGTCATTCTCGACGAGTCCAGTTCGACAATTGCTTTCGATCAGGAAGGAATCGAGATTAATTTTGGCGGCATTGGAAAGGGAATCGCGTTAGATCAGGCGGCGATGATTTTTGAAGCGAATCAAGTCTCGGATTTTATGATTCATGGCGGCAAAAGCAGCATTATCGCTCACGGAAGTCGATCGGGGGATATGTTTATACGAAATCATGAAAAGATTCCTTGTTGGACCGTTGGCGTCATGAATCCGCTTTTGCCGAACGTTCGACTTGCCGAACTTTATCTGGTTGATCAAGCAGTTGGAACATCGGGATCCATGCAACAATTTTTTCGTCATAAAGGAAAAAAATGGGCTCATATTATTGACCCGAAAACAGGAATTCCAGTCAACGGTATTCTATCAACAACGGTTATGGCGCCAACTGCAGCTGAAGCGGATGCGCTTTCAACCGCTTTTTTCATTTTTGGTCCCGAAAAAGCAAAACGATTTTGCGAAAAAAATCCGGAATATTCCGCTCTATTTATTATGGAAACAACTCAATCCCCTCATTATGAAATTGTTCCAGTTAATATGGAGAATTGGAATCTGGTCGAAACAGAAGCGGATGATTAATTGTTTACATAATTTATTTTTCAATTATTCATCTTTTTTCATATACTTCTCTTTTAATTCATACAATTAATATATTTTATTTAAACATAGATAAAATTGTCTGGACATTGCAAAATTTTCTATTTTTCTTCTAGCAATTCTTGAATATCTGCATTAAACTAACTATAATGCAATCATTGTTTTTTTGGTATGGAAAAACATTCAATTGATTAAATGCATAAAATTATAAAATTGTTTTATTTTTGTCAACGATCATCCAATATATATTTCATGCGCAGCTCAAAAACGGCCGTTTTGAGCATGATAACCGTTAAATGATTTATAAACTGAGGAATTAAAAATGTCAAACACTGAAAAGCGTTTTTTGTCGAGTCTTTTGGACCATTTATTTAATCCGAAAAAAGATTCTGAAGCGTCCGTCAAGAATAATCGCGTTCAAAAAACATTACAATCGAGAGCTCTTTTGATGGAACCATTGGAAGAACGTCAGCTTTTAGCGGTTACTGCGATTGATTATCTTGCGATACAAAATAGTTTCGAATCGTTAAAACTTGATGATTATTCCTCAGTAAATCTCATAGAAATCGACAACGCGTCCTTAACCTCGGAATCGTTAAAAAATGCGATTACTCAAGCTGGCTCAACCAGTCAAAACGACGTTATTCTTGTTCGAACAACTCCCGAAAAGCATACAATTGATCTCAACGGCGAATTGCTTAATATTAATATTGACTCCAATGCGTTCGGAAGCATCAATATTCTTGGTTATGGCGATTCGATGCTTCATCTGACAAACAGCGGTTTAACAGTTCTTTCCGTTGAAAATGGCGACGTTGGATTCGGAAAAATCAACTTTGTCAGTCTCGACAATGATGTTGTCAAAAAAGAAACCGTTCTTAACCAGGAAGAAAAAGCGGTTGTTCTAACGCAACAGGTTCTGTTTTCTGCTTGTTATTCTGTCAATTCTAAAGAATTAACAACAAGTTCCATTTCCAATGAAGTTGCCGAGGGTTATTATTCTGCGGAATTTCAACTGGAAGGCTCAAAATGGGTTTATATAACCGGTTTGTCGGAATTTGAAGCTCGCGATATTGAAAACAACATCAACGCTGGGACCGTTGACTTTTATGTTGGAACCTTTTTTGACGCGGAAAAAAACGGGGTTAACGACTCTCAACATTGTTGGGCGGGAACTTCTGCCAATATGCTGCATTATACAAATTGGGATTATTTTCTTCATGGCAACGAAGACGATACATTCGATGTTTTTCGCAACAATTTTACGAATCAAGCAGGCCATACCTATTATGGAAATGAATGGTTCATCAATGGCGACTATTCTCCGCAAGGCTGGGGCGGTTGGGCTCAAATCAGTGGCGACGGCGGAGGCTATTATTCTGCTTACAATTTAAATTACGGAGATTATGCAACTTTTATTGATACCGCAAGTTATTATGCGTCTAATTCGGAATCTCCCATTGCAGAAGTTGGCCGTTTAATGGAAAATGGCGCCGGAATTGGAATCAGTCTTGGTTGGTATGACGAATCGGAAGGCGAAGAAGAAAACGAAGTCATTTATACAAGAGCGGGCGGTCATGCCATAACGATGTGGGGATTCGTTTATGATGACGAAAAAGAAGCTGGCGCTCTTGATTATTATGTTTCCGTTATTGTTACTGATTCTGACGATAATTACGGTCAAGGAAGAAATGCTCCTGATCGTTTACAAACTTATGGCGTTACCTGGCATGAAGATGTCGGCGGTTATCAATTCGACTCTTATGGACGCGGCGAAACTTTTTCTGGAATTATCGAAGGTTTTAGTACTTTAACCCAGAAGCCTGACAACCTTTATGTCAATGATATTTTCTTTTCAACTCCCGAAGGCTGGTCCGCTCCGGTTGTTGTTACGCGATCAGAAAACTCTCATGTCGGGCAAACTCGTTTTTCCTCGGATGTCCCTTTATATATGTCTATTGGATGGTTTCAGACTGATACAATGAATACATATAACGTTACCGTTTCCGATAACGGCGAGATCATTCAATCATTTTCGGTTTCCGGAGACGTCGGCATAAATCAACGTCTACTTAATTTGGGAACTCCCGAAGGCGGTTTTCATAATTATGTGATTACAATGGATTCGAATAATAACATTGATGAAGGAGACGAAAACAATAATGTTTATTCTTTAACGGTTGAAGTCATCGAAATTGTTGTTACAACATCGGAAGATGTTATCGATTCTACTGACGGAGTTCTTTCGCTTCGAGAAGCGATTAATCAAATAAACTCTGGAGACCTTCCAGAAGGGGGAGTTATTCATTTTTCTGACGAAGTAACGGCTCGAACAATTCATTTGACAGAACCATTGGAAATTGAAGTTCCAATGACAATCGACGCGACAAGAAATTCGCAGAACGACAAGCCTGGAATAACAATCAGCGGCGAAAATCTTCATCAAATTTTCTCAATTAACGTCTCAGATTCCGTTAATGAAACGATTGCCATTAAGGGATTGGCTCTTGAAAATGGTTTTGACGCTAACGGCGGAGCGATTTATCATAATGGAAATGCCAATACTTATTATAACTTTCTTCTTCAGGATTGTATCATTTCCAACTCAACCGCCGATTATGGCGGCGCCATTTATAATGAAAAGGGAAGTCTTCAGATCGAAGATACTTTTATTCGTAACAACTCAGCGAATAAAGACGGCGGCGCCATTTATCTCGTCAACGGTTCTTTAACGACGAACGGAGTGACAATCGAAAAGAACAAGGCTGTTAACGGCGGAGCGATTTTTGCTGTAAGCAGTTCAGAAGGCACAAATTCAATTCGTTTACAAAATTCTTTTTTAACGGAAAATCAAGCTTCGGAAACCGGCGGGGCAATTCGTTCCTGGAATTGCGTTATCAACGATTCGTTAATCGAAAATAACAGCGCTTATTCCGGGGCAGGGATTGCTTCCTGGAACAATTTGACTTTGAATAATTCGTCTGTTATTTCAAACGGGTTGTTGGATGAAAACGAGCTCTTTATCTGCAAATATGGGGGCGGAATCTTTGCTTCCGGCGATCTTACGCTCGGAGACGGGACAGAAATCTCTGGCAATAACGCTTATTACGGAGGCGGAATTTTTCTTTTCCAGCGAGATAATCAAACTGTTGAAAGCAATTTGAATCTTGCAACAAGTTCCAGTATTAATAACAATCAGGCGAATTCCGGAGGCGGGATTTATGTTAATACAGGGGGAGCAGTCGAAATTGCATCGGGAAATATCGTTAATAACCGTGCCCTGGTCAATGGCGGAGGCATTTTTAATTATACAGGAACAGTTCGTATTGTAAACGGTCAACAGATTTCTGGAAATATCGCCTTAAAAGGAAATGGCGGCGGAATTTATAATGACGGAAATTTGGAAGTTTCTTCGCATGGAATGTTTAATAACAACATTGCCGGACTTTCAGGCGGCGGAATTTTCAATGGAAGCATTCTTGTGATCGATCAAGGTTCTATTTCAGGAAACAACGCTTATGACGGCGGCGGGATTTATAACATTGGAACAATGACGATCAGCAATTCTTTGTTTATGGCGAATGTTTCTCAAAATCACGGCGGCGCTATATTCAATCAGGCCAGCATTTATCCTGTTTCGATTGTCGATACAACAATTGCCGGCAATCGAGCGCGATACAAAGCGGGCGGAATTTATAATGCCGGAGTCATTGATGTCAATAATTCGATTATTGCTAAAAATTTCGTTCAAACAGAAACATTGAAAACAAGGTCTGATCTGTATACGCTTAAAAGTTCCAACGCTGTTTCCAGGATTTCTTATTCCTTGATCAGCGATCCAACCGATACGGAAAAACCATTTGTCGGAGAATTCAATATTGTCGGAACGCAATACGAACCGATTGATCCGATTTTTATTTCGTTTGATGTAAACAGTCCTTATTCTGAATGGGATTTGCGACTGCAATTTAGAAATTCTCCCGCAATTAACGCTGGCCCTGTTCAAGACGATTCCAGCTCCTCTGATTATGACGGAACGGTTCGAAAAACCGGATTGGCTAAAGATATGGGGGCGTTTGAAATGTATGAAACGCCGTCTTTGATCATTACAACTCTTGATGATGTTGTTGACGAAACGGACGGTTTGACTTCTTTGCGCGAAGCTGTTGAATATCTGAAAGCAAATCCGAACAGACAGGAACGAACCATTACATTCGATGAAAATCTTGCCGGAGGAACCATTTATTTAACTCAGGGGACGCTCTGGATTAACGCTTCAATGACCATTGACGCTTCGGAATTATATAATCCGCAAACGTTGCTGTCCGGAATAACAATTAATGGGAAAGGAATCAATCGCGTCTTTTATATCGCCCAAGACACAACAGAAGTTGTTTTGAACAGTTTGACCATTACAGGCGGTTATATTGACGATCAAAACAAGGGCGAAGGGCTTTATACAGATGGCGGCTCAGGGATTTATAACCGCGGAGAACTTTCTTTAATCAATTGCGTCGTTGCTGGCAATATGACAACTTATTATGGCGGCGCCATTTTCAATCGGGGAACCTTGTCGGTTGTCAATTCGACAATCGCTGGAAATTATGCCTCAATTGGCGGCGGCGTTTATAATATGGGAAGCGCGTCAATCCAAAACAGTATTATTGCGAAAAACCGTTCAACGGACGCTCATGATATTTGGACGGATCACGACGCTCAATCGTTAGTTGATTACAGTTTAATCGGAAACGCTTCTTATGTAACTGGCAAAGAGATTGAATCGGAAACAGACCCGACTACATATCTCGCAGGCAGCTCAAGCGAACCAATTGATCCGAAATTTATTGCCTATTCCATTTACAGTATCAAAGATTGGAATTACGATATCGCAAATGGTTGGAATCTTCGTATTGAAAATAATTCGCCTGCTTATAATGCCGGCTCCAATGATTTGGCGGTCGATTCTGACAAAAATCCTCTTGAAAGGGACATCGCTTATAATAACCGAATTTTTGATGAAATCGTCGATTTAGGCGCTTACGAAGCAACTCCGGAAATACCAAGCATAATCGTTACAACTTTGGTTGACAGAGTTAATGAATATGACGGCGGAATTTCTTTGCGGGAAGCTATTAAGTATGCAGAAACTTATGATTTGGCAACAACCATTTCATTTGCCTCTGGTTTGGCTGGCCAAACCCTGGTCCTTAACGGAACGGAACTTCTTATTAATAAGTCAATCTCCATTGACGCTTCGAATCTCATTAATTCCGAAACGTATGATCCTGGAATCGTTATTGACGCTCAAGGTCTTTCCCGAATATTCTCGATTGTTGAAGGAACAGATGAGTCGCCGATTTCTGTTGAAATTTCCGGACTTCGACTTCAAAATGGTCTTTCGTCTGAAAATGGCGGCGCTATTTATAATGCCGGATTGTTATCGCTCGTTGACATTCAATTGGTTAATAACGTCGCTCTTTCCGGCGGCGCTATTTATAATGACAATGTTTTAATGATCGAAGGATCTGAATTAAACAGCAATAAAGCTCAATATCTCGCTGTTCCGGATGTTGATGAAAATGATAATCCGATTCTTGACGTTTTGGGCGGCTATGGCGGAGCAATTTATAATGCCGGTCAGTTAAATATTTCTTCGTCTGTTTTATATCAGAATAGCGCTTCGGAAGGCGGAGCCATTTTGAATGGACCAGGCGCAACTCTCATTGCTGATTCCTTGACCGTTATTGATAATGAAGTTACTGATTTTAAATATAATAAAGTTTATGATGAAGAAGGAAATATCATTAGTCTTGATATCTGCGGCGGAGACGGGGGCGCGATCAGCAATGTTTGCGACGAAAATGAAGATTCTGAATTGATCTTGGCCAACTCTTTTATCAGCAATTCCATTTTCTTCGGGAATAGCGCAACAATGAACGGCGGGGCATTTTTTAATGAAGGAAACGCAACGTTTGTTAATTGTACAATCGCCGGAAATTCCGCTGAATTCGGAGGGGGGATTTATAATGATTTGAACTCGGTTCTGTTGCAGAATTCGATTATAGCCAAAAACTATTCTTCGGACAACGCGGATATTGGAACTTCTATTGACGATGAAACAACAACGATTTGCGATTACTGTTTGGTCGGTAACACGCAAACCTTGAAACCGGAAAGCAATAAGGTTGTCGATTTCGATTTATCGGCCAATTCAATATTTGATCTTGATCCTCAATTTTTTGTTTCGCCGGCCTTTGATGAAAATGGCGTTTTATTGAATCTCGAAACTTTGGATTTACAGATCGGGATTGATTCTCCTGCTTTCAATACAGGCTCCAATGATCTCGCGGTTGATCAGTCAGGAAATCCGTTGGAATATGATATAACGAGCGAAAATCGAATCGCTGTTGGAACGGTTGATATGGGCTCTTTTGAATGGCATCTCGTCGTTACAACCGCTTCGGATATCGTCGATTCAAATGATAATGTTCTTTCTCTTCGAGAGGCCATAACAATTGCTCAAGACGGAGACATTATTACTTTTGACGAATCGCTTTTCCGTTCGATTATTTCTTTGAATAATAAAGAACTTGTCGTTTCCAAAGCGATCAAAATCGACGCAAGCGATCTTTGGGATTATGAATATGATCAGCCGGGCATAACGATTGATGCTCATTTACGAAGCCGCATTTTTAACGTCAATGGAACAATGAATGAAGACAATCCTCAATTCTTCTCGATTGACAGTTTGTCAATGATTAATGGAATCACAAGCTATAAAGGCGGAGCCATTATCAATAGTTTCGCATTGAATATTAATCATTCCATTATCTCATCCAATTCGACTTATTATGGCGGCGCCATTTACAATACGGGATTATTGTTTATTAATCAATCAACGCTTTCTGGCAATAGCGCAACCTATGCAGGCGCCATTTATACAACCGCATCGGGAACAACCATTTTGTTAGGAAACAGCGTTCTGGATAGTAACCAGGCAACCTATGGCGGAACCCTTTATAATAAAGGCAACGTTTTCATTGGCCAAACAAGATTTGATAACGGTTCAGCAAAATATGGCGGCGCAATCTATAATTATGCCGGATCTGTGACTGTTTCCCAATCCTCTTTCGATAATAATTCTGTCGATTGGAAGGGAGGCGCCATTTACAATTACACAAACGCTGATCTTTCGATCAAAAATGATTTGTTTGAAGAAGGTTCAAGCCTCGATATTCTTTTTGGAAGCTTCTTTGATAACGATAATGCTGATATGACTTTATTCGCTAATAATTCGACTTATTACGGCGGAGCGATTTATAATATTGGAACAGCTCAAATCGAAAATGCCGAGTTTGATTTCAATGAAGCAACCCTTGGCGGCGCCATTTATCATTCCGGAAGCGGCTCAATGACAATTGAGTCTTCAAATTTTGCGAACAATGAAGCCGGGAATTATGGGGGAGCCCTTTGTAACAACGGTTCTTCCCTTGAGATTAATGAAAGCTTTTTTGATCAGAACAACGCTCATCGCGGCGGAGCCATTTATAATTATACAAAAGAAATGACTCTTTCGGGCAGCTCCTTCCTTTTCAATTCGGCAAGTAAAGGCGCTGCGATTTTCAACGCTGGAACGATCGATATTGAAACAAGTTCATTTGAAAGCGGTTCTGCGCTTTACGGCGGAGCGATTTATAATGCGAATTTCGTAAATGTTGTTGACTCTGAGTTCTTCAACAATGTTGTCAGTCAAAATGGCGGCGCGATTTATCATTCTTCTAATAAAAGCTCGACTATTTATGCAAGCATTTTAGCTGGCAATCAAGCCAATTCCGGGGGAGCGATTTATGTTAATACCGGATCCATTATAATTATTAACTCGATTATTTCCGGCAATCAAGCGTTGAAAAATGGCGGCGGAATCTATAACAATAATTCTGTTACAGTAACAAACTCAACCGTTGCCGGAAATACCGCGTTCTATTATGGCGGCGGAATTTATAACAATAAAACTCTGCGAGTCAATAACAGCATTTTAGCCAAAAACAATACAACGACCAATCGAGGTTATGATCTCTTCACAGGATCCGCTTCGACAACCAGTTCGATGATCAATTACAGTTTGATCGAAAATTACGCAAAGGCTTCTTCTGTTGGCAAGGCGTTTACTGGAAATAATAATCTTTTGAAAGTTGATCCGTTGTTTGAACATTTTGAAGATTATGATTTCAATGATTGGTCTAATGATCTTTGGGCTGATTGGGATTTCTCTTTGAAATCGAATTCATCTGCAATTGATGCCGGTTCGAATGCTTTAGCTGTTGACGCGGAAGGAAATATTCTGGAAACAGATTATTTCGGCAATGAACGAATCTTCAATGATATTGTTGATCTCGGAGCTATTGAATACAATCCGAATACAGAAGAATAATATCGATTGAATTTTCTTCATATTAACAGCCAAACCCCCTTGCAATATCAAAATTGCCTGGGGGTTTTGTTCTTTTATCGCGAAAGCCGTTCTTTAGAAAAAATGGGTCTTGACGCAATCCGTTCGTTGTTGCGAATTCTGACCTTGATTATGTCGTTTTTTAATAGATTTGAGATAATTCCTTCTGATGTTAAAAAATAAAAAAGAGAACCGGAAAACGTCCCGAGGAGTTTTGATTTATCCCAAAAAAGTTCGAATCAACGCCATTAACTTATAATAGCCCGATTTCGCTGAACCGTCGTTTTGAAAAAGTCCGGAAAAAGAAAACGGAAGAATTGAAGTCGCTTCTTTGAACAAATTGGTTTCATCAATCTCAAAATTTTGATTGTCTGACAACAATTCTGAATCTTTTTGAAGTTTTGAATTGAATCTCTGCAAAAAATCGTCTGAATGAACTGAAATATCTGATTCAAATAACAAATCTTCTAATTTGCTCCAATAAACAGCAACGATGGATTTCCTTGTTAAAAATGAAAGAAAATAGCGTCGGACAAGTTCTTGTTGAATTTTTTGATTCCAAAAGCTGATCTTTTCGTTGACATTAAAAAAACGGGAATCGCTTGGAACAGAAAATGAAATATGAATTTTTTTTCCAAAATAGCTCCATTGATCCAAAAGCCAATTAAGTTCAAAAGGATCGCGCGGCAATGACGCTTCCTGAGCCAAATCAAAATCCATTTCCAAAAAAAATCCGTCGATATTTTTCAATTTTATAAAGCGTTCTCCTAATTCTAAAGGAAATATCTCGGAATTTTTCCAAAAGAAATCTCCCCAAGGTTGTTTAATTCCAATGAGTATTTCTGCCTGAGGATTTTTTGCTCGAATTTTTTGAGCCAAAGTCTCAATCCAATCCAAACGTTGAGAAATGAGCAGATTTCCTAAATAAGCTGCTGTCCCGCATGAAATAATCCAATAATGACAAAAAGAATAGCGATTCAATACAGAATCAAAATAGCGAAAAAGATAACTTTCAAAAAGTTCCGGCTGTTCAAGATATTTCAAAACCCAAAACGGAAGATCATTTTTTTCCCAGCGAATGAGCGGTCCAATGACAAAATGCCATTGATTGCTTTGGGCTTTTTCAACTGCGTCATCTAAATGGTTCCAAACGAACTGGCCTTGTTGAGGTTCAATATCTTTCCAACAATAATTTGGATTTAATAAACGAAATTCAGAATTATTCAATTGCAATAAAGTTTTTTCGGAACAGGGAAAGCGAAACCGAATGCCCGTAAATACCGGAAATGATTGAACTATTGCCTGTCGGGCAATTAAAGATTGTTCGATAAACTGATCTAATAAAAGAATACTTGAATCGATAAGATTCAAAAAAAAGGAATGAGCTTTTTCATCAAATTCCGCATTTAACCAATGAACTGTTGCGAGCTGCGACATTTGAATCAAATTGAGTCGAATGCGGCGACGAATATTGATTGGAATTTTTAATCCAAGAATTTGCCATTCAAATCTTTTCTTTGTAATGCGTGAAAGCTGCCCTCGAGCCAATTCTCGGAGCAACAAATAAGGTTGACAACGAGATTTCAAACTTTCTGTTGAATAATAAAACAGTCCGTAACGCTTATAAAAATAAGGAATATGAACCGTTACAGACTCATCCCAATCCGCTTCAAGTTGCAAAATATTTCGAGCTTGATCGAAAGACGAAATTTTGATTTGAGTTTGTAACGGAATTTTTCCTCGCCGCGCCAAAAACGAATAGCGCAAAAGGTCATCGGAGAAATAGGACTTAGGATAAATAAGGGAAATAATAGCCATTTTCCCGCTTATACAATTTTTTAAAGAAATTCATAAAATAACACAATTATAACGTTTTCGACCTTACTCTAGCCTTTTTAATGACTTCGTATTCTGTTATCTGTATTTGCCTGACTTCCATAAATAAGAAACAGGAATTCAATCGGATTATACAAACGCCGATTCGGACAACTGGCATTGCCCTTTCGTAATCCGCCCTTCATTGTCGGAACTTAAAATACAAAATCGGGATTTTCATTAGGCTTAAATTGAGAAGAAAGAAAAATTTCTAGAATAACATCCAATATTAAGTATACAGAAAAAAGAATGATATTCCAGAATAAGATGATATTTTTTATAAAATAATCAAATTCTTATTGAAAAGATTCTGTTTTGAAATGCAAAAAAAGAAAACTTTCTGGTTGCTTTTTTGTGAAGAAAAAGTTGACAAAGAGTTTATTAACGTCAATAAGTCTCTGTTTTATCAACAGACCCATTATCTTGATTTTATCATTTACAATAAATAATCAATAAAAAAACAACTATTTAACATCTTACAAACAATTTTTTCACATCGCTTTGTTTTGTTTATAATCTATTATTTATGATGTTTCACGTTTTTTTTTCTAATTTTATCAACAAAATAAATCTTGATACTATTATTACTATTAAATTAAATAATAAAGAAATATATATTAGAGAAGAATGTTTATTTATTTTGTAAAGTTTCATCCGATTATAGACTGCATCTTTTTCTTTTTATCGTTATGTTATTCGTTATTATTTAGTTTATTTTTGTATTTTATATATTTTTTATATATTATTTAATATGTTTATTTTGTTTATAACTCTTATACTAATTTTTTTACTTCCCTATACAAAATAATTTGTCTTACTGTATAATAGAGAAAAATGTTACTTCAACAGCTCTCTTTTGTTTTATAAGGAATATGTCATGAAATTCAGTTGTAATCGAGAATCTTTTTCCCGTCTGTTTTTTTTGGCCGCTTCAGTTGCTTCGGTTCGAGACATCAAAGCCATTTTACAAAACGTCAAAATTGTTTTACAAAACGACAAATTGATCCTTCTGGCAACGGATAACGATATGAGTATTCGTCTTGAACTTTCAGAAAATATCAATATTCAAGAACCAGGCGAAGCCATTCTGCCAACGATATTGTTCCGAAAAATTCTTCAGGAAAGTTTCGATAAAGAATTAACCATTGAAAGCAATTCAGAGCAAACAATCGTCTCAGGAGAGCGTTCCTGTTATCAATTGCCGACTCAATCCGCTTCGGAATTTCCTGAAATTCTTCCCTTTAATGCCCAATCATATTATTCTGTTTCTTCGAGCATTTTAAAACAAATCATTCGTCGAACTTGCTTTGCTATCGAAACAGAAAGTTCGCGTTATTCTCTGAGCGGCGTTTTGATTGAATTAAAGGAAAATTCAGTTATTGCCGTCGCAACAGACGGACGTCGTTTGGCTTGTCAGGAAGGAACCGCTGATTTCATTCATACCGAAGACGAATCTTTAGAAACGAATTCGATTTTTCCAGTCAGAACATTAAATTTAATTGAAAAATCGATAAACGAAGCAGAAAAAGTCGATATTGCCATTGATAACAATTGCGTCTCATTAAAAATCGGATCAACCGTTATTCATAGCCGTTTGCAGGAAGGCCATTTTCCTCGCTGGAGAGGGATCATTCCGAGCGAAGACAATAAAAGTAAAGTTGATATTATTGCCGGTCAACTGTTATCAGGAGTTCGTCAGGCTGAAGTTGTGACGATTGATAAAGAACCAGGCGTCAATTTTAAATTCTCTGACGGAATTTTGGTCATTTTTGCAAGCGGCGCAGAAAGCGGCGAATCACGAATTGAGATTCCCATTGCTTTCAGTTCAGAACCGATTCAAATAAGAATGAATGCTCGCTTTATTATTGATTTTCTTCGCGAACTTGAGGCAGAAAAAATCATTTCCATTTATTTTAACGAAAACTCGCCCATTCTTTTTAAGACAGACGATCAATATTCTTATGTTGTTATGCCATTAAATTTATAATGTCAATAAAGTCAACCAGAAATAGATTTTGAATTTTATGGAGAAATTCATTAAGCTATCAAGAAGAGAATTGGAGAGTTTTTCTCCCAAACCCGGTTTTAACGAGACCGGGTTTTTTTAGTATAAAAGCCAATTTCAGACAACAGGGGTTGTCTTCCTGATCTGCTTGTCCTTGGAATTTAAGAATCCAACGATCAAAAATGATTAATCAATTTGAATCGAAATAGAGAGATAATTAATGAAACGCAAACCAAATAAGGGAAACATCTAAAGCGATTCCCAAAACGGCATGCTGAACCCATCCGGCAAAAATCGAATTGGTTCGATAAACCAGGAATCCCCATAAAAAACCGCCGCCCAAACAACCGAGAACTTCGGAAATCGGATGCCCATAATGTAACATTGTCGAAAGCAAAACTTGAATCCAAACGGCAGTCATCGCGTTCATCGAACTTGCCAGCCCATGTTGAATGAAACCTCGAAACATAAATTCCCATGAAAAATAATAAAGAAAAAAATACAAAATCGAATGCGTAACCAAAAAAGTTAAGGAAGCAAACGCATAAGGATTATAAGGATAAACGGAATAAAATCCTGATTCTCGACTGCTCAAAATTCCTAAAAGAATCATCAGAGGAAAAAATATGATAATATTATTGAACGTTCGAAAACGTTGCCCCCATTGAACGCCATAATCGGACAACTTTTCGCGAAAAACGAACTTGACAATCAAAATCGGAAACAATCCCATTAAAAAGAAAGCCGCAACAATTTTTTGACTTCCCCAAAAAAATTTCTTCCATGAAACAGTAACGATTGTTTCGGAAGAATTTTTTTTGCTGAAAACGTCTTCCAAAAAAAGGGGGTTGTCAGGAACATTTCCAGCTTCTTCTGATTTTTCCCAAACAACAGTTCCAGAAGGAATCGAACGGTTTCCCAACGAATCCTGAAATGGGGAAGGCGTTGGCCAATACCAAAAAATGGAGAGCGCAATAATCGAATAAAACAATATTATAGTCTGTTTCATCGACGAATAAGGACGAATCAAACCAGAAACAAATGATTTAATATTGGCAATATCGTTATGAGCATTCTTCATAAGCATTTCAAAGCCCGTTTGGGCAACAGGCTTCCCCTTTTTTCTATTTATCCCTCATTATTCAATTTGTCGACTCATATTTCAAATTCAACTCTTTCATGAACTTCATGATAAAGCGGAATTTATAATGAATATTGAGGGATTTTCATCGTTTCGCCGTCTTTGACAGCAGAAAGATGAGCATAATAGCCAGGAACCGTCATATTTAAAGCATCAATGATTCCAACAGCAGGCTTTTCCTTCAATAAAATCGAACGAATGAAATTGTCGCAATGATAACCATGCGATCCTCCGTGACTTCCTGATTGAACTGTCGGCGGAAGCGGATATTTCTTAATTTTATCGCCAAGCTCTTTGACTATGCGACGTCCTTCATCCGTTCCTGTATAAGCGCTGAAAATGTCCTGAAATGTTCCGTCAAAACCGCCGATTTCGCCGCGTACGCGTCCCGCTTCCAAATAAACGCCATATGTCGAATGGCACATCATTCTGGACATTCCGCCGTCATTGGTTCGAAAAAGACCGACTTCGCCATCAAAAATATTTCCAGAAGCGTTCGGTTGTTTATCTTTTTTATAAGTAAAACCTTTGCAGGAGACATCAATAAAGCTTCCGTGTGTAACGCTGATATGATAAGCCGTTGCATGAGTCGGATACCAAATCGGGCAACCGTTCTTTCGCCAATCGCCATATGAAGGATAATAAGTTGAACCAGGCGCTTTTGTATGGCAATACTCGCCTTCTGAATAAAGAATTTTGCCGAATCCGCCCGCTTCATATATTTTGGACATTGCATAAAGATCGTCATGAAATGTTGACGTTTCAAACATAGCATAAATCAAATCTGGGTTTTCTTTTACGCATTCCAGAATCATATCGGCATATTCAATATTTCCATAAAAAACGGGAACCGCCGTTGCAACATGTTTTCCGTGTTTCAAAACTTCAATGCAATGTTTTGCGTGAGAGGGAGCGTCGGTTGCACAAAAAATCGCTTCAATCGAATCGTCTTTGACCATTTCTTCAAGCGACGGATAAGTCTTTTCGCATTTGACAACTTTGGCCAGTTCGTTGCAACGATCCTCAAATAAATCGCTGACGGCAACAATTTCAACATTCGGATGATTTTGAAATTCCCATTGAGCGGCAAATTTACAAAATCCATAGCCGACAAGGCCAACTTTAACCTTTTTGTCGCTAAATGGCTCCCAAACGGAATTGTTTTCCTTTTCCGATTGTTCGAAACCTTGAACATTGTTTTGCGCCAAAAGACTTCCGCTTAACGCTGCGGCTCCAGCGCCTAAAAGATTGTTGGATAAAAATGAACGTCGAGAAAATTGATTTGACATTAATTATTTCCTTTTTCTGTTTTCTTTATTTTTGTTTTAAGAGTTTATATTCAATTTGTTGAAATTTGATAAAAAATCAAACTCGACAACGACAGATAATATTACGAATTTTTAGATTCCTGATGATTTTAATAATATATTTTGTTTAAAATAATAAACGGAATAAAAAAGTAAAAATGAGTAACCTGTTATTTAAACAAAGGATTAGAAAAGAAAAGCAGGAACAGCGGTTGCGTCGCTTAATTTTTCTCCGAGAGCGACAACCCAAAGCGAACCGTTATTCTGTTTAATAATAACCATATCCTCAAAAATATCGGCAATTTTTCCGTCAAAGGATCCAATGGAAATGGAATCTCCAATTTTTAAGTTCATCGTTCGATTTTCTGTTTGAATTTTCCAACGAGAAACAGCGACATTTTTTCCCGTCGCTTCGTCGGTAACCGAAGGCGTTCCTGTTAATATGGCGAAATTTGCGTTGTCAATTCCAGGTTTGATATAACGAAAAATATCTTTTTTGGCAATTTCCGCATAAGCTTTAAACGGCTTGGAAGACAATCGTTGAATCGGAGTCGAAATCGGTAATTGTTGAGCCAAAGGATACGCGTCCGTCTGTTTGACTTTTGCCAAGGTTAATGTCTCAAAAACAATATTAACGTCCAAATCGCTGGATTGTTCAACCGGTTGAATGTTCAAGGACGTTATTCGATGTAAATAAGAAGTCCAATAAAATTCATACAAAAATTGATAAAGTTGTTCCGTCGAACATTGACTTTTTAATTGAAATTTTTGGGTTGCTATTCCTGGGCCAGTTTGATAATTTCCAATCGAAATAACAGGCGATTTCATATCGCAGAATTCAGCCATTTGCGTCAGCCAAATTTGATATTCCGTTTGCGATGACATTCGATTTAACGGAAATGATCGCGTATACATTTTTATATTGTTATTGACAACATTGTTCATAAACGCGAGTCGATTGTTGCCAAACTCAATTTGACTGTTTATTTCATCTTTTTTCTTTTGATTTAACATTCGCGGCTTTTTGTATTGACTTTGATACAAAAATATTCCGATAATAAAATCAATAATCAAAAAAAAGATAAAAATTAAAATAAAGTTGCGAATATGTTTCACGGTTTTTGTCCAATATCTCGTTTGGGCTAAATATGCCATCAAAGAAGTCGAATAAAGAGATTAAGAATCGTTTTAATGTTTACTTCTTATTAAAAATGACAATCTAATATATTTAATTTGCGGGATTTTGCTGACTGTTTTCTGGATTTGGCAAAACAGGATTTTGTTGAC
>JAUNBG010000053.1 GCA_030527205.1 Planctomycetia bacterium
GTGGCCTAGGACACCGGATTCTCAGTCCAGTAACAGGGGTTCGATTCCCCTAGGGGGTATTTTGCAGGTTTTTTTGATGAATTTCAAAAATCCCTTTTTTTATGCGCTGAAGCTGTTTTTTCGATATGAAATGAATTTTCTTCTTTTATTCTTTTCAGTAATTTTCAGCGTTTTCTTTTTTGGCTCTTCTGAAAATCTGTTCCGGTTCCATTGCCAAAAAGTTGAACGAAAGATTGCGCCTTTGGTTGATTTTTGTTTGTTTTTCGATGACGTTCTTAAATCTTAATTCAATCGAAGATGAAGGTCGCTAAGTCTGAATTCTATGATTTAACGGCGATTGCGGGTTTATGGGCGAAAGAGGCAAGGAAATCGTCCAATCTGATATCGGAATCGTCAAAATCTGGCCGCAAAAACCTCTTGACGTCTTTTTTAAAAAAACGTATTCTTTTTTATTTCTTCTTAAGCAAAATTATGAATTTGAGTCTGTCAAAACGGAAATTGTTCGTTTGCGAGTTTGTTGGCAAATAAACGAAATCAAAAACTGTCGAAGAATAACGAAAAGGCAATAATTGTCGTTTTTCGCCAAACCGACTTTGAATGGAAAGAGACGTTATTTGATTGATGACTCAGAAAATCATATTAAAAACGAATTAAAAAGACAACCCTTTTAAACGAAATTAATGAAAATTATTCGAATTATCAAACGCTTTTTTTTTCTGATTTGTTTTTCAAATTTTGTTATTGTCATCGCAAATGGCTGTTCTGTTAGTCCCATTCATTTCATGAAAAGCGAAAAAGAGAAAGCAGAGTCGTCTGACAATGCGGAAATTGTTGACGAACAACATTTATCGACGTTATTAAACGTTCCAGGAAAAATCGTCAAGCTCGAATTATCGAATCTGGATCAACATCTTCTTGTTGTTTGGGAATCGCCAGATTCAGAAATGCTCTCTGAGGACGACGTTCCAACTCGGGCAAGTTTCTGGAATTTGGAGCATTCAACAGCTTGTTTGGAAAAAGCGGAAGAATTAAATGCCGTTGATTCTGTTCTTTCGGTCGCTTGGAATGACGAAGCGAATACGCTTTTTATTGCTGACAAGGATTCGCAACGTCCTCTCAATGTCAATGGGTTTCGCAAAGCGAATGTCAGAGCGCTTTCGCTTGATTCGCCATTAATGGATCAAGTTGCCTTACTGCCTGAAGAGAACGATGATCAAAATTTGCAAATGTCGTCGAATGCCTATTGGATTGCCTGTCAGGATCGAAACCGAGTATGGCGGCTCATTAAACGTTCGGATCAACGAATTGTCCAATTTCCCGAAATAATGATCAAGAATGAAGAGGACAAATTGCCCCGAAACTATATTGTTTCTGATATCCTTGCCTTTTCATCGCAAAATGATCTTGTTGCAACCGTTCTTTCCGTTAAAAACGAGTCAGTACATTCCGGTCAGACAAAAGAGCATTCCGGTCAGACAAACTTAATGGATAACGCGACTCAAAGAGGCCAGACCTATTCTATTGACAAAACAGATGTTGTCGAAAAAACCGATTCAGTTGACGGGGTCGCTTTAAACGATAAAATTGGTTCATTGGAAGAATCGCCTTACGATATGATTATTATTTGGGATCTTCAGGTTGTTGACCAGATCGAATGGAACGATCAAACAGAGCCGCTTCAGGCGATTGAAGTTTCAAGATTCAATGTTCAAAAAGGAATCGACTCTTATCAATGCGCATTTTCGTCAGACGGATCAATGTTTGCCGTTCGGTCAAAATCAAAATATATCGGAATTTGGGAATCGGCCAAAGGACGCCTTTTAACTGAACTGGGCGAACATCAACAACCGATTCAATCGATGGCTTTTAACGCCAATAATCATTTTCTTGTCGTCGGAACCGGCAAAGAGACAGCCCGACTTGTCCTTTGGGATATTCGCCAGGGAAAGCCGCTTCGAGTCTATCAGGAACCGACTTCTTCAAGCCAAAAAATAACCGCCGTTACTTTTTCCGAAAATAATAAAGATATTTATTTCGGAACCGAAGCCGGAGCCGTTAAAATATGGTCAATTGACTTTTTCAATTAGAACTTGTTCCTGAATGTTTCGAGCCGCAAAATTCCCTTTCAAAAACAGATTTTCAGGCTGGCTGAATGAATCACAAAGCCGACAAATAAACAGATGCATAACGAAAAAATAACGCTTGTCAAACGGATCGAATTCGAGAACTTCTAATATTTCGACAATAAATGTTTAACGAAAACCCCATAAAATGAACCAGAGCAAAGCCATTTCAACTATTCCGGAAATGATTGAGTTGGACGCGAAGACGACAATCATTCGCGTTCCTCCGGAAATCGACGTTCCGCTGACGCGCCGCGTTCGAAAGATCATCGACTCAACTGCGTTTCGACGCCTCACCGAAATTAATCAACTTGGATTTGTCGCTTTGGTTTATCCCGGCGCGCGACACACTCGATTTGAACATTCGCTCGGCGTTTATCGTTTGGCTCTTCTCGTTCTTAAAAGATTATTAAACGTCGAAGCATTTTGCAAAATCATTCATCGGGAAGAAGCGGAACTTTTGATTGTGACGGCTCTGCTTCATGATATCGGTCATTATCCATTTTGTCATCTCATCGAAGATATTTATCCGCCCCAGCAAAACGATTCGGAAATCGATGACTGCATTAAGCATGAAAAAAACGCCCAAGCTTATATCATTTCTGATGAGCTTGCTCAAATTCTTCGCCGCGATTGGCATTTAAATCCGGAAGACGTTCTTTGTTTGTTGAATGAAAAAGAGGTTAAACGTCGCGAAAATGAAAACAGCGCAGAGTTTCAACGGCGTCAAAAAGCTTATCGACTTCTTATGAGCATTCTTTCCGGGCCGATTGATATCGATAAAATGGATTATTTGGCGCGAGACAGTTTAGGAGCCGGCGTTCCTTATGGCCGACATTTTGATCAAGATCGTTTGATCGGAAGCCTTTGTTTAAATCGCAATAACGACGGTTTGGCGATTACGGAAAAAGGCAAAACAGCCGCCGAATTAATGGTTTTTGCCCGTTATGTTATGTTCAGCGAGGTCTATTGGCATCACGCGGTTCGAAGCGCAACGGTTATGCTTCAACGGGCATTCGATATTATTTCTCAATTTGAATCGCCGCTTCAACTAATCAAACAGGGGAAAAATGCGTCCGAATCTGTTTGGATCAAATTTTTGCAACAACTCTGCCGCACAAAACTTCAAGAGAGCGCCAGGAAATCAAATTCCAACGAAAAACTTCAAGCCGCAATTGATTTGTTAGACGGCATTCTTGGAACAAAACGTTCGTTATATAAAAGAGTTCGACAATTCAGTATAACCGAAGAGCCGTCTCTTTACGAAAAATTGGCCGGTCGACCTTATTTTGAACTTCAAACAATTGCGGACAAGTTGATTGAACGAATTAATCAAGTCATCAATCAAAATGGTCAGTCAAAGACAATATTGTGTCCGAATGATCTCCTCATTGACGCTCCGCCGGTCAATAAAGAGGTTCAATTCAAAATAGACGTCTATTATCCGAACGAAAATCGTTATTTGCCGTTATCTTCTGTTTCGCCTGTCGTTCGAGCTTTGGCAGAAGAACAGTTCGACGATTATGTCAAACGCGTTCGAATTTTTGCCAAACCTTCCCTCTCTGTTTTATTAAAAAATCTTCCCCAGCTTAACCAGATTATCAAAGAGTGTTGATACGAAAACGATTGGAATTCGAATCTTTTGCAAATATCTTCCAATTATTGAAAAAGTTTTCGTTTAATCAGCATTCTCTCTTAATCAAATGATTCCGAGTCGCTTGGAAAATCAGAGCTGCGAACATCTTTCGCAAAGTTTTGGACAGCCTTGAGAATAATTTCATGAAGGTTGACATAAACGCGAGCATGTTTGGGAAGTTCTTGCGGTTCTTTAGCCGCCCAAAGAGCGAAATCATGAAAGACGAGAACCTGACCGTCGCAGCCTTTTCCGGCGCCAATTCCGATGAGCGGAATCTTGTATTTTTGCGACATTTTGAACGAAAGTTGTTTGGGAACGCATTCCAAAACAGCAGCAAAGACGCCGTTTTCCTGAAGAGATTGAAGATCGTTATCAAGTTGATCAGGATTGCGTTGAATTTTATAGCCGCCCAACTTGCGGATGCTCTGCGGCATAAGACCGCAATGTCCCATAACAGGAATTCCAGCTTGAATAACGGCTGAAATCGTTGCGATTCGATCTTGACCTCCTTCGATTTTAACGCCATTTGCCCCTGTCTCTTTGATGACTCTCGCTGCAGCTCGAACCGCTTCGTCGGGACCAAGCTGGCAATACGGAAAAGGCATATCAACGACAACAAAAGCTCGTTTTGCGGCTCGAGTAACCATTTCCGCATGATAAATCATCTGATCCAACGTTACCGGAAGAGTCGTTTCGTGACCTTGAATAACGGTTCCCAAACTGTCGCCGACCAAAAGAATATCAACGCCCGCTTCGTCCAAAATTTGCGCCGTCGGAAAATCATAAGCCGTCATCATAACGATTTTCTTGCCCGTTTCCTTCATTGTCAATAATTGTGACGCTTTAACTTTTTCAAACTTCGACGTCATTTCTCTCCTCTTAATTTGAATAGATATTCAAGTCCGTTGAAAAATAAATCGCTGACTCCTAAACCTGTAAACGAACAAAGAAATTGTTAAAAATTCATTTGTTGGTCTGATTATTTCCATTTTTTATAATTGGGATTGGTTTTTCAAAGAAATTCAATTGAAATAATAAATTCTTTTTCAATTATCAAAAACCAGCAATCTCTCCCATTATTCCCCTCTTCTCTGCGTCCCCGCGTCTCTGCGAGAAATGAATCAAAATGAATAATGAGAAAAACGAGTCAATATTTTTTGAAAATAAGAACGCTATTATGACCGCCAAACCCGAGGGAAATGCTCATCGCCGCCTGAATCGTTCCCGGTTGACCGATGTTCGGGACATAATCGAGATCGCAAAGAGGGTCGGGATTTTCGAGATTAATGGTTGCAGGAAAGAAATGATCCCGTATCGATTGAATACAGGTTATCGCTTCAATGGCGCCAGCAGCGCCCAGGCAATGGCCGATCATTCCTTTGACCGATGAAACTTTCAACTGATAAGCATAGGAACTAAAAACTCTTTTAATGGCGGCAGTTTCAATGGGATCATTGGTCGGCGTTGAGGTTCCGTGAGCGTTGATATATTGAATATCGACAGGATTCATTTTCGCATTGGTTAAGGCCAAATCAATAGCCTTGGCCGGGCCGATTCCTTTTGCGTCAGGGGACGTTATATGATAAGCGTCCGAGGAGACGCCCCAACCAGCAACTTCTGCTAAAATAGGAGCCCCGCGTTCAAGCGCATGATCTAACGATTCTAAAACGAGAATTCCTGCCCCTTCGCCCATAACAAAACCGTCTCGATCTTGATCAAAAGGTCGACTTGATTTTTGAGGTTGATCATTAAATGAGGTTGAAAGCGCCTTGAGCGCACAAAAACCGGCAACGCCAAACTCTGTTATCGCCGCTTCTGTTCCGCCGGTAACAACAACATCGGCTTGGCCAAAACGAATATAATTCAAAGCGAGACCGATAGCGTCCGTTCCTGAAGCGCAAGCCGTTGCAATTGAATGAGCCAGTCCCTGAATTCCAAATTCAATGGAAATATTCCCTGCGGCTTCATTGGATATCATTTTGGGAATAGTCAGTGCTGACATTCGAGAGGGCCCTTTTTCATAAAGCTTCAATTGCGATTCTGAGTAAACGTCCAGTCCGCCGATTCCATTTCCTAAAATAATTGCTGCTTTTTCCAAAATTTCCTTCTGTTTCGGATCGTTTAATATTCCTGATTGCTGAATTGCTTCTTGAGCGGCAATAAGGGCAAAATGGGTAAAACGCGCCGAACGCTGTATCGTTTTATGGTCGAGATATTTATTGGGAGAGAAATTTTTGATTTCTGCCGCAACTTGACAAGCAACCCGGGATGCGTCAAATAATGAGATTCGATCAATGCCGCTTTGTCCTGATCGAATGCCGCGCCAAAAATCATTTAAGCCAATTCCGATTGGACTGACGATACCTATGCCGGTTACAACAACGCGACGATTTCCCAAAGACTCGTTCTTTTTCATTATGTTAATGATCTTTCTTTCTGGATAATTTCAGACCAAAAGAAGTTTATATCGAAAGCGATTTGGACGAACAAAAGGCTTCAACTTTCCAAAATCTGTCCGTCATTGTCGCTTGTCAATCCCCAAAATCAGGAATTTTCAAAAGGCTTGAGGGTTATTATTGAAAGATATCATTGATTGCCGAAATTCAAATGTTTCAGAAACAATGCCCTTCAATTAAATTATGAATGTCGTTCGCAAAACAGTGATTACCAAATGATCAGATTGCCGCCATAAGTCAAGCCGGCTCCAAATCCGGCTGTTATAATTTTATCGCCGCGTTTGAGCATACCGGCGCGATTCATTTCGTCCATAGCGATTGGAATGGATGCGGAAGCTGTATTGGCAACCCGACTGACATTCAAAAAGAAACGATCATCGGTAAAACCGAGTCTTGTTGCGGCGGAATGAATAATGCGATAATTAGCCTGATGCGGAATAATATGAGTTATATCGTCCGTTGTTAAATTATTTCGTTCCATAAGAGAATTGATTACAGCAGGCAGAACTTTAATGGCGAAAGTAAAAACCTTTTTGCCTTCCATATATAAAATATGGGGGGAGTTGTCAAAATGGGAAGTTGGCGTTTCGCAACCGCCGGTTATTCGAAGATAATCGGTTCCGGTTCCGTCTGCTTTCATAATGGTATCGACAATGCAACTTTCTGAATCGCTTGGAACCAAGACAGCCGCAGCAGCGCCGTCGCCAAAAAGAACGCAGGTTTTATGGTCTGTCCAATCGACCATACGAGACATCATTTCTGTTGCAATAACAAGAATAGGGCGACGATTATGAGGACTTTGAAAAAAGCTTCTCGCGATTTCCAAATTATAGACAAATCCGCAACAAGCTGCGGTTATATCGAACGCCGCAGAGTTTTTGGCCTTTAAAGCCCGTTGAATAACGCAAGAAGTCGGCGGAATTGGCGCGAAATCGGTTGTCGTTGAACTTAAAAGAATGAATCCAAGGTCTTCTGGAGCAACGCCTGCCATATCGAGCGCTTTTTTGGCCGCTTCGATTCCCATTCCGGAAGGCGAGTCATCGGATGAAGCTAAATGACGCGTTGAAATGCCAGTATGCGAAAAAATCCATTCATCCGAAGTGTTCGGTAATTGTTTGGCCAATTCCTCATTATGAACGATTCGTTCCGGCAAATAAGAACCTGTTCCAATTATTTTTACGCGAACTTGACCCGAACTGTTTGATATATTCATTTTAATCCTTAAAAATTCCTGTTGACTCCCAGGTTTTTGAAATAGGAGCGACCAAAACAATTTTTTCTCTCGTTTGCGGATGAGAAAAAGTCATTTCTCTGGAATGCAATGCAATAGAACGAAGTCGATCGTCAGCAAATTGGGTTCCGAAAGGAACCGTTGAACCATAAAGTTGATCGCCCAACAAAGGAAAACCTCTTGAACCGCATTGAAGTCGAATTTGATGCGTTCGACCAGTTTCCAATTCAATTTCGAGCCAAGTTTGATTATTCCAACGTTTTTTGACAAAGAAATGAAGAACCGCTTCTCGAGCGTCGGGATGAATCGGAGCTCGTATTTCCGCTTCAGCTCGACCAGGGATCTTTCGCATATAATCGATCCAGGTCCCTTCATCATCTTCGATCATTCCGCTGACAATCGCCCAATATTTTTTTTGAACCATTCGACTTTCGAATTGTTCCGACAACCGGTTAGCTGCTCTCGAATTTTTAGCAAAAACAATCAATCCGGAAGCGGGCCGATCCAAACGATGGGGAATGCCCAAATAACATTTTCCCGTCTTTTGCTCTTTTTCGATTAAATATTTTTTAACATGAAGTTCCAAAGAGTCAATCCCCGGCGGCGATTGAGTTAATATTCCTGCCGGTTTATTAATCGCAATAACAGAACCTTCTTCATAAATGATATCAAGTTGGAAATTTAGGGGATTTGTATCAAATGCAGATGTTGTCATTCTTATGATTTTAAATGCGATATACAAATTTTGGGTTAATATTTTAATCCGATTCAAATTTTCATAAAATTGCCATTTTTTCATCAAGCGATAAACAACGTTTTATAAGCAGAAGAACGATTAAGCCCCCTTTTGTTAAAAACGGGAACTTTTGTTTCGTTAAGGATTCGATGCTTTCGTTGTCGTCGATTTTTTCAAATGATCGCGATGAAGAATCCAAAAATCAGGGATTTTTAACGCTCGTCAATGAATGAACTCAAGTCTGTTGATAATCGGAAATTATTCCGTTTGCAAGCAAATAAACAGACAAACGGCTCAATTGGGCAAAACGAGCAGCTCAATCTGTCTCGGTATAAAACAAAAAGCGACAGAAAAGGATTCCGTCGCCTTTGAGTTATCATGAATAGAAAGAAGGGGATTACCAACCATAAACGATATTTGATTCAATAGTTTTTCGCGCTTTTTCCAGATCGCAACCGGTTTGTTGCATATAAAGTCGAATAGCATGAAGTTTATCGCCCGCCGATTTTGAGAGGCATTCCCGAGCCAAATCGCAAGCTTCGATTTTTCCGGTAATGCCGAGAGCCGCTTTCGAGATGACCCAAGCATCTCTTGGCCTTTTTGTAACTCGAATCGCCTCTTCGGAAGGATAATTTTCATAAAGGATCTGGCGAGCTCCTTCTTCATTTTCCGCCCAGGTTATGACGATATGAGAATAAGTTTCAATTTCAAACAATGCCATATTAACTTTCTCTTATTTTCCGATTAATCAATAATTCGATAAGAATTCTTGATCAAACAATTTCCAATCTCAAAATATCGCAACTTTTCAATAAAGATGCCAGTCGAGTTTAAATTATAGGCAAACAATGATTCTCGTCAAGTCTACCGACAATCGCAGAATCTTTTCATCAACCGCAATCAAGAATGAGCGGATTATATAAAGCAACCCCGCCCATTCTAACTTTGGATCAATTCGAACAATCTGGATAAATTAAGAATTCTGGTCAACCTTTATCTTTGATAATAATTCTTTATCAATTATTCTTTATTATTTCCATTAAGAAGTTGATCCGTTAAATTTTCGATCGTTTGATCTTCTTGTTGAATAGTTTCAGCAAGGACTTTTTCTTCTTCAATCAGCTCAATCTGTTCTTGATCTTCCTGTTGTTCTTGTTTTTCAAGCTCTTGAGCTTCTTTGACCGCTTGAGCAAGGATTTGTTGACCTAAAACGATTTGTTGAGCTTGAAAGAAGGGACGCGGATGTTCCAAACCGGAATTTCTCGTTGTTTTGACGGCCATTTCATCAAAAGTCAAGCCGTTTTCTTCGTTCCAAACAGCCGCTTGAAGAGCATATTGATCGATTTCCTCGTTTGCCAACATTGAGCATAAAGTTTGGGTTGTTTTGCTGTTCGTATAGGTTTCGAGCGGAACCATTGTATATTTAACGTTTGGGGTCGGGTCTTTTTTTCCGTGTTCAAGACAAACCGTTCGAACTTTTTCGCGAACCGTTTTTTCGGGAGCAATAGAAAACATTCCGCCTCCTCGGCCTCCCATTCCGCTGCTTCGACCGCCGCCCATTCCGCCGCCAAATGATTGATTTCCGCCGCTATTGCCACTGGAACCCGATCTGCTGCCCAGTCCGCCTCCCATTCGATCCTGATTTCGACCGCCGATTCCCATCGCGTCCATTTCGCCTAACCCGCCAAATCCGCCCATCGCTCCCATTCCGCCCATTCCGCCCATTCCGCCCATCATTCCGCGACCGCCTGGTTGAGCAACAACTGGAACGCCCGCAAATGTTGAGGGCATATCAATCAGAAGATGTTTTTTCGAATTATTTTTAACGCTGACGCTGCATTCCATAGCATTTTTAGGCGTCAATTGAACTTCAACGAGACCTTCTTCAATGGCCTGAAACAAATTGAGTCGTTTGGCGTTGGCTTCATTTTGATTTTTATTATTGGCCGCTTTTGCTGAGTTCATCGTCAACGGGAAAAAAAACGCTAACGATAATAACAAAGTTAAACAGATTCTTTTCATCTTTCCCTCCGAAACATTTCTGAAAGAGAAGTCATTTTATAACAAAATAACTTCTTTGATATTAAATAATCGATTATTTTTAAAAGGCAATTCGTAAACGAACCGGGAAAAGTCATAAAGTTGAATATCAAGAATTCATAATCCCATTCTTATATGATAATCTGGGAAACCAAACCTGTCTATCGAAAAATTGCCGTTTCTCTGGAATTTTCAAAAATTTCTTCATTTTCTCGAGAATTTTTCTGTTTGTGACGAATTTCATGAAAAAGTCAAAGAGAGAAATCTTTTAATAAGAGACGCGTTAGGTTGAAAATGGGAAAACATTTGTCGTTTTGATCATTCCTTTTTTATGATTTGGATCGGTTTTTCTGACGGAACTCAACTTGATAATAAAATTGTCTTTAACAAATAATATCGTTTGAGAATTTTCGTTAAAATCCCTTTCTCTGTAAAAACCGCTTCAAATTCATTTTCCGGCATTGATTTTTTATTTTCTGGCCTGTTTTTTGTGAAAGAACAAGAAAACCAAATAATCATAATATTTTCAAACGCAAAATGATTGCGGTTGACCTTCGACGCCGGAATCGTTATGATTTTAAAGTTCGCAAAGAGAAATCTCTTCACAAAAATAATCACGTATTGTTGCGTTTTCGAATTCAACCGTTATTTTTTTAGATAATGGATCAATCTGGATTATTTTGGCTTGACCGTTCGGCGTTAAAACGATTGCTCCCAGCGTTAAAAGATTTTCATGATCTGAGTTATAATTATCAAATTCGTAGCGCAAACAACATTTCAAACGACCGCAGCGTCCGGATATTTTCGTCTGATCAAGAGTTGCTTTTTGCAATTTTGCCATTTTCATCGAAACTGGCGGCATGGCGATTAAATACGAATTGCAACAGACTTCGCGACCGCAATCGCCGATATCAGCGAGAAGCTTTGTTTCGTCTCGAACGCCGATCTGTTTCATTTCGATTCGCGTTTGAAATTCTCCGGCCAAAATACGGACAAGTTCACGAAAATCAATTCGTCCTTCGGCAACATAATAGATAATGATTCGTTCGCCGCCAAAAATATGCTCAATGCGAACAAGATTCATTTCGATATGCAATCTTTTAACGATTCTTTGACAACGCTCGAATTCTTCGGATTCCGCATTCTTGATTCTTTTCGCTTCCGATTCGTCGTCGGCTGTCATAATGCGAATGATCCGATTTTCTTCGATATCCTGCGGAAGTTCCGCGAGTTTTTCCCCGGTTGCTTCGCATAAAATCGTTGCAATTTCCTGACCGCGACTTGTTCGGACAATGACTGACGTTCCATGAAAAAGAGGAGCCGCATTATTTGAATGGGCAAAAACGCCATGCAATCGCATGGCGCCATATCGAACTATATATTTCATTTTGTCTGATCAGGAAATGATTAAAAAATTCTTATTGCAACGGTTTCATACTATTCGGAAATATTCCCGAATAAAAATTGATGATCAAAAAAGAAAACAGTTTTTGAGCTTAAAATCGTTTTTTGAAACAACAATAATTTCAGCAACATTTTATTTCGAGAAATTCTTTTAGGGAGTTCTAAAAAACGACGGAAACGAACATCTCGTCCGCATGAACTGGTTTTGAAGCGACGATCTCAATGGATTTTAAGCAAAAAACAGCTTTTTAAAACTTCCTTTTTCACTAATAAATTCGAAGCGGTCGACGGATTTTGAAAAAACGCAAACGAAAATGGCATTGGATTACAAATGACGCAATCGAAAACAATTTATCGAAAAGTATTCGCTTGAATACGATAAGGAATTTCGCCGGGTTGAAACTCTGTATTGACCTCAATAATGCCGCCGACATAAATGGGCTTGTTCGCTCGAAAATTAACCGACATTCCTTTTTCCATAACAACGGCAATCATATCGGCGGGATTTGTTCCAGGCGAACAGAATTTACAATGAGCCAAAGTTCGAACCATTGTAAAATTTTCAATGCCGGACTGCCGATTTGTCGGATACATGAAACCTTTGATATAGACTTTTTTGCCGTTTAATGCGGCAATCGTATCGGAAACTTTTCCCGTTTTCGAATCAATGGCCATATCGTCAAAATTGACGACTAAATAACCGGGCGGGGCGTTATGATAAAACGACCAGGTTTGCCAGATCGACGCGGAAATGCCGACCAAAACTGAAAGAGCCAAACCGATCGAAGAAAGCGTAAAACCGCCGACTTCTTCGGGAGCATTGAGAATTTTCTTAAAAGCCAGAATACCAAAAACGGTTCCAACAATAGCAACGATAATAAAGGGAAGCCAAAAAAAGCCAAGAATTGCGATCAATCCGGCAACAACCGACCCAACAGCCAACGGACCGATCTGTTTGTAATCGGTTGTCTGTTCATCGGGACGAACCTCATCATATTCATGATAGATTCCGCGTAAAGCATCATCAAATTCTGTTTTCATATTTATGGATTATGGAAACAAAGAGAATGAAATAAGTCGACAAAAAAGTTTGTTCCGAAACGCGTTGCCCATTCAGGTTCGTTCGGTTTAATGTCTCGAATTTTATTCTTTTGTTCCAGATAAATTAAGGTTGCAAAGATTGAGCGACATCGGTTCGATAAGCGATGACGGCAGGAAGATAACCGACAACAGAAGCCAAAGCAATCAGACCAGGAATAAGAATCAGCTCGGCCCATTGAAAATCCCAAGGCCGAACCATAACATTCGAATATTCCATAATCCAGGGGTTGATAACTGCAATCAAGCCATGTCCAATCATCATTCCCAAAAAACCGCCTCCGAGGGAAAGAAGTATTGATTCAAAAAGAATAATCGACATAACCGTTAGGCGTCGAGCGCCCAAGGCTCTCATAATCGCAATTTCCTGGCGTCTTTCGTTCATTGTATTATAAATGCTGACCATCATTCCGATTCCTGCGACAATAATAACAAGAATGGCAAACAAAATCAAAATCGATTGGATATTTCCAATAACGTCCTGAAAAAAAGCAGCGATTTCCTGGACAGGAGCGACTGCTTGAGCTTCCAAAAGTTCGCCTTCAATTTTGGCGGGGAGCGCTGTTATTGCTGTATTATAGACCTTTGCTTTCGAATCAGTAATAAGATCCGTTTCAGATATTTCGACTCCAGGCTGCATTGCGGATAAGGCATCGACTTCTTGAATTGTTGCAGCAACTTCAACGCTTTGCTCTTTTGTAATAAGCAAAATCGCGGTCAGACGACGATTTTCCGGCGAACCATGAGAATGGTTATGGTCGGCATCATGGTCATTCTCTGCGTCATGATTATGATCGGCGTCATGATTATGATCCGATTCTTGATGATTTTTTTCCGCCTCTAAATCATCTAAATGATGTCCCATCGCAGCGAGTTTTTCTTCCGCTTCTTGAGCAGCGAGGGAATAATCGATGTCAAAGGTTGCGGTTTCATGCGAATGCTGATCATAAAAACCTTCCAAATTAACAAAGACGGCGCGATCATTAGGCGTTCCGGTATGATCAAGGACGCCGACAACTTCAAAGGGATCATGAAGATCTTCGGCTCTTCCTGATTTTACATGGCCAAATTGAACCTTATCGCCGACTCGAATGCCGCTTTTTTTCGCAACAGTATAACCGACGACAGCTGAATATTTGTCAGCATTTTTGAAGAAGTTGCCAGACTGTAATGTATAATGCGAGCCATCCGGTTTCAATAATTTTCGGAAATAATCGGTATTGGTTCCAATGACAGGAAATTCTTGATAATTATCGCCTCGGGCAATTGGAATCGCCGCTTCGACTTCCGCAGAATAACGGCTTGTCTTCATTAATTCGTAATATTTATAGGGAATGGTTCCGAGAGGGTCTTGATTATAGAAAACCGTACTTAAAACCAGTTGCAATTTGCTTCCTTTAGGACCGACGATCCAGTCATATCCTTGGGCGCCTTGTTGAAAGGTTCGGCTTATAACTCCGTTAATAACTAAAACGGTAACAACCAGCGCAACGCCCAGCGACATCGATAAGGCGGTCAAAGAGGACGCCAAGGCTCGATGTTCGATACTTTTCCAAGCTATTTTCCAAAGACTCATTTGATTATAAAGTTTTATATATTATTGAATGTTGAGAAAAAATAATTCATTGATTAAGGAATCGCGAAAAGTTCAAATAATAAACGATCATTCTGTTTGATTTTAAAATCGGATTCGGCAACGGTCATTCGCTTTTCAGAACCGGTTTGTTCGTTTGCGAATTGACAGCTTACAAAGATCGTTTTTTAATTGACCCGGATTCCATAAGACTAATCGTTGACCTGATGTTCCATTTCAGCCAATTTTTGTTTGGCAATCAAATTAATATCAGCCAGGCGATCGACGCGTTCAAACTGATCGGAGACCTGCGGAGCATGCGTTACCAAAACGAGCGCAACGCCTTCATCGCGGCAGGAATTTCGAAGCATATCGATAACAAGTTGTTGATTTCCGACATCGACATTGGCAGTTGGTTCATCAGCCAAAACAAGTTTGGGTTTGTTTGCCAAAGCTCGAGCAACGGAAACGCGTTGTTGTTCGCCGACAGACAATTGACCCGGTTTATGATGAAGCCGATGTCCCAAACCAACTCTTTTAAGCAGATCAACGGCTCGATGTTTATCGCTTCCTTTTCCGGCAAACGCCATTCCGAGCATAACATTTTCGAGAGCGCTGAAACCTTGTAACAGATTAAAAGTTTGAAAAACGTAACCAATTCGCCTTGCGCGGAATTGATCTCGCTCTGATTCATTTAAGAGCGGCGTATCCCAACCGTCGATGAGAACATGTCCCTTGGTTGGCCGCAGAATTCCTGCGATTATATGAAGCAGAGTCGTTTTTCCGCAGCCGCTTGGGCCGATTACAACGACCTGTTCGCCAGCGTCAACTTTCCAACGAGGAACGTCCAAAATAGGAAGTTCGCCTCCGTCCGGTTCTTTGTACGATTTTTTTAAATTTCGAAGTTCTAACATTAGCTTTGTTTTTGTTGACAAAAATGAAAATATGATAAAATAATAAGGAAAAAAGAGGGAAAACGAACCGCGTTTTCTTAATTGCGATAAAATCGAATTGTCTTATCAATTAACAATGTTTGTTATCTTATTGAAAAATTGTTTATGAACGAAAAAATCCGTTTCTAAACAAAAGTTTAAACGTTTTCCTGCTCTTTTTTTCAAAAAAACTGAGCAATGGTTTATTGGCGAGGCCGGAATGTCGGAACGCCAGGCTTTCGCCTTGAAATCCGTCTGTTCGATTGCAGACTTATGAACCGAAGCGGCTCAAATTTTCATTCGCTTTGAATATATTGTATCCCTCTTGAACTTTTTTTTCAAGTCATTCTTCCAAAATGAAATGATTTTCTTAAAATTTTTGTCGTCAAATTTTTATTTTCTGTCGAAAAAAGGGATCCAAACAGGAATGATCAGAACAGCAAAAGATTGCCGACAAACTTTTAGCGTCTTTGCGTTTTGGCAAAAATAAAGAATTTCGTTTGCGTCCTCAACGATCAGGTTTTCAACCAACTTGAATCGTTGGAGCAATCCGGCAACAGCAAGGAAGTTCTAAAAACTCTGACTTTTCAACAAACGCATTTCGGATAAAGTCGTTAAAAGCAGTTCTTGCGGACGAGACGTCCGCGCAGCGAAGGGGTTTTTAGAACTTCCAAGTTTTGATTTGACGTCAAGGCGAAATTCTTTTTGCGATCAACGATCCAAACGAAGAGCCTGATCGGCGGCATCAAGGGTTTGTTGGAGCATTTCATCGGAATGCGCAATGGAAAGAAACATTGTTTCAAATTGACTGCACGGAAGATAAATGCCGCGATTGAGCATATTCCAAAAATAACGGGCGAACCGTTTGGTATCGCAACGGGACGCTGTTGCCCAATCGATTATAACGTCGTCTCTGTCGCTCGGAAAAAAGAGCGTCATCATGCTTCCGCATCGACCGACGGAAAGCTTAACGCCATTTTTGCGTCCTAATTCGAGTAAGCCGTCGGCAAGAAAATTTGTTTTTTGTTCTAGTTTATCATAAAAAAACGGATCGTTCGCGATCTCGGAAAGCGTTGCGATGCCAGCCGCAGTTGCTAAAGGATTCCCGCTTAATGTTCCGGCTTGAAAAACTTTTCCTTGCGGGAGAACATGATCCATTATTTCCGTTCGACCGCCATAAGCGCCGACCGGAAGTCCGCCGCCAATAACTTTGCCCAACGTCGTTAAATCTGGAATGATTCCAAATCGCTCTTGCGCTCCGCCTCGAGCAACACGAAAACCGCTCATAACCTCATCAAAAATTAAAATAGTTGCCGTTTTCTGACTTTCTTTTCGAAGCGTTTGAAGGAATTCGAGCGAACCAGGAACGCAGCCCATATTGCCGGCAACTGGTTCGACAATAATAGCGGCAATTTCAGAACCTTGTTGAGCGAAAAGAGAGCGAAAGCTGGAAACGTCGTTATACGGAAGCAAAATGGTATCGCCGGTTGTTCCTGCTGTGACGCCAGGCGAGTTGGGAACGCTCAAGGTTGCCGCTGAACTTCCTGCTGCAACAAGAAGGCTGTCGACATGACCATGATAATTGCCAATGAATTTGACGATTTTATTGCGACCGGTATAGCCTCGCGCCAAACGAATAGCGCTCATTGTTGCTTCTGTTCCCGAGTTGACGAGTCGAATTTTTTCGATCGATGGAACGAGAGAAATAACAAGTTGCGCTAATCGATTTTCGTTTTCTGTGGGCGTTCCGAAACTGGTTCCTTTATGAATTGCGTCTTCGAGAACAGCGGTTACTTGCGGATGAGTATGGCCTAAAATCATTGGCCCCCAAGAGAGAACATAGTCGATATAACAATTGTCGTCGACATCAAACAAACAGGCTCCCTTTCCTCGCGCCATAACAATTGGTTCGCCGCCAACGGCTCCAAAAGCTCGCGCTGGACTGTTGACTCCGCCCGGAATAAGCGTTTTTGCCTCTTGAAATATTTTTTGACTTCGTTCTCTTTTTGTCATTTTCTCTTTTTCCAAAATCTTGATCTCATTTCAATAACAATTGATTGTCAACTTAATTAATGTTTGATTTTGATATTCTCCAACCCGCAAACGCTTGATCAGAAGTTGACAATATAATATTGGCAATATAATGTTGAGTATAACAAATCTAAATAAAAGAATCAAGTTTTGTAACGGAAGTAGCTTGCGGTTTTGAATGGAGAAACAGGGTTTTGTTTCTTTCTTGCCAAAACGAAAGGGCGCAGGAATTGTCTGGAAATCATTGGCTATTCGGATTATTCCTGTTTTTGGGGTTGGATTGCTGAGCGTCTAAAAAAAGACCGAGATAACTTCGAGGAATACAGGTTTCCAAATGAAGATTTTTTGCCAGGAGCAGAATTTCCGCGCGAGCAAAATCCCGATCCAACGGATCATCGGAATCGACGTCCGTTTCAATTTCTGTGAAAGTTCCAACAGTCGGGATTTCGTCCAATGTCATTTCATAATCTCTGTTTTTGAAAGAAAAAAAAGCGTTGCGTCGCAGTTTTTTTACAGAAGCGAAATAAGTAAAGCCAAGACGTTCCAAAAGTTTTTTCCATTCGGTCAGCGTATTTTTCTGCGTTAAAAGAGTCAATGGCAGTTCAATTTCTTCGCGACTTTTTGTTAAAATATCAAGTCTCGGACCTTTATAAGTTATTCGATATTCGTTTTGATTTCGTTCTCGAATTCGCAAGCATTCATCGGTTTTTTGAAAATCGCGCTCTGGATGTTGAAAAAAATAATCGATCTCGGTCAGAACAGGGCCGAACTCAATTTGAAGTTCTTCTTTCATTCGTTTTTGAAATTCTTCGGGTTGTTCAACGCAGAACTTCATTTCTATTTCATACATTTTATCTGTTTAGGTTAAAAATGATTATTTCATTCAAAAAACAAAAGAAGCGTTTTGATGAAATCTTTATTGATTTCAAAATTTCAAAACGCTTTTTTTGACAAAAGTTTTGCGTTGAATTATTCCCAGCTTTCCGTATTTTCCAAAACAACGTCCGTTGCCGATTCAAAAGAAATCGAACTCAATTTGAAAAGGTCGGTCAAAATTGGTTTGGCTGAAAACCAATTGCTGGTCGATAAATCGATGGGAGTTGCCATTTCTGTATTTTCGTCGAACAAAAAGGCGCTGTCCGAAAAATCAAACAGATCGTTTGTTTCTTCTTTGATTTGGGCAATATTTTGATCTGAATTGGAGTCAAGCGTTGCGGCCTGACCAACCAATTCGTCCTTTTGTTCAAGGGCTAAACGTTCGATTTCTTTTGTTCGAGTTTGATGATTGGTCCAATATTGATTCAGACTGCTTTGATATGTTTTTTCTGATTCATCAACAGCAGCAATCAATTCCGATTTTGTTATTTTTTGATTTTGATAATCTTGAATCTTTTGAACAATTGTTTCGTTTTTCGTTTCTTTGGCGGACGCGCTGGCGTTCATAAAACGGCTTGAACTGTTCGCCAGTTCATTAAAACGATATTCTGCGTTGGCTCGCCAGGCAACAAGCCAATCGTTCCAAGAGCTGATTGAGCCCAGGCTGGGAGGTTGATTGACTTGCGTATTATCGACAGCTTCGGGATCAATATAATTGGCATTTTCAATGATTACAGAAACTGTTATCGATGTTGAGAGTCCATAAATATTCGATTCGTCCTCGTTTTGACCTGTTATTTCTGTTGCGATAATAACGAGGGCAAGATTTTGTTCTTTAACTGAAGAATCGGCAATCCAATCAGCCGGGACAGTCCAGGAAACAACGCCGGTTGTTGCATTGATTGTCATGTTTTCCGGAATATTGTTACCCGAAAAAGAATATTCGAGCGAATTTGTTTTGTTGGGGTCGCTGGCAACAACTCGAAACGAAAGAGTTTCTTCCGTTTTAACCGTCTGAGTTTCGATCGTCTCGAAAACGGGCGGATTGTCTGTTATTTTAACAATGAAATGAAGCGTTGTTTCAGCGGAACCGCCCAAGCTGTCCTGAACGGAAACAGTGACATCGAATTCTTGATTTCCCTGTTCATCTGTTGGCGTCCAACTTAAAAGGCCGGTTTCCGTATTAATGGTCATTCCTTCCGGAGCGTTATCGTCCAAAGCAAAGCTCAGAGATTGAGCCGGCAAATCGTCGTCATGCGCAGTTATTGTTATTTCAAAAAGTTGTTGGGTTGAAACTTCGATGGGATTGGTTGCGTCAAAATCAATAACCGGCAATTGATTCGCTTCGTTAATGACAAGCGTAACGCTTTTAACTGTATAAGCAGGATTTCCTTCGTCATTTTGCGTTGTCAGTTTAAATGAAATCGAATATTCGCCAGGTCCGTCAGATTCTGTTGTTGTCCAAACGAAGCTTTTTCCGTTTTCAATCTCTTCAAAAGAGTATTCGCTTCCCTCGGGAAGAGTTGTTTCGATGATTTCAAATGAATATTCGCTGCTGTATTCTTCCGGATCAATCAAAACTCGGACGGTTATTGTTTCAAGTTCATTGACCGTTGTGTCGCCAAGGATTTCAAAATCGGGACCGGTTGCCAAGGTTAAGGTTAATTCTTTTTGAGCCGTAAAACCGGCGCCGTCCGTTATGGTTAGAATCAATGAATGTTCCCAGCCAATGTCGTCATTGGATGGAGTCCAAGACAAAATCCCGTTTTCAAAGGTCAAGTTATTTGGCAATGTTGACTCGCCTTGAATGGAATAAGTCAAATCAGAACGTTGATTGCCAGCGGCGTCAACTTTATTGGTCAGTAATGTCAAGGAAAAAGTTTCGTCAACGGTCAAAGAATAAATGTTTTGAATTTCCGATGTTATTTCAAGTTCAACCGTATCAATCGTTAAATCAATTAAATTGGAACTTGGACTGATCAAAGGATCATGATTGTAAACCGGCATAATCGGAAAAAACTGCGACGCGAAAATCGAATATTTTCCGTCAGCCAGATGAGACGATTCATTGTCTTGAACAGCAATTGTATATTCAAAAAGATTGGAATCGGGAATCTGCGTCGTTGTCAGAATATCGTATTGCAATTCCGATAAGGTCGAATCGTCGCTTTCGGTTCTTATCCAAAGTTGAAGTTCCGCTTCGTTATAAAGACCGGAAACAGTAAATTTCAGCGTATCGCCAATGTTATTGATTTTTGTAATTCCGTCTTTCGAACCTGTATCCGATTCTTCGTTCAGAGTTAAAAGCGGAGCCAACGGCGAAACAAAAACGTCGATTGTTTTCCGAATGTCTGAGGAAGTTGATAAATAAAAGTCAACTTGGACAACTTGGGCAAAATTGTTCGAAGCGGTTAATGTTATTTCATTTTCATTGATTGTTGCCGAAAAACCTTCCGGAAGCGAATCCGTATCGATTTTTAGAAGGACATTCGATTCGTCAAATTCTTCCGGAATCGTTACAGTCAAGGTTTTCGTTGAGCCAGATTCCATATCGATCTGTTCCGGAAGATTAAAATCATCCAATTGAGCGACAAAAACATCAATTATCTTTGATGTTTTAACGGCGCCATCGACCGTTAAGGTTAATTGGAAATTTTGCGTTGAATCTCCGGAATCGCTTATGATGATTTTGTTGTTTTTGACGGTTGCATTAACCCCTTCGGGAAGATTTTCGGCGCTGACAGAATAAGTAAGATTGCTTTGTCCAAAGTTGGAAGGAAGTTCAATGATTTTTTCCGTTCCAGCAGAAAGAACGATATTGTCCGGGAGATTCGATTCAAGCGAATCAGCGGACGCAGAAGAAATAATATTGACTTGAATTTCTTTATAAGTAATATTGCCTGACTCGTCGGTTGCGCTGACGACAATCGTTGTTGAACCGGTTGCGCTGTCCAGAGCGTTCAGACGAAGAACGCCATTATCATAATCTTGAAAGAGCGAAACCTCGCTCATTTTGACAGTATTAATCGGTTTGGATTTTTCTCCGCTTGAATTATATTCTGTTTCGATTGCGCTGATCGTTTCGCAAACAGACGAACCGGACGTTACAAAACCAAAAACGTTATAGCCGCCGTCAAGATAAGGATACGGCGCGTCCATAATATAAAATTGACAATTGCTTGTATTGGTTCGACCGGAAGCAGCGTTATTGGAATTTGCATAAGCAACAATTCCGGGAGAGCTATGCTGTAAATAGTCAACGACTTCATCGGGAATGTTATCGAGAGAACTGTAACCGCTGCCTGTTCCGGTTGGATCGCCCCCTTGGAACATAAAATCATCGACGATACGATGAACGGTCAATCCTTCATAAAAACCGCTTTCGACCAAAGTCGCAAACTGTTGGGTTGAAAGAGGAGCGTCGTTTTCAAAAAGTTGTAAAACAATTGTTCCAAGCGATTGAACCGCTCCGTCGATTTCCTGGGAATAAGTTATACTGACGCTTCGTCCAGTCGGAATTGTCGCCTCTAAACCGTTCAAATTTCCGCTGTCAGAAATCGCATAGCTTATTTGATCCAAATCGTCATCGTAACCATTGATCGCCAAATGATAACTGGTTCCGGCATAAAGAGTGATTTCGTCCGGCAAATTCGATATAACCGGAGCAACGTTTAAAGCAAGCCGATCTTCAAGAACCTCAAAAGAATGAAAACGTCGCGATTTTTTTCGGTTTGCTGACATTAATTTCGATATAGTTTGCTTCATTGATTTGAACATAAGAGGTCCTTGGAATGGGTTCATTGTTTTTTGTAAAAATTGTCAAATTATTGTCAAATTATTGTCCAAAATTTGTTGTGACGTCAATGTTTTTGAATTCTTTCCGCCGTTTTCAAAAATTGATTTGCATAAAATAAGTCAAACGGTTGACAATTATTGTCTGAATAAGGAAAACAAGTAAATTTTTTTCGATTCAAACGGCAAGGCAAAAACTCTTTTTATTCCGCGGCAACGCTGAGGAAAAACGTTTGGGACAATGAGTAACTTTCGTTCAGGTTTCCTTTATTTTATTCTTTTTTGACAAATTTTACAAAATATTTCTCAAAATTTTTGAAAATATTTTAATAATAAATAAAATGCTTAATTTGTGTCAAATGAGAATAAAAAAGAATATGGATAAAATAATCGGCTGATTTTTGGGAAAAACTTGTTATAATTTAGCGAAAAGATCATTGTTTCGGCAAAAAAGGCAAAATTTATGACTTTTTCCTCCCTTTTGCGGCATTGTTCTTTTTCTCATAGACTCCGCAAAATAAATTGAAAAATAAAACAGAACAGGCGTTCTCTTCTTCCAGTTGAGACTAAAAGAGATTGTTGGAGAATCTTGTTGCTCTGGCTGTTTCAGTTTTTTATTGATTTTCAACAGAATTCCAATTCTATTCAAATCAATAAAAAAAGGCTTTTTGACCGGAATCAAAAAGCCTTTTAAATGGGCGTGCTTGGACTCGAACCAAGGACCTCGTCCTTATCAGGGACGCGCTCTAACCAAACTGAGCTATACGCCCATTTGAAATGATAAAACATCGCAAAAGAAACTTCAAAACATGAGAGTTTGATAATCTTTTGCTTCTCAAAACAACAATTAAAGAATATCATGTTTTTGCTCTTTTACAAGAGGCTTTTTCTTTTTTTTTCGAAAATATTTTGCGACTCCCGGATTATATGTCGAAAAGACGCTTAACTCGATTGGCTTCCTTATTATTAATCTTTAAATCGTTCAATTTAATCCAGAAAAAAAGAGAAATCCGGAAAACAAATCATGCTTGATAAACGATTGGCTAAAAACAACGTAATTGTTACAAAAGTTAATCAAGGAAAAAAGAGTAATCGAATAATTTTCTCATCAAGAAGTTCCAATCGGTCGATTCTCGAAGAAAGCAAAGAATGTAATTCTTATCCATTCTTTGATAAAAAAACTATCCGATTAAAAAAATTGCTATAATCATTATATTTATACGTTTTTAGGAAAAAGAGATATTTTTCCAATAAAAAATTTTTTAAATACTCTTGTTTTATTTTTTTGATTGGGTAATATGGTAAGATATAAAAGAAAAAGATAATTAAAAAAAAAGGATAAAAAATACTCATTATAACAGTAATCGTTAAATAATCGTTTTTTTCTGTTTGGCGAGATTGAGTATAATAAGTAATGGTTTGAAATCTTTTTTTGATGAAAAATTTTTCCTCTTTTTCTTATTGTTTTTATATTATATATATTGACAAAACAAACAAAAGAACATATCCTGAATAGAAAAACCAGGTAATTTAGCAAATATAGATCAAATAAGCAAAAAAACAAAAATAATTAAAAAATATTTAAAAAAATTGACGTAAAAAGTCGATAATTGTCTATAGTAAGTCTGTAAATGTAAATTGGCTTAAAGCCTAAATTTTTAGTACCCCCAATTTTAAGGAGATTCCCCTAATGAAGAATCGAATCTTTCTTCCAGTTTTGGCTGTTCTCGTAATAGCGATTTCAGCCAGTAGTGTCCAAGCTCGTGGACATCATTTCTTTAAAGCTCATCGAGCAAATTGTATTGCTCCTTGTGCAGCATGTGAAGTTGCGCCTTGCGCACCGGTTGCTGCTCCGGCGCCTTGTGCCCCGATTTGCGAACCTGTTTGTGCTCCTCGCTGCGGTTTCATCGCCTGCCTGAAAGCCAAATGTGCGGCTCGTTGTGCGGTTCCGGTTCCTTGTGCTCCGGTTTGCGAACCGGTTGTCGCTCCGGCTCCTTGTGCCCCAGTTTGTGAACCCGTTTGCGCTC
>JAUNBG010000091.1 GCA_030527205.1 Planctomycetia bacterium
CGTTTTTAGCAAAAAACGTTCGTTTCGCTTGCGTTTTCGACGGTCGTTTTTCGGCGTCGCGCCCCGTATTTTACGAGACGTCGGAGGTTTTTCAGGGACGACTACATATTCTGTTTGATCTTTTGGATGCAAAGAGCGAACAGGAAATTATCGATAAGTATTATCGATTCAGCATTCGCAAAGAGGGAAAAAATCTTGGCGTCAACATGAAAAAGATTCGAGAATTGATGATTGACGCTTGTTATCCGTCGATTAAAGATAAAATACATGATTCTTATCGTAAAAAGGCTTACGCCATTACCGATTACATTCTCTTTTCGCATTTGAACGACACCGACGAACTGGATTATATGGTTGCAAAACTTCGTGAAACTTCGGATGAAGAGGAGAAAGAGGAACTTTATCAAGAGTTTGCACAAACCGCCTGGGATAATGTGAAAGACATTCTTGAGCCGTTCTTTAAACGGTTCGACGGCTCTTTTCCAGCGTTTACAACCGATAAAATTGTTGAGAGCTTGTCGAAAGAAGCCCTGATTAAAAAGAACTGCGATATTCCATTTGTTCAAATTATCGCGTTTTTGTGTAACTTCCTGGAAGGGAAAGAGATCAATGAATTGCTTTCGGCGTATATTCACAAGTTCGAAAGTATTCAGTCGTTTATTGATACGCTTGTGGAATTACAAAACAAGCAAAAAGTCAAGTTTTCGGATACATATAAAATTTTTAACGAATTCGGCGGGAGAGCGGCCCGTAACATCGCCTATCAATTGCGACTGCTTTGCAGTATCGGCAAGATGAAACCCGACCTGGAAGGAGCCAAACGACCGTTGTACAAAGCGGCCATAGAAATGTTGGGTGTCCCTGACGATTCCAAATTTGTGTCCGATGAATGGTTGAACGAGAATTTACTTCTTGATTCCGAGGCGTCAAAAGAGAAAAAAGCGTCAACCAATCCGTTCCGAAACTTTATCGCGAATAATGTCATTAGTTCGCGGCGGTTCCAGTTCCTTGTTCGATATACCAAACCGACGGCTGTCCAAAAATTGATGTCGAACAAAATTATTGTGCGCTATGTCTTGACGCGACTTCCGGAGGATCAGGTTAAATCATATTACAAACGTTATTTTAGCGATAAAAAGCTTCCGGCTTATGCTGATAAGATGATTAATGAACTTGCCGACAAACTGACCGAACTCTCATTTGAGAAAGTTGAAGGTCAAAGGGAGAATATTATCGCAAGCAGTAAAGCATGTGACTCCGATAAAAACGTCGAGGCGGAACGTCTCAAAATCCTCATTGGCCTTTATCTGACGGTTGCTTATATTGCAATCAAGAATCTTGTCAAAACAAACGCTCGTTACGCTATTGCCTACGCGGCTTTTGACCGGGATTACGAGATGTTCAAGAAAAAGGATAAAAAAACCGTTGAGTCGTTTCGTATTCCATATGACTATATTGACCCCAAAGACAATAAAGAGAAGACAGGTTACAATAAATTTCCCGCGTTGACGGAGTACTTTTTAAAGCTGGAAGACGATAACGATTACAAACCGGAGCCCGGTCAGCCGTTCGACAAAAAGGCATGTTACGCTCATTTGAAAAAGATACGACGTCATTTTACGAAAAAGTGGCGTGAAATCTTCCGCCAGTCCATGGACGAAGCGAAAGAGATGAGTTCAACTGGCTTGCTTTTGACCGAGGTTCGAAATCATGCGGAACATTTGAATGTTCTGTTGGTGGCCTTACCGAAATATATAACGGAGTTTCGACCCAAAGGAAGCGGACCGATGCGGTCATATTTTGAACTTTATCATTTCCTGATCCAGCGATTGATGTGCGAGAACAGCGATTTGAAGATTCCAACGGAGTATCGCCGCGAGTATGTCGATTCCGGTATTCCGTGCAGCGACTGGATAAAAATCGCTTATGTTTCGTTAGGTTATAATCTTCCGCGTTACAAAAACTTAACGATTGAAGCGTTGTTCGATAAAGACAGCGTTTCGGGCAAGGAACGTGAATCACGGAAAGGTCAATAAAATATGACGTCACCCGCCTGGCGAACCGTGGTCATTGAACAGGACTCCGCGCTTTCCTGTACGCAGGGACAATTGACGGTCAAAAGCAAAGAAGGAACGGTTCGACATGTTCCGCTCTTTGATTTGCGAACGATCATGGTTGTCTCTCTGCATGTCTCGATAACGTCGGGACTGATTAACGAGCTTAACAAACGGCAGATCAGTTTAATCATGTGCGACGAGAAAAAGCTGCCGTCAGGAGAGTTTATCGGATACAACAATCATCATGCGACGCCGGCGAAAATTTTTGAACAAATTCATTGGTCAGAAGAGCATTGTATAAAAGTTTGGGAAAAAATTGTTATCTTGAAAATAAAAATGCAACGGAATTTACTAAACCGGTTGAATTTGGTTTCCGACTGGAAGAAGTGGGATTCCTATCAGCAATCGATAACAAACGGCGATCAGTCGAACAGGGAAGGTCAGGCGGCGAGACTTTATTTCAATGTATTATTCGGTAAGAAGTTTCAGCGTCGCACTGATACTTCTATTAACGCCGCTCTCAATTACGGTTATGCGATTTTGTGTTCCATCATTACTCGAAGTCTGGTTTCGCATGGATATCATACAGGATTAGGAATTAATCATTGTAGTGGAACAAACCCGTTGAATTTATCTTACGACCTCGTTGAACCTTTTCGTCCTTTTGTTGATGAGGTGGTTTATTATCGAAGGGAAGAGGAATTGAATAAGGAGTTTAAAACAGCGCTTATAGAAATCCCCAATAAGGTAATGAGTTATTGCGGTAAGCGAATGCCTTTGACATTGGCGGCTGATCAATTTGTTTTGAATGTCACGAAAGCATTGAATACCAAAACGTTAACTTTTGGTGAAACGGGGTTTTAACATGAGAGAAACAATAGTGCTTGTATTATTTGATCTCCCGGTAAGGACAAAACGAATGGTGCGAAATGCCACTCGTTTTCGAAACGGTTTGAAGAAACTTGGATACATAATGCTACAAAAATCAGTTTACATAAAATTGATTTCCAATGGGTCAACGTTTCGGACGGAGCAAAAATATGTTCGTCAGTTTACACCTGGCAAAGGAAGTGTCTTGATAATTCCCATTCCTTTACGCCATTTTATCAAAATTAAATCTTTGGCTGGCGAGCCGTTTCCTCTGGAGACTTTAACGTCATCCATTATTAATTTATAAAAAATTTTGGGTAATAATTGGGTTGAACATACTTGACAATTCCAACTGAATGCGTACAATGACTAATATGATTGATAAAATACTCTTTACAACCTCTAAAATTTTATTCAATTTTTCTATGCCTCATTTTGAGGATCAATAACCCTACCATTCCGTAGGGTTCTAAAACCTTCTTGAAGAAGAATTTGTTCAAGTTTTTCGATCAATAACCCTACCATTCCGTAGGGTTCTAAAACAACGTTGCCTGCACGTTTTGCTGTGCAGTTTTGATCAATAACCCTACCATTCCGTAGGGTTCTAAAACTACAAGACATTCTATCAATTCTGGGATGGTTTGATCAATAACCCTACCATTCCGTAGGGTTCTAAAACTCGTTCCGGAACGAGTGGAACTGACCGTCGTGATCAATAACCCTACCATTCCGTAGGGTTCTAAAACCTTCTTGAAGAAGAATTTGTTCAAGTTTTTCGATCAATAACCCTACCATTCCGTAGGGTTCTAAAACGAACATTGTCAGTTCTGGGTTGTTTGAATGGATCAATAACCCTACCATTCCGTAGGGTTCTAAAACAAAGTGCACTGTTTTGTGTTATATAGTCGCCCCTGAAAAAACCTCGACGTCTCGTAAAATACGGGGCGCGACGCCGAA
>JAUNBG010000013.1 GCA_030527205.1 Planctomycetia bacterium
TTGCATCGCGGCAACGCAAGGGCGTTGCATCCCGATTGGAGCTGCCGCTCCGTTGACAGGGCGCCGCTCCCGTTGGTCGCTGGGGTTGATCGAACGAGTTGACAATCTTTCCGTTTTCTTTATCGGCTATTTTTGCGAAAACGTTCAATTTGACGAATCGCCCAATTGGATTGATTGGTCTTTTGAATTAAACTTCCATAAGCATTAATGTGTTTGGAAAAATCGTTCAATTCAGAGTCTGGAATTGTTTTTGGCCGTCCGAAAATGGGAAAAAGAGCAAAACTTATGAGTAAAATCAACAAAATCATATGCCAGGCAAGAATCGAAAAAGGGGAATATTTCCAAATACTGTAATAAGGCTCGGAGCTTTGGATATTCTCTGATTGAGGAAATCCGCCGTTCGCTCTGACGAGCAAGATTTTTTGGGGACTTTTGAGCTGATTAATCAATCGTTCGAGAAGAAGTTGATGATCGCGTTTTAACAGATAATAGTTCAAAAAAAGTTGCGGAGAGGAAAAAAGTAATATTTGACTTTCGCCGACCCTTTTTCGGCAAAGAAACGGAATTTCTTCGATGGATAAAACGACTTCCATATCCTTGCCCGGGAGAATTTTATAAATAAAAGAACTCGAATAATCGGAAGAAATGAATTTCGTCCAAGACGGATCGCCGTTTAATCCAGAGGGCTCATGAATTTTTTCCAAAAGTTCCAATTGAAACCAATTCGAGGAAGGCGAGTTGACAATATTATTTTTCTTTTCTTTTTTCTCAAATATTTCAAAAGATTTTTGTTTCTTTTCAAAATACGAGATCGTTGGAAGTTTGCTTTTGACCCAATTTTCATGTTCGCTGGGAGCAATTTGAAGCATTTCATTCCAGAAATCGCGATCGCATGGAGAATTTATATCGACCAGAATTAAAGTTCGACCGGCTTTTGCTTTGAGCCAGTTCTCATAATATTCGATATAGGACGTTTCTCTCTGTTGACTCGATTTGTTATTTGAGGAACGGGAAACGCTGGAATTTTGAGGGGTTGTTAAGGACGAGGTTGTCGAAGCGAACAATCTTGAATTGGAATCAAGGGGGGCTTGAAAAATTGAGAATTCCGCATACCAGACAACGGAATCATAATCATTCAGGGTTTCGGGAACTCGTTTCATGAATTCTGTTTGCATTCCTCGGCTGTGACAAACGGAACGAAAAAGAGTATCGCCATTAATGCTCTGTTCATAAAAAATTCGCGGCAAAACTTCTTCATATTCTTCTTTCCAATTTTTTTGGCAGCCGGTTGACATCAGAAGGATTATAGAAAGAAAAATTCCTAAATGTTTGAACAGTTCTGACGACTTTTTCTCTTGAACGTCATGATTGTTTAAAATAGAAGAATCCTCATTTTTCGTTTCGACCTGATTAATCAATGATTTCGGGGGTTGTTCATGAACGATTTCTGCATTAACGATTATTTCTGCGTTGGCGATTTCTGGCTCTTGCCTATTCGATTCTGCTGACTTGTCGGGTTGATTGTCGAGCGTTGCGGGTTGAGAAACAATTTGTTCTGACAATAATAATTCTTGAAATAAATCGCGAAGTTGCCAAATTTGTTTGAAATCAGATTGACTTATCGAAAAAGCTCCGTAATACGTTTTATCAAATAAATCGGAAACCTGACAATAAATATCGGCCAAGCCCGTTTGAGCTGAAATCTCCAAGGCGTAATCGAAATTTGTCTTGCCGCGATGAAGACGAATATAATGATATTCATCCAACTTGACAAGCAAATAGCTGAAATAAAAAATAATCGCCTTTTTAAAGTCGTTGCGATCAATGGCGTCCATTGCTTCTTTCAGTAAATCATGTATATGATCCTGGACTTCCGGAACCAATGCGTCTAAACGTCGTTGTTCATTGGCTGCGTCTTTGTCTGGCAAAACTTTCAAACGGTTTTCCAATATAATTTTGAATATTGCCCAAAATACAAGAAGAGAAAAAACGAGAATGATAAGAGTCATTGCTCCCCAATACAACCAAAGCAATGGGCTGTTTGTTTTGGGGGAGTTGTTTTTCGTTTCTTTTGCGGGGGCTTCTTCTGCCGGAGGAAGAAAAATGATTGATTTATCTTTGGGCGAATACCAAGGGAAACGCCCTTGATATAAGCTGTTTTCTATGATTTTTTGCGTTTCGGTTTCTTCGGCAATCGAAAATGATCCATTCAACAAGCAAAACAGGAATCCGCAAAAGCAACAAAAACATAATCGCCAAAAGATATTTTGAGCTTTCATTGGTTGACCTCATTTTGAGCTTCTTTATTCTCAATTATTTCGTTTTCTGTGCGAAGAATAAGGGACGATTCAATTGTTGGTTCGACTTTAGGGGTTAAAACAATTTGCTTTTGTTTGTTTCTGTCGAGAACAAGCGCTCGAATTGCAATATCGTCCGCTGACGAATAATGATCGAACTGGTTTTCCGGCGAAACAGGGGCGTTCTCATTGAGAGGAACCTGTTCTTTTGCGCGATATAAAAAGAGATCATTTTGATGATCCAATCGGAAACATTCGTTTTTGAAAAGAATATCCAAATCCCAGCCTTCTTGAGTTATGCGTAAATTGATATAATTCAAAAAATTATTGATTGTTAAAAATAATGTATATCCCCAACAATGTAAAGGGAGAACAACGAATATATATATTGTTTTCCAAAGATCGGCATTAGCAAAAATACTCATTCCCCAATAATAACAAAAAAGTAAACTAATAAAAAAGGTTGGAACCAAAGAAATCCCTCCAAAAAGATTTTGTTGAAATATGTCGCTAGATAAACCTTTATGAAAATATTTTGCTCGCTTTGAAGTTGTCAGATTGTTATTGCTGTTTCGAAAAAATTTTGTTTTTTCAAGAAGAATGATTTCCGTAAGATATTCGTATCGATAATAAAAAATCGAAAATAAAAGAGTATAAAACGATAGTTGCGGAATCGCCCGGAACCATTCCAGATAAATATTTCGATACGAAAAAGTCTTTCCTTCAAAAAACCAATGGCCCAAATAAGTGATGAGCAAACTTCCAACAAAATGAAATTCGACTATAAAAACGAGAAAAAGCATTAATAATAAAAAGAACATATTTTCGATGTTCCATTTGAAAAACGATTCAAATAATGACGTTTGATAATTGAGTAACGGCCAGCTAAAAATAAAATTGAGAATATTAAAAGGAATCATTAATGGAAGATAAAAGAAAAGAATGGGTTTCCATTGGTCACGCAAAATACGAAGAGACAGATCAGCAATTTCAAAGCCGTTTCTTTTTCGAATAACGATTGAATAGTTCGATTTCTTTGTTGCTTTCATTGGATTATCTATCGATTTTGGTTGGATTCGATTTGTTAAACTTGACAACGAATCTATAAAGGTTAATGCAACGATCCGCTATCAACAAAAAACGATTTTGTTTCCGACGGGCAACTTGCGCGGTTGCTTCGCGGCAACGCAAGGCGTTGCGTCCCGATTGGAGCGGCCGCTCCGTTGACAGGACGCTCCGTTGACAGGACGCCGCTCCCGTTGGTCGCTGGGGCAATCGAACGATTCGGAACCAACGTTTTTCTCTGTTAACTATTTTAAAAAGATCAACCAAAAGAGCAGCCAAAACAAAATCGCTCCAAGGGAAATAAAACAAACAGTCCAACCTCCTAATGTAAAAACAAGCGGAAGAGCCAAAGAGGTCCAAATGCCGCCGCCCATAAACGGTTCATGAAATATCTGTTTATAACCAAAAGAAGAAGCGGCGCAGGTTTTATTGTCTGGATCGGCGGTTCGTAATAAAAGAAGGCCGGTTGCTGTGACGCCCATTGACTGTCCGAAATCGGAAATAGCGCGTTCAAACCAAGCTTCTTTAAATAATCTGGGCGCAATAACAAGAACACAAAAAACATTCCAGGCCGTTCCGACAAGAATTAAAATGAGAAGCGGCATCCAATGCGTCAAAACAAAATCCAAACGAATCGACGCAATGGCTGAAACGACCAGAAAATCAAGCGAAGCGCCAGAAATTCGCTGCATTTGCCCATGATCGACAAACTGGTTTAACCGTTTTAACTTGCTCATAATGACTTGCAAAAGAATTCCTCCAATCATACAGAGCGGAAAAAGAGGAAAACTTTGCAGAATATGAAGCTTTTGAAGGGAGCTCGGAGCAATGGAATCACAAAAGGCCAATCCTTGTTTGATCAGAACGCCTCCCAAAACCGCGAAACCAACAAGGGCTAAATGAAACGCAAGAGAATCAATCGAATCAGCAAAAACGGTCTGTTTGCCTGCATCGGGGCGTTCTTCGCTGGGATAAAAACCGAGTTGCTTGAGTCGATCTGATTGATCTGATTTGCGAATATATTCGATATGTCCGCGTCGCGCCGCCCAATTGATCAAGGCGGTTCCGACTAGAATTCCCAAAACCATTCCAGCGGTTGCAATGGTCAATCCAATATCTTTTCCTTCTGCCCAATTGAATTTTTCAAAAAGTTCAGAAAGTCCGCCAACTGTTCCGTGTCCCCCTTCGAAACCGATTTCAATCAAATTTCCGAACATCATCGGAACCTGAAACATTGGGGCGAGCAATAGAACCGTTATTAAAAGACCGACGGCATATTGACCCCAGGCAACAATTTGACCAAAACAAACTTGAGGAGCGGCCCGATTCCAAATGTCTTTTATCTTTGGAAGATTTTCTCCAAGAAAAAGAGTTGCAAAAACAATATTGATAAGAAAACCTGGCATTTCTTTCCAACCGACCGTCCAACCGTCTGGAATATAATCGCCAAAAAGAGTCAAAATTAATAATCCGAGTCCGCCGCCTATAACCGAGGACGGAAGATAAAGCGTTCTGAAAAATGGAATAAAAATTCGAAGAGATTTTCCTATCAAAAGTAAAAGAGACAATCCGCAAAAAGAAATGACCGCATTCATAAGATATATTTAATATTGATGTTTATTAAGCTGATTGATATTCAAGTCTGAGAACTTATTATTTTCGTTTTCGCAAGCTCGACAACGTTGAGCGGAGCGGCTTTCTGAAGCCAAGTTGTTCGCTATTGACTTATTTTTCATTATATTTTATTTGAAAATGAAAACAACCCGGTTAAATTTTCATTTCATGCCAATCTTCGTTGAGAATTTATCAAATCGAAATGGGGCAACTGGCTTAATTTATAATCAGTTGAAATCGGCAACAAGAACAGGGATCATGAAGCAGAAGGCCGCAATCCCAATCATTGCGGCGTCAAAAAACAAAAGCGTTTTAAAACAATCTGGCTGGCCCGTCAGAATAAGGGTCTTTATTATAAGGGCTGGAACAATCATATTTGGAAGGATCTGCGCCCATATGAACAAGTCCTTTGGTTGTTATTCGGCGACCTCGCGGCGTTCGAATAACCAGTTCGCTGCGAAGCAGAAACGGTTCAACTTCATCGACGAGCGTATCCGGAGCAATGTTGATTGTATGAGCAACGGCTTCAACGCCGACTGGGCCGCCATTAAAGACTCGCAAAATTGTATCGAGATATTTGCGATCTTGAGGATCAAGTCCAAGCGTATCGATTCCTTGCATTTCCAAGGCGTCTTGAGCAACGAGCAGAGTTATCTGACCGTTGGCCTTTGCGTCTGCGAAATCGCGAACCCAACGAAGTCGATTATTAGCCAAACGGGGCGTTCCCCGGCTTCGCGATGCTATTTCAAAAGCGGCTTGTTCATTGATTTGAACGCGAAGTTTATGAGCGTTGCGTCGAATGATTTCCGAAAGTTCTTCGATTGTATAGAAATCGAGATGTTCTCGCATTTGAAAGCGATCTCTCAGCGGCGCTGAAATCAGACCGGTTCGCGTTGTTGCTCCGATAAGCGTAAACGGTTTTAGTTGAATGTTAAGAGTTCGCGCATTGACTCCTTCGCCCAAGGTTAAGTCTATTCGAAAATCTTCCATTGCCGGATAAAGAAATTCTTCAACCGTCTTTTGCATTCGATGGATTTCGTCAATAAAAAGAATGGATCCTTCTTCCGCGTTTGTTAGATAGGGAACAATGTCTTTGGGAGCGCGAAGCGTCGCGCCATTTCCTATTTGATAGCTGACTCCTAATTCTTTGGGAATGCAAGTTGCAAACGTTGTTTTTCCAAGACCAGGCGGACCGTCAAATAATATGTGACCAAGCGGTTCGCCGCGTTTTTTCGCAGCATGAACTGCTATTTCTATTCGCGCATAGACTTCTTGTTGTCCGACCATATCAACCATTCGAGTTGGTCGAAGCAGTAAATCTTCTTCCGAACCTTTTTTTTCCAATGGGGTCGAAAAAGGCTCGGACGCTGTTGTTGGAGCCAAGGATTCCGGGGCTGTTGTCGAATCTTTTTTTGAAGGGTTGATGTTATTGGAATTGTGTTCGTCATCTTGATATTCGTCAGATTGACTGATTATCGGAACTCGATTCATTTTGTTATCCGTAACTGGATTGAAAGGGATGAAACGCAAACTTTTAAAAAAGGCTAATGCTTTCGCCTGGGTTAATTGAATGAGTTTCTCGAAAAAAATTGACTTGCGTCTCTTTTTTCGAGCTGATTTTCGTCCCGGGGGGCGAATGGGAGTTGGACGGTTGATCGTCGTTTCGACTTGCAAGGGAGTTCAACTTTGATTTTATGTGGGACGAAAATCAAAATGCTTCGCTGTTTCTGAACAAGGACGTTCGAGAAAATCGAACGATTTTGTCTCCGACGGGCAACCTGCGCGGTTGCATCGCGGCAACGCTAGGGCGTTGCATTCCGGGCGGAGCTGCCGCTCCGTTGGCAGGGCGCCGCTCCCGTTGGTCGCTGGGGTTCATCGAACGAGTTTCTCGAAAAAAATTGACTTGCGTCTCTTTTTTCGAGCTGATTTTCGTCCCGGGGGGCGAATGGGAGTTGGACGGTTGATCGTCGTTTCGACTTGCAAGGGAGTTCAACTTTGATTTTATGTGGGACGAAAATCAAAATGCTTCGCTGTTTCTGAACAAGGACGTTCGAGAAAATCGAACGATTTTGTCTCCGACGGGCAACCTGCGCGGTTGCATCGCGGCAACGCAAGGGCGTTGCATCCCGATTGGAGCTGCCGCTCCGTTGGCAGGGCGCCGCTCCCGTTGGTCGCTGGGTTGATTGAACGAGTTTCTCGAAAAAAATTGACTTGCGTCTCTTTTTTCGAGCTGATTTTCGTCCCGGGGGGCGAATGGGAGTTGGACGGTTGATCGTCGTTTCGACTTGCAAGGGAGTTCAACTTTGATTTTATGTGGGACGAAAATCAAAATGCTTCGCTGTTTCTGAACAAGGACGTTCGAGAAAATCGAACGATTTTGTCTCCGACGGGCAACCTGCGCGGTTGCATCGCGGCAACGCAAGGGCGTTGCATCCCGATTGGAGCTGCCGCTCCGTTGGCAGGGCGCCGCTCCCGTTGGTCGCTGGGTTGATCAGACGATCTGGCAAGAATCAAAAAAGATTCGCTTAAACGTCATTCTCATTGTTTTTGACGATTCAATGAAAAAATTTAAAGTCGGCTTTGAGCCGCTTTTTGTATTCGAACCTTAATATTGCCCTTGTTTTGCGATAAAACGGATACGGGAACATTAATCTTAAAAAATAACGTTCCGGAAATATTGGGATTAAGGATTTTCGTCGTTGAATCAAAGGCAACGATTTCGTTCCAAGGAAAAAGCAAATCAGACTTCGTCTTTTTTTCTTTGTTAAAATTTTGATCTTTTGCGGATGTATTCGATTGAGATGTTTTTCGACCGTTCATTCGTTGAAAAGGAGAGTTCAATGGTTGTTTTTGATAAAACTCATCAAAAGTCATTCCTGTTTCTAAATCCGGAACGACAACCGCTAACAGTTGCCCCCAAGGCCGTCCAGAATAATATTCGAATGTTATTCCGTTTGGTTCGCATGAAATTTTTTTTCGCGGATGAGCGATTTGATATCGGCCGATAGCGTCTATTCGATAATTTTGACCAAATTCAACTCGAACGCCGCTGTTCTGCCAATTTTCGGCCGCAGAAACTTTGAAAATCAATTGAGATTGATCAAAAGAGTCAAGCGGTTTACCTAATGAAGAATCTCTTTGAACAAAGCGGAAATCGTAACTGTAATCAAATGAAAGAAGAAAAGCTTTCCAATCATTTTCAAGTTTGTCCCAACGATTTTCGAATAGCGCAACAAAACGTTTGTTGGCGTCAGGAAATATCATATAATAATTCATTTTTTGAAGGTTCTCATGATAATCCGGATGACGATCCAAAAAAAGAACAAAAGCCCAACTCCAAGCATAAGTTTCGACTTCTCGAAAGTCAGCTGGAACAAAATTCAAAATATTTTTTAATGAAGGGACGTCATTTTTTTGAACTTTTTCGCGAATTAATCGCAAACGTCCAAAACCTTCAATCTGATCTTCCTGTTCAGGAATAATCCCCAACGTTAATTTCTGATCATTCCAAAGATGAAGTCCAAGATATTCTGCCATTCCTTCCGAAAACCAGCGAGGATTCAGACTGCCAAAGATTCGATACATAAACGCGTGAACAAGTTCATGAAGCAAAAGAAAATGATTGTAATAATCAATATGATGGTCCATTGCGAAAATACGGAATCCAGTCGAATATCCGTGCGGAAAATTGGGAACTCGTTCTAAAACGCCAAGTTTTTGAAACGGTTCTTTGGTCTTCATTAAAAAAGCTTCAACGCGCCAATCAGTCAAATCGTTTTGATCGATTTGAAAATATTGACACAGAAAAGAAACCGCCGAATCGGCTATAACAGGAATTTCTTGTATGGAATCATTCAACGGCATATCAGTATAAAATTCGATATATTTGCCTGTCAAATGATTGATTTTAAGGGGAGCAAGAAGGTTTTCGCGGATTTTGGGCGGTTTGGGCCAGTTTAAATATTCGCGATAAGCCATTTCCAAAATCTGCCGACGGAAAGAATCGTCAGGGGCGTTCCAGTCAAAAGAAGTTTCGTTTTCTTTAATCTTGTTCTCTAAAATTGAGTCAAACGTTTCCGGTAAAACTTCCGGAATATTTTCCGTCTGCTGATTCAATGAAACCGCTTGCTTTGCTTCATTTTGAGCGGTTCCATAAGAACTTATAGAGAAATAAGAAAGAAACGATAGAATAATAAGGAAACAAAACTTCATTATTTTTTATTGCTTTTATTGAATTTTAAGGCAGATTTGATATTGAAGCCATTATTGGGGACAGGCTTCAATATCAATTCCTGTTATTCGACCCAAATTTTATCCAAATTGTCTTCAAGGTTTTCCAAATCGGAGTCATTGGATTGATTGTTATTATTTGATTCGTTGCTCTGAGATTCATTATTATCTGAAGCGTTTTCGTTCGAGGGATTATCATTTTGATCTTCAGAACTTTTTTCTTCCGGATTTTGTTCGGAGGGAACAACGGTTTCCTGAGCTTGATCCTTTGTTTCTAACTCGGAAGTTTCTTTTAAAGATTTTTCCGGAGTTTCGCGCCAGGGTTCATTTTTTTGATATGAATCCAGTTCTTTTTTTAAATCGTCAAGACGAAAATCGAGATCTTTTTCAGCGAGTTCGACCGCTTTGGCGGACCATTCGCGAGCTTTGTCAAATTGACCGCATTCAGCAAAAGCGGCGGCCAGAGTACTCAAAATATGAGAGAGTCGAAAATAAGTTAATTCGGCCGCTTTTTGTCCCAATTCCAACGCTTTTTCGCCATTGCGAACAGAATCTTCGGGCGAGGTTGCCAACAACCAGGAATAATTGTTTAAGACGCCTGAATCGTTCGGCTTAATTTTCAAAATGTCTTCATAAATCGCAATTGTTTCGTTCCAAAGTCCATACATTAAATAAATGTCGCCTTTATTTCGAAGAAGTTCGATGTTTTCCGGGTCATTTTCGAGCGTTTTATCAAGAATTTCAATTGCTTTTTCAAGGTTTCCTTGTTTGGCAAAAGCATAAGCCAACATTGTTTTGGCGGAAATATCGTCAGGATTTCGTCTTTCGAGAGCTTGAAAGAGTTTAATGGCGTCGTCAAACTTTTCCTGTTGCAAATAAACCGAAGCTTTTAATTGAACAACTTCATCCAATGAACTGTCAAAGCGCAATGCTTGATTAATGTCTCGAATTGCCTTTTTGTATTCCTTTTGTTGATAATAAACCGTTGCTCGAAAGAAATAAAAGAAGGGAAAATTTGGTAATTCGTCAATCATTTTCGAGCAATAATCGATTGCTTCGTTAAATCGACTGCTGCTAATCAGCAATTGGCCTTTTTCAATTTTGAGCATTAAATCATCAGGATTTTTTGCCAAAAGATTTTCAATGATATTATCGGCTTCTTCTATTCGATCAAGAGCAACTAAAATCGACGCTTTTTTCTTGAGAATGTCATCGTTCTTTTCATCGAGAGCGATCGCTTTTTCGATCAGTTCCAGCGCCGTATCATAATCATATTTTTTAAGAGCATTTTCAGCCAAAAGACTGAGGATAACAGGATTGTCTGGCGATAAATCAGCTGCTTTTTGAAGAAATTCGCCGATTTTCTCTTGATCATTTTCAAGTTCGGAACGATATTTTAAGGCTTCGCTTAATAAAACAGGTTCTTCAGCGGCGCATTCAATCGCCTTATCGAGAGCAATTTTGGCTTTTTCCTCATTGCCATCGGGCAAAAGATAAAGTCGACCGATTGCCAATTGGGCGGGCGAAGAGTCAGGATTTTCCGCAACAGCAGCTTCCAAATCTTCTAACGCCATTGTTCGATAAATATCCCAATGCTGAGGCAATTCCTGAAGGGAAATATTATCGTCCATAAAAATACTGGCAATGGCAAGACCTCTTTGAAATTGGGACGAAAGTCGAAGTTGTTTGCTGAACTCCAAACTTTCTTCGGAAAGACCTTTTTTTTCGGCCTGTTTGCAATATTCAATAACTTTTGTCAAATCAAGAACAGAGGAAGCCGATAATTTTGCTTCTGTTGCCAAATTCAAAAGATCATCGGCGCTGTTTTCCTTAACATCTTCGGCAATTTCTCCAGCAACGGCTTTTTCCAATTCTTTTGCTTCTTCAACGAATTGAGCCGAATCCTGGGGCGTTTCGATTTCCGAAGAAGGTTCTTGACTTGTCTCGAAATCGGATGATTTGTTTACGGATTTGTCTGATTCCAGCGTTTTGTCTGATTCCGGCGTTTTGTCCGCATTAAGATCGTTTTCTTGATCGGAAGTTTCGGCGTTTTGTTGTTCAGCGACGGATTGTTGTTCTGGGGCGTTTGGGTTGTTTTCCTGAGTCATTCCAACAGCCCGATTTGTGCTTTGCAGAAACAAAAGAAGAAAGCAACTGAATAATAAACAGAAAAATTTCGACAAAAGATTATTGAAAATGGATTTTGCGTTCGAGAATCTGTCAAAATTGGGCGGATTATTGAAGACAAAGTTTGTTGCCCATACCGACTTCGATATAGAACCAAATCGGGGCTTTTTTATGGTTTCATTTTCCGTCTGGTTGTCGGGATTCCCAAAGCGGAAACAGGAAACGGGATTTTCAACCGTCTTAAATATATTTGTCATGTTTTTTCCTTATTCAATCTATTTGAACGATTCTTTTTCTTTGAAACGCGAAACGATTATACCGAGAGTCGGAAGGAGCGACAAGTTTCGCTTTTGCGTAATCCGCCTGTCATTTTTGGGCTTACGAACACAAAATCCAAGGGTTGAACAGACTTTAATATAAATATAGCATAGAACAAATAAAAAGTAAAGAGCGATTCTGCTGAATTTACCGACTAAGAATATTGGAATGAAGTTCTTAAAACCGAGATTTTTCAACAGACGCATTTCGGATAAAGTCGTTAAAACCAGTTTTTGCGGACGAGACGTTCGCGCTCCTAAAGGGTTTATAAAACTTTCTTGAAGCATAAATAAACGAAAAAGTTGCCGTTTGAATTTTATGTATTCAATCTTGGAAGCTCGAATTATTGGATTTTTAAGCCTGACAACGGCAGACAAATTCGAACGGGGAAGCCGGTTGTTCCGCTTATTTCGAGTTCGAGAGCAAGGCATATCATTAAAATTCGATTTGAGGAATCAACTGTTGCAAATATTGTTCATTAATTCGTTCATGAGTAATATAAGGGGGCCGATAAATAAAATCGTCTTCTCGAACAAATGAAGAGTTGATTTTAATTTTTGTATATTCGAGAAGGAATAATTGTTTTTGAACCATTCTTTTTTCATCCATTTGAGAAAAATAAGCCAATCGATAAGGAAAGGGCGTTTCGCAACCGATATAGATTTCGATATGAGTTGGAATATTGTCGGTCAAACCAAGAGAAATTGGATCGTTTTCAGACAAACCTTCTAAAATAGTTTTGCGATATAAATTCAAGAAGTTGCTTTTTAACTCCCCTGAAATTTTCCAAACAGGAATTTTTCCGTTTGCGATCGACGTTTTGACAGGGGAAGCGTTAAAATTATAATAATAAATGAGTTGTTTAAGCATTCCGGAAATGCCGCCCAAACCAGGAAGACCGCTCATAAGACAAGGGAGTTGAACCTGTTTATTTTGAAGCTCTTTTCTCTCGGATTCATTTAAACGGCTCAATGCGTCAGCAAGATCTTCCAAATTGATCTGGGTCAGATTTTTCGTTCCTTCAATTGATGAATAAGTCCAAAGCGTTCGATGATCTTTATCGCAAACAATTTCTAAAATGTTGTCGCTGCTGTTTTCCTGAGAAGCTTTGCTTTTTTGGCGATACATTTTGATATGCAGCCGAAACAAAGAATTTTGTAATGGGAATGGAGTTGACGTTCGATAAAGTTGTGACGACGAAGTTAAAGAATCGTTTTCGTCTCTATTTTCATTCGAAGATTGAGGCAAAAACGGAACGGGTTGATGATCAAGCAATTCTTTATATTCGCCATCGCCAACGAATTCATGATCAAATAAGGAAACATGCAATTCAATTCCGGCTAAAATCGAGTCAACCTGTTCAAGGTATTGGATTGATTGAGAAAGAGTTTGAAGGGACTCAATATTATTGGGAATAGTATTGGGAGAATTTGTTTGTGAAGAAGACAGAATTTGATTTTTTTCTGTCGCCCAAGAATGATTTGAAATTGACGATTTTATCATTAATTTGTCGAATGCCTCCAATTCGCAAAATAACGATAACAGGGATTGTTTGCAGAAGCAAAAGATTACAGCGAGAACAGTAATCGCTATAAATGTTACAACCCGCTTTTTGGGCATCTTTGTGTGATACTTTTTTATATTCATGGTCAAGATTTTAATGAAAATTCAAAAGATTGTCTTTATAAAATGCCGAAAAAGAATTTCAGCGATCTCAATGCGCTTGGGCTCAACAGGTTTTTGGGTCAGGAAGAAATTTCAACCAAAAACATATTAGTTATTATTGACATTTTAACAATAATGATTGATCATTACCAGAGGAAGTTTTTCTCAAATGAAACAATCATTTTTTGTTATTGTCATTCAAATCCTCAACAGATTTCCTCGATAATGGGATTTGAGCCTGTTGTAGATCGCAGAATTTTGTATTCATAAGCCGGAATGACGGGCGAAAGACTCAAGGAAAATGAGTCAATTCGACAGCGATATAAAAGCGCGACATCAAAGTTATAACCAAAATATTCAGTTTGGGATAAATAGGTAAAAAGTAAGAATAAACAATTAAACGTAATTTCTGTCCAGTGATATTGTCGTTGATTCTTGGTCTCGAAAAAGATAAAAGAAACCGACTAGTAAGGAGAACCTGATGCGTTATAAAATTTTTCTATTAGCAGTGATCGTTGGAGTCGCTTGCGGAGCGGGACCATTTCGAGGAGGGCGAGTCGCGCCATCGTTATTTCCAAGCGTGAACGGCCCCGGTCCTGGCGTCATTGCAAACAATAATAATCCCTTTAATCCCTTTGCGTCAAATATGCAGGGAGACGCCCAAATATTATTTCAAGGGGCAGACGGTCTCGAAATTAATTGGGATACGGCAGTTTTGGGCGGGTTTGATTCAGAACCATTCTTTGTTCCAGGCGTTCAAAATTTTCAAATGGGCAAAATATATCGTCTTCGTTTGACCAATCTTCCAAATCGTCCCGGCGTTGTTCTTTATCCAACTCTTGAAGTTGCTCCAGTGACGCCGCGAACGAGCGCTTATTTGGATCATAATGCCATTCCGGTTGCCTTCACAGATAACGATTTTGATCAAGTTGTTGACGGTCAAAATTTTGTAACCAAAGTTATTTTCCTGCCGTCTCCGGAATTTCAAAATCTTGCCATAGCAGGCGGAGTTGATACAATTGTCAATACACAACTTCCAGCGGGGGCCGATCCGATCGTCGAAGCTCAGAATCGCGGGGCCATTTTAGCGATTGTTCGCATTGGCAACAAAGATCTGTCGCTTCCTCCGACCAATCCATCGGCAGCTTTTGGAGCAGAAATGTCCGGTTCAGTTCCGCAACTTCCCATTTCGGGCGTTAATGTTCCGGCTTATGGGACGCCTAATTCGATAACGCCTTATGGCGTTCCAGGCCCGGCGGTTCTTCCGGCAGGAAATAACGCGGGGGTTCGTCAACGCGTTTTCTCGCCTGTTAATCCAATGCCCGCAACGGAAGTTCCAGCTGTCCGAGAAAGTTGGAGCGGAAGTCAATTTTAACGTTTTTGTATTGAAGCTGAGGACGGATGACAGTTTTTGTCGTTGCGTGAGCCTGTCGTCTTTGTTGGGGATTCGACCCTAACGATTCCGGATTTTTGACAGGTTTGAATATAAACGTTAAATATTGTTGAAACAACCCTTCATGTTAAAGCCTTTTCAGACAACGAAAATCGATTTGATTTGAGGGGAACCCAAAGACTTTTCTGTTTCGAGAAACATGAACCCCTTTTATTGATTTAACGAGAATACTCTTTTCGGATATTGTATCAAAAAATATTCCTTTTATGAAAAAACAAAATTTCATTGAATTGTGTCTCTTTTTATTCAATGAAATATATTTTGGAAAATGTTGTTTATATCAAACGAGAACTCATAAAAGTTTTGTTTATTGATTATTCAAAGGAAATTGTGCCGTTAATTAATTTTTCAAACAAGACGGAATTCAATCATGGACGGATTTTCAAAAGCTCCGCTTGATTCAGCGAAACGAGATTGCTTATTTCGTTTATGTCAAATGAAATGGACTCTTTTTGGGAGTTTCATTCTGATGTTATTAACGCAGCCGGTTTTTGCTCAACCTTCAGGGACTCATTATCTTCCGGTCGAAACTGTTCCGGTAACAGGCGAATTTGCGCTTGCCAAAGCGCTGGGCCAAATGGATCAAAGTTATTTTCAGCCTGTTCGATTTAATCTTCCCGAAGGGGTTGAAATCGCTATTGCTCAAACGGACGGTTTTATTAATGCCGAGTCCAACTTATTTGGGCTTCAATTAGGGAAAGTTTATCGGCTTCGTTTATCGAATATCCCATTTTATGAAGGGCGTGAACTTTATCCGACTTTGGAAATGCTGAATCGTATGAAAACGCCCGAAGGACGCGAACTCGAATTTCCTGTTCAGGTCGAAATAACTCAGGAAGATCTGGAATTGGCGCTGAAAAGTTGTTTGGTAACACGGGTTGTCTTTCTCGAAAATTCCTATAATCCGATTCCTATTGATTCAACATTGCCAGTAACGCGACTCTCTTTTGATGTTAATGGCTCAATCAATCCTGTTTCCGCAGCCGAACAATACGGAAAAGTTATGGCCATTTTTCGAATGGGGAGTCGAATTCCTCTCGAAATTCCTGCGGCCAATTCGCCTTTTTATTTTGGGCTTCCTTCCTATATGATTTTCAAATAGGGCGCAATTCCGTTTTTTTATTGAACTGATTGGGGCGATCGATTTTGCCGTTCGTCATTTGTCCGTTTGTTTTGGGGCTTATGAATCCGGATTTCGGAGAATATTCGGATTGCGTATAAATAATCGAAAAACGAAGCGTTTAAAAGGGGGTTGCCCCCTTTTTTTTTCGACTGTTTTTTTGTTTTTTCCTGATTCGCGAATTAATTTGAGTCGTTTTCAATCGTTGATTTGTTGAAATGTTGTCCGTTATTGATGTTTGACTTTTTCTGTTTGAGATTTCTTTTTCAAGTTAAAAACGATAAATTGCGTATTTTGGTAAACTTTATAATCCAAAAAAGATTGATAACGTTTCATCGCTTTTTCATGCGAAGCCAAGTTATAAGGCGGCGTTTCGGCGATAATATAACCAATTTGATATTTTTCGCATTCTTTTTGAACTTCTGGAAGTCCTTTCGATATCAAAACAACAATCAAAGGTTGATTCCAGCGAGTTTCTTTCGGAGCGCCAGGAACTGTATAAAAAAGCGTCATTTGTTGAAACCATTGAACAATAGATGAAGCGTCTTGAGGAATTTCTTTCCAATTTCCGATTTCCGCTCGATTGGCATTCCATTTAAACGATTCGCAGCTTCGAGGGACAAGAAAAACAGCGTTCGGATCAGTTTTTTGATGAACCCAGCGACAAACGTCCATCCAACCTTCTGAAATCGATTCTTTGGGCGGATTACTTCGCGGAATAACGGTTGATGTTCGCGTTTGTAACATTCCAATCGAATAATAAAGCGGCGCAAAAACAACCAAAATGGTTAAGAGAAGAACCATTCCAATTTGTCCTTCTCTAATGACATAACTGGAAATTGTTGATTGAGTTGATTCTGGGAACAGGGGCAAAACAAAATCAGAAGAAACGGAATCCTTATTGGTTTTTGTTGATTCAACGTTGGAATAAAGATTTTCGTTTGTTAATAATATTGATTTTTGATTGTTGATGTTTATATCTAAGGCTGACTTTGTCGCTTTTTTTGAAAAGGATTGGAATGGCCAACGTTTGAGTTGGAAAAAAGAGCAGAAGGCAAAAATCCCATAAACAATCAGGATAACCCCAAGAACGAATAGAATCGTTGATAAAAAAGCAATTCCGTCAACTGGTTTGGGAAGAAATGACCAACTTAAACCTTGAGAAATGGAAGCCGCCTGTTCTTGAGAATAAGTCAAATAATAATATTTGAAAGACATAAATATTGCGGTCAAACTCATTAGCCAAATCAGCGCTGAATTGATAAATTCATTAAGTTTGAAACATCTTTGATTCTTTTCGTTTTTTTTCAAAATATTTGATAAACCTGGGTTTAATTCTAAATAATTCGAAGAAAAGTTATTTGAGTCGAGTTCATTGGAAATATTGTTTTTCGATGAAAATTCTTTTTTTTCTGTTGTTTTCAAGCCTGGCTCATTTAAATTCGTTTCGTTTGACTTGAATAATATTGTTCTCGTTAAAGAAGGGGCGTTTGAGAAGTTTTCTTCAACAAAGGGTCGACAATAAACAATCAGATTAAATGTTCGATTCAACAAGGAAAAACAGCCAAAAACAATTCCAAATGGAACAACCCAATCAGAGAGCCGAAACCAATAAAAACGCAAAAGTTCGGCGGAAACAGTTCGGTCTGCGATTCCAAAATCGATACTCAAGCCAAGAGCGGCAATAAAAATGGCAACAAAAATAAAAGCGTAAAAACGAAAACCAGGAGTCTGGCTTTTTCCTTGATTTGTTGTTCCTAAACATTGAAAAAGCTTTTGGTTTGAAAAAATATGAACCTTTTGGATATAAGAAGAAAGCAGTTGAAAAAAGAAAATGACTACAAAAATAGATACAAGCAGCGCAAATCTTGTTAAAAACGTCCAGGGAAGCGAAGAAGGGACTAAATGATGCGATAATCGTTCGAAAACATAAATCAGATGAGCGGCTCGAATCGTTTCCGAAGACGATCCGAGGTCTAAAAGCAAAGCAGGAATTAATCCGAGAAGCGAAATTCCTCCGCCAATCAACAAAGCAGGCATAATTGCTAAAGAATGTCGATAAAGCAATTTTGGATATTTAAGTTCTTGAATGAACCAAACAGCCAAAGCAACTAAAACGGTCCAACCGCCGACTAAAACATGAAACGCGGAGGCGATTCCCCAATAAATCCAGCAAATTTTGGATTTATTCTTAAAAAAAGATTCCAAACCTAAAAAAACAAAAGGAAACGCGAACCCTTTTCCTTCAACGCCGCCAATAATCCATTCTCCGGCCAAATGAAATGAGTCGAGTAAAAAAAGGAGAGCAGAAGCGGTTAAAATCGAGAATCCCGGTTTGGGAATCAGAGCAAAACTAAGTCGTCTCCAGCTCCAGGCGGTTAAAATCCAGATTATCCAGCGTCCGAACCAAGTCAGAGTAATCGGCGAGAAAAACAAGGAAAAAAAGCCGAACGTTCCATAAAAAAACCAATGAGAGTCTGGCGTATCAAGAAACCAGTCATTCGGCAACCAATCTCGATTCCAAAAATGAATTGCTTTTCCAATATAATATTGCTCATTGACGTCAGGAACAGGCCAACCGCCAAAAAGATAAAAGAGTCCGGTTAAACAAATGATCTCAAGCCAAATCGTCTTTTGGGATATTGAAATGAACGACATTTTAAACTCAAGTCTATTGAAAATATGCAACATTTAAGCGAAATGAGCGAAAAATCAGGAAAAGTGAAGGTTATTTAAATTTGAGAGTTGAAAGTTGATAATTGAGAGGTTTTATTTGTTTTTCGCTGAAATTGCCTCTGCGAGATCAAAAATCGATGACAGGAACGTTTACTCTTGAGTCATTAAGGCCAGGAAAAAACAATTGAACGGTTGAAATTGTCTTCCTGGTCAAAAAAAGAATCATTTTGCAAAATATTACGAACAATTCAATCATTTCAAAACGGCTTTCCAGAAGAAAAAAAACTCCAAAAGTCGTTTTGAGAAAGAACGTTCCCGGGAAATGTCCAGAAACGAGATCAAATGATTTTAATTTTGAAGCGACAACGAAAGCGCTCGAGCCAATTGAACCGCAGCATTAGCGTTTTCGCTATAACCGTCAGCTCCAATTTCGTTGGCAAACCTTTTCGAGACAGGCGCTCCGCCGATCATAATTCGAACGCGATTCCGTAATCCTTCCGTTTCCAAACGATCCAAAACGGTTTTCATATAAGGCATTGTTGTTGTCAAAAGAGCGGACATTGCCAAAATGATCGGACCTTCGTTTTCAAGAATGGTTTTTAAAAACTGATCGACTGTTGTATTGACGCCCAGGTCAATAACCTCAAAACCGCCTCCTTCAAGCATTGAAGCAACAAGATTTTTGCCAATGTCATGCATATCGCCTTGAACGGTTCCAATAACGACCTTTCCTATTTTTTCGACTCCGGAACTCTTTAGAAGCGGATTCAATATTTTCATTGATTCTTGCATAACTTTGGAAGAAATGATTAAATCGGGAACAAAATATTCTCCTTCATCGAATAATCGACCGACTTCATTCATTGCTGGAATCAAATGATTTTCCAATATATATTGAGCTGTTTTGTTTTGATCCAAAAGAGCGTTAACCTGAACAATGGCTGTTCCAATATCGCCCTCAACAACAGCTATAAAAAGTTCCGAAACGTTTTCCGATGTCATTAATTTCCTTTTCATTCAAAATAATGAAGAAAGCCCTCGCAATGAGCATTGGGCTTTCTTTAAATTAAATTTCCTAAAAGCAATTCTGTTGCCAAAATAATATTAGAGTTCCGCCATTTGTTCATTTTGCGGCAAATTTTCCGCATTTGAATCCGTATTATTCTCGACGGTTTGTGACATTTCTTTTTCTTGAACGGCTTTTTCCAATTCCGCAGTCAGATCGGCAATTCGTTTGTCTGTTTCTGCCTTAAGGTCGGCAATGGTTTTTTCGGCTTGCGATTTTGTTTCTGCGGCAAGTTGTTCCGCCGCTTCTTTGGCCGCTTTTTCCGCAGCGATTGCTTCCGCATTTTCTTTCGTCAACTGATCAATCGTCTGAATTTTTTCATTATTGATTTGGTCAACTTTTTTCTGATTTTCGTTCATTAACTTTTCGACGGAATCTTTATTCTCCTGCGTCAATTTCTCAATTGTCGTCAAGGCTTCTTTTAATGCCGCCTGAGATTCATCCAAAGCAGCTTGAATTTCTTCTTTGGCCGTTTTTTCAGCGGCGAGTTTATCAGCGGCCGCTTGAGCGTCTTTTGCAATTTTCTCTTGAGCTGCTTTTTCTTTTGCTGCAAGATCAGCGGCTTCTTTTTCCGCTCGTTCTTTTGCTTCTTGTTGAATCTTTTCATTCAACGCTGCTTTTTCGATTGCCTTTTGAGCTTCTTCCGTTGCTTTTAACTCAGCGGCTGCTTTCGAGGCGTTGACTGCCGCATTGGGTTCGCCCAAAAGTTTCTTATTGTTGACTTCTGGAGCGCGATACCAATTTCCGTGCAGCCAATCGGCAAGGAGTTCAATGTCTTCCTGACTCATCAACTTATCGCCCGTTGCTGGATGATAAGCAGGCATTCGATCATTATTGGCCCCATAATATTTGAGCGACGTCGGATCGGAAATAATGCCAATGAGCCAGTCTCGCGACATATAACCTCGAAGATCGCAGGCATGATCGTTTTCTTTGCCATAAAATGCGTGACATTCTGTACAAGTCAGGAATTCAAAATCGGAAATGGCATTGTCGCGAAGCCCGAGATATTTTCCTTCAACGAACGGACGAATTTCATCCAATTTCGATTCTTCATAAAGAATTTCGCCCATTTCGTGACAGGATTCGAAAAGTCCTTGTCGAATTTGTTTAATGTATTTTTGGTCTTCCGGAGCAATCGGTTCATCGTTTCCGCAAAGCGTCAACAAATATGAATCTTCAAGGAACGAATCAATATCATCGTCGAGAATCATTGCGATATTGTCTTCGTCTTTCAGAAGTTCGATATAAGTTTTGTCCGCAAACATATCCAAAAGGACAGATTTGAGCGCAGCAAGAACCGGAGCGGGCAACTTGGGTTGAAGATCGGCGAGAAATGCCGCATCGTCAAACTTAGCCGCGACGATTTCCTTTAACTTCTCAATATATTCGCCATTTTGAATTATTTCCGCATTTTCTTCAACTTCAACAAGTTCCTCAAAAGACGCTTGAAGAATATCGAATGCCGGACTGGCGTCATAACCAATGACCGAATAAATCAATCCGCTGTTATTGAGAACAAACGAACCGTCATCCGTATCAAGACCGCCATAAATACGTCCTTTCAGAAAAACGACCATTGACCCTTTTTCGGCAAAATTCGTCGTTTTTCCAAAATAATCGTCGCTGACAATTTTCTCCAAATTCTGATAACCATGCATCCATTCCTCGGAAAGGCAATTATAAAGATTCGGAGCGGTTGGTTCGGCGCTAATGATCGGTTGATAATCGGAATTTTCCGGAATGTCGCCAAACTGTTGAAAATTATGACAACTTGAACATTGTTGTTCAAAAATTTTCGGTCCTTGAATGAACGGGTCTTTTTGAAGAAGTCCAAGCGCGCCGGATTTCGGAATTCCCGCCGGGGCAAAACAGAGTTCAACCGCTCGTTTTTTCAAAACATTCGCCTGAGCCTGACCCGCTAAAAACGTTGGCGCATGCTCTGGATTTTTATAATCGTCCCAATAAGACGCATAAGTAAACCAACAAAAAACGACAAAGAGTCCAAAGGTTATCAAAACGATACAATAATGAAAGAGCGAAAAACGTCCCAAAATTGGAATCGCAAAGAAATATAATCCAAGCAGAGTCGGAATGACAAAAATCGCATAAATCATTCCAATTTCAGAGAAAATCGGCAATTTCGACATATAATAAAGAGCGCGGAAAGACCATTCCGGGCGAGCGGCGTCATAAGAACCGCCAGGATCGGCAGGAGAAGTCAATTCTGCGCCCAAATAGGCTTCGGCAGGAAGCGTTGCCGCGCGTTCGGAAATCTGCTTTTCATTATAGGAATGTTGCATAACAAGGGCTAAAACAGCCGCCAGAAAAACGACGCAAGTCAACGCGCACATAACGGCTTCGCAGCCCCAAAACGTTCGACGTTTCGCAACAGCGCAAGCCAAGGCGCAAGAATGTTTTTTACAAAATCGCGGCTCTTGAATCAGTTTTCGCGAACGAAAATCAGCCCATTTCCAAAAAATCATAACGCCGAGGAAACCGCCGCCAAAGACCGCAATATGCAAAACAAGGAAACGGGTCAGCGTTAAAGTTCCGAATTGAGGGTCGGGGCTGCCGACAACCAATTTATAGAGCGGAACGCCGATTTCGGGAAGAATTTGCAGAAAGGCAACTCGCGCCATTGTTGCAAAATAACCTGAAAGCGACCACATAAGCAAATCGCCGGTTAAACAACTTGCCAAGGAGAAAAGAAAAAGGACAACTGCCGACCAATAAACAAACTCTCTTGGACGTCGATAAGAACCATGCAAAATCATCATTAATACATACATAAATAATGAAGCAACGAGAAGCTGCGCGGAATAATGATGAATTCCCCGAACAAGCCATCCATAAGGAACGACATATTGAATATAAAAGACGCTTTCCCAAGCGGTCTGAGCGGACGCGGAATAAAACGCCCAAAGAAAAAGCCCCGTTATTCCTTGCAAAATAAAGGCAAAAACAATCGCAACCGGCAGAAACCGACAAAGACATAAGCTCGCCGGAACCGTCCAATGCGTAACATTGCGAAAACCGGTCCAAAGACCAGTTCGTTCATCAAGCCATTTAAATGGTCCCATTTTAGTTTTCCTGATTATTATTTTTTGAATATTTGATATTAATTTTTATCGACAAACGTTATTCAATGAATGTTCTTCAAAAACAATGATTTTCTAACGAAGAATCAATCATTTTACGGAAAGGATCAAACAGGCGATTTTTCGGCGTCGCCGAGTCGGAAATTCTGAAATTTAACGAAAACTTTGCCGTCTTCAATACGGGTTTCCAGCGAATCCATTGATCGGGCTGATTTTGCTGTTGACGGATCAACGCGTTCGCCATTAAGATAAAAAACGTCGCCATGACAAGGGCAAAAGAAAAGCATTTCGTTTTCGCCCGTTTTGGGATTCTTTTGCATATCGACTTTAATTCGGCAACCCGCATGCGGACAAACCGATTGAAATGCTTCAACGACAACTTGTCCATCTTTTTCGATTTTGCGAAGAAAAATGTTGCCGATTGTTTGATTTGGCGCGGAAACCCAGGCGTCGGTAATATCATCGACGATTGAATAGAGACGCGGCGTTTCATCCAGATTGTCAAGGGTTGTCAGCGCATATTCTTTTCCGGAAAGACTTGTTTGCTGCAATGGATAAAGAGCCATTCGAGCTCCGCCATAAATTGGAACAGCGACGGTTGCCGCGCCCATTCCAAGAGCCAATGCGGATTTACAAAAGCTGCGACGCGTTCCTGAACAATTGTCGGCAATTATTTGTAAATCATCTTTATTGTTGTTTTGAGACATTTATTATTCTCCTGACTTAATCGATCAATAACATTCAATATTATATTAGGAAGTTCTAAAAAACCAGATTTTTCAACAAACGCATTTCGGATAAAGTCGTTAAACTAATTCTTGGACGAAACGTCCGCGCTCCTGAGGGGTTTTTAGAACTTCCTTATTAATTTACTGATTATATAAATTTTGGGAATTACTGATTACAATTGAATTATTTTATTCAAGCCTGTCAAAAAAGCTGATTTTCTGTTAACAAGCCCGGCAACGACGGGCGAATTATTCAAAGGCAACGACCGACGTTCAGAACGGCTTTCTGTATAACTTCGTTTTGCCTTTGTCCTTCGAAGTTCAAGGCGATTTGATTTGGGAAATTATTCCAACGAAAAACGATATTAAAGCTCAATTAGTTTAAGTATAGATATTATAACGAATATTTAAAATAAACAAACAGGTCAATAATAAGATAATTAAGATAAAATCGGAAATCAAGACAGCTTTCTTAAAATAGAATGAATTAATAAAATTTGTGGATTTTTTTGTTGTTGTATTCGTTTTAATTCCTATAAAATGATTTATTGGAATTAGATTTGTGTTTTTTATCGAAATTGCGTTGGCAATTATTCAATGAATGAAATTGGTAAACGAAACAATCAATTGAAACGATTTTGTTGATCTTTCTTCAATGACGTTGAGACGTCATTCTTGATTTCTGCCCCCTTGTTGTAAAATGAGGAGATAATAAAATAAAATGGGTTATTTTGGCGGAAGGACGGTCTTCTTTCTTTTGATTGGCATTTTATTCTGCTGTAATTGATCAAGGACGACTTTTGCCTGAATGTCCGTCCGAAATTGCCGGGCTTGCGAATGACTGGATCCGTCTTTTTCAACTGTTTTGAAAGAAAGCCAGGTTCTGCAATTCATTATTGAGACGATCGTTTTTTTTTAAGGAAAAAAAGGTTCTAAAATGTATGATGTTGTTATTATCGGAGCTGGAATGTCCGGTTTAGCGGCCGGAGTTCGATTGGCTCAATATGATCAACGCGTTTGCATTTTGGAGAAACATAAAATAATAGGGGGGTTGAATTCGTTTTATCGACAAAAAGGCCGCAATTTTGATGTCGGTCTTCATGCAATGACCAATTTTGCGGTTAAAGGGACGAAATCAGGGCCGCTTTCGCGGCTTCTTCGTCATTTGCGTTTTTCCTGGGACGATCTTTCGCTGTCGCCTCAGTTGGGCTCAGCGATTGCTTTTCCGGATGTTTTATTGAATTTTTCCAATAAATTTGAGTTGTTTGAATCGGAAATAGCGTCCAAATTCCCAGACCAAATCGACGGTTTTCGAAAAATGGTTGCCGGACTTTCCGGTTATGATCAGTTGGGGCTTGGAGCGTCTGGCGGTTCTGCCAGAGAATATGTTTCGCAGTTTATAACCGATCCGCTCTTGATTGATATGATTTTCTGCCCTCTTCTTTATTATGGCGGCGCTCGGGAAAAAGATATGGAATTCGGACAGTTTTGTATTATGTTTCGGTCGATTTTTTTAGAAGGATTTGCGCGTCCCTATTCTGGAGTTCGACATATTCTTCTTCAACTTCAAAAGAAATTTCAATCGCTTGGCGGCGAACTTCGTTTGAATAAAGGGGTCGAACAAATCATATCCAAAGGAGATCAAGTCGAAAAGGTTGTTTTAACCGACGGCACAGAAATTTACGGAAAACATTATCTCTCATCGGCGGGCTGGCCGGAAACGATGAAACTTTGTAATCTTCCTGACGCAGTTCCCCAACTTCCAGCGGGAAAACTTGGGTTTATTGAAACAATCAGCGTTCTCGACTGTGATCCGCAAAAGCTCGGCCATTCCCGAACGATTCTTTTCTTCAACGATTCGTCCTTTTTTTCCTATGAAAAACCTGATTCTCTTGTCGATATTCGAAGCGGCGTTATTTGTTCGCCTAATAATTTTGAATATAACGAACCGCTTGGCGAAGGAATCATTCGAATAACAGCTTTGGCAAATTTTGAAAAATGGGATGAACTCAGCGAGGAAGATTATCGCGTCGAAAAACTAAAATGGTATGATCGAACCCTGGCGTCAGCGGTTCGTTTTATGCCGGAGTTTCGAGATCATATAATCGAAAATGATATGTTTACGCCCATTACGGTCAAACGATTTACCGGTCGCGAAAATGGCGCCATTTATGGAACGAGCGATAAAAAATATGACGGCTTAACTCCATTTTCCAATCTTTTCCTTTGCGGAACCGATCAGGGAATGGTTGGCATTGTCGGCGCGATTGTCAGCGGAATAACGATCGCCAATAAATATATATTGTCATAATAATCATTAAATATATTGTTGCAACAAACAATTGTAACGTTTTCCTGATTGACAGTTTCTCAAGCGTTTTAGAAAAGAACCGATTTCATTATTTGAAAGACGGAAATGTCAGCAGGTCAAAAAATGTCATTGAGATTGATTCATGTCTTATCAATTTATTCAAACTTCATTAGAACTTAAATTATATATTGAAAGCATTCGTTCAGCAAAATGGATTGCTTTGGATACAGAGTTTGTAACAGAAGGAAATAAATCGCGTCTTTGTCTCGTTCAAATCGCATCTTCATCGGGATTAGCTCTGATTGACGCAACGCTTGTTACAGATTTATCTCCTTTTTGGGAAAGAGTTTGCGACAAAAAAACAACCCTGATTGTTCATGCCGCTCGAGGCGATATGGAGTTCTGTTTTCGCTCAATAGGACGATTTCCCCAGAAACTTTTTGACATTCAATTGGCTTCCGGATTTGTCAGCACAGAATTTCCTTCCAGTTATAAAAATATTGTCAAAAAATATCTCAATGTAAATCTTTCGAAAAATGAAACGCGAACAAATTGGAAACGTCGTCCTTTAAGTCAACTTCAAATCGAATATGCATTGGATGACGTTCGTTATTTGGAACCATTGGCGTCTCTTCTGAAGAAGAAAATGAAGGAATTAAATCGTTATTCCTGGTTTAAAGAGGAAACCAAACGATCTCTTCAACTTTTGGAAGACGCTTGTTTGGAAGATCATTGGAGACAAATTAAAGGCGTTCGGAACTGTTCGCGTCGAGAGTTGGCTATTGTTCGCGGCGTTTGGAACTGGCGACAACGAATTGCTGCTTTTTGGAAGAAGACCCCTTCCAAAATCCTTCGAAATGATCTCATTTTAGAAATAGCGAAACGGAAATCAGCGGATATAGAACGAGTCATTTCGATTCAGGGGATTCGAGAATATTTGAAAAATGATGCCCTTGTTATGCTCTGCGAAGTTATCAGGGACGCTCTGCTTTTGGAAGAAAACGATCTTCCAGAATTAAAAGATGTCCAACAAACTTCGTCCGCAACTTGCAATATCCTGACGCATTTTATTATGACGGCGCTTAATCAAATTGCGAATCAGGAAAATATTGCCATAACAATTCTGGCAACTCATCAAGATATTCGAGCGGCGGTTTTAACGCGAATCAATCATCTTTCTCCAGACGATCTGTTGAGCAAACTGGATCATGGTTGGCGAGTCAAATTTTTCGGCCCGTTGATTGATGAACTGATCGCGGGAAAAATCGCCTTGCGTATTGCAGAAGAAGGTTCCAAACAGCCGCTTCAATGGCTCAAGATCAAAAAAGAAGAACTTGAAAATTGAATTTGAGCGTTATCTATTGAATATTGATCGTTATCTATTGAATATATTGAAGCCGGAAGTCGGAATGGACAACAGGCTTCGTCTTTTTGTTTCCGTCGGTTCTTTGCGGGGTTGCGCCCCAACGATTCCTGCTTTCTCAAGGTTGGGAGTATCGAACAATTCTCTCAAATTAATAGAACAAAGTTCTTGCCTGAAAATCCTTGGGAAAATAATAATTTTTTTCGAATAATATTATCGCAATGTTCATCATAATCTGTTAAAATGACTATTATGAAAAATGAATGGTCTAACCAATTTTATTGACTTTTTTTCAGGAGATTTTTTATGAAGAAGTTCTTGTTTCGAACTCAGTTGACTTTGTTGGTTGTCTTGAGCGTTTTAACAAACTATTCCAGCTTGATTCGAGCTCAGGAAAATATGGCTTTAACGCTTGAAAATCGCGATATCGAACGATTTCATCAACAGTCAGAGCGAATGGCTCAAGGCAATGTCGATCTTCTTATGATCGGCGATTCGATTACGCATGGCTGGGAAGGGGCCGGCAAAGATGTCTGGAATAAATATTATGGCAATCGAAACGCGATGAATTTTGGCATCAGCGGCGATCGAACCGGTCATGTTCTTTGGCGTTTGGCCAATTCTCCTCTCGACAAGATATCGCCGAAAATGGCTGTTGTTATGATCGGAACCAATAATATAGGTCACGGATCCAGTAACGCGTCTCAAACGGTTCAGGGAATTCAAAAAATTATCGATGTTCTGAAAGAAAAATATCCAGCGATGAAAATTCTGCTTTTGGAAGTTTTTCCGCGAGATAACAAACCGGAAGGCAAATTTCGTCAACAAGTCAACGAAATCAATGCTGGTCTCGGCAAAATTTATGCCAATAAAGCCGTTGAAAATGTCCAACTCTATAGCTTGGCCGATCTCTTTCTTACAGAAGACGGGACGCTTCCTCCGGAACTTATGCCCGACTTTCTTCATCCCAATGCGGCAGGTTACGAAATTTGGGCAAAAGCTGTTGAGCCAATGATCGCAGAAGGATTAGGCGAAGAACCCAATGAATGCAAAGCGATTCCTCGAAACGACGATTGGTGGCAAAACCGATTCAAGGAAAAGAACGAAATTCTTAAAAATGGAAATATCGATCTGCTCATGATTGGCGATTCCATTACGCATGGTTGGGAAGGCGCAGGAAAAGACGTTTGGAATAAATATTATGGCGATAAAAAGGCTGTCAATCTCGGCATTGGCGGCGATCAGACGCATCATGTCATTTGGCGACTTGAGAATTATGATTTTAGCAATGTTAATCCTAAACTGGCGGTTCTTTTGATTGGGGTTAATAATGTTGCCAGCGGTTCGACCGGGAATAATACAGCGTATGGGAATCGAAAGATTGTTGAAATTCTGCATGAAAAGTTTCCGGAATTGAAGATTATTGTTTTGAATGTTTTTCCTTGGGGAAATAAAGATGAACTTGCCAAACATGAAAAGGTTGCCGGAGTTAATGAACTTTTGCCTTATTATGTTCGAGACCTTGATTATGTAACGCTTGTTAATATTAATGACATATTTCTAAATGAAAATGGCGAACTTCCAGCAGACATTATGCCCGATTTTCTTCATCCCAACGCAGTTGGTTATGAAAAATGGGGAGCCGCTTTGGATCAGATGATAACCGAAAAGCTTCAATAGTTTTTATTTTGTCAGGAAGTTCTAAAAACCAGCTTTTTCAACAAACGCGGTTTCGTATCAAGTCGTTAAAACTATTTTTTGCTGACGAGATGTCCCCGCTCCAAGGGGTTTTTAGAACTTTGTTGTCGTTTTTTCCCGAAGCGTTTTTGTATTGAATCCGGAATGGGCGACGGGTTTCGTTTTTCGTTTGTCGTTGCCGGGTTGAGGAAGTCAAGGTTTGGGATTTTTAACTGTCTTGAAAAGATTTGAATTTTGTTGTTGCAACATTTATCTTGCATAACGATTTTTGATTTAAGGCGATTCCAAAATTTGTTGACGTTCATCGAAAAATGAGAAATCGTAATTTTAAAGGAACGAGATTTAAAGTTTGACGTTTCGGGAAATTTGAGGGGAAAAATGAACGAATCGCTTCAATTAATGGACGCGAAAGAACTTTTGTTTCAGTTGGGGCTTTCGCTGATTTTGGGGCTTCTTGTCGGATTGCAGCGGGAACGTTCGAAAGAATATTTTGGTATTCGAACGTTTTCCTTAATTACAATTTTTGGAACGCTTAGCGCGTTTCTGGCAACTCAGTTTGGATTTTGGGTTTTGCCTGCCGGTTATCTTTGTTTGACTTTAACCGGCATTTCTGCCTTTGTTTTTCCTGTAATCATCAATAAAATAAAGGGAACCAATAAGGAAAATCAATCCAATGATGTTTCGTATGGTTCTGATCTTATTCAAAATCGCAAATCGGATGCGGATAATTCTTCTCAACGAATTAATGAGTCAAACGGTCAACGGCAAGCCCAACCGTTTTTGAATCAGCAAAATAATTATGATTTTGGGACAACAACATTAATAACGTCGCTTGTTATGTATAGCGTCGGGGCAATGCTGGCCAATCCGGATTGGACGCTCCTGGCGCTGGAAGTTGGCGGCATAACAGCCATTTTGTTGCAATTTAAGCTCCAGCTTCATCAAATCGCGGAACGGTTGGGCGAAAATGATATGAAAGCAATAATGCAATTTGTTATGCTTTCTTTTATTATTTTGCCTATTTTGCCTAACAAAGATTATGGACCGTTTCATTCCTTTAATCCATTCGAAACCTGGCTAATGGTTGTTTTGATCGTTGGAATGAGTTTGGGCGGTTATATTGTCTATAAATTTTTTGGAGAAAATGCAGGGATTCTTTTGGGAGGTTTTCTTGGCGGCGCCATTTCGAGTACAGCAACAACCATTTGTTATTCTAAAATGGCTCGCGACAAAACAACAACCGATCGAATAGCAGCAGTCGTTATTCTCATTTCGTCCGCGGTTCAACCTCTGCGTATTTTGATAATAGTTTCCGTTATATCGTCGGCTTTTTTAGCGACCTGTTTTCTTCCTCTTTTTTTATTTATGATTGTCTCGTTTTTTCCGGTTTTGATTTTATGGTCAACTGTCCCGAAAAATCAATTTGTCATGCCGGAACAATCGAATCCGACTCAATGGAAATCCGCTCTGACATTTGGACTTTTGTATGCGATTGTTCTTTTTTTGATGAATGCCGCTAAAGCAGAAGCGCATAATACAGGTCTTTATTGCGTTTCCGGTATTTCCGGATTGGTTGATATGAATGCCGTTGCGCTTTCAACTGCGCGACTTTCTCTCGATAATCTGGATATTTTGAAAAATGGCTGGCGATATCTTATTATCGGCGCAATGGCCAACCTTTTTTTTAAATGGATTATTGTTCTGTTTATTGCAGGACGTTCTTTGGCCTTGACTCTTTTTTCTTTGTTGATTATACCAATGACGTTTGGAGGTTTTTTGTTGTTTTGGTTTAGTTAAATATTGGGTTTGCTTTGAAATTCTGAAGAAGCGGCATTTTCGGAGAGAAAATGAGTAACATTTTGCGAGATGAGCGAAAAAATCAGGAAAATCATTCTTTTTAATAACTGAAAAAAGTTTTTGACTCAAACTGTCTTTGACGATTTAATTTGTTTCTGGCAAAGACGAGAGAAAAAGACGCAAAAAAAGAATTGGGAACGTTTACATTTTGAGTCGTTAATATCAGGAAATACGAATTGATAGTTGAAATTGGCTTCTTTGCCCAAACAATACTCATTTCGCTAAAATATTATGAAAATATGTAAAGAACTTGAAAACAGCAACGAATTTGGCATTGTCATAATGATATTGGAATTGATCGGGACGACCTTTTCGATTTCAATGATTTATCCGTCATTGTCGGGCTTGCGAAGATAAAGTTAAGACTTTTCAAAAGGTTTGAATATAATTGCTCAACTCATTAACGGGAGTTCAAAATGAGAAAAAAAACAGCGTTCGCTGAAAACAATGTTTTTGATTGGCTGCCGATTCAGCTTTTGCGTTTGAATGAGCAAAACAGGGATATCAACGATTTTGAAGCGCCTTTTATCGAAGCGGAAAAAGATGAATTGGGACATCTTATTCGCCCGGTTGATTATCTTTCGACTCGAGCGGAAATTCTTTTGCCAAAATATCTTGGCATTTCGAAAAAAACGATTCGTAAAATTATGCTTTTAATGTTTTGCGGAAGTTGTTTTTTGACCATAATTCTTGGAATTGTCATTTATCCTTTAATGTGGGCGAATTCCATTTTAGAAAGTCGATTTGTTAATCTTGCGGGTCCTTTTGTCTATTTTTTAATTGGTCAACTCTTTTTTCTTGCTTTGTCGTTTCTATTTATTCTTTTGACCTTTATTTTTTCGTTTCTGGCTTGGTTAACGCCCGGACGGAGTTCGAGAAGAATATCCCGATTGGCCGATTTTTTTGTTTGGCTTTCTGGAATAACCGGTTCTTTTATGATTTCTGTAATGCGTTGGATTTCCATGAAATTTTCAAGACTTTGGAAACAGAAAGAAGTTGATCTTTTAAATGAAAAACGAGTCAATATTATTTCGGAGTTTTTTAATTATCTTTTTTTAAATCGACAATCGCTGTTGTTTTGGGGAAGTATGCTTTCTCATTTATTTTGGTTGACGATGTCGCTCTGCGTTTTGATTATTTTGATTATTAAAATGCAAGGAAATCTTTATGATTATTGTTGGAAAACCTCGCTTGGCAATAAGGATCAGATTCAATATTATACAAAAATACTCGGAACGCCTTTTGATTTTTTGGATGTTGTTCCTGACTCGGATGACGTCCTTTGGTTGATTAGCAACTCCGAAGTTTCCTTTACGAATAGGCCTCAAAAAACGATTGATCAATCGGATCAAGCGGCGAGAACAACTTGGTCTTATTTCCTTTTATTCATTGTTCTGAGTTATTGTATTATTCCGCGTTTTGTTCTGACTTATTGTTATTGGATTTTGTTTCTGATATCATTAAGAAATTTTCGTCCCAATTTGAAAAGCGACTATTTTGTCAAACTGCTTGCGTTGGAAGAAGATTATTTGACGCAAACAGAATCTCAACAGATTTTTGATGACGAACAGATTGTTTCCAACGAAACGGTCAATTCAAATGTTAACGATTCGCTTTCCCAAACGACGTTTTATTCTGAAAAAGAGCTTGATAAAAATGCTTCAATAGAAAATAACAATATTGAAAATCAAAAGGGATTAGTTGAATCGGGAAAGATTTTTCCAGCAACAAGGCAATCGACTCCGATTTTCGTTGTTGAGGGGGCCTGGGGATTAATTGAAAATCAAACTTTGGATGAAAATAGAGTTTTTTTAGCTGGCGATCAAAAAGAAGCGATTTCCAATAGTTCATATAAAATCGATGAATTCAAGAATAATGATCTTTGTTCAATCAACTCGACAAACTTAGAAGAAACTGTTTCGTCTGGTTTTGGGGGACAAACAGCCGAAAATCGTTTTTATTCGTTGTCTCAAGATCAATCGGAATTCAAACAGAACGAAAATATATTGATTTCTCATTCGGATACAGCGACTTTATCGAATAAAAATCAACAGCATTATATTCTCGTTTTGGGTTATGACGCAGAAATGCCAAACGATTTTTGGAACGAATTATTGGGCGATTCCTCGAATTTGATCTGTTTTGGCAATATTGTCAAAAATGAATTTTCCAAGCGTTCTTTTTTCAAATGGTTTAATGAACATTCGTCGGAAGTTGAAAAATGTATTGTTTTAACAGATTACAGTTTGCCGCCGGCAAAACAGTTTATTCTATTTTTGCAAGACGATTTGTTAAAACATATGAAGCCGATATCCTTTTTTTTAATTTTATCTTGCGGAGAAAAACTTCGAAAAAAATTTCATAATGATATTTCCAGCATATCCGAGCGAACAAATGATTGGAAAAATATTGTTTTCGATCTGAACAAGAAGAATCAATCCCCCATACAAAGCGTCTATTTTGATCATGAACTGAATCTTTTAACGGCCAGAAATCATTTAAAACAGATATTGGAGTCGAATAATTTTGAAAATGGATCTTTTCAGGAATTGATTCATCCGGATTATTCTTTTCTGAAAATGAATCAATCTTTTTCTCTCATTCTCGAAGAATCGTCAGCCGTTTTTAAAAGCAGTCAACCGTTCAGCGAAGAAAACGAATGCGAGCGTCTCAAGATTTTTTACGAAAAACTCATTCGGATTTATCGAGACGAAAACGAGTATTTGACCGCCAAAAGTCAACTTTTTTTTCAAGAAAAGTCCAAAGCGGAAGAGTCGTTTGTAACGAATGCTCAAAAGATATTGTCGAATTTGAGTTCGAATGTCGATCTTCAATATATAAAAGAAACGGTTCTTCCCGCCGCATCCGTTTTTGAAAAAACCAAAGCTCTTTGTTCGCATTTGAGTCCCAAATGCGCTTTGGCAATGGCATCGGTTGGCGCTTCGATTCCCGTTGCAATAACGTTAGCGCCATTTGTTGCAGGAACAACGTCTCTTGTTGCGTTGACTGGGGCATTGAGTTCCCTTTTGCCATCGGTTGCTTTCTCAGGAGCAGCTGGAGCAGCGATTGGCGCAACGCTTCCTCAATCGTTTCATTTGTTTAAAAAGAAATTAACAGAAAAAGTTAAACGCTTGAATCCATTTTCTTCAAAAGACTCTTCGACAGTCGAGCTTCCCAATCAGTCGATCGATACGAAGGCGGCAAAAACTCAAGAGGCTGATTCCGAAGGCAATTCTGTTTCGGACGAAATCTTGCAGGAAAATATTTTGAAGATCAATTCCTTTGTTTGTGCCGCAACAACCTGGGTTGTTGTTTTGGAACTTCAAGCGTATTCAGAAGACGTTATTGCAGAAAAGATTTCCGTTATTTTGCAACCGTTGGAATCGTCTTCTTTAGAATCGCTTTATGAAATCGAAACCGTTCTTGACAATGTTAAAACCAACCTTATTGAAATCGGAAGGGAAAAGCAATGAAAATAACAAGCGATGAATTGCGAAATCTCAAGCCGATCATTATTTCCGTAATAGGCCCAACTAATGAGGGAAAAACGTCCGTATTGCGAACATTAACCGGCGATCCCAATTTTGGCGAAATTAACGCTTATACAGGAACGACGATTCGCGCCGAAATTCAAAAGGTTTTTTATAAAAGAATAGTTGAACTGCTTCAATTAATTGATACGCCCGGTTTTCAAATGTCTGGAAAGATTTTGGAACGAATTTGGGCACACAAAAAAACGAACGAAGAAAGTCTCCATTTTAATCTCAATGACATTTTAGAGGCGATTCCTTTTAAAGAAGAAGATTTTCTTCATGATTATCGCGCATGGAAAGAGATTGCCCGATCCGATTTGATCATTTTTGTTGTCAATGTTGCCGAGTCGCCGGATCAGTCGTTGATTCGAGATTCCTTAATTCTTTTAAAACATTCAGCAAAGCCTGTCATTGCTGTTTTTAATAATGTTCATAAACAGAATGTCATTGCATTAGATCAAAAGGAAATAGATAATAATCTTTTGTTATGGCGAAAACGGCTTCAAAATGACGGCTTTCATTTGTCACAGATTTATGATGCTCATCAACGGGATTTTCAGAACGAGTTTGAACTGTTTGAGAAAATTGCCGTTTATTTGAATGATCCGTTGCAAATCAAAGTTTTGAAACTCGAAATGCAAGAACGAAAAAATCGGGAATTTCGACGTCTTGATCTTTCGCGCAAAGCCATTGCGGAACTTTTGGTTGATGTCGCTTGTTATCAGGAATGCGAAGTCAATATTGATAAAGATCGGCTTCGCGTTTCCATGGAAGAATTAGAGGAAAAACTCAAAAAGAATATTTTAATTCGAGAGCATAAATCTCATCAATCTCTTTTAGATATTTGGGATTTTCGGCTTGGAATCCTTAATCGTCAAATGTTAACCTTAAAAGATGAGCAAGCGGAGTTGAATCATCTTTTTGGCGAAAAAGTTCGCGATCATTTCAAGTTGGGAAGCAGTATCGGGGCGGGAATTGGCGCAACAATCGGATTGACTCTTGATATAGCATTAGCCGGACTTTCCTTGGGAACCGGAACGCTTATTGGCGGGGCATTAGGCGGAATGTTGGGAGGAAGCGTCGCCGGGTTTTATAATATAAAATATGACAAAAAAGATAAAAAAATCTTTATTCAACCGGAAAAAGAATTAATAACCATTCTTCTTTCCCGTTCGGTCGATCTTGTTCAAAAACTGCAATCGCGCGGAAAAGCTTTGGAAGACGGCGTTCAGATTTTGGTTTCGGCGGATCCTGAAATTATTTCGGCTCCTGATCTTTATGATTATATTAAGAAGAACAGTTCGTTTCATTCTCTGAGTCATATTGAGACGGTTTATTCGTCAAAAAAATTGCTTGATTTTACAAAAGAGAACGTTAATCGAGAAGAAGTCATTGAAACAATCGTTGAACATTTGCGGTCAATTCTTCCCAATCCAGAAATCATTTTTGAGTAAAATTCTCCTGTTATCTTCTTTGTTTTTCAAAAGAAGCTATTTATTTAACTCAGACAGCATTCCGGCGCCGGAATGAGCAACAGGGCTCGCCGTTTTGTAATGCGAAATCAATTCGGGTTTTTTAATCGTTTTGAGTTTGCCGTTTGAATTATTTAAAGGAAGTTCTAAAAGTCCATTCGGAGCGCGGACGTCTTGTCCGCAAGAACTGGTTTTAATTGCTTTATCCGAAATGCGTTTATTGAAAAATCTGGGATTTTAGAACTTCCTTTAAGAGCGTTTTTCTTTCTTAACGGAATGAGCTTATATTTGAAACTTTGAAATTAGCTAAAATCAGGCAAAAAATGGAAAATAAAATAAAAGATTTACAGGCTCGAGAAATCCTGGACAGTCGCGGCAATCCAACGATTGAGGTTGAAGTTCAATTGGATAATGGAATCCGAGCGACCGCGTCTGTCCCAAGCGGAGCGAGTACAGGAAAATATGAAGCTTGCGAACTTCGAGATGTCGATTCCAAAAAATTCGGCGGCAAAGGAGTTTCGCAGGCCGTTGCCAATGTCAACGATCTTTTGGCGGACGAACTTTATGATTGGAATGTTTTCGATCAAATGGGACTGGATCGTTTAATGATCGAATTGGACGGAACGGAAGAAAAAGAACGATTGGGAGCCAATGCAATTTTGGCAACTTCAATTGCTATATCCAAAGCGGCGGCTCAAGCAAGCGGATTTCCTTTATATCGATATTGGGGCGGCGTCTGCGCTCGAATTTTGCCTGTTCCGATGATGAACGTTCTTAATGGCGGCGCTCATGCCGATAACGATCTTGACGTTCAAGAGTTCATGATTATGCCGATTGGTTTCAATCATTTTTCCGACGCTCTTCGCGCGGGAAGCGAGATTTTTTATTCCTTAAAAAAACTGTTAAAAAAACGGGGTTATTCAATAAATGTCGGCGACGAAGGCGGTTTTGCTCCAACGTTGAAAAATAATGAAGAAGCCCTTGTTTTATTGTCGGAAGCTGTTGATCAAACGAGTTATGCTTTAGGAAAAGATATTTTCTTTGCTTTGGATGTTGCCAGTTCGGAATTGTTTCAGAACGGCGTTTATCTTTTCGAAAATCAGACATTAACGGCGCAACAAATGGTTGAAACGTTAGCTCAATGGGTTCAAAAATATCCGATTATTTCCATTGAAGACGGTTGCGCTGAGGATGATTGGGAAGGCTGGAAACTTTTAACAGAAACGCTTGGAAATCGAATTCAACTGGTTGGCGATGATCTTTTCGTTACGAATGTCGATCGGATTCAACAAGGAATTGATCAAGGAATAGCCAATGGCGTTTTGATTAAAGTTAATCAAATTGGGACTGTAACGGAAACCATAGAAGCGATAACATTAGCGCAACGAAATGGTTATTCGACCATTGTCAGTCATCGAAGCGGCGAAACGGAAGACGTTTATATTGCTGATTTGGCTGTCGGTTTGAATACAGGACAAATTAAAACCGGTTCGTTGAGTCGAAGCGAACGAACGGCGAAATATAATCAATTGTTGCGAATCGAAGAGCAATTGGGCGAAAATGCTGTTTATGGCGGTTCAATTTTTGATTGGAACGATAACGAAACAAGTCAGGCAGGGCAATAGGTTTTTGCGTTTATGAATCCGCGCGACCTAATTGAGTTTGCGAACCTTCTGATCCAGAATTTTCGACAGATTTGCGTCAAAACGAATTGATCAGTTATTTAGAGGTTTTTCTTGAGTTTTTCCGAAATGCGGCGATTTATGTAGACGCAGAACCTAAGGTTATGCGTCGGCGAAGCGTCTCCCCCCAAGCGTTGGCTGTATAATGCGTTGCTGCCTGTCGAAAACAAATGTTCATTCGAATTCGAGGATTCCCGTTTAATGAAATACAGAATCTTGCTTCAAATAACAATGTTGCTTCTTTTATAAACAAGGAATAATTGCCCGATTTCTAACCGAAAAATCCAATCAAAAGAATTGGATTTGACTAAGTCGGAATGGGCAACAAGGTTCATTTTTTCCGAACTCATTTGTTGTCAGGTTTGCAACCCCTGAATCTCATTTTCAATCGGTTTGAAAAATGCTCAACGATTTGGATAAGGGGGTTGCAGCAGGGGTTAACAATAGAGATTAACGACAGGAATTAATAAAAAGAAGAGTTGAATAAGGTTCCAAACGAACGGCGAGGGCAACCGTTTTTGATTGCGATTCTTTTTCGGGAGACGCCAGGGACAGATTGGAAATATTGCCATTTTGCGGATTCAAAACAGTCCATTGCGTTGAATTGTTTAACGAATTTTCTGAAAGTGATTTGCGATCAAACTTCTTTAAACATTCAAAATTTCCTGCGGGACTGGCGGTTCCTTCGTAAAGCGAGTCGGTCGGATTCGAGAGAAGATAAATAAGATGACCGTCTCGTTCAAAAGTTCCAGCAATTAAATGATCGTTGGGCGGATTCAACTTCAAATGCGGGCCAGCAAAAGAATCAACAGCGTCCCGAATTTCGGCGGGCGTTGAAATGGGCTGATCTGAATCGACCCAAACTTCTTGAAAAGAACGATTTTTCCAGTCAAACGGTTTATGCAAAGAATGCCGCGGGAAAATAATGCCATTGAATTGCGATAAATCAAGTTGCTTGTTTGATTCATTGAACTCCAAATCTGCGTTTCCTTGAAGCAATGGAGTTAATGATTCTTGATCGATAATCGTAAAGGGAATTTGACATTGACCCAGCGACGTTCCAATTCGATGAAACGAATCAGCGATTTCCTGAAGTTTTTGCGATTGCGTTCGTTGAGAAATTTTTTCGGCAACAGGTCGATATTCTTCCTGTAACTCTTCGATCGGATAATAAAGCAAAACGGGTCGAATCGGCGTTGCGTTTCGAAGAATCGCGTTGATTCGACCGACAAAATCGCAATATTTTTTATGCGATTCCTCATTTCGCCAAGGCGCCGCTTCGCCATATTTAATTCCGTAATAAAGCGTGAATTCGGTAACGCCCCAAGCGCAATGCCAAGCGGCGGTTGCTTCCATTTTTTCTAAAGAAACCGGTTTCTTGTCGCCGCTGTTCAATTGAGAGAAATCGCTGACTTCAGACATTGTTCGACGTTCCCCGATCAATGTTGCCGCAGAACAAGGAAAAGCGGCCGCAACCCAGGCTCCGTAATGAAAGGCCATCGGGTCGGAATTCAACATATCAAGGCCGGGAAGATCGAAAGTCTTTAACGCTTCCAATTTATTGCCGTCAAGCGGAATATGAATGAGAACGTCTTCTTCGTAAAGCGTATGGCCAGAGGCGACGGGGCCTTTTGGATCGGAATGACAAAAAGCTTGAATCGGTTGATAAAATCGCTGACGATTCAATTCGCCGATCAGAGTCCAAAATTGACGGCGAATCCGTCGATCTGTTTCCGAATCGCCTTGAAACAGGGAAATAAAATGAGGACGCAATTCTTCCTGATATTTTTCGAAATAACGTTCTTCCAAATCATCGACCCAAGGAACCCGCGGCAGATTCTTTTTATTCGGATCCAATGGATCGCGAGTTGGAACTTGTTTTCGAATATCTTCCTGAATTTGTCCCAAATCGACCGCCATCAGAGACGGTTCGTCTGTAAAAAAGGCTTCCGCTTGACGATAAAGATCGTCGCCCAACTCTTTTTTGTAACGTTTATGCGTCAATTCCATAAACCGCTGAACGGCTCGAATGTCGAGCGGATTTGGATAACGCCGAGCCGCGCAGACATTGTTGCTGGCATGCGTAAATTCATAACAATCTCGAACATAAAACGGCGATTCCGCTTCGGAATCATAAACCAACTCCAGCGAATCAAGTTCCGGATGCCCTTCCAAAACAGCGCCGCCCGCGCTGAGACTCGGATAACCTTCTTCGTCATAAATCCAAACGCGTAACCCGGCATTGCGAATCGTTTTAAAAGTTTCGACAAAGCGTTTCCAATTATCGTCATTTCGAATATAACCGGAACCGCCGACATTAATAACCAAACCGCCCAAACCGCATTGATCGCGATAATAAGCTGCGTCGGATTCCGTAACGTTCCGTCCATGAATAATTTGGAGCGGACGCATTTCATTGGACGGATTTTGCCATTCCGCGTTCCAACTTTCGGGAATCGCTGGTTCCTGGGATATTTGATTGTCCTGATTATCTTGCGCAAATAGCCCAATGTAATTTAACGCAAATATGAATATGAAAATAGCGACGAAAAAATTTCCTAAAAAAAGACTTTTCGAGATTTTGGGGAAAATGTTCATTGATAAAGTTTCCGAAATAGTTTTGATGGTTGAATCATTGTTATTAAAAAGACTGTATTTTCCCCGATTTTTCTTTTCGCGACCAGAATAGAACCTTATCCGTCGGAAAAAAGGATTTTCGTGCAGCGACGCGGCGAACAGGATAAAAACTCCCAAAACGAGCGACGAAAACGAATATCTTTCAACGGAAGCGAATCTTTTTCAACGGAAGCGAATCTTTTTCAACGGAAACGAATCTTTTTCAAATGGAACAGCCGTTTTTAAAAACGATTTAAACAACGACGAAATCGGAGGTTCCAAAAAGAGAGCGTCTTGCGTTTCCGCTGCGCCGCCGCGTCGCTGCGCGAAAATTTCCAATTTCATTACAAAAATCGGGGAAAGAACAGTTATAAAAGGAAGTTCTAAAAACCTGTTTTTTGCAATAAACTCCATTCAGAAAACGTTGCGAAAACCAGTTCCTGCCGACGAGACGTTTGCGTTCCAAACGGGTTTTTAGAAACTTCCTTTAAATAAAATCGAAGCCGATACAGTCAAGCCTTTTCGGCTTCAAAACCAATTTTCGTTTAATGAATAACGGGCAGATCGTCACAAAAAACCTGAACGCTGGCAATCGTCTGGAAATTCTTATGATCTTCAAACGTCCAAACGACTTTCTTGTCTGGCGTAATTTCCATTAAATGGGGAGCCGTTCCCAGTTGCCCATGACCGATCCAATTGCTAACCAAATAATTGCCGTTCGGGAGTTTTTGAAAACCGGTCAAAAAACGAAACGGTTTTCCTTCCAAATCGTCGTTGGAAACTTGCCAGACAACCGTTTTATCGGGGGCAACTTCCATTAAACAAGGAATTCCGTTATCGCCGCAGGCAACCAGCGTATTGCCATTTTCCAAACGAACGACGCTATGAGCGCCGCCTGGAGTCGCAAAAGACCAAACTTCATTTCCGTCCGCATCGACTTCAAAAACTCTTTTCGACTCATAACCGCCTACTAAATAATGACCGTTAGGAAGAACTCGAGCATTGCGAATGAAAGCATGCCCCCCGTTGCGGTCAGGAAGCAGACTGACGCGTTTGACAACAGAGCCGTCGGGCGCCGCTTCAATCAAATCGCCCGTCGAACATTCCCCGATAAATGTATTGCCATTTGCAAGTCGTTGAACCGCATAAACTTCAGCTTCCGTATTATATTCAAAACAAACGTTTCCTTCCGAATCGACTTCTTTTACGCCATTTCCAGTCGAAAAGAGCAAATGATTTTCCGGCAGAATCCAAACGTCATTGGAACAGGGAGCCGCTTCCGTTTGGCTGATTGAGCCGTCGGATTCGACAACGCAAACTCTTCCGGCAGAATAATCCGCCGCGACAAAACGTTTCCCCTTCATAAAAGAGTCCTGATAAGACAGGCAATTCGGAATCGCTCGAATACTTTTTTCAAGAACGTCAGTCATTCGATACATTCCGAGGTCGTTCGGATGCGACGAATCAACCGTTGCGTCATAATCAAGGTCTTCGCGAAGTTGATTTTCCGCTTTTAAATAATAAAGGTTTTTGACCCCTTCCTTAAGCAATTGATCATAGGCGTTTTGCAGAGCGGTTTCATTAGCCGAATGAGCGGCCATTCTGGACGGAATCAGATAAGCGTTGGAAAATCGGCGTCCTTCGAGAATAAGAATCGGCGTTTCAGGACGTTTTTCCCGAATTGTTTTGAAAAACGTAACGGCTCGTTCCGCAATCAATTCGGCATGCATATTCGGAACGGCATCGATTACATAAAGCGCCGCGTCCTGTTCCGCAAGCAGATCAGCAACCTCTTTTTCCATTCTTGCAGAACCGGAAAAACCGAGATTAATGATCGGATAATCCAAACGTCGCCCCAAAATGCCTGTATATGCCATTCCGGGTCGAGATGCGCAACCGCCATGCGCAATGGACGTCCCATAATAAACAATCGGTTTTTCCGGTCGCGGCTGCATTGCCGAAAATTCTTTTCCTTCCGGAACGCCAATCGAAAGAGCGTCAACGCCGTTATAAAGCGGCAAATAAAGCATAAACTCTTTCATGCCGGGCGCTAATCCGGAAACTAAAACGACCGAATCTTCTTGTTTTCCCGGCATTGTGCAGGCAACCCAAGTCCATTTTCCTTCGTATTTTGTATAAAGATCCAAACCGCTGACGCCCGTTGCCGGCATATGAGCCATTGCCAAATTGCTGGAATAGAGTTTGTATTTGACGCGGATCTCTTCGGAATCGGTTCGAAAACGAACGACCATTCCGGCGGAATGTTGCGACAGATTCCAAACAGAATCCGGGATGACGCCGTTTGCTTTGGAAGGAAATCGGGCGAAATAACGATCAACGTCTTTCCAGCCTTTGCCCTCTGTGTCCCATTTTGTCGCGTCGAACCAGGCGATTCCTTCTTCCAGAACCGGATCAACAGCAAAATCAGCCGTTGAGAAAGAAACTGACGTTGACGAATCGGAAGCAACTTGAGTTTCTTGCGCTAACAAAGAAGAACAAAGAAACGGCAAAAGCAAGAAAAAAATATTCCATTTTTTAAAACAGAAATTTATTTTTTTTGATTTGGAGAAATTCATAAATAAAAACCCTTTCTTCGATTTATTTTGTTAAAAATGCAATTCTTGCCGCTTTTTATATTGTTGTTGCCAGGGACGACCGTCTTTGTAATCAGCTTCGGTTTCAAAGAATTGGTTCAGTTTAAATCATTTGCCCTTTCGCTGTTGGGCTTGAGAACCAAACAATCCAAGATTAACAATCGGTTTGAATATAAAAAGGGATACAACGTTGCGCGAACCAATCGCGCTTGCTGTCGAAAGCATTGTTCATTCGAATCGGCTCAACAAAGATTAGCCGATCAAAGATCATTATAAAAAAAGCTCCGCAACGGAACAAGTCCCTTTGCGGAGAAAGAAAGGAAAATTCATAGAATAGAAAAAAGATCGGTCGAAGTTCAATTTTGAACGAATTCAGCAATTCGATCAAACGCAGCTTCAAGATTTTGCATACTGGTCGCAAAAGAAGCGCGGGCATAACCTTCAGTTCCGAAAGCGCTTCCCATAACCGTCGCAACTTTTTTCTGAGCGAGAAGGGTCAGGCAAAATTGTTCGCTGTTATCGACTTGAACGCCATTATATTTGCGTCCGAGATGTTCCTTGACATTGAAAAAGGCATAAAAAGCGCCGCCCATTTCGGGACAACTCAAGCCAGGAATATCAGCGATTCGTTGAGCGACATAATCGCGGCGCTTTGCAAATTCCGCCAACATTTTTTGAACGCAACTTTGATCGCCCGAAATCGCGGCAAGAGCGGCATATTGACTTATGCTGCAAGGATTGGACGTTTCCTGACTCTGAAGACTTGCCATTTTTTTGGCGACATGATCCGGAGCCAAAGTCCAACCGATTCGCCAACCCGTCATCGCATAGGTTTTGCTGACGCCATTGACAAGAATCGTTCGGTCTTGAAGACCGTCGCGAAGCGTCGGAAAACTGACGAATTTATGATTTCCGTAAACGAGTCGATCATAAATCTCGTCGGCAAGAACCATCAAATTCTTTTCGAGAACGATATCCGCCAAAGCGTCAAGCTCTTCGCCAGAATACATGCTGCCGGTTGGATTCGATGGACTGCATAAAAGAAGCATTTTCGTTTTCGGCGTTATCGCAGCGCGAAATTTTTCCGGCGTTAATTTGAAATTATCGCTTTCTTGCGTCTGAACAATAACCGGAATCGCGCTGGAAAGTTTAACGAGTTCGGCATAACTGACCCAATAAGGCGCCGGAATAATAACTTCGTCGCCCGGATTGAGTGTGCAGAAAAAAGCGTTATGAAGAGCATGCTTCGCGCCATTTGAAACAACGCATTGCGTTGGTTTATATTCCAAACCGCAGCGATTTTTATATTCTTCGACAACCGCCTTTTTCAGTTCCGGAATACCGCTGGCAACTGTATAATGCGTTTTGCCTGCTTTAATCGCCTCAAAGGCCGCTTGACAAATATGATCCGGCGTTGTAAAGTCCGGTTCGCCCAAACTCAAATCGTAAACGGTTTCTCCCTGGGCTTTGAGTTCTTTTGCCTTTGCCGACATAGCCAATGTTGCCGACGGTTGCATTGCCTGAACGATATTCGAAAGTTTGATCGTCATTTTGTTCCTCTTGCGTTAATAAAAGCGTTGTTGGGTCTTAACTGGTCGTTGATTTGAATCTGTTTCGAAAACTTATATATTATAATCGCAATTTCAGTAATTAGAAGGGGCAGCTCGATTCATGTTGGATCGTTTGAAAGAGTAATTTGAGTTCAACGTTAATAATTCTGCTCAAGCGTCATTTTGAAAGACGATTTGAATAAACAAACTCAAGAGACCAAATAATCTTTCAAAAGGGCCGAAAATAAAATTTTCAACCGAATTGGAGCGATTCATTTCAAACGGAGAAACAGAACTTCAAATAGGCATTTCCTCATTAATTTAAATTTTAAAAGCGTCTAAACTTTACAAGTGGTCGTTCCTTATATATAATAAAGAAAAGCAAGTTCTAAAAACCTGTTTTATGCAATAAACTCCATTCGGAAACCGTCGCGAAAACCTGTTCCTGCGGACGAAACGTCCGCGCTCCCAACGGTTTTTTAGAACTTCCTGGAAAATATAAAAAGAAAACTGTTTAATGAGGAACAAGTTTATAATGATATTAGATTCAGGAAATATGATATTGAGCCAAAATACAAATATTAAAGGATTAAAATGTTTGGGCATTTTACTTTTGGGTCTTTGTTTGATATTTGTTTTGCCGACTATCTCAATGGCTCAGGACGACGAAGACCTTTTTGGCAATTCAGAGACGTCAGCGCCAGCGGAAACGTTGGATTCGTTGACCCCTTCTTCGTCGACATCAGAAACGCCGTCTGACGTTCCTGACGCAGCAGCGAAATCAAATGACGAATCCCAAAATAACGGCGATAATTATCTCGTTTGGATGATGAAGTCGCTCGGTTGGTTTTTTACGCCGGTTTTCATTCTCCTTTCCATAACAATGGTCGCGTTAATCGTTATGAATATTCTTTCAATACGAAAATCGTCGCTTGTTCCTGACGAGTTGATTGTCAAATTCGGAGAACTGCTTGACGATAAAAAATATCAAGAGGCTTATCAATTAGCCAAAGATGACGATTCGCTTTTGGGAAAAGTTTTGGCAACCGGTCTTTCTCGCATTCCGAATGGTTATGAAAAGGCGGTTCAATCAATGCAGGACATTGGTCAGGAAGAAACAATGCGATTGGAAAATCAACTCGGCTATTTGTCCTTGATCGGTAACTTGGCGCCAATGATCGGACTGTTTGGAACGGTTGTTGGAATGATCGCCGCTTTTCAGGTTATCGCCGCAGGCGGAGCCGCCCCCTCTCCGCAGAAACTTGCAGAAGGAATCGCAACCGCTTTGTTTACAACAGAAGTCGGATTGGCCATTGCCTTGCCTTCGCTGGCTGTTTATGATATTTTTCGAAACAGATTGCGTCGTTTTATTTTGGAAATCGGAATTGTGAGCGACAATTTTATGGGACGCTTTTCCTCTGTTGTCGAATCAAAAAAAAATAACAGCAGTTATTGAGGCCAACGTTCATGAAGGAATCTTCATTTCGAATGAATCATATTATATCGCTTCCGGCCTTGGAGTTAAATATGACTCCAATGATCGACATTGTTTTTTTATTGATTTCCTTTTTTACGCTTGTTGTCAATTTTACGCAAACGGAACAAAACGAACGCGTTCTCCTTCCCAAAAGCGAATTGGCTCAGCCGCCGGAAAAACCGCTCGTTGAGCCGATGACGATTCAAATGACCGAAACAGGCGAAATTATTTTGGGTTCGATTTCCTGTTTTCTTGAAAAAGAGGCGTCCGCGAACGAAATTTCTTTTTCAAAGGTTTTAAAAGAAGAATTGCGAGTTCTCCAGGCGATCAGCAGTGTTTCTCCAAAAGAAGTAACCGTTATTATTCGCGGAGACGAAAATGTTTCGGCCGGTTTGATTCAACGTTTGATTCTTGACTGTCAGAATCAAGGCATCGAAAAATTTGTTCTTCGCGCGCGTCAGGAAAGATTGTAATGAGAAAAAGGAAGTTCTAAACCCCCTTTAGAAGCGCGGACGTTTCGTTCGCAAGAACTGGTTTTAACGAAATGAGCCGAATGCGTTTGTTGAAAAAACCCGGTTTTTAGAACTTCCTTAAAGATTGAATTCCGACGCTCGTTTTGATCGAATTCTGTATGAATGATTGTTTTCGGAAAAATTTGATTTCGTTGTCCAGTTTGTCAACGCAACGATCAACGTTTTTCAACAGATTTGATTTTTTAATGAGATTTATAAAACCGTCAACAAAAATTGATTATAGAAAATTTAGTGAGTATCCGCAACATAAATTTGGAACAACAGAGCATCAAGTTGAATATGACGTCAATGATTGACGTTGTTTTTCTTCTTTTAGCCTTTTTTGTCATAACATATAAGACGCCGGAAGTTGAAGGCGACTTTGAAATTCGAATGCCGGCGCAGGTTCAATCGAATCAGTTGCCCGACTTGGATGAACTTTCGCCTGTTTCAATTCGTTTGACCGCCGATGCGTCTGGAAATCTGAATGGAATCTGGTTTGGATCCAATTCGCTCGGCGTTGATATGCAGAAGCTGCGGCAAACTGTCTTCGATTATATTAAAAATGAAGACATTAATTTTCAAACAGCAATAAACGGAACTCAAACGCCGTCTTTTAATCAAGATTTGGAAATCGAACTCGATTGGGAAGAAAATCTTCGTTATCGTTTTGTTATGGAAGCAATAACAGCGGTTACCGGTTATTTGAATAATGAAAATCAAGTTATCAAACTCGTTGAAAAAATCAAATTTGCGCCTCCGAAATCCGAATAAACAGCTCAATTTTGATTCAATTATCGTTTTTGTGAAGACTGTTACAAATGGTCTTTCCCCCATTGTTTTTGAGTTTCTCGAACTTTTTCAATCCATAATTTCTTCATTGGAGAGAGAACAATGCTTCATCCGAAGCAATTAGGACCTTTTCGAATCATTCGCGTTATTGGTCGCGGCGGAATGGGCGCAGTTTATGAAGCGGTTCATGAAGAAACAAATGAAACCGTTGCCGTTAAAATGCTTCTCAATCCTCCAGATGACGAAAATAACGATCAAAAAAATCGTTTTGAAGCGGAAATTGAAACGCTCAAAAGGTTGCGACATCCCAATATTGTTCGGTTGCATGGTTTTGGCCAGGAAGAAGGACTTCTTTATTACGCAATGGAATATGTCAACGGGCCAAGTTTGCAGACATTTTTGAAAAAGAAACGGTTGTTTACTTGGGAAGAAGTCGTTTTTATTGGCATTGAAATCTGTAAAGCGCTCAAGCATGCGCATGATCGCGGGATTATTCATCGCGACATTAAACCGGCCAATATTTTGTTGGTTGATAACGGTCAAATTAAAGTCTCTGATTATGGAATCGCTCATTTTTTTGGAAATTCCCGAATGACCGATTGCAATATGGTCATCGGAACGATTGAGTATATGTCGCCCGAACAGGCGCAAGCCGGTCCTTTAACGCCTCGATCAGATATTTATTCCCTTGGAGCCCTTTTATATACATTAATAACGAACAATCCCCCTTATTGCGCTAAAAATCTTCCAGAAATCTTGAAAAAATATAAAGAGGGTCCGCCGGAGTCCGTTCGTTTTACTCGACCGGAAGTTCCGCCTCTTTTAGATCAGCTTATTTTGGAACTGCTCAAAACTCGTCCCGACAAACGACCGCTTGACGCTCGATTGATTGGGCGACGTTTGGAAGCTATTCGTTTGGCTTATTCCAAAAATCCTGACCAAAACCCTTTTCTATTAAAATCGTTTGCTTTGCAAGAACAGTATTATCAAGACAAGAACGAAGATTCCGAGGAGTTGTTGTCGAATCCGCCCGAGTCTGAATATCATTCTTGCGACAGTTCTTTCTTTTCGATCAACGATGAAAAATCGGAAGAAAATTTGATATTGTCTCAAAATGATTCCGATCTTTCTTCATCAAAAGAAAATATAAACAAGGCTGTTAAATCCAAAACCGGCCATTATCAACCAATTTATTCTGATAATGAAGACGCAACCGATTCTCGAATTCATTTGGAAAATACTTCGACTCATTCCCATTTGAATGAGGAAACTTGTTTTATCGGTTCTTTGCATGCGACTTTTTCTAAAAACAATGGACCGTCAATGGAATTTCCCTTGTCTTCGTCGGGCGAAGCAACCGCCAGTCATTTCATTTCGGTTTTGCAAAAAGAAAATTCAGCTTACTCAAAATCGGAAAATACAGACTTTGTTCTTTATGATCATAATCCTTCGCAGGACACTATTTCTGGATTAGAGAATGATTCGGTCGACGTTAAATTAACGGTTGATTCGCAAACAATTTTGCCCGTTGTTACAAAAGAATTCAGTACGCAAGAGGCGTTAGAATCTTGTTCAAGCGATTTCGAAGAACAACAGAATCTCCCGTTATCAACCAAAGCAAATAAAATTTTGAGTTTTTACGAAAATCAATTCAGAAATCAACAAAACTTGCATTCTCAAGTTTCGTCTGCGCCTCCTGTTTTATCGCTTTTTTCTAATCAGTCAAAGTTTGACTTAATCAATTCCAATGATTTTGCGGATTTAAATGATTTGACTTTTTTGTCCAAAACGCCAGTTTTATTTGATTTAAGCAAACAACCTGAAACTGATGATTGTTTAGAACGATCCCATTTGTCTTGTTTGTCCGAGTTATCAAGTTCATCCGCATTATCTGCAGATATTTCAACAACGGAAACGAACGATATTTTAACTCCGAAGACAAAACCGATTTTGGATGAATCAGAAGACGTTTTAAGTTCCAATGAGGGGGCTTCAATGTCTTCTTTTTCAGGGAATCATCAATCGTTGTCTGCTTTGCAAAACAAAGAAACAGGATCGACGACAGGCTTGGATTTGGAAAATTTCAGACGAGAAGAATCGACTCAAGTTCAATCCCAGAATGAGGAGGCGCGTCTGGCGAAAGAAACGGTTTCAATGACGCAAGACCATTCGTCTTCCCATTTCGATTCGTTTTTGGAACATCCAAACGAAACAACAGTTTTTATTCAAAACAGATCAAATCCGCTGAATTATATGAATTCTGTTGCTGGTTATTCAAAAAAAGAACAAGAGTCAACATCGGTTGTTGCGACACAAAAGCGGCAAGATCAATCTCATCAAATTTCCGAATCAAATTCGTTCCATTTTCAAAAAGAGCATTCTGTTTCGATCTCTTCGGTTCATTCATCGAAAGAAGGGGTTAATTTGGAGCCCCAATCAGACCATTCCGATGCATATAGTTCAGTGATTCCGATTATTGACGATTCAGAATCTTCGGAAATAACATTAAAAGCTTCGAAATCGGGTTCATTTTCCTTGAATTCCTCCCAAATTCTTTTTGCCGATCAAAATAAGCCGTCAAACGATCAAATAACGCTTTTTTCAACCAATGCTTTTGTTTTTGATCCGTCAACAGCGCAACCGTTACCGCCGCATGTTTTTGATAAAAAGACGCATTTTACAGCCGTCGATGAGTCTGAATTGGATAAACTTGAGGTCGAAAATCCGCCCTTGATTTCATTAAAAACCTGGGTTTTTTCGTTTATTCTGATCATTGTCGGTTTGATTGTCTGGTTTATGCTTCAGCCGCCAACAGCCGATACGCTTTATCAACAAATTGTCGGGAAAATTCAAAAAGGAGAAGACGTTAATTGGATCAATTCTCTGCGCGCTGTTGAACGCGATCTGATCCGTTTTTCTGAGTATTATCCAAACGATTTCCGAATGAATGAAATCCAATATTATAAAGATGAACTCGCGATTGAAGAACTTGATCGAAAATTGGATCGGTTCATTGAGCGAAGATATTTGGATCAAAAATCAATAGGGCATCTTTCTTCTGTTGAAACTTCTTATATAATAATGATGCGTCAAGTTAAAGACAATCCAGAGTCCGCGATAAAACGATTGCAGGATTTTATTCATTTTTTTTCGACTAATATTATTTCGTCATCGAAAGGAGACAATGTTTTCGAGGAATTATTAAATAATAAGGAAAAGCTTGATGAACCTGTCGCGGATTCCAAGGAAAGTTCGATATCAAATCAATTTTCTTGGTTTTCGAACGACGAAGAACGTTTGCGGAGACGGACTTTAATTCAATCCAAACCGGGGCAATGCGTTCTTCTTGCCGAAAGAAAACTGATTCATTTTGAAGAGGAACAACATTTGATCCAAAAACAACTTGAAGTTCTTTTGGATGAACAAATTCAATTGGCAAACGAATTAATGAATAATGATCCGGAAGACGCTTTTCGTTTAAAAAAGAATATTATTTTGTTTTTCAGTGATTATAATTGGGCAAAGCCGAAACTGCAATTGCTGAATGATTCATTGAAAACGAATCCGTCGGGAGAATTGACGTCTGAGCATTGATAATCGAGAAAGTAACCAAGTTTGAATACCAAAGCCGGAATGAACTCGTTCTTTTGTAATCTGTTCGCTCGTTTGCGAACGAATGTTTCCGACTTGAATTGGTTTGAAGGAAGTTCTAAAAACCGAGATTTTTCAACAAACGCATTTCGGATAAAGTCGTTAAAACAAGTTCTTGCGGACGAGACGTCCGCGCTTCGAAGGGGTTTTTAGAACTTTTTTTGAGTATACAACTGAGCTTCAAATTTAAGAAAAAAGGAATTCAAAGTTGAAAAAATATTTGATCGTTGCTTTTATGCTTGGTTTTTGGGCTTGTTTCGATAACAGTCTTTTTCGAAATAGCGATCCAATGAATTATCAAATACAGGGAGCGGAACAATCAAATTCAGCAGATTGGTTAATGGAAATTTCAATTCAAAGCGACGGCATAACTTTAAGAGATTTTTTGAATCGTTTTTCCAAAACTTTTCATTTTTCCTATTTTCTTGATCGACGACTTGATCCGGGAATGATTTTGATTTGTTCAATTGATCGAAAACCTTTTATCATTGCCATTCAAGAATTAACGGAACAGAACAATTTGAGTTTTTGCGTTTATGACTCCCTTCTTTATATTGGACCGAAAAATGCTGCGGGCGAATTGTTGTTGGCCTTAGGATTGTTTCGGCAAACATTAGAAGAACGCTCAGAAACAAAGTCTCAACAATTATTGCGAAAAATATCGTTTAAAACAGACGATTTTTCAGTTCCCAAAGAACTTTTGGAACAATTGCTTCGTCGAACGGATTGGCGCTGGGAGGCGCTCGATAAAATGCCGTTCGACTGTTGGAATCGCTTGAATTTGCCAAACCTTTCTGTTTGCGATATCATTGGCTTGATTTTAATTGGTTTTGATGTTAGATTAGAAATGGATCAAAAGAGTCCTTTGACGTTAAGACCAATGTCGCTGAATTCCGAAATATGTCGTTATTATTTGTCAACGGAACTTTCGATGAATGACGAAAATCGGTTTCCTGACTGTCGCTTTGATTCGGAATATGATTCGTCCTCAAACCTGTTACGAATTCGAGTCGACGGTTTTTTTCGCGATATTGCCGCAATAGAATATTTTGTCGCGGAAAAACGAATGAATGCTGCCCTTGACCATTCATTATCTCAACGAGCTAACTTGTCATCCGGGCCGAACAAAGTTTCAGAAAAAGGACGAAATTCAAAAACCAAAGCTCCAAAGATCATTCAAACAACAGCGGATATAAAAAATAAATCGCTGGCCGACATTTTTAAAGCATTAGAAAAAGAACTGGATTTGTCATTTCAATTGGATCCTTCGCTTTCGAAGAAAGGAATTTCTCTCGAAACGCGAATTTCCTGTCATTTCGAAAAAGCAGGTCAGGAAAAAATCATTCAGATTATAGCGCAAAAAATTGAAGCTCAATATCGAATAGAAGATCAAAAGGTTATTTTTTATCTTCGTTGATTGATTTGGTCGTTTCCTTATTCTCGCAATTTTTTGACTGGGAATTTTTCGTTGCGATTGATTATGCCGTTGCAAAGGGCGACGACCTGTTTCGCCTGTTCGTAATCCGTTAGTTTGTTTGCGGGGTTGCGTTCCGTTGATCCGAAATGTTCGCAGGCTTGAGGACAATCATAAAAATTAAAGGAAGTTCTAAAAAACGATGTTTTTCAACAAACGCATTTCGAATAAAGTCGTTAAAACAAGTTTTTGCGGACGAGACGGCGCTCCTCAGGGGTTTTTAGACTTTCCTTTAAGACTATTGACAGTTTGTGGCGTCAATAAGAAGAGTTTGTTTGAATAGTTTTACAATCAATAAAGTTAAAAACAATGAAAGTAGTCAAGTATCCGCATCCGATTTTATCTTATTCCTCGAAACCGATTCGAAAAATAGATCAAAAACTTCGAGATATCGTTGCAGAAATGTTTGATTTGATGTATGAATCGCAAGGGGTTGGTTTGGCGGCCAATCAGGTTGAGCTTCCGTATCAACTTTTTGTGATGAATGCAACGGGAAATGCAGAAGAAAAAGAAGCGGAATTCGCTTTTATCAATCCTGTCATTCAACGGCGAAAAGGACGCGAAGAAGGCTCGGAAGGTTGTTTGAGTTTTCCTGACTTAAATATTCAAATCAATCGCGCCGAAGAAATTATTTTTCAAGCGATAATGTTGGACGGTCAACTTAAAAAATTCGTTTGGAAAGGTTTTCCGGCTCGCGTTGTTCAACATGAAACGGATCATTTGCATGGCCATTGTTTTTTCGAACGCGCAGGACTTTCCGGTCAACTTTTGGCTCAGGAAGTTCTGAATGATTTGAAAATGATTTATGAAACCGATCAAAAAATCGGCGCCGTTCCGACCAGGGAAGAACTCGCTCGCCGAATTGCTCAATGGGAAGAAGAGCGAACTTGAGCCTCGAACTGGAACGGAATGGACAACCGCAGACGCCTTTCGGCCTTTCATATCGGTTTGACGCTGTTTGAATGCGCCCTCGGGAACGGGGATTATCAATCGGTTTCGTTTTAATTTGTTCTATTTATTAATGAGTCTTTGTTGATTCTTAAATCAGAAAGTAAACTTATGAAACAAAAATTGTCTTTTATTTCAATCCTGTCGTTTGATTGGTTGGCAACAATGTTATTAACGACGATATTGACGATAATATTGTCGATTGGAACTCAATCATCAATTAATGCGGAAGAATTGAAAAGAACGTTTAACGCCGTTCCTTTTACAGAAGTTCATTTAAATGATTCGTTTTGGGCTCCTCGAATTGAAGCCAATCGCGTTGTTTCTGTTCCGCATAACATTGATTGGTGTGAAAATCAAACGGGTCGAATCAATAACTTCCGAATTGCGGCGGGCGAAAAAGAAGGGGAGTTTTCCGGGATTTATTTTGATGATTCCGACGTCTATAAAATTTTGGAAGGTTTTGCCTATTCGTTGGCCGCTCATCCGGACGCCGATCTGAAAAAAGTTGCGGACAGTTGGATTGATCTTTTTGAAAAAAGTCAAGAAGACGACGGTTATTTGATGACCTATTTCAAACTGGTTAAACCGGAAGAAAAATGGACAAATCTGGCGAGCATGCATGAACTTTATTGCGCCGGTCATATGGCCGAGGCGGCAGTCGCTTATAAAAGAGCAACGGGCGACGATAAGTTTCTTAATGTTAATCGACGTTTGATCGATTTAATTTGCAAACGATACGGAAACGGCGAAGATCAGCTAAAAAACGTTGCCGGTCATGAAGAGATTGAATTGGCGCTCGTCAAATTATATGAATTGACCGGCGAGAGAAAATATCTCGAACAGGCGAAATTTTTTGTCGATTGTCGCGGCGTTGCCGAAGGTCGGGAAAAAGGATTGTTCGGCGATTATTGTCAGGATCATATGCCGGTTCGGGAGCAATCGGAGATTGTCGGGCATGCCGTTCGCGCAATGTATCTTTATTCAGGAGCGACAGACGTTGCGGGATATTATCAGGACGAAGCGTTGATGAACGCGATGAAACGACTTTGGAACAACGTTGTTTATCGAAAAATGTATTTGACCGGCGGAATCGGTTCTCATGCTTCCAATGAAGGTTTTGGCGAAGCGTTTTTTCTGCCGAATCAGACCGCTTATGCGGAAACTTGTGCAGCGATCGGTTTGATTCTTTGGGCTCATCGAATGAATTTGGCGACCGGGGAGGCGAAATACGCCGACGTTATGGAACAGGCAATGTATAACGGAATGCTTTCCGGTTACGGAATGAACGGCGATTCCTATTTTTATGTGAATCCGCTTGCTTCCAAAGGGAATCATCATCGACAGCCGTTTTTCGGTTGCGCCTGTTGTCCGTCGAATGTTATTCGAGTTATAGCGTCATTGCCGGGTTATGTTTATGCGACAGAACAATCGGAAGAACGTCAAAAAGCCGGTCTTGAAGGGGATGACGTCATCGTTGTCAATATGTTCGTTCAGGGAAAAGCAACGATTGAATTGGCGGACAAAATCGTCGAAATCGAGCAGAAAACGAATTATCCGTTTGACGGCAAAGTTAAAATTATTGTCAAGGGAAAATTCAAGGAAGGAATAGATTCTGATAAGGCTTCTGAAGATATTAATGTCAAAATTCGCATTCCCGGTTGGGTTTCTAAAATGAGTTATCCCGACGAAAAAAAACCGGAAGGAATCTTTTTCCCGATTTCTTCAACGGATAAGGAATTGCAAAAGGGTTACGCAAATTCTCAAAATTTTGTCAATGCGACTAACGTTGAATGTCGGGCGTTTGAAATGCCGGTTGTTCGAATGATCGCCAATCCGAATGTTAAAGATGATAACGGTCGAGTCGCATTGAAACGCGGTCCGTTGGTTTATTGCTTCGAACAATGCGATAATGATGTTCCGGTTGATCGAATTATTTTGCCGAAAGATCCGGAATTCAAGGTTGAAATGCGCGACAATTTCATTAGCAGCGAAAATGATAATGACGCGACGAAAAACAGTCCGATGCGAACCGTTGCCGTTATAACCTGCAAGGATATAAAAGGGCGAACCTTGACGGCTGTTCCTTATTATTCCTGGGATAACCGGGCGGCAGGAAAAATGGCCGTTTGGGTTCGTCAAGTCGGTTTGAATGCAGAAACGGATTCTAATTGGACCGGTTCGGATGGGGAACCGATTCTTTATAAACCGCTTGATGAATCTCTTTTAACCGACGAGTTGCCGACAATCGAACAAACGGCGCAATTCGGCGCTTCGCATCAAGCGGACGCTCATTCGTCTTTTGACGGAACCGATCCGAATGTTCAGCCGAAAAATTCTTGCGATCATGATATTCCTCGCGCGACATTTTGGGATCATAAAGGAACGGCGGAATGGTTTGAATACGACTTTTTTGAACCGAAAACAATTTCAAAGACAACCGTTTACTGGTTCGACGATACCGGAATCGGTCAATGCCGCGTTCCGAAATCCTGGTCGATTGTTTATCAGGAAAAAGAAGGGGGCGAATGGAAAGAAGTTGAAACCGCCGACGCTTATTCTGTCGAGGCCGATAAAGAAATAACCGTTCAATTCAAACCGGTTAAAGCGACGAAAATTCGTCTGAATGTTCAACTTCAGGAAAACGTTTCGGGCGGCATTTTGAAATGGAATGTTCAATAAGGAAGTTCTAAAAAACCAGATTTTTCAACAAACGTTTTTCGGATAAAGTCGTTAAAACGAGTTTTTGCGGACGAGACGTCCGCGTTTTTAAGGGGTTTTTAGAACTTCTTAATAAAAATCGCAATGATCTCGTTTGAATAGGAATTGCAATTTCAACAGGATTGGATAAAAGAGAGTTTCGAAAACAATTATTCCGGTTTTGACTCAATGGGAAACGAGTCGTCTTTTCCGGAAGGGCGAAACGTTCGCGTTTCCAGAAGGTTTTCGGAACTGTCCTGAACAACAATTTGCATTGACGATCTCGAAGCAGAAATGATCAACCATTTGGGTTTGCGGATCGAAAAATCCGGCTTTCTTCAGGCTTGAGTACAGCAATGATTTTGAAATATGAGAGAACATGAATAAACTGTCCTTAGACAATTCTGCGGAATGGGAAAATCAAGATATTCAAAAGCGTTTGGAACAGATGTTCAATGAGCATCGCGAACGTTTGTTGCGAATGATTGAGATTCGGCTCATGCCAGAGCTGAGAAAACATCTTGATCCTGTCGATGTTTTGCAAGACGCCTTTCTCGAAGCTTGCCGTCAGTTAACAGGAAAGATTTCCGCTCCCAAATCAGAGCCGATCATTTGGCTTCGTTTGATCGTTAGTCAGCAGTTAATCGCGTTGCATCGAAAATATTGTCAATCGCAAAAACGAAATATTCATCGGGAAGTTTCGATGAATATGTCTTGTCGACCGGAATCCGATTCTCTTTCTTTGTCCGGTTTTTTGGTTGGCAAATTGACGGCGCCTTCTTTTGCAGCGCGACGTCATGAACTGATAATCAAGTTGCGAGAAGCCCTCGACGACCTTGGAAATGATGATCGAGAAATTCTTTCGCTTCGTCATTTTGAACAATTGAGCAACTCGGAAACAGCGGAAGAACTCAATATTTCTCCCAATACAGCAAGCGTTCGATATATTCGCGCTCTCAAAAAATTTCGCGACGTTTTAAAATCGCGTCAATTGGATGATTTGTTGGAATATTCGAAATAAGTTGGTTTTGAATGAATAACGTTCTGGTTTTGTTTGTTGGTTCTTTATTCTGAAGCCGCCAGGGACGGCAACCTTTGTCATTATAAAATTGCCGACGCTGACGGACTGACGAACTTTCTTTAATAATTTGGTTTCAACAGGCTTGATAATAAACGAAGGAATTTTTTTCTCTCTTTAAAAGAAACTATTGAAATTTGTAAGGAATTCCAAGTCAAATGGATTCAAGTTGCAAAGTATTTCGTATTCTTGATGCGGCGACAAATCGAGGGCGGGAAGCGATTCGAGTGATCGAAGATTTGATTCGGTTTATTTGCGATGATTGCTCTTTAATGACATTGCTGAAAAACTTTCGTCATGATTTTGCCATTTTAACGAAAGAAATCCCGCAAACAGAACGAATGATTTATCGCGATACCGAATTGGATGTCGGAATAACCGTTCAGGGCAAAGGCGAATATTGCCGTTCGTCGTTGATTGAATTGGCAACGGCAAATTTTTGTCGACTTCAAGAATCGCTTCGAAGTCTGGAAGAATTCTCGAAAATGATTTTGCCGCAAATCTCAACGGAACTCGAACAATTGCGCTATCGTTCTTATATTTTAGAGAAGAAAACGTTTTCTCGAATGATCGAATATCGAGAAACAGAAATGGACAATTTATCGATTGAGCGCAAAACAGAAGAACTCAAATCAAAATCAATCGATTATGGTTGCAAAAAAGAACGGGGAAATCATTTCTTTCAGGAAAAAAATGAATTTCAATGTTCGCTTTTATTTAATCCAAAGCGAGCCGAACGCATTCGACGTTTGTTTTTTTCGTCTTTATATGTTCTCATTGACGCCCAATGTTCGGACGAACAATTTCTTGAATTGGTTTCTTCCGGCGTCGATTTGGTTCAGTTGCGGGACAAGTCGGCAACGGATCGGGAAATTGTCAAACGAGGTCGAGAATTACGGAATTTGATTTCCTGCTTTTTTGATGATATCAAGATAAAAAATCAAAACGAAGAAAAATTGAAGGCGTCATATCAAACAAATCAAAATGAGGAAATGACGTTTCGACAGAATAAAAAGACGAAAATGCAACTTCCGCCGCTTTTGATAATGAATGATCGTCCCGATTTGGCCGTTTTGGCTCATTTTGACGGCGTTCATTTGGGTCAGGAAGAACTTTCTGTTGACGATGCCCGGAAAATTATCGGTTCTGATTTGCTTGTTGGCTTGTCAACTCATTCTCTCGATCAGGCAAAAGCGGCGTTTCTTGCCGATGTCGATTATATAGGAGCGGGACCAATTTTTCCTTCCAAAACGAAAAATTTTGAAACTTTTCCTGGGTTATCCTTTTTAAAGGATTTGGTTGCTTTGCGTTGGTTTGAATCGAAAATGGACGGGTTCAACGGAAGCAGGTTGACCGAATATGAATCTGATAAAAAGGAATTGGATGAAACAAAGTCCGAAAAATGCGAATTAAGCCAAAAGCGTTGCGAACAATTGACTTCAGTTTCTGCGATTTGTTCGTCGAAGTCAGACTTACCGATTAACAATTCGGGATTTTCAATCGATTCGAATAGGAAAGAAAAAGAAAATTCTTTAACGGAAGTTCGCTTTCAAACAGCTTTTTCCCGCTTTAAACCTGTTTTTGCCATTGGCGGCATTTCTTTGGATAACCTCGAAAGCGTTTTGAAAAGCGGAATTTGTCGAGTTGCCGTTTCTTCAGCTATTATAAAATCAAACAACATTAATGAAGCGGTTGCAAAATTCAAAGAAAAACTCGAAACAAAGGTTTCATAAATTTGTCTTGACATTCATTTTGTCAAAGAAAAAAACATTTCTGACTTTTATTAATTGGGAAAAAATCCCAAACGCCAATATAAGCGACAGGTTTCGCCCTTTTTAATCCGTTCGTCGTTATCAGGGTTATGACTTCAATATTGGGCGTTTTTATTGGGCTTGAGCATCGACGCCGAAGCCGAATTTTGTAGCATTTATAAAATTATAATAATTGAACCGTTTCAAATCGGAGCATTTTATGAATCCGTTTTCCGTTCATCGTCAGACTTTGGCAAGCTTGCGAAATCAAGTTGCAAAATATTTGTTCGAAATCAATCGAAATAGAACTTTTGGGAGTCTGTTTCTGATTTGGGTTATGTTGACCAATAATTGTCTCAATGGAATGGATTCTGATGCAAAGACAAAAAAAGTCGTCGAATCGAACGTTGCGATTGTTTGTCCTTTTGAATATCAAGCCGGTTTAAAATATTGGATTCAATATCGAAAAAGTCAAGGTTTTGTCATTCATTTGATAACAGAACCGGAGCCGGTCTCTTCTTTGGTTGGGAATCATCAAAATGAAATTCAGCTTCAACCGCAAACGTCGCCGCAGAATATTCGTCTTAAAATTCGAGAACTTAACGATCGAATTCCTCTTTCGGCGATCATTCTTGTCGGCGACGGTTTTCCGACCGAAAAGACCCTTTTTGGCTGGCGCGATGTTATTCCCGCCGCTCGCGTTCCGGCCAAAATCATTCAAAAATTTGGCGACGAAAACGATATTGCTTCCGATTCCTGGTTTGCCGATCTTGACGACGACGGTTTTCCTGATATTCCAATTGGTCGATTGCCTGTCCAATCGAATCAGGAGTTGATTGAGTTGACTCAACGGATTATTGATTATGAATCCAATGTCCCGTCAGGAAATTGGCAAAGACGAATTAACCTTATCGCCGGCCTCGGAGGTTTTTCGCCCATTGTTGATCAGGTTATCGAATCAACGGTTCGCGCTTTGTTTAACGAGCTTTTATCAAACGATTTCGAATTGACTTTGACTCAGGCAAATTGGAAGGGCGCTTATTGTCCTAATCCGCTCAAATTTCGCCAAACGACAATTAATCGAATGAATGAAGGGGCGCTTTTTTGGCTTTATTTGGGGCATGGCTTTCATCAAGGCCTGGATCGTTTTGAAACGCCCCAAGGTTATATGGACATTTTTCGTTTTCAGGATATCGAATCCGTCCATTGCGATTTTCCGCCCATTCTTCTTTTTTGTGCTTGTTATACCGGAGCGTTCGATGCTTCTGAAGATTCGCTTGCAGAACGAATTATGATTGGCCCGAAAGCTCCGATTGCGGTTTTGGCGGCGAGCCGAACCTCAATGCCTTACGGAATGTCGATTTTTGGCGCTGAATTGCTTCAGGAAATTTCACAAAATTCATTTCCTTTTGAAAATAATTCGGTTTTGCTTTCCGATTCAGGCAAAAAATATTTGAGTTCGCAGGAAATTCGATTGGGACAACTTGTTTTTAACGCCAAAAAACGAATGATCAAAAAAATAAAAGAAATGTCTGACGATTCAAAGGAACGAGGCAAAGTTCAATCCAAAATGTCAAATGAAGTTTCAAAACAGTCTTTGGCAGATCATGTTTTAAATAAACAAGAAAAGAGCGATCATTTAAATCATTTAACTGAGATTTCAGAAAAGTTGCAAAAACAACAAACCAGTTCAATTCTCGAAAAAATTGATGCTCTTGCAAAAGTTTTTGATCCCAATCCAAAACAACTTGACGATCAATTGGAAGATCATATTCATCTTTTCAATTTATTTGGCGATCCGCTTTTAAGAATTCGATTTCCGCAGCAAATTCAGATTGACGCTCCGGAAATTGCTTATGCTGCTCATTCGATAACAATATCGGGCAAGATCGAACCGATCAAGAAGAACAATTTTGATGTTTCTGTTGAACAATATTCTGAAAAAGCAGCAGAAAACAAATCCGAAAATTTGCTGGAAAAATCGTTTGAGAAAAATGAAAACGAACAAAATGTTTCGTCAAAAGTTCTCATTGAGCTTGTTTTGCCTCGAACTCGATCTCCGATTCCAAAACCTCGAAGAAAAACTTTTGAATTGACGGCAGAAGAAATTAATAATTATGAAACGGTTTATGCAGCGGCCAATCAACCCGTTATTAAGTCTTTAACGACGAATTTGAATGATTGTTGTTTTTCGACTGAATTTTTGATTCCAGAAGGAATTTCCGGAAGATATTTTCTTCGCGTTTTGATCGAAGGGGTTCCAGATATTTATGTCGGTTCAAAAGAATTAACCATTCGCCCTTTTGATTCGACGGCAGTTCGTCCCAGCGCTTTTTACGAAGATCAAAAATAATTGAATCAATTCATTATTGATTTTGTTTTCAAACGAAACTGGACAACGGTTTCGAGTTTTCATAATCCGCCTGTTTGTTTGCGGGCTTCGAATAAAAAGAAAAGCGATTATCAACAGGTTTAAAGCATAAACGATCTAACATTTTAAAAGCAAGAGCTCTTTTTTCATAAAAAACAAAATATTTTAGCCGGTTTGAACTGGAAATGATATTTTTCCAGCTTTTTTTAAAAAATTCTCGACAAAATTACTGAAATATGTTTATACTAATGTTAGAAGATAATGTTTTTGATCCTCTTCTTTTCTTTTTTGGATAGGAAGTTGATCCAGAGAGGAATTTATTTCTCAAAAAAGAGCATACTAGTTGTTTTATTATCGAAGCTGGAATGAACAACAGACTTCGGCTTCAATAACCCAGCCGTTGTTGTCGGATCTATAAATCTGCAGATTCGAGACGATCAACAGGCTTGAGTATAAAAAGGCGAATAAATCAAATGGCAAACGAACCGCAATATTTATTTTCCCAAATTGATGTCGCAACAGCAGGAAATGCGCCACAAATAACCGTCAAACAAAATGGCAAGGAAGATATAAGCAGCCTTTTGCGCGAATTGATTATTGCGCAACATCGTCAAAATGAACTTCTGGAAGAGGTCGTTGAACATATGAGTCAAGCGCAACGACAGCGAATGATTGAGCTGGCTCATTGGAAAAAGGAAAACCCTCAATTAGCCAAATTCTGCAAAAGCGCTGCCGATAAACTCAATCAGGTTCAAACGGATTATATAACGTCGTTAACGGAAGAAATTGATGAAAATATTGAAAATATTCAGGAAAGCGAATATTATTTCAATGAATTTATCGATCGATATGGCCCCCGTTTTATGCATTTGTCGAGCATGCTTCAAGTTCTCGCTCAGCTTGGAAACGCTCCTGATCTCGTTCCGACTCAATCTCGAAAATAATCGCTGGTTTGGATTGATTATGCGAACAAATTTGATTTTTTTGATCGTTTTTTTAATAAATGCCTCGTTTTGCTTTTCTCAAGAAACTCAGCTTGATCAAGAAAGTTTGAAAGTTTTTTTTCGTCAAACGTCAACAGGAAGCGGTTTTATTTCCAATGGGTTTCCTGTTGATTGGGATTTGCTTTGGAATCATCAACCGGAAAACCCAGAATTTTGGATTGAAAATACGCCCATTATTGTTAATTCTGTTGTTTATGTTGGAAATTCGCACGGAATTGTTTTTGCGTTAAATTTATCTGACGGGACTCCGGTTTGGTCTTATAATACGGATTCAATGTTTCAGGCTTCGCCTTTTTATTTGGATCAAACCATTTTTATTGGAGACGTTGACGGCGTTTTTTATGCGTTGAATGCGGAAAACGGCGATTTGAAATGGCAGTTTGTTGCAGAAGGATTGATTAAGGGAAGCGCAAACGGTCTCCGCGAAAAAATTGTTTTTGGTTCCGAGTCGGGAATCCTTTATTGTTTAAATCGACAAACGGGCGAATTGATTTGGAAATATCAATGTCAGGATCAAATTCAATCGTCGCCGGTTATTGCTCAAAATAAGATTTTTCTTGCTGGATGCGACGCTCATTTGCATATCGTTGATTTGGAATCAGGGGTTTTGGAACAAAAAATAGCTTTGGATGCTCCGACAGGTTCAACGCCGGCCATTTGGGGGGATTGGGCTTTTTTGGGAACGGAAGGGAATGAGTTTTTGGCTCTTGATTGGAAAAAAGGAGAAGTCGTTTGGCGATTTCCGCTTAAACATTCCGTTCGAGCTCCTGCTGCGGTTGACGGTCAACGAGTTTTTTTTGGTTCTCAAGGACGACAGTTTTTCGCTGTTGATATGAAAACGGGTCAAGAAATATGGCAAAACAAATCGAAATCTCGTTTTGAGGCGGCTGTTCTTTGTTCTGAAAATCAGGTTGTTTTGATTTCGCAAAACGGAATTCTCGAAATTTGCGATTCCAAAACAGGAGAATCCCTCGTTCAAATTGAATTGGAAGGACGCGTCAATGGGGCGCCATTTATTGCTCAACACAAATTGGTCGTTGGAACGGATCTGGGCGTCGTTCATTGTTTTGGATCTTTGAAAAACTGATTTTATTTCAACGAAGCGATTTTTGTTCAAATCTGTTGAACGTTTGATCGTTGTATTTGCAAACGCGTCAAGGCAGATCAAAGTTTAAAGCGGAAAAAGGGTCGGTTATCCAGACGGATTCGGCCTAAAACGGTTAAAATTTTGATCTGTTTGAAAACAATAGAATTTTTAAATAAGCAAGTTCTAAAAAACCGCCGGGGGCGCGGACATTTCGTCCGCAGAAACTGGTTTTTGTGGCGTTTTTTCGAATGGAGTTTATTGCAAAAAACAGTTTTTTAAAACTTCCTAAAATATTTTTCTAATAAAACCGTTATCGGTTTTGAGATCAAGTTTGATATTTTTTAATTTTAATGTTGTTTTATGGACAACATTTTTTATTCATTTGAAATTCGAAGCCTAATAATGAAAATGATTGTTCAAATATTGATTTTGCTTGTTTTTGTTTCAGGGATGAACAATTTCTTTCTTTTGGCAACTCCAAGTTTGGCGGGAGAGAATGAAATTCCGACTCTGTCCAATGATTCAACGATTTTGGAACATCCAAATCGTCCTGTTTCTTCAAACGAGTTTGTCTCTTTTGACAATCAGTTGAGTTCTAAAAATAATTTTGAAATTCAGTTGAAACAGGACGCGGTTCCTATCGAAAACTCTTTTTATCAATTTGAGTTTCCAAATAATCAAGAAGTTTTGTATCGAAAAGAGTTGGATTCTCATTTGGAAACCTGCCGCATTTTCCTGGACGGGACTTTTTTTGCGGAATTCCGAACCAATTATCGAGGAACTCCAATTGTCTGGCCGATCTGTTCTGAAAACGGAACGATTATGACGCGATCCTATCCAATGATCGAAGATGAAAAAATCGACGAGCTTCCGGAATCCAATGATTACGAAATTCAATATAAAAACGTTATTCAAAATGCTTTGGTTGCATCTGTTGCTGAGTCAAAGGATCATCCGCATCAACGTTCGCTTTGGTTTACGCATGGAAACGTCAACGACTGCGATTTCTGGGCTTTAACCGATTCTTCAATTCAAAGCAAAATAACTTATATTGACTCTTTTCTTTATGAAAACAAGGGACAAATAACAAAGGGAGTTCGTCTTTTTGTCGATGGCCATTGGATCAATGGAAAAACCAAACAACCCCTTTGCGGCGAACGGCGAGTTATTTCGTTTGGACAGATAAAATCCGAAGATTTGTCGATTCGCTTTATCGATTATAACGTTTCTTTAATTGCAATAGACGAAAGCGTTTCCTTTGGCGATACGAAAGAAGGAACTTTCGGCGTTCGCGTTCCAGGGTCAATGGATGTTGACGCGACTCGAAGAAATTCAAATTGGAAAGGCCAAATTTTAAATAATTGGGGCGATTTAAATGAAAAAGCCTGGGGAAAACGAGCCGAATGGGTTGATTATTCTGGAACCGTTGCGCGTCGATTGAATTCTGATGAAATTCAAAAATATTTTCAAAAAGAAAAAAAGGATGATTTTGAGTTGACAACGGCTGGAATTACGATTATGAATAGTCCGCAATCTTTTCGATTTCCGAGTTGGTATCATGTTCGAACTTATGGACTTTTTGCTGTTAATCCTTTTGGATGGAAAGATTTTGAACCGGAGCGAAAAAATGAAGTTGACGGTTCTTATCTTTTGACGAAAGAAAAAAGAGAAAACTTTGATTATCGCGTTGTTTTTCATGATGGCCAATTCAATTCGGATCAACTTCAAGCTCTTTTTGACAATTATTGTTTTATGCTCAAACCGGTTGAAAATCCTTGAGCTTTATTTTGGCAAGCCTGGCAACATCAAGCGGTTTACGAAAGGGCGAAGTTTGTCGCCCAGGCCAACAGGAATATTTCAAAGCCGAAATGTCAATATTTTCAGAAGAAGTTACAGAATTTGCGAACATATTGCCTGAGGTTTTCAAATGATTGAGTTCAGAAGAATAACTTTTTTAAAATAAATTGAATTATAATTTTGTTCTTTTCTAAGACGATTTGCTTTTTAGCTTTTTTGTTTTTTTGTGTTATAACCATTTTTTAATTTGAATCTTTGGAATAATGGCGTCATTTCAAACCGTTTGTCCGTTTTGCTCTATGCGATATACTTTGGATATTTCGCTTCGAGGAAAAAAAGCAATCTGCCAGAATTGCCGGCGTCAGTTTATTCTTGATGATGATTTATTGACGGACGATGAAGAACCGATTCCCGCTTCTTATTTATCGGAAGAGACTTCCATTCGATCCTCAGACTTTATTTCCGAATCCAAATCGGATCCGTCGGATCAATTTCCGGATTCGAATAAAATGGACTCTTTTTCTTCAAAAGTCAGTTCGATTGATTTAAATGGCGACAACAATAATCGATTTGCGATTTCCGAAAAAAAGACAAAATCGTATTCTTTAAATGACTCGGATACTTCTCAACTTTCGCAAACGGCAACGGTTTTTCGATCTTCGGCGTCTGAAGAAACCCGGCAACAAATAAATGATCAATTATCAAATTGCGAGTTCGAATTGGAAACGGTCAGCAACGAGGCGGAACTTGTTCCAGAAGAAATCGAAGATAATAATATTGGTCCTTTGGAAAACGAAAAAGTTGTCGCGGATATTCCAACTTATCCAATCGAATTCCGTTATGATTTAAGCGACCGAACCATTTTATCGGGGCAAAATACAACCCTTTTGTCGGAAGACAATTCAATATCATATGCGCCTGATTTGGAAAAAACGGAATTGGGGCTGGAAAAGTCTCATTCCTTTCAAATTTTAATTGATTCGACCGATTCTCTGGATTTCAAAACAACTCAAAAAGTCAGTTTTGATGAAGATTCGACAGCCGATTCCTCATTACGAATTTGGAAAGTCGGCGATATTTTATTGGACGGAATATATGAAGTTCTTCCTTTAAATTCGACGCAAATTTATGCAGAAGGGGGCGTCGGCGTTGTTCATCGGGTTCGACATCGCGAATGGGATATTGATCTGGCCGTTAAAAGTCCTAAGCCAGGTTCTATTCAAACCGAAGCTGGAAAGCAAAATTTTGAACGGGAATGCCAAACTTGGATCGAACTCGGTCTGCATACGAATATTGTAACCTGTTATCTTGTTCGACGCATTGACGGAATTCCTCGACTTTTTACGGAACTTGTGACCGATGGGACGTTACGCGATTGGATTCAAGACGGGCGCCTTTATGAAGGCGGAAAAGAAGTCGCTTTAGAACGAATTCTGGATATTGCCATTCAAATTGCCTGGGGGTTGGAATATGCCCATCAACAAGGGGTTTTGCATTTAGATGTCAAACCAAGCAATATGATGATGTCGGGAACAACGGCCAAAGTTACGGATTTTGGTTTGGCTAAAGTTGTCAGTTCGCTGGACAAAACAGGACTTACAACCGACTCTTGCGAAGGAATGACGCCGTCATATTGTTCGCCGGAACAATATGAAGCTTTTCTTTTATTCCAAAAGTTGAAAATGGAAACGAATGTTTCTTCTCGATCAAGCGTTATCAAAAATTTGATCCCTGCGAAGAAAAAACAGGAAGACATTCAGCCGAAAGATTCCTCTTTGAAGGATTCCCATTTAAAAGAGACTCATTTAAACTCTTTAACAAATGACAATTTGGATTCTGAGTTGAGACGCAAAAATGCGTTGTCCTCAAAGAATGGCGATTTGGCGAAAAATTCGTTCAATTTATCAGACAGTCTTTCCGAAGAAAATCAAAACCGAAGTCAAAAGTCGTCGGAGCCGATTGATTTTGCCCCCCTTGATTTAAATTCAAAGAATTCAGAACAGTTTAATTCTATACAAAAAACATTGTCAACGGCTGAGTTGATTTCAAAAATTAAAATAACCCGACAATCCGATATTTGGTCCTGGGCAATTTCTGTTCTTGCAATGTTTCATGGCCGGTCGCCTTGCAAAAAAGGAGGTCAGACAGCGGCTGAAGTTTTTGAAGTCTTTTTAAAGATGACGCCGTCAAAAGATCGCCCTGCTTTGCCGTTGGATATGATTGGCATTATGCGAACCTGTTTTCGCCGCAATCCAGAAGAACGTCCGGCTTCTATGCAAATCATCGCGGATCGAATGATTCGAATTTATCAGAATGTAACAGGACGCCCTTATCCTCGCAAGCAGCCTGTCAATACAGCGTTTACTGCAGAAAGTCTTTGTAATCGGGCTGCGTCAATGCTCGATTTGAATAAACCGGACGAAGCGTTTGATCTTTTGAATAAAGCGTCTGAAATAACGCATTGGCATCCGCAAATTTTATTCAATAAAACGCTTATGCTTTGGCGATATGGAAAAATTTCTGATATTGACGCGCTTCATCAGATTGAAGAATTGACCAAATATAAAAATTTGGATGCCTCCTCGTTTTATGCGTTAGGGCTTTTAGAACGAGAACGCGCCAATCCCAAAGCGGCTTTGGAAGCATTTCATCGAGCCAATGAACTCGATTTAAAACGAACAGATATCATAAAAGCAAGAAATATAACGCAAAATCTTGTTCAAAAATCGGCGCGTTGCATTGGGCGCTATATTTCCTGGCTGGATAATAATCAGGTTACTCCATTAACTTATATTGATGTCAATTTCGATTATTGTGTCATTCCGACGAGCGACAATCGTTATTCCATTTTTGAGACGGAATCCGGACTTGTTCGAATGAATTTTAAAGGAACGAATCATCAAAAATCTGTTTCGAGCGAACTGTTATCGGATTCGAAAGGAATGCCTGCTCCGTTTGCGTTAAGCGAAGATTATCGTTGGGAACTTTATCCAGAGACTGCTCAAACGATTATTTTGAAAGACGGTCAACATATTGATCAATTATATGGTCAACGTTTTATCAAAATGGAATGGGGGCAAAATCAGGTTTGGAATAATTTGATTCGTCAGATTTCTTTAACAATTCGAGATCATGTCGTTGATGTTATTGATTTAAAAACGAAGACGCTTCTTCGAACATTTTCAGGACATGAACAAAGCATAACGTCGTTGGCAATGTCGCTCGACGGAAAATGGGCTGTTACTGGTTCGTTTGACGCGTCATTAAAAATTTGGGAAATCGATACAGGCCGTTGTATTCGAACATTTACTGGTTTATCGAGCGCCATTCAAGCTGTTTGGATTGATCCGCAACATCGATTTATTTTATCGCTTATTCAAGGCGGAACCATTCAGCTTTGGAATATCGATCTTCTTTGCAATGAAATTCAAAAAACAAAAGCGCCGATTCAAATTTGTTTGATCCATAGTTCCGAAGAAGTCGCTCAACGTCAATTTGATTTGGATGTTTTAATCGCCGACGCCAAAAAAGCTGTTAACCGGAATCATTATGCGGAGGCCATTCAACTCATTCAACAGGCAAAAAAGATCGACGGTTGGGCTGCGGTTCGTTCTGATTTGAATATGTCGGAATGGATTGGACGCCATGCTTATCGGAAAAGTTTGGAAGAAGTCGTCTCAACAGCAACATTTCAAGGGCATGATGAACTCATCTCAACGGTTGAACTGTCTTATGACGGCAATCTTGGTTTGACGGCAGGACGCGATCAGGTTATTCGACTTTGGGCTTTTCCAAAACGACAATGTCTTCAGGAATTAAATGGTCATTTCGATTGGATTCGTTCGGTTGATATGACGCTTGATGCTCGTTTTGCTGTTTCCGGAAGTTGGGATCAAACCGTTCGGATCTGGAATTTGAGTAACGGAAATCAAATTAGAAATCTCAAAGAACCGATACGAAATATTACGGTTGTCCGCTTTGCGCCGGATGGTCGAACGATTGGCGTCGCAACAGGAACAGGGGAAATTTCGCTTTGGGACGGAGCTTCCGGCGATTTAATTAATCGTTGGACGGCTCATGACGGTTATGTCAATACATTTCGTTTCAGCCGGGACGGTCGTTATATTATCAGCGGCGGAAATCGAATGATTCATATTTGGAATGCCAAAACGAAAGTTCCTGTTCGAACCATTTCGTTTCATCAAGCCGATATCGTTTCTGCTGCTCTTTCTGTTGACCTTCGTTGGTTGGTCAGCGGCGACAGTAACGGGAAAATTTGTCTGTTTGATATTTTGAACGACAATGATCAACCGATTCAAACTTTTGAAGGACATTTGGCCAGCATAACGTCTCTTGAGTTATTGCCTGACAATAAATGGATCGTTTCTGCCGCCAAAGATAAAACGGTTCGAATTTGGAGCATAACAGAGGGAAAATTGTTGCAAACGTTGGAAGGAAACAGCGGAAATATAACCGATTTGGCCATTGATCTTTCGGGAACAACCATATTTACCGGAAGCGAAGACGCGATTATCAGACGTTGGAGTATTTATTGGAATTATGATTTTCCTGGCAGAAAACATCTGGCTGAAGAAACGGAACGAATGCTTTGCTGTTTAATTGGTCATTATTTTCGTCTCATGATGATTTCCAAGTTGAAGATGACGCCGTTTCATTATTATGGAAGTCGTTCTTCTGACGCTTTTGCCAACTTAAATGTTTCGGACATCTTTTTAGATGAAAAGTTAATTCAACGAATTTTAACGGAAATGGAATATCGCGGTTACGGAATGATTTCAGCTGAAGAGTTGATTGAGATGATTCGCAAAATTTGCCTTCAATGGAATGGATTTTTATTGCTTTGATTCCCTTGCCGTTTGTTAAATAAATTCTGAATATCTGAATAACAGAACAAAAACATGAATAAAATCTTTGGTTTTCTAAAGTCGAAAATGTTACAATTTCTTGGTTCTCTTTTTTTGGCAATGCTTTTAATGAGCGTTTTGGCTTTTATTCTCGGTTGGGCAACTTTTATTGAACGAGAATTTGGAACGCCGGGGGCCCAATTTCTTATTTATTCGGCGACTTGGTTTTATCTGTTGCTTGGTTTGTTTGGCGTTAATATTCTGTGTTCGATTTTGAATCGTTTGCCGTTGAAATGTCATCAAATTCCGTTCTTGATTGCTCATATTGGCATTATTTTGCTTTTGATTGGTTGTTGGCAAACAATGAAAAACGGAACAGAAGCCAAAATGGTTGTCAGCGAAGGATTGTCCAAAAACCAAATCGTTTCTTCTTCCGATTGGATTCTTGATTTGTCGATTCAAGATAAGGAAAGCGAAAAGCTGATTTCCAATATTGTGATTCCTTTTTCCGAAGGTCCGTTCAGTTGGTCGGATTATTCTTTTGAAAATTGGCAATCTAATATTTGCGATCCGTCGGAAGAAAAACTTCTTTCGCAGACATTAGGTCAGAAAATCGCGAAAACAATAACGAAATGGCATCATCGCGGCGTTTGGGGGTTGGCTCAGTTCGTTGCTTCGCCAAAACCGCATTCCCTTAACGTTGCCGATTATCCTGTCAAAACATTTTCCGAAACGAGTTCTTCGCAGGAAATTGATTTAAATCGCAATTTATCGATTGATGTTCTGGATTATCAAATTTGTTCTGATTACCGATCTGTTCTGCCTCTTAAATTGACATTGAAAAAATCCCGTCATTCTACAGAAAACCCTCATTCGGAAAATCATACGGTTCAACTTGACTTTCCTAAAGATATGACGCAAATGCCAACGGAAAACGTTTCTCGACGGGGAATCCGAAAAACGCTTCCAAGCGGCGAGCGAATCGTTTTTATTTTAGCGGATTCGAATGAAGAATGTCAGAATTTTTTGTTGACCAATCCGAGCGACTTGTCTGCAAATTCTTTGGCGCAAATTGTTCTGTCGTTGAATGGAAAGGAACAATATTCAATTCCTGTTGCGGAATTAATGAATTTGTCTCAAACTGGTTCAACAAAGCTTCAAAAAAGGTTAATTGAACTTCAAAGAAAACTCATTCAGGCTCGAATTGATCAAGAAAAAGCGTTGTTGACGAATCAACTTCAAAATCAGGCGGAAACTTCAGCGAATGATTCTGGCGTTGTTTCGGAGAGTTCGGAAAAGGATTTGACGGTTTCTGATGAAAGCGAACCAAAAGAAAACGCAGAAATTGCCGTTTTACAAACGGTCAGCGAAGACGATTTGAAACAATTGTCGAAAAACGTTTATGATCTTCAACAAAAAATATATCATAATCGAGACGAGATTTCCGACGAATTATCAATTTCTTTAGGCGAAAAGCGAACAGAGCTTTTGATTTCATCAGAAATTCGTCAATTGGAGCAAAATGCGAAAAATTCTGGCGATTTTATTGCGAAAATGGAACAAATTTTAGTCGAAATCGACGAAACGCAAGCCGAAGTGAATCGGCTTGACAAAATTTGTTCATTAGGACAAAGCGGGATGACGATAACCGCTTTTCAATTGGTTCCAACTTTAATTGAGGACGTTGAAACGATTAAAGGTTGGACGGCTCAAATCGAATTAACCAACGAAAAAGGTCAAAAAGATCAGCTTTGGCTTTATTCCGAATTGACAGATCGCAACATTCCTTCTCGAAATTTTGGCGTCTTTGGTTCGCTTTGGATGAACCTTTCCGAGCAGATCGGCAAAACTCAATTCGGAAGAAAATGGGACGAAACTTTGATTGAGCCGCGATTGGAAATCATTCAGAGCCCAAATTCGGAAATAGAATCGCTGCTTTATTATCGATTTTGGGACGGAAAAACAAACGTTATTTCGGGACAAATTCCTTTGAGTCTGTCCGGAACGTCAGGAACATCTCAAGAGATTTCTCTCAAAACAGAAGTTTCTGAAAAAACTGATTCTTCAGGGAAAGAGTTGAACGATATTTCGACGATTGAGTCGTTCAAAATCGAACAATTTGAGCCAAATGACGAATTGGGTGTTCGGCTCGAAACGATTCCATTTCAAAAGGATTTGGCGAACGAATTTTATGCGAAAGTTCGATTTCGAGTTCGCTGGAATGACAAAGACGAAATCTTCTGGATTCGAACGATTCCTAAAGAGAGCCTGTCGCCTGAACAGGAAAAATGGTTTAAGAAAACAATTTTCGGGACAAAAAATAATTTAAAAATTGCTTTGACGAATAAAACGGTTGATCTTGGTTTTTCGCTTCATATTGACGAATTTAAAGCTGTTTATGAACCTGGGTCGACAACGCCTGCTTCATTTTCGAGTCGGGTTCATTATTTGCCGCATTCGGATTCGGAAAAAGGTTCGCCCAAAAGCGTTGTTATTCAAATGAATCAACCGGGGCGATTTCATGATCCGCAAAACGGGCAAACTTATTGGGTTTATCAAGATTCGTTTCGCGGGCCTTTTTTTCCCGGCGATTCAGATTTTGACTGCGTTGTTCAAGGCAAGTTGCTTGCCAACGAAACAATTCCTCGAATGCGACTCTATCAAACTGTTTTATCGTTCAACAATGATCCGGGGCGTCTTTGGAAATATTGCGGAGCTCTTTTTATTGTTTTGGGGACAGCCCTTCTCATTTATCGAAAATCGCGAACTCAAATGAAATCTTTGAACTCAAGCAAACAAATAATGTCCTTGATTGTCTTTGTTTTATTCTTTTTAACCTTGCCGGTCCAGGCCCGGGACAGTTCTTCTCTAAACGATGAGATTGGAATGTCCAATGAACCGAAAACATCGGAAAATCAAGAGTCGAAAAACGATTCCTGGTTGGACAGTTTGTCACAGGATAAACGAAATAAAACGGATTCGGATTCTTTGTTTGAAATGACAGAAATTCGACTTCCGTCTCAAGAAGATTGGAAACAATGGCGACTTCTTCCGGTTTTTGATGGCGGACGAATAATGCCGTTGAATACATTTGCCATTTTAACCGTTAAAGATATTTGTGGCTCTTCAACGCCGACTTTATTTTTAGACGAAAAACTGATTCTCGATTTGGAAGCAGGCAAGTTTGTTCATTTGCCCCCTTTTGAGCAATTTCTTAAAGAATCCAAACCAAAAGATCGCGAATTCAATGACGCTGAAATTGAGAAAATGAAGATTTGGTTTGAGGAAACAAAAATCGAATTGGGGCAAAAACATCAAAAAATGGCGTCGCAGATTCGAAATCTCTTTCCGCAAAATATTCGAAAGTTTGACGCTTTTGAACTTCTTTATTATTGGATTGTTCTTCCTGAAATTTGGGATTATATTCCGTTTATCAAAGATAATAATGGAATCGTTGCGCAAAATATTTTAAATCATTTTGAGAAGTTGCCTTTTCAAACGATAAATCGACTTGCCCCGATTCAACTTGATCAAAATAAAGATTATTCCAAACGAATTAACGCCATTCTTCAGCAAAAAAAGACGATTTATGCGAGTCGAAATCTTGCCGAAATCGAAGGGAAAATCGATCTTGCTGCGGCGGAACTTGAACGACGATTGTCTCTTTTTCGCGCTTTAACCTTCAATCCTGAGCAGACTCCTTCGCCTTTGGTTCAATTTTATTTGGATCAGGTTCTTTATCCGCAAGCGATTCAAAAAATGGCAAAATCAGCCATTCCGTCAAGTTTGATTGAACAACTTGATGTTTCCGTTAAGAAAACAAGAGAACTGCTGAAAAAAGAGACCGCTTCTGTCGGTCTGGAAACCAAAAGTCCCTGGGATGATCCCGATTTTTTTCTTTTAAAAACAACCCCTTTGGGAAAGGAATCGGCTTCCGAAGTTCTATTATTAATGCGTCAACTCAATTTAATCGCGCAAGTTTATTCCGCTTGTCCCTTTGAAATGAACGTTAAATATCTCGATCAATTGTTTGATAAGGTTCAACAAACTCAAACGCAATTAATTCAACATCGCAACGAAATTTTTGCTGCAACTCAATATTCCGAAGAATATCGTCAAGAAATTCAACGATTGGCTTATTTGCTCTCTGAAATTGTTTCTCGTATCGAATTGGCCTATTTATCATTGACGGATAACGGGTCTTATTCTGTTTCCAAACAATCAAATGACGTTCGAATTCAAGAAATCGTTGATCAAAACGGCAAACGAAGTTTTCAGACTAAACCGGGAGCAGCTCTTCATTGGAGCGAAAACGGAACAATGCGAATATTGCCGTCGGGAAGTCCGCTTCCTCTTAATCATGGCGAAAACAGACGCAATCCCTGGCTTTCCATTCAGACGGTTTTTTATGCTCCGGAATTAATGTTTAATCGTTTTGTCAACCGCGGAACGATTCCCTTTTCTTCCAATAAAATGAATTCAGAAGCAAAAAATCAAACGGCGAATCTTTCTGATTCTTCCCAAGAGGAAAAGCTGAACAATTCGGTCTCGAATCAAGATTATTCTCTGACGGCTTTTTCTCATTCCTTATCAAATTGGATTGGAAATCTTCGACAACTTGCGGAACAAGCCGATATTGAACGATCATTGCGTTATCAGAAACAGATTGATCTTTTCGGATATGCAAACGAAAATCCGAAAAAATTGAATTATCCTTTGGCGGGCAAACTCAACGCAGAACTTCTTTATTATCAACTCGACGCTTTTTATTGGAACTGGTTTTTCAGTTTAATCGCCTTATTTTTCCTGATTCCTTCCTTAATAATCGGCGTCATTGTCAAAATGTCTGAAAAGACTGAATTCCAAAGTCGCCAATCAAAAAACAAACAAACCGTTGCCTCCGAATTATCGACCCAAACGTCAACTCAAAACGTTGAGCAAACAAAATCAATATCCCCAAAACGAAATAGACGGCAAACTTCGTCTTTAGCAATTCGCCTTTCGAAGTCAGATTTGCAAACACAAAATCCCCGTTTTTCAACGGATTTGAATATAAAAAAGACAAAATGGCAAATTGGGGAGATATTGACGTTTTGGAGCGGATTATTTTTTCTCGTTCTGTCTTGTTCGGTCACTTTTCTGGGCGGAACGATTCGCGCCTATATAACCGGCTGGGCTCCGGTAACCAATATGTTTGAAACCGTTGTTCTTTTGGCTTTTTTGATCGCTCTGTTTACAATTGTTTATGTTTTACGCCCGATTTTCGGATCGCCAGAGTCAAGAAATCAGATCTTTCGCAGAAAATTATTTTTGGTTGTCGGAACATTTTTGACCTTTTTAATTGGACTTCTTGCTTATTATAACTCAAGCGAATTCAACCCGAACATTCGACCTTTGGTTGCTGTTTTAAGAAGCAATTTCTGGTTGACGATTCATGTTTTTGCGATTATCATCAGTTATGCGCTCGGTTCCATTGCCTGGATTCTTTCCTTAATTATGCTCTCAGCCTACATTTTTGGACGATATCCGGTTCAAAAGCTCTCAAGCGGTTTGTCTCAAGTCAAGGATCCTGAGATTTGTGACCGATTATCTCCAACTGTTCTGGGACTTCTTCGCAGTTCCGTCTTATTTTTAACGCTCGGAACGCTTTTAGGCGGATTCTGGGCCGATTGCAGCTGGGGACGGTTTTGGAGCTGGGATCCAAAAGAAGTTTGGGCTCTTGTGACTCTCTTAATCTATCTGGTCGTTCTTCATGGTCGACGAGCAGGATATTATCGTCAATTTGGTCTGACGATTGGAGCTGTTTTTGGCGCGTTGGCGATTATCATGACCTGGTATGGACTCAGTTTCGTCTTGGGCGGCGGCGGACGTCATGCCTATACCGCCGGCGAATCTAATAAAACAATTGTTCTTTATGCTCTTGTTTCTCTCAATATTCTATGGACTGCTTTGGCTGTGATTCGTTATATTATCCAGAAACGAAAACGTCTTGCCAAAAATTGAAAAAGAAAAGAACAGGTAAGAATTTTTCCCTTTTTTTGATTTATGGGTTGCTTTTTATTCTGCAATCGAATAAAATAACAATAAAGAAAAAGAAACTGAAATATTTGAGAAATCAATCAATTCAAGGCAATTGAGAATCCGGAATATTTCTGTTCGAAAGCTTGTAATCCAGCGAATGAAAAACAAGCTTGTCGCCCGAATTGATTGCGTCCTGTCATTAAATAATATTGTTCCTGGCTTGATCAATTCTGCTGAATATTGAGTCGCGTTGAAAAATGTTAAAAATTTTTAAATATTTTATTCGACCTTTGCATCTTTTAAGAAGTTTTTCCATTAAGTATATATAACCCAATGGAAATAAAACTTAGAGCTGAACAAAATTTGAATCCTCCATTTTGAAAATAGAAAATATAAAGGGTTTAAAAAATGGAAAATTTTGGATAGCTTTTATAAAACACATTTCGATACTGATTAATTCAGATTTCAGAAAGGACACTTATTATGAAAAAGTTCATTGCATGTCTGTTTGTTGCCGGTTTGGCTTTGTTGGCTGCCAATACAACTTTCGCCCAGGAATCTTCGCAGAAAATGACGGATGAAGAGCTTGCCAAGCTCGAAGCGGAATTGTTTGTCACTCTGGACTCAACTGATGCTGGCAGCGAAGCCAAATCGCTGAAAATCGCTTTGGGGGACAACGATGATGGAACGGCAAAATGCTTATGGTGGCGATATCGTCCTGCGTATTATTACTATCCGAGCTACTACTATTATGGTTGGTATTGCCCCGTTTATTATGTTCCCCTCCGTTTCGTGACCGTTACTCTTCCTGTTCGTTACACCGTTTATACCTATACATATGGCCAGCCTGTGGTTACGAATGTTGTTGGAGCTGCTTCGGAGGTTGTTGCAGCCGGGGATGCAGAAGTCATCGTCAAATCTTCTGGACAACATGTTCGCGGAGCTGTCATTTCCAAAACAATCCCGGCGAAATCCCCGCTTGCAAAAATTGGACTTCGTGCAGGCGACATCGTTACCAAAATTAATGGTAAACCGGTCACTTCAATGGCGGACTTGAAAAAAATCACCAAGAATTCCAAAGTTGAGTTTGTCAAAGGAAATGGGATCAAAATCGCTGCCAAATCGATGAGCATTCAAGGAGCCAAGGGCGGAGACAGCGCTGGAACAGCTTCTGTTCAAGACATTAAAGCTGAAAAAGACGTTTTCCTTTACGATTATTTTGATAACCTTGAAGAAGATAATAACGACATTTACTAAACGAACTTCAAAACTGACCTCCAGCCGGGCTGGAGGGGTTTTAAATAAGTCGTAAAATCAAAACTGATGAAAAAGGTTTTCCCGAAGAAAATGAATTGCCAAGAAGTTTTTGCTCCAGACGGCGATTTTTCGGGAAAGCCTGTTTTCGCTTTGGGTTTGCTGTTTAATATATCTGAAAGCCTGTTTGGAAGAACAGGCTTTTTTTCATTTGATCATTGTTTGCGGACTTACGAATTCAATGATCCTGGACTTTATTAAGATTGAGTTCGATTATTTTATTGTTCCTGGGGTTTGGTCTTGATTGTTTTCAGGAACTTCCGGACTCGGTTGATTTGCCGGAGGTTCTGATTCGTTTTCTGTCGGCGTTGGAGCATTCGAATTATTGTTTTCATGAAGTTCGAAAATATCCTTGATCAGGTCATTGGGGTTAACGTTAAGCGGAGAATTTTCCAGAATATTATTTGACTCGTTTGTCGGAGAATTGTTCGTTTGATTTGCAATGGGAGTTTCGGGAGAATTGCTGTTTTCGGTCTCCGGAGTCCCGTTTGATTCAACCAAAGAATTGTTAATATAATTAATTGTTTGTTCATTGTTGGCATTTCTTTCGCATTTCCAGGTTTTGTCCGCAAAAAGAACAGTTGTGCCATCCTTGATTGATTTGATATCCTCCAGATATCCTTGTTTGTTATTCAGTTTTAACTTCGAAAAGGCTCGCATTAATCTTTCAGCAGGTTCCGGGGAAATCTTTTTATTGCTGTATGCGTAACAGTTTTCCCAATCTTCCAAATAAAGATAACAGGTTGCCATATAGGGATAAATGAATTCAGATAATTGTTTAAAGCGTTTTTCCTCTGTTTGACCCAAGGAATTCAAATATTCTTCCTCTTTTTTCAAATCGTTTATGATTTTGCGACAACAAGAGTCGGCGTATTCCGAGTCAATCTTGTTGATCTCTTCGATCTCTTGATATTTATGACAGCCACGAAAACAATATAATTCCGCTCTTTGCGATTCCAATAACGCTTTTCGCGCATCGCCCTCTTTTAACGAATCTAAAATCTTGGTTAATTCCTCGATCGCTTTTGTTAAATCATCATTAACAAGCCCCGGCATGTTTTTTCGGTCCCGGCAAGAAATGGCGTGCCAATAATAAGCATGAACAAGAACAATTTTCTCTTCTTTTTCAATAATATTTTGAAAAAAAGTCAAAGAATTTATTTTTTCTTTTTCTTGATAATAGATTCTTTTATCGTTGGGTTCTTCATAGGTTTCTTGAGCCAACATGATTCGGCCCTGCATGATTTCACGCAGGCTTTTGGCATTACCTGATTGAAGTTTTGTTTCATCAATCTGCATAAGTTGGTTTATGTCATTTTCGGCTTTTTTCAAGAAGTTTTTTGCTTCATCGATATGCTTTTTGTCTTTTTGATCATCATAATGAGCCAACGCAAGACAGGCATCGGCTCGTTCATAATAAGCCTCAGCCAGAATTTGGATCAATGGTTGTCTGTTTTCTTTGGGACAATCAATAATTTTGTCAAAATACGATATTGCCTTCGTAAAATATTTTTTGTCCGCTTCGGGCAGATCAAAATTTTTAAGATACAATCGTTTCAAGGCGCATAATGTATTGAGATCGACAAGCTTTTTATAAACTTTTCCTCGCAACAAATAAAAGTCATATTCCATATTCAGAGGAAGATTCTTTTCGTCGATGTTGCGTTCAATATAATCGTCAGCTTCTTTGTATTTTCCCTGTTCGTATAATATTTCCGCTTTTTTTATATCAATTGCTTCTCGTAACGAAATTAATTGGAGCCGTATTTCTTTAGGGAATTTGTTGTTTTTGAGAATATCTTCGATCAAATTTGCCGCTTCGTCATATTTTTTGTCGCGACAGTATTTTTGACACTCGCTATATTTAATGTTTCCCTCGACCAAACATAATTTATTTTTTTGATTTTGAGAAATGTTTTTAAGAAATGACGCGTTAAGTTAAGCAATTTGGCAAAACTAATATTGCGGTAATGC
>JAUNBG010000054.1 GCA_030527205.1 Planctomycetia bacterium
ACGCCGAAATCGCTTGACTATTTATCTTCAACGCGCCTTTTTCAGGGGCGACTATATATAGAAAGAGCCATTTTATTTTGTATAATAGTTTAGAGGAAATCATTGAGTCCCTTTTTCGTTCCCTATTCGAGATTCTGCTTGGTTCTGTCAAATTTTCTGAAACAGGACGCGAAAATTTCAATCGCTTTAACCTGTTTCATGCGTCGGAATGGACGAAAGCCTTGCAGATCGTTTTTCCGCGCGTTATGATCGAACTTGCGAACTCAATGATTCAGGATTCTCAACAGACTTCAATCAGAACAGAATAATAAAATATATAATATTGGATGTTGTTGTTATCAGACAGTTCGTTTTTTGATAATTGAGTTAATAATGCAGTAATCGAAATAAATCAATCATTCGTCGTTGAGAATTCGATCAAACCGAATACCGGATTCGTATGGAACTTTTTGCAAGAAGAAAAAAAACTCTGACGGACAACGACGCGCAGCGCAATGGCCTTGATTCCTTTTGAACAGCGCAATATTGGCGACCTGTTGTTCTGATTGGTTGCGTCCTGTTTTTGTTTATTGGCAAACAACTGATTTTGCAGATATTCCAAAGGCGATAGGAACAGCTGTCTCGGTCGGCAGCAAGAGTTTATTTGTCGTTGCGGGTTGTAACCCCAGCTTACAGAGTTTTTCAAAAATTCTGAATATAAGAATTAATTTGATTAAATGGTTTTTGAGTTCAATATTTAACAAGAAAATGTTAAATTGTAACAAAAACTTTTGGCGAATTGACTCAACAAATATATCCCAAAACAAATTGCCTTGAACTATTTTGCATAAAAACCCAAACGAAGTTTGTCAAAGGTTTAAGATAACATTTCAGAAAATAATCATTATTCATGAAAACGACTGCTTGGATTAAAATTCTTTCGATCGCTTTTAGCGTTATAATTGTTTTGTTGGTTATAATCGCTATATGCTCGCTTGGTCGATTTAATAAGCAGTTTCAGGCGGAATCGATTCGTATTCCGCTTGATCAAGTTGCTCGTTTTCAATTGCCTCAGGAGAATAATAATCTTGAAATCGAAACCCGTCTCGAAAACGGCCCTGGAATTCCATCAAAAATGATAACCGAAAGTTGGTCTCAGTTTCGAGGCGATAAACGAGACGGAATTGTTCAAACGACGTCCCCCATCCAATTTGAATCCCCCAAAATCGTTTGGGAAGTTTCTGTTGGAGAAGGTTATGCCGGGGCGGCAATTCAAAATGGTTGCGCTTATTTTATCGATTATGATGTTCCAGACAAACGAGACGCTCTTCGCTGTCTTTCGATGGATGACGGAAAAGAGATTTGGCGTTTTTCATACGCCGTCAATTTGGTAAGCGATCACGGTTACAGCCGAACAATTCCCGCCGTTTCCAAACGATTTTGTGTCGGAATAAGTCCGAAATGTCACGCATTTTGTGTTGACGCATTAACTGGCGAAAAAAAATGGATTTATGATTTAACCAAAAAATATCAGACGAAAGTTCCTCAATGGTATGCGGGCCAATGCGTTTTAATCGAACCGCAGCAAAACGATCAGGAATGGGCAATCATTGCGCCGGGAGGGAACGATTCGCTCATTGTTGCTTTGGATTGCGAAACAGGTCAAGAAATGTGGCGAACTCCGAATCCTTATCAATGGAATATGACGCATTCGTCGATATCCCGAATGATACTTGACGACAAATTAACTTATGTTTATTGCGGAAGCGGAGGCGTTTTGGGAATTGATGCGGAAAACGGAAAAATTCTTTGGGGAACAACCGCTTGGAAAATTGTTCAAGCAACTTGTCCTTCGCCGTTGATTTTGCCCGATCAAAAGATTTTTTTCTGTGGCGGTTACAGTTCTGGTTCTCTTTTGCTTCAAGTTTTCAAAAATGAACAGGGAAAATATCAAACCCGAGTTTTGAAGAAATTAAAGGAATCGGAGTTTGGTTCAACTCAGCAAACTCCCATTTTTTATAAAGAACATATTTGGGGCGTCGGTCGAGCGGCGAGAAAATTCTGTTGCCTTGATTCTGATGCCAATGTTCTTTGGCGCAGTCGAAGTCGAACCGATTTCGGCGACGGTCCTTATTTGATTTTGAACGACCAAATCGTTGCTCTCAATGATGACGGTTTATTAATTGTTGCGGAAACAAATCCTGAAAAATGGTCGCCTCTTCATGAAATTCAAATTATTGAAGGCGAAGAATGCTGGGCTCCCCTGGCTTTTTCGCAAGGAAATCTGATTCTGCGATCTTTGGACAAAATGATTTGCGTTGATTTAAATCAATAAAATAAATTATTAGGAAGTTCTAAAACCCCGTTGGGAGCGCAGACGTCTCGTTTGCAGGAGCCGGTTTTCGCAACATTTCCCGAACTGGGTTTGTTGTAAACAACAGATTTTTAGAACTTCCTTATTGCAATATTAAGCATATTTAATTTCGAATTTTTCCGACAGTTGAATTCCAGAAGATTGACGGGCCGGATTATTCAATGCGAACGAGTCGTCTTGAACGGCTTCGAGATCAATTGACTTTGAGCCGTTTCCCTTTGCCATTTTTGAAAAACGGCAACGAATGTTTCATAATCGCTTGAATGCTTTGCCTCAAGATTGATCAGAGAAATCCTTTGCTATTGTAACAAAAATGAAAAATCAGACGCTTCTGGATTATTCCGGGAATCGTCGTTATGGTTAATCCCTTTTCGTAAATAAACCAGGAAAACAGAGAAAATGATGACAAATAAAACAGAAGAATCAAAAGCAAAAGCAAAAGTCAAACCCAAAAAACGAGGAAAATATGATTGGGTTGATACTGCTGGCTTTACTCATCGATATTCATTTGATACGCAGGCAATTGATCAGCCCCGAACAACTTGGATTGTTCTTTTGAGCGTTACTTTTGTTGCTTTTATTATTGGCTGTATATTGATTCGATATTTGCCGGAAAAAAAGTCCTCAACCTTTTATTATTCAAAATACGCCAATAATCAGGCTGAACTTTTTGCTTCTGTTGCAACTTTTGATTTGAGTGAACCGGTTCATCCGTCCGCAATAACAAAAGGACCGACTCTGTCTGAAGAAAACGAAGGGGAAATTTTGGAGACGGAAACTTTTTTTGTTGCTGGCGATGAAAAAGTTGTCCTTTATAATATAAAAGGAGAAAAAATAAACGAATGGTCATTTGGAACGCCAGATTCAGAATCCGAAAAGACGATCGAACATCCCAAGTCGCTTTGCTTTGTTCATCAAAAAAATCATCCGTTAAACAACTGCCTCTTGATCGCCTTTAAAAACAGGATCGATTTTTTGAACACGGCGCAACAAAAAGCAACGATTCAACCTTTTTTAACTTTCGACGACAACTCCTATTTGACTTCGCTTACGGTTGATCAGGCGAATCTGTATGTTGCAGATTACGCTCAAAAAATAATCTATAAATATAATGGCAGCGATTGCAAAAATCGTTCGATGGAAATCGGACAAGTTACAGAAGCCAATCAGGAAGAAGGTTTTCTTGGACTTGTTCTTTCGGCGTCTCCTTATTTTGATATCGCCTTTCATCCGTCCTTAAACTCGATTTTAGCAACGAATTCTGTTCGTTTTCGAATTGAGTCATTTGATGCCGAAACGGGAGAATGGCAAAAGGATAATTCCTGGGAAAAACATCCCGGCAATCCAAATGGCTTTACTGGCTGTTGTAATCCCGTTCTCTTGAACGTTTTCCCAAACGGTCAAATTTTAACTGCTGAAAAAGGCAAAACAGCCCCGGTCAAATTGTTTGACGTCAAGGGAAATTTCCATTATTTAATAAATCTGCCAGAAAAAACGATTCCGCTCGACGGTCAATCAACATTGCGACCGGCTATTTTGAATGACTCTCGCATTGTTCTTTTATCCCCTTCCGGACAGCTTGAACTTTTTGAACGCTCTGAACCCCCAAAATGAGTCGTTTGATATCGTTCCCCATTCCCAAGGTTCTCCTTTTCTTTTCCTCGAAATCTTGAGCCTGGGTTGTTTGGCTTTTGGGGCTAAAACTCAAGCGAAAGAGTTTGAATTTTGTTGTTCGATATTGATAACCACAGATATCAGAAGCATATATCAAAAAATGAAAACGAAAAAAATTTCGTTATCGAAAGGGTTGGCGGATTATTTGGAAGTTTTGCAGCTTTCCGGAATGGATGATTATATTCGTTCTTCATTGGAATTATCATTTGCCGATCCATTTCAAACGATTAAAGAAACAACGCCGTCCGGGCAAAATGTGTCGTCAGGCAACTTGTTGCAAAAGAAAGAATTACAGCAGGAACTTTCGTTGCAGACTGAATCTGAGGATAATCATTCAGGGAAAAACGTTTCATCAACGAATTCGTTAAACTCCAATGATCTGTCATTTGCCGATCTAAATCAAAAATTAGAAAACGAACCGATTGAAACAGAAATGAATTGCAGAAAAAGTCGAAATAACGATTCGAAAGATCGAACGGTTTTATTGGATTTGTTGGCTCAAGAAGTTGCCAAATGTCAGAAATGTCCCGCTTTGGTCGAAAGTCGATCTCAAACGGTTTTTGGAACGGGCAATCCTTATTCGGAACTCGTTTTTATTGGCGAAGGTCCTGGCGCCGAAGAGGATAAACAAGGACTCCCTTTTGTCGGTCGAAGCGGTCAACTTCTCAACGACATCATTGCAAAAGGAATGAAACTTAAACGAGAAGACATTTATATTTGCAATATTGTTCGTTGTCGTCCAAAAGAAAATCGTAATCCGACGTCTGAAGAAGCGAAATGCTGTCGTCCCTTTTTGGATGCAACGCTTGAAATCATTCAACCGAAATACATCTGTTGTTTGGGCAGTATCGCGGCAACATATTTGCTGCATTCTGATCAAACGATTGGTCGATTACGCGGAATTGTTCATGATTATCAAGGCGCAAAGGTTGTCTGTACATATCATCCTGCTTACTTATTACGAAATCCCCCGGCAAAAGCTCAAACTTGGGAAGACATCAAATTGCTTATGAAGATTATGAATCTTCCTGTTCAATAATAGGCTGTGTGCCTTAAATGTTAAAAGAGTTGAAAGTTGAAAATGGAGAGTTAAAAGTTCCTGCTGATCAAGCGACCAACGGGAACGCTGAATTGCTAACGCTGCGGCAGCTCCGGAAGGGATGCAACGCCCTTGCTCTGTTTGCGTTCAAGCGACCAATGTTGCCAGCAGCGTCGTTATTTGAAGCACAATTCCTGGTTAAATCCTGGTTAAATCCTGGTTAAAACTGTCCTTTATCTTTCAAAACAAACCTCAAATTAAGCTGAATTTATCCATTGTTGTCGTTTTTTTGATTATTAACTCAATATGCAATTCTGGTTTTTGTCATTTTATTGAAAAGCAAGATTAAATATGTCGAAATCTTATTCATTTTATCAATCGAGATATATTGTTTCCCTTCTGTTGACCGTTCTCCTTTTTTTATGGACTCAACTCCTTCTTCCTGGCGAGTTTGCGCTTGGATTGATTTGGGCGCAAACAATGGATAACATAGGTTCAAAGAACGATGTTATTGTCTATATCAGTCCGACCAAAACAATTCTTGCTCAAAGCAGCGAACGCATTTTAAATTCAACTGAATGGACAGATTTCTATTTAAACAAAATCTCGGATCTGGATCAACGTTATCTAAGAAATGAAAATGAAACTGTTTTAATGCGTCAATTGGAAAAAACGTTTACATCGACGCCGCCAACTTTTAACGATTTGCTGGATACGCTTTTTGGTTACTGTTCTGGTTGTTGGTTGACATTTGATCTTCAATCAGAAACATTAGGCATGTCAACTCAAAATATGGCGATCGCTTTCGTTACTGAATTTAACGAGATACAAACCCAACGACTTGTAAGCGCCTTTCTGAACGATTTGGGGTTTCCTGAAATGAACGTTCAACCGAACAATCATTGGATTTTCTTAAAAGATCAAATTCCCTGTTGGTTTCTTCAAAAAATAACATTTGATGAAGAGAACAAAAAAAACATTTTTCTTTTGACCGATAAAGAACAAAACAACATTGATTTACAAACTATTTTTCTGACAAGTCAGACGGTCAAATTTCAATTAAGCGAACAAGACCGTATTTTCTTATTTATTCGATTAAATTCGTCGTTCATGAGCAAAGTCAATCAATTTTTTACTCAATGTTCATCGGATTCGCTTTGGGCTCCTTTTGCTCCTGGGATGATTGAGTTAACAAAAAAGGTTCTATCGGTTTCCATTTTTTTGCGTGAAGAAAACGGAACAATGATTGCGACTTTTTCTTTTAATACCGATAGGAAAGAAACGATTTTTGAGCTGGCTGACTTAGTGGAACAATTGCGAAATCTTCTTGATTTATGGGCAAAAGATAAAGAATTAACTCCTATTCAGTCGCTTGGGATGACAATTCTCAACCAAACCGAAGTTTTTTCGGATGATTTGCGTTTCAATTTGGTTTTTAAATTGACCGACGAAAACATTTTTCCGCTTATTCAAAAATGTTTTGCTCAAGAAAAGAAACCGTAACAACTTGGCGAAACGACGATTCTTTGATCAGAAAGGCATTTTCAACGTTACGTAAACTGCCTCAAGACAAACGGTAACAGGAAGCATAGTCTGGATTTCCGACGCTGTGATATCGGGACGTTCCGAAACCATTTTGCGAATGAGCTCGTCATCTGTGTTGCTGCTCATCCTTGAGACTCCTCAGGTTATAGTTTTGGGTTACTATGCGAACAATAACAAAAGGGGCTCTTGTTTTCAATACCAGTTTTCTAAGTTTCCTCAATTTTTTGAAAGAGCAGATAAGTTGTATAATTGGACAACTTTTAATTTTAAAAAATAATTCTGAGTCAACCGCTTACAGAAATCAAATAAAAATGATTATGCATTGATATTCCGGTTTTTGAGCCGTAAAGGAAACGTTTATGAACATGCAATTGGGAATTGCTCCGTCGTAACAGTTTCGTATTATGGAAGAAATGCGTCGAACGATTGACTTGGCGCCGTTTATGCCGGGAGTCGATTTTTTGACCGTTGAGCTATTTCGTGAATTGGGAACCGAACTGATACAAAAAGTTCTCCCGTTTATCCATTTGGATACGAACGGGTTAAATCATTTTTTTCAATATTGCGCTCCATTGTTGCACGAAATCGGAACAGTCCGGTTTCATTTGGCGGAAAGTAAAACGACGCCAGAGAGGCCGTTTTGCTTTTGGGTTACATACACAACGAATCTCCCGGCCACAGGAAGCGTTCAACATAAACCGCTTGGTCGAGCTCTCTTTGATTTTGCGGACGAGACGTCAGCGCTCCAGTCCTGTTCAACTCTCCGCTTTCAACTTTCCGCTTTCAACTCTCAACTTTTCTCAATAACGTTACTTAAAACAGGGAAAGTGCAGCGATGTAAGCGTTTGACATTTCTTCAAGCTATGCTATAATTAAGGCAATGTTGATTTCCCTCTTCTGTGAAAGGGAGAAAAAAGCAATGAAAATAACACAATAAACGAGAATAGCACGAAAAATCGTTCCGCAATACTACAAAATTTAAACGATGCCGGTTGCGACGCGGAAACGATTCAAAAATGCATTGAGCTCCAAAGCAAAGGAAAAACGCGGGAACAGTTACCGGAATCTTTTGCAACAGAGAAGAAATCTGCTCCATGTTATTCATGAAAAACAGAAACGGATCGACTGTCTTGACTCTTTGAGACACTCTATCGAAACGGACGAAAACGTATGTCGGGAGAAACATTGATGAAAAGCGAAATGATTTTGTTGATCGGAATTTTTTGTTGTATTTTGACAACGGTCAATTTTACGGAGGCGCAGGAAAAAATGAAAGTGCTTACAGAAAAAGAAGAAATCATTGTTGCGGTAAGCGCAAGCGCAGCTCGGGGCGACCAAATCGCGCTCAAGGCGGCACTGGCGTCCGGGTTGGATGCCGGAGTAACCGTCAACGAGTTCAAGGAAATCTTGGTTCAGGTTTACGCATATTGCGGTTTTCCCCGAAGTCTGAACGCATTGGGAACGTTCATGACGCTTCTGAAAGAACGGGGAGGCAAAGATGTTGAAGGCAAATTGCCTGACCCTCTTCCGGAAGGGAAAAGTATCGATTTTGGAACGGATAATCAAACGCGGCTTTGCGGAGCGGCGGTCAAAGGGGCTCTGTTCGAATTCGCTCCGGCAATTGACGAGTTTTTGAAATCGCATCTTTTTGGCGATATTTTTGGCCGTAACAATCTTGATTGGCGGACACGTGAACTTGCGACCATTGCGATGCTGACCGCCATGCAGGGAGTCGAGTCACAACAGAAAGCGCATATCGCCATAGGAAAAAAGAACGGTCTTTCCGAAGAACAAATTCAAGAGATTCTCTCGTTGGTTGAAAAAAGTGAAAAACAGGACGCGTCCGATGGCGGTTCGTTTCCTCTTGGCAAAGAGAATACCGGTTTTTCGCAATATTTCAGCGGGAAATCCTGGCTTGCGCCTTTGGCAACGAATAAAGAACTGAACGTTCCCATATACAATGTGACCTTTGAGCCCGGCTGCCGCAACAATTGGCACAAGCATACGGGCGGTCAGATTTTGATCGCGGTCGACGGCGTCGGATATTATCAGGAACGAGGGAAAGCGGCACGGCGGCTTGTCGAAGGAGACGTCGTCGAGATTCCGTCGGACGTCGAGCATTGGCACGGCGCGGCGCCCGACCGTTGGTTTTCACATTTGGCCGTCGAATGTAATCCGCAGACAAATAAAAATACCTGGTTGGAACCGGTTTCTGATGACGATTACAAAACGGCAACTTCCGAAAAGAGAACAGATAATTCCATGAAAACATTTGAAGTCAGTGATAAAGTCGCCGTTGAAAGCGTTCGTTACAAAAATCGATACGGAATTACGGTTGCGGCGGATTTGTACACATCGAAAGATCTTGACAAAACAAAGAAACATCCGGCGCTGGTCGTCGGAACGCCTTACGGAGGCGTAAAAGAACAGGGCGCAGGCATTTATGCGATGACGCTTGCCCAGCGCGGATTTGTTGCCATTGCGTTCGACGAATCGTATAACGGAGAAAGTTCAGGCGATCCGCGTCATGTCTCGTCGCCTGATATTTTTGTCGAAGATTTCAGTGCGGGCGTCGATTTTCTCGGAACGCTTCCTTACGTCGATCGGGAAAAAATCGGAGCGATCGGCATTTGCGGCAGCGGCGGTTTTGCCGTAACGGCGGCACAGGTCGATAAGCGGATCAAAGCGGTTGCGACGGCAAGCATGTACGACATGAGCCGGGTCAATCATTACGGCTGGGAAGATTCGATGTCAAAAGAGGAATACGACAAAATGCTCGACGACCTTGCTGTACAACGTTGGAAGGACGTTGATAACGGTTTGCCGCAATATAATCCGTCGTTTCCCGAAGAAGAAGCCAAAACGCAACCGGAGGGAATTGATCCGATTTACGGCGAATTTTGGGAATATTACGCCATGAAACGCGGGCATCATTCTCGAGCCCGGGGCGGCTTTACGACAACCAGCAATATGGCGTTCATTAATTTCCCGTTGATGAATTATATCGAAACCATTTCGCCGCGTCCGATTTTGTTCATCATTGGCGAAAACGCGCATTCCCGTTATTTCAGCGAAGACGCATACAAACGGGCCGCTGAACCGAAGGAGCTTTTTGTCGTTCCCGGCGCAAGACACATTGATCTGTATGATCGACCGGATTGCATTCCGTTTGATAAACTTACGGATTTCTTTTCCCAAAACCTTAAATAAATTCGATGAAAACAAGGAGTAAATAGGATGAGTTCAAAAACGCTGGTTGCTTATTTTTCATGCAGCGGAATAACAAAACGAGTTGCCAAAACGCTGGCAGAAGTGACAGGATCGGATCTGTTCGAGATTGCTCCTGAAGTTCCTTATTCGAGCGCCGATTTGAACTGGAATAACGCGAGCAGCCGAAGCTCCGTTGAAATGCGGGATAAATCGTCAAGGCCTGCCGTTGCCACAAAAGTTGCCGATATAAACGCTTACGACGTTGTTTTTGTCGGTTTCCCGATTTGGTGGTACGTCGCGCCGACGATTATCAACACATTCCTGGAAAGTTGCGATTTTTCAGGCAAAACGATTATTCTCTTTGCGACGTCCGGCGGAAGCGGATTCGGCAAAACGGTCGAAAATCTTAAGTCAAGCGTGTCGCCGACGACCGTTATTAAAGAAGGAAAACTTCTCAACGGCAATCCTTCCGAAAAGGACTTGACCGCCTGGGTTAAGAGTCTCGGGCTCGAAAACTGAAAATCAAGGAAAAATAAACCTCTGTACTTTTCCCGGTTTTTCTTTTTGCGACACAGAATAGAAAAATCGGCGAAAATACAGAAACAACTCAATACGAGTTTATTGTTTTTCTTTCTGTGTTTTATGATTCATGTAAAAGCTTTCCAGGTTGATGTTTTTGATATGCAACACAAGAACAAAAGGGACATATGTTTCTTGCGTCCCTATTTCGTTTTTCTTCATTATTTTGAAAAAAGCAGTTTGAAAGCGACTCAATTATGAATCAGGAATCCAATGAAACTCTTATTATTTTAGCGACTTATAATGAAATGGAAAATCTGCCGCAATTGATTGACTCCATTTTTGCAACCGTTTCTTCTGTTGATTTATTGGTTGTCGACGATAATTCGCCAGACGGAACCGGTCGCTGGGCCACAGAAGAATCAAAGAGGAATCCTCAACTCTTTTGTCTGATTCGCGAAAAAAAAGACGGATTGGGAAATGCGATTATTGCCGGTTTGAAATTTGCTCTTGCGAAAAATTATCGATATATCGTCAATCTTGACGCCGACTTCAGTCATCCTGTCGATAAAATTCCCCTCTTGTTACAAACGATTCAAAACGCAACGAATCCAATGCTGGATGTTGTTATCGGCTCAAGATATGTTCCAGGCGGAGGAATTCAAGGCTGGCCATTTACAAGGAAAATAATGAGTCGCGGCATTAATTTGTATTCACAACTCCTTTTGGGACTTGCGACAAAAGATAACAGCGGTTCTTTTCGTTGTTATCGAAGCGAAACCTTAAAACGTCTTGATTTTTCCAGCATTAAATCAAAAGGTTATTCCTTCTTTGAAGAACTTCTCTTTCGACTTCAACAAAAAGACGCTTCTTTTGCCGAAATTCCAATTGTGTTTGTTGATCGAGTGCGCGGCGTCTCAAAGATCAATAAAAAAGAAGCGATCAAAGCTCTTTGGTTGATTTTAACTCTTGGTATTTCAAGATTGTTTCGTTAGATTGTGTACCCGATCGCGGCGATTTTTTTTTCCTTTTGCCCGATAGCGTTCGAAAATCTTTTTTCCGACGGATAACGTTCTATTCTTTGTCGTTTAAACCAGTTCTTGCGGACAAGACGTCTGCGCTCCCAGCAGGTTTTTAGAACTTTCTTGACGGCACTTTTCCCGATATTTCCAATATCATTACAAAAATCGGGAAAATGCAGTACAGTTTGAGTTTAATCAAAATCATTTTATAGATTCGTCAAAAAAATTTGGATGGACAAAATTGATCAGGTCATTGATGTCGTAAAACGCGAGAACTCCATGAATAACGTTTGATAAAGGAATTTGTGTTGGCGATTCATTGACCAGGGAAGTCCAAGTTGTAAGAGCATCTTTTTCGATCGTTATGGACTCAAAGAGTTCCGGTTGAACGATTTTTGCATGCAACGCAATATTACCGGCAAGTCCAAAGGCGGCCAAATGAATTTGACATTGATATTTTTCCTTAAAAAATCGGGCAATCGAAATCAAATCATCCGTTCGCATTCCAATATAAGACGTTCCCAGGAGATAGGCCAAATAATATTCGCTTCCGTCGGGACCAAAAAAGTCATAATTGTAATAACTTTGACCTTTTCCCTGCGTTTCTCCCCAACCGCGCAGATCAATGGCAACAGATTGAGCAACCGGATTTTGCGATTCGTTATTTTGCGACGTTTGCGTAAAAAAGGGATTGATTTTTTCGTCATAACGTCCCTTATCGCTTATGATTATGTTTAATTGTCTTACAGAGGAATTTCCGTCCGCCGAAACCATTTCATCGACATTATTTTCGATTGAAGAATCAGAAAGATTTTTTGTATCATCAGAAAAAACTGGACTAACGGCTTGGGAACGTTCAGATTGATTCATTAAATCAAAATTGGAACGAACAGGAATGAAAATGCTGCGGTCCGTTTGAAAGAGGAAATAATCGTCTGAAATTTCTTTGGTTATAATGCTTTTAACGATATCAGTTGGAATCAAACAGGCGTTTGGAATGTCATTTAACGTTCTTATATGGGCAACATTGCGCAAAATGCCGGCGGCCTTTTCCGAGGTCATTTTATCCCAGAGAGTTTTTCGATTTTCCTCATAAATCCTTGCCAAATCGCGGTTAATATCATAAGTCGTTCGAGCATTAGGAAGAGCTAAAACGCTTCGGGCTTCGATCGATTTTATTTCGTTTTCTGTAAGTAATTCCATATTCAGAGGTTCTGTAATGACTTCGTGGCGATTGGCCAACCAACGAAGCATCCAACGAATCGTTGTTTCCCGAAATTCCTTGCCATAACCATGCGGCGAATCGATTTCGATAATGTCCATTTGCTCGGCAAGAGTCCAACGCGAGAAAATTCTTTTTGCATACCGAAATGACTCCCAGGCGTCGTCAATATTAAAGAAATCCTGAGTTGCAACACACATAAGAGTTGGATTTGGAGCTCGCATCAAGCAATAATCGACATGATCCATTCCGAAGCCAATTTGCCCAAAAATGTTCTGTTCCGCGTCTTGCGGTTCCAAATGATGAGTTAAATTGTCAAACAGATTACAAAGATAACAGGCAGGAGCTGCCACAAAAACGCGTTTGTCCAAAGCCATAATATAGGAAGTTTGTGTTCCCCCGCCGCTGTTTCCTGCAACGCCAAGCCGATCAGGAAGAATGTCGGCTCTTGACTGCATATAATCCAAAGCGCGAATCATATCCCAAACTTCAAAGGTCGCTGTATTTCGACCAAGAAGAATCGAACCGGAACCGATTAAATTATGAGCCGGAACGCCTTTCGCATAAGGTTTCCCATTGACATCCAAATGCTGAAGACGTTCGCCTTGATCAATCGGATCAATAATGAAGGCAGCAAGTCCGTTAATTGCGGCCAATTGGCAAATTCCTTGATAATTTTCATAAGCTTTGCCGCTATCGGAATGCCCGCAAACAACCAGTAATCCTGGATAAGGCGGTTGATATTTTTCTTGATCCGGCAGAAAGAAAGTTCCTGTAACCTAAAATTGCGGAAGACTTTCAAATAGAATCTTTTCAACCCGATAACCGTCTTTCTCAAGAGTTCCAGTGATTTGCGGATTCAAAGGCGTTTTATCCCATAACGTTCCGAGTTGTTTCCAAAAGAAATCGATCCGTTCCTGTTTATATTGCTCGATTTCCGGAATTGTTTTTAACGATTCGTAACGCTGCTGCCATTCGATTTGTTTTTGATCAATTTGCAGTAAGAGCCAATTTTTTAACATTTTGGAAGGATCATTAACAAAACAGGACTGGGCTAACTCGCAGGAATCATCATCGGCGTCAACGCTTTTATCGGTTTGAGCCATTATGGAAACCGGGATTGCAAAACAGAATAGAAATCCGAATAAAAATACAAAAAGAGAATGCTTTTTCATAACTTTTTCCTTAAATTAAGATCGACAATGGGTTATTGTAAAGGCCCTGTTGATAATGCGCAATACAGAATCGGAACAGGCAAAAGATTTGTCTTCTCATTCCTCGCGTTCTTATTGGGGTTGCGAAGAGCAAATCCAGTTTTTTATTCTGTGTACAACAAAGATAAATCGTTGTTTTTTCATTGTTTGGTTTCGAATTTTACAGATTCCAATCGTTCCGAAATCATTAACAGGAAGTTCTAAAAACCTGTTTTTACAATAAACTCCGTTCGGAAAATGTCGCGAAAACCATTTTCTGTGAACGAAACGACCGCGCTCCCGACAGGTTTTAGAACTTAATTTATGAAACCGTTTCCTGTTTTTAAGTTGGAATTCGTTGAAAATCGAGGTCGATAATCAGTATTTTTAATGGCAATCCAGGCTTTCCCGACGGCAATTTATAATTTCCAGCGGCAAAAGCAGCCGCCAAGTTCAGCGCTGATTGTTGTTTTGTCGACGCCGCCTTTCAAATTGATAAAAGAAAGAAAACGAGTCGAAACGCCGCGAGTTTCAACGGGACGTTGCGAAATTGGGATAAAGCGGGGGATTTTATCGGGCGATAACCAACTCGGTTCCAGCCATAAAGAGGAATTTCGTTCATTGAGCCGATCAAGAATGGAATCCGCATTTTGCGTATGTTTCAAAAGATGAGAAACTTGTTCCTGAACAACATCCAAACGTCTTCGAACATTGTTAAACAGAACATTGTTAAACATCGAATTCAATTCTTGAATTTCCTGTCCGAGAAACGATTGAGAATAGTCGGAGTCAATATTTGTTTTAAAAGACATTTATTGTTCTCCTTGATATTTAATAGATGGGGAAAATGACGTTCAATTTTAACTTGCTTTTTCATTATAATTTACTCAAGTTCCAAAGTCAAGCAAAACTCGCAACTACAAAAGAAAAAGGTCTGAATTTATAGAGAACATTAAGATGATTTTTGTTTTTGAGATTGAATATTGCTGCTGTATAAATCGTTGTTTTCTGTTTTTTTAAAACCTTTAACTTTAAGGTTTCGTTTTTGAATAAAAGATCAATCTTTCCCCGCCTGTTGACGGTTTATCGATTTCCATTATAATTATTAACAAAGTCGATTAGAATTTTCGCCTCTTTCGATAATCAGGAATCGGTTATCCAGAAATCGGAATGGTCGAAGTCATTTTGCCTTCAGTAATGCGTTTGCCCTTGTCGGGATTATGAATTATTAATAATTTTCGAAAGGCGAAGATCATTAAGGCCAAAAGATTCCAAACTCCGATTGATATCCAAGCTGATTAATCCCCGCTTTTTGCCGTTTTTATTTCGATCAAACGAAACAGTCACGCAAAGCCCCATTCCGTTTTGAGTTAACTTTTATCGAAACAGAAACATTTATTCTCCTTATTTTATCCCTTGTTGTTCTCCCTTCAACATTTATCCTAATGATTTTGAAAACAAAGAGACTCGTCATCAAAAGCTGTTTGTTGTTAGTTGGATTGTTCCTTCTTGTTCAAATCGGAGGCTGTTTATTCGATCATTTGAAACAATATCAAGAAAATCAAGTTCGCCTGACCGAAGTTGATCCCGAATCGTTGGAAAAACGAAAACAGGAAGTCGAAGCAGACCCCCAATTCCAACAACTTATTAACAATAATCAAAAACTTGATGAAGCGTTGACCGCGTTACAAGAAGCAGATCAAATTTTAACGTTACAAAATGAGACGCCCAATTCTTCTCAAGATTCGAAATCCGATACAGAATCCAATTCTTCGTTAAAGTCGGAATATCCTTAACTCAAGAGATTTTCGAAGTCAAATTCTGTTCAAACCGGTTTCTGTATAAAATCGATCATTCGATAAAATAAACGGACAATCAAGAGGTCTTAAATCAACATAACCCTGGGAAAATATCAATGCCAAACATTCAAGCAATCGCCGCTTATCGTTATAATTTGGCGCAAGTCGGATCGCTCAGCAATGTCATCGCGCCGCCTTATGACGTTATCGATGAAAACCTTCAAGCCGAACTTTACGCCAAACATCCGAATAACGTTGTTCGTTTGATTTTAAACAAGCAGACAGCAGAGGATAATGAACAGAATAATCGCTATACACGAAGCGCGCGGGAACTCAAAAATTGGAAAGATCAGGGCGTTCTGGTTCAAGAAAATCATCCGGCGATATATGTTTATCATCAAATCTATGAAGTTGGCGGTCAAAAATATACGCGCAAAGGATTTATGTGCGGCTGTGAAGCGGTTCCTTTTGGCGAAGGAATGGTTTTTCCGCATGAGTTGACAATGAGCGGCCCGAAAATGGATCGTCTAATGCTGACAACGGCTTGCAAAATGAATTTTAGCCAGATTTTCGGACTTTATCCCGACGTTGACAACAAAACGCAAAATATTCTCGAAGAGGCAATAATCGGTCAAACGCCTCTTGAAGCAACGGATCATTTAGGGGTCATTCATCGAATGTGGGTCGTCACCGATTCGGCGACCATTGGCAACGTCGTTCGAGAAATGGGACCGAAACCAATCTTTATCGCGGACGGTCATCATCGCTATGAAACCGCTTGCAATTATCGAAAACAGATTCGTCAAACCGGCGCTTTGACTAAAGATCATCCGGCCAATAATGTTCTTATGGTCTGCATTGCAATGGATGATCCCGGCTTAATTGTTCTGCCGACGCATCGTTTATTCCGCAACGTTCCTGCTTTTTCGCAAGCAGAAATTATGGAAAAACTCGGGGATTCGTTCCGCATAACAACAATCGGCGAAGGGGCCGAAACAGCTCATAAAGCCTGGGGATTGATCGAAACGCGAAATAATCAGGCAACAATGGCTCTTTATTCCGGCAAAGACGGCAAATGGAGTCTCATTCAGCAAACAGAGTCCGGTCGGGAAAAAATGGCCAAAATTGCCCAGGATCATCATCCGGAATGGCAAAATCTGGGCGTTGCGATTCTTCATCGTTTGGTTGTCGATACGCTGTTGGGACTTGCCGGTCACGATAAACCCAAATATGTTCATCAGGTCGAAGAAGTTGTTGAAGGAATTCAAAATCCGAAAGAAGATTTCCCGCTTGCCGCTCTCGTTATGCCGGCAACGGTTGGGCAAATTCAGGAATTGAGTATGCTTCATGAACGAATGCCTGCGAAAAGCACTTATTTCTATCCCAAGTTAATAACCGGATTTGTTTTTAATCCGCTTGAATAATGTTTCTCATGATTGCGGTTAAAAATCTTTTCTGTCGACTTAATGACCGAATTATTTTGGATGATGTCACTTTTTCTGTTGACAAGGGCGAATACGCCGTTATTGTAGGGGCAAACGGCGTTGGCAAAACAACGCTTTTGCGCTGCATTGACAGAATTCATAACGATTGGTCGGGCGATATTTATTTGAATCAGGTTTCGATTCGTCGTCTTTCGCGTCGAACTCTTTCTCAACGAATCGCTTTGGTTCAACAGTTGCCGCAACTGTTTTTTTCCTTTAATGTTCGTCAATATGTTGAGTTTGGTCGTTATCCGCATTTGAAACCATTGTCTCCCTTTTCCAAAAAAGATAAAGCCATAATCGATCGATCGCTGAAACTCTTTGGAATCGAATCGTTTGCCGATCGACCATTGGAAACGTTGAGCGGCGGCGAACGTCAAAAAGTCTATTTGGCGACGGCTTTGGTTCAGGAACCCGAAATTCTTCTTTTGGATGAACCAACTGCGTTCCTTGATTATCGACATCAGTCGGAAATATCTCAAATTTTGCGGCAACTGAATCAAGAAGAAGGAATAACGATCATTGAAGTTTCTCATGATTTGAATAACGCCGCGGTTAAAGGAGATCATCTCATTGCTTTGTCCAATGGCAAGGTTGCTTTTGACGGCAAGCCGAATGATTTTATGAAAAAGAAAATCTTACAAACAATCTATCAAACGCCCATTCAACTCGTTGAACATCCCGACCTCGATATTTCAATGATTATTCCTTCCAAGCATTAAACTTAAGGAGTTCTAAAAAACCAGATTTTTTCACAAGCGCATTTCGGATAAAGTCGTTCAAACCAGCTCTTGCGAATGAGACGTCCGCGATGTCGCTCAAAAATGAAGGGAAAAGTTTTCGATTTTTGTAACGGGAAAAGTGTCGAAATGGCTCATTTAAGGGGAAGCGGCAAGACGTTCGCGCTCTAAGGGGTTCTTAGAATTTTCTTCAGGAAGATTCATTTTGATTCAAAAGAAAAATCAATGCGAAAAAGAGAATTAAAAGAATCAGCGTTTGAATGAACTTTATTGTCCAAATAGTCGCGTTATAAAAAAAGCCTCGAAAATAACTTATTCGAGGCGAAATTCATAAAGCATGAAAAGAGGGAATGAAATTACATATTTCCCATTTTTTCGATAAGATCAACGGCGCGGCAACTGTAACCGGTTTCGTTGTCATACCATGAGAGAATCTTGACCATATTATCGCCCATGACGATTGTCCATTCCGGAACAAAAATGGAACTGAACGCTTCGCCGACGACGTCAGCGAGAACGAGCGGATCTTCATTGTAATCAAGAATACCCTTCATCGGACCTTCAGCCGCTTCTTTCATGGCGGCATTAACGGCGTCGGCAGTAACCGGTTTGGCCGTTTCAACCGTCAGGTCAACAATGCTTCCGGTCGGGGTTGGAACGCGGAGAGAAATACCAGTCAACTTGCCTTTAACGGCAGGAATAACTTCGCCAACGGCTTTGGCAGCTCCGGTTGTCGTCGGAATAATATTCAAAGCAGCAGCGCGACCGCGATAAATATTTTTGTAAGGCTGGTCAAGAGTAACCTGATCATTTGTATAAGAATGAACGGTTGTCATCAAACCTTTAACAATACCGAATTTGTCATTGAGAACTTTCGCAACCGGGGCGAGACAGTTTGTTGTACAAGACGCATTGGAGACGAATCGATGTTCTGGTTTGAGTTCATTGTCATTAACGCCGAGAACGCAGGTCAAATCCGGTTCTTTGGCCGGCGCGGAAATAACAACTTTTTTCGCTCCTGCTTCAATATGACTGTCATAACCGGGTTTGCCATCAGCGGCGCGACCGGTAAAGCGTCCCGTACTTTCGAGAACGACGTCAGCACCAAGTTCGCCCCAGGGAATTTCTGCCGGATTGGTTTTCGCGCTGATCGGAATTTTTTTGCCGTTCACGATCAAATTAGTTTCGTCAAAACCGACTGTTCCGCCCTTGAAACGTCCATGAGTGCTGTCATATTTCAAAAGAGTCGCCAAAGTTTTTGTGTCGGTCAAATCATTGATTCCAACAACGTTGAACTTTTCAGGGGTTTCCATCATGCGACGGAAAACGAGACGACCGATTCGACCAAAACCATTGATACCAACATTGACTGCCACTGTTAGAGTCTCCTTGTTTTTATGTTTGGAAAGTAATTGCCCGCCTCTCAAAGAAAAGGGAGGCAACATTGCATTGAACCAACGTTACAAACATTGTTCAATCGTTAAAACAAAATTTTATTGATTATTATATTCTTTAATAATTAATTGGCAATATCCCCCGATCATTTAAACGGAATTTATTAACAAAGGATGCCAAATATTCTTAAAGAAAGCGCAGAAAATTAATTTTTCGGGGATGATATTGATGCTTTAATACTGTTTGTGTTGCAGAAATCTTATTTAAATAGTTGCAAGTTCCTGAACTGTAACTTAACTCAAATAACCCCAACCTTCGCATGGAAGGGCAATTTTATATCGATTTTGTTCGTCAGGCAACGTTGGCGGAAGAGCATCAAAGGAATAACTTTCCGGTTTGGCTTCTTCATAAGCCAATGCGTCATCCCAGGAATACCATAGACCGGAAAAAGCAGCCAAACGACCGAGAATGCAGGTCATGGTTGAGTTCGCCATATAATGACCATTGTTGACATAGGTCTGCCCGCCGCTTCGAATGGCGTCCAAAAGGACTTTATGTTCCAGTTGGCCTGCAGGAACCGTATCGCGTTTGGCAGTATAAGGATTGGCTCCATAAATTTCGCCCATATAACCGACATTGCCTATTTTTGCCCGTCCTTGCGTTCCGTGAATTGTACTGATTGCCGAACCAAAGCAACCCGGAATTTGACGCGAAAAAGCGTAAAGATTGCGTCCGTCCTCAAATTCATAAACAACGGCCATAGAGTCATACATATCGCCGTCGTCGGGATTCTTGCGTCTTGTCAACCGACCGCCCATAGCATAAGCGCCGATCGGAGAAATGTCGCCGAGAGACCAAAGAGCGACGTCGATTTGATGAATCGTCACATCATTGATATATTCGCCGGCAATCCAGTTAAAGTTGACCCAATTTCTCATTTGATATTGCATTTCAGTATCGCCATCGATTCGCGGACGTTCCCAAAGCGATCCGCCCATTCGATCCGCACGCGCTGTAATAACATCGCCAATGGCGCCGTCATGAATCCGTTTAATAATATCTTGAACGACGCCGCTATATCGATTAACAAGCCCAGAAACTAAATTGAGTCCCTTTTCTTTTGCAAGATTGGCGGCGTCCTTGACCATTTGAATTCCAACGCCATCAACGGCAACCGGCTTTTCAGCAAAAACATGTTTGCCAGCTTCAATGGCAGCTTTAAGAGTCATCGGACGAAAATGTTGCGGCGTTGCCAAAATGACAACATCAGCGGCTTCAATAACCGATTTATAGCCGTCAAAACCGACAAAAATTGAACTTTCGTCGACATCGATACGATCGCCAAATTTTTCTTTGAGGCCTTCAATTCCAGCTTGAGCGCGTTCCTGAAAGATGTCGGCAGCAGCAACAAGTTTTGTGTTGGGGTCAATCGACATCGAATCATTGACCGCACCGCAACCGCGTCCGCCGCAACCGATTAACCCCAATTTCAAGATGCTTGATTCGCCAGCATGAACTCGCATTGAAGCAGCTCCCAACGAAATGGCTCCAGCAGAAAGCAAAGCGCTTGACTTTAAAAAGTGACGACGGGATTGTTTCATTTGTTCCATTTTTAATTCCTTCTGTCTTGAATTTATTGATGAATCCCATTAATATTTTTGAACATCGGAATCATTATAACAAACGTCTTGAGTCAATTCAACAGATTTAGATTTGATTTGCAATCATTTTTTCTGAATTATCATTGCTCCAGAAAGATTTCAATTCGGGATAATGATAAGGACGCAAAATATCCGGTCGATCGTTGTTATTTTGTCGCGGATTGATTTTTGCAATCGGCCAGGCAACAAGTTGACCGACATAAGGAACCAAAATTGCTTTTAATTGTTCAACAGTTGCGGTTTTATCAAGCCAAAGTTTAGCATTTTTCTGGGAAAGAATGACAGGCATTCTTTTTTTTAAATTATGAATTTTCGCAAGAAAATCATTTGCTTCAGTTGTTAAAATGGAGAAAGTTGCAATGACTTTTTGGTTTTCAGGGTTCGTCCAGCGATTCCAAATACCGGCGAGAAAAAAAGGTTTTTGATCAGGTTCCGAAACGAAAAAAGGATATTTTTTTCCATTTTGATCATGCCATTCCAAAAAACCAGTGACAGGAACAATGCAACGTTGATAAAGAGCGGCCGACTTAAAAGCGGGTCGGGAAAAAACAGTTTCGCTTCTCGCATTGACTGTTTTTTGAACAATCGATTTGGCCGCTTGCTCAGACCGACAAAAATAGGGAATTAATCCCCATTGGAACCATTGAATTTTATTCGGCAGGTCATTTGTAATAACCGGATAAAACGGTTTCGTAAATGCGTTGACATAATAAATAGGGGGAAAATCGTCTTCGAGCTGTTTTCCATCAAATTGAACAGTTGGACAAAAATAAGTCATTCCGCAGCACATTTTCTTTCCTTTGATCATTTTTTTGTTCTTTTTTACTCAAATGTCCCAAACTTTGACGGACATTTTATCCGCTCTCTTTTTTATCCATTGATTCCAGCGAAATAAACAAAATGGGGGATTTTTAAGAGACTTGACCGAACGGCCGATCTTGCCAATAGGGCAATATTTTAAAAATAAGTTGTTTGTTTCAATAAGGAAAATTTTGCTCTTTTTTACATATATTCGAACATGTTTCGACGAATATAAGAAATAAATTCTTCTTTATTCCTAACTAAGAGTTTTGGGAATGTTATAAATAGACTTCGGTTGTTTTTTCAATGATTCGGGAAACTTTTTTGATCGTATGCGGACGAGACGTTCTCGCTTCAATCCTCGCGTTCCAGGGCTGTTTGTTCCGCGACGGGGGAAGCCGATCAATAGTAATTTAACGGAACAATAGTTTTCTCAAGATAAATTTTCAACAATTGCTCGAACTTCCCCTTGTCGATTCAAGAAAAAAGGCTATTATATATAAAAGTTTGTTTTCTCTTGAAAAACAAGTCAAAATATGCCGAAGTGGCGGAATTGGCAGACGCGCTAGGTTCAGGTCCTAGTCTTCGTAACTGGAGGTGGAGGTTCGAGTCCTCTCTTCGGCATATGACCCGGCAGAATCTCTTCTGTTCGGGTATTTTTTTAAACACAAACGCTTCATAACAAACGCTTCGTCAG
>JAUNBG010000055.1 GCA_030527205.1 Planctomycetia bacterium
AGAGCATCGCGTTTGCAACGCGGGGGTCGTCGGTTCAAGTCCGTCTAGCTCCATTTTCCAAGTCGTTCATCTCAACGACTTATCTGCTTGCTGTTCTTTTGATTCAGCGCTCTTTTATCATGAAATTGTATGCTTTATACAATTTTTCTCAATCTGTAAATATTTTAAATTTATAACTCATACGAAGACACAAAGTTGGCTATACTAATAGGAAACGTCCTGTAAAAGAAAAATCAAAAATCGCCCAAAAAGAAAAACGGGAAAAAGTTTCAGATATTCTGGATTCGACCGTCCGATTTACAGTTCGGAAATTCACATCGTTTGTCTGCTTGCGGCGAATCCGGGAATTTACGGACTCGCTCTTGCGGAAAAGCCGGGAATTGCAAAAAACGCTGTTTCCAAAATGCTTTTTAAATTTGGCAGAGCGGGGAATTCTTGTTGCAAGGGTCAATCCCGACAAGCGGAACAAAGACATTTTAGATAAAGTCGTTAAAACAAGTTCCTGCGGACGAGATGTCCGCGCTCGAAGGGATTATTAGAACTTCTTTTAAGAAAAAGAGAGGTTATTGTAACTTGAACAGGTTGTCATCCAACGGTTTTCTTTTCGGATGAAACTAAACCTAATCATGAACAGGAGAAAGCGTCTTTTTGACGAGCCCTCGCATGAATGAGGCCGAAGCCTTTCGACCAGTAAAAAGTTTGAACTGTAAACAAGCCTGACCCACAAACATTTCGATACCGGAAATTGTTGTACATCCTTTGTCGCGGGCCTGCTTTAATAAAAGCGTATTCTCAGGATTATAAACGGCATCAAAAACAAACATTCCTCCGCGAAGGGCAGAGCGTTCCATCGGGGTTTCGTTGACGTTTGGAAACATTCCAACGGGAGTACAATTTGCCAAAATCTGAACGACATAACTGTTGCGAGTCTCCCAAGTACAGAAATCACAATGCAATTGATTGGCAAGTTTTTCTGCCATTTCGTCTTTAATATCAGAAATAATAACGCGAGCCCCTTTTTCAATTAATCCAAAAGCGATTGCTTTTCCAGCGCCACCGGCTCCCAAAACCAAGGCTTTCTTGCCATCTAATGGACTCGTTCCGTCCGGATTCAATCCCATTGCCGTTTCAATGCTTAAAACAGCCGCCAAATAATCCGTATTATATCCAAATCTGCTGTAACCATCCAGAATAATTGTATTGCAAGCGTCGATTTCCTCAACGGCAGGGTCAAGTTGGGTCAATTTTTTAATAACGGCAACCTTGTGAGGGATAGTAACGCTAAGTCCTTTTAAATCAATTTCTTGTGCCCGATCAATGAAAGGAGACAACTCTTCGCCAGGCATTCTGAAGGGCAAATATATTTTGTTGAGATTGAGCGCTCCAAAAGAAGCGTTATGAATCAACGGACTCAAACTGTGCCCAATGGGATCGCCAACAACGCCAAAGACTTCAGTATGGGAATCGACATTTTCATATCGATATAAATCGCGTAACGTTTTGTAATACATCATTCCCGGCGCAATGGTTCGCGTTTCCGAAAAAGAAGCAAATCCAAAGGGGGCGCCATATTTTTTCCCCAATAATCTTGTCATTGCGCCCAATTCCGTCATACTGATACCAAGAGTCGGAACAGAAACGCCAGGCTTGTTAACCCGCTTCAAAAATTCAATCATGCGATAAACATCATTGATATTTTTCGGAGTAACCGCAATTTTAACGATATCCGCATCGCATTTGAGCAGCTCGTCGCGAAGAAGGTCCAAATTTTCGGGGGTTTCCTCAAGATTATGATAACTGATAATTCTTTTTGTGCTGCCAAATCTCGGGATTTTCTTCGCTATGTCCAACTCAAGATCGACAAACTCAACGCCATCAGCAATAACAGATCGCAAAATCCGTTGACGTCGATCTTCTGTATCGCGCCATTGACCGCCGTCTTCCCTTCGCCGAATCGTAACAATAACGTTTGTCGGACGATTGGGAAGAAGGCGATATATTTCCGGCTCTTTTCGCAAGAAATCCAACCGCAGTTCAACAAGTTCAATGCCGTCTTCTGCAAGTTTTTGATGCTCTTCAATCATTCTTCGATGACTGCCGCAAGCAATGATCACACAAATCATAACTATTCCTTTATAAAAATTGATTTTCAGGCGAATAATCAATAAAATTCATAAAACCGGGGGATTGAAATCAAATGAACGAAAGGCAATCGACTTTTTTCGACGTCCCCAATGTTTTATTGCGAAGTCCGCCAGAGAAAAGTCGAGTATTTCGTCCTCAATTTATCTCGCAGAAGCTTGAAACAGTTGAAAGTTGATATTTGCTTACATTTTCAACAAAGCGTCTGGTTGAGAGATCAATACAACATTAAGGAAGTTTTAAAACCTGTTTTTAGCAGTTCATTCAAATCAGGAAACGTCTTTAAAACCAGGTCTTGCGGGCGCGACGACCGCGTTCCCTGCGGTTTTGGGGGGAACTTCCTTCTAATCGTTTTCAATGACAACACGAAAACCAACATTATGAACCTTTTGCCAAGGTTGATAACCGAATCGAGTTGCGGAGCCAGAAACTTTTGGACGATCCGCCCAGGAACCGCCGCGAATCGTTTTGCGTTCGGTTGAAGAAATATCGTTTCTTCCGTCGTTTTCGTTATAAGGATAGGGGCGATAATTCGAGCGAGTCCATTCAGCAACGTTTCCGATCATATCATAAAGTCCCCAGGCGTTTGCTTGAACTTGAGCGACATAATCGACGACAAACCAATTGTCTTTAAAACGGTCATCGCGAAGCGGAAAAACGCTGTTTTTCGGATAGGGGCGTCGTTGATGAACCGTTGCGCCATTTTCCCAGGTTGTATAAAGGAAACGTCGGTCGGCATCGGCCAGATTGGCAAATTTTGAGAAATCGGCGTCAATGGAACCGAAATAAAATTTTTCGGAACTTCCAGCGCGAGCGGCCCATTCCCATTGCGATTCCGTTGGAAGTTGCGCGTTGACGTTTTTCTCTTGAGAAAACCATTGAATGAAATCGCAAACCTCGTTCCATGAAACGCGAGCAACCGGTTGTTTCGGATGATTGGCAATATAACCTGGAACGATATGATCTTTTCCGTGCTCTTCAATATATCTTGTATCATGATTTGGATCAAAAACGCCAAATTGCTCATTGGTTATTTCCGTTGCGCTCATCCAGAACGGTTTTTCGATTTTAACCAAGGTTCGGGGATTTTCGTTCGGAAAACCGTCTAACGATCCCATAACAAACTCGCCAGCTGGAATCAAAACAAAATCTATCGAAACGCCGTCGGCCAATTCGATTGATTTTGTCGGCGAACCGTTTTGAGCGGCTTGTTTCTGTAACTCTTTCGCGGTTGCTTCGTCGAACGCCCAATCATTTCCGAGTTCATCGGTCGGGGGAATAAATTCCGGCGGAACGATAACGTCTGGAGCGGGTTGATTTCTCATTTCGTTGAGCAAACGATCATATTCGTTTTCAATATCATCGGCAACATTTGCGTAAAGCTGTGACAATTCCAGGCGGCGTTGCGATTCGCCCGGTTTATCCCATTTGCCTCGCCAAGGCGCATTAAAATCAACCCAATTGATAAGAAGTCTTTTTGCCTCATCATCAAGTTGAACGTTATAATGATTTTTTTCGAACATTTGCCAAAGTTCGCTCGTTGAAATATGATATTCATAAGGGGGCAAAACGTCCATATCGGTTTCCGGACCGGGACGTCGAACAAACGGATGAATATTGTCATAAGCGGTTTGAGCGTCGGCAAAAGACGGGCGATCCGTTTTAGAACCGTCATGACAAGCGAAACAATATTTTTTAACGACTCGATAATAAATGTCAAGTTCAAAAGTTATCGGACGCTTCGGACCTAAATAATCTTCAATTTCATTCGGTTGACGTTGGGAAGCGGTCGTTTTAACCGAAGGCGTAACGTCAAGCTGCGATTCATGACAACCGTTGCAGCTCACATTTTCGCCGGGCATGCCAACAAACCAGGATCGGAAGAGTTGAAGAGCCGCTCCGTTTTCGTCGACTGGAAGCAAAGCGATCGGCGTATTGGCCGGAATTGTAAAGAAAGCGCTTCCGTCTTCGTCAACGGGAACGGTTCCTAAAAGACGTTTAATATCCCAACTGCTTTGAACGCCGACCGATTCATGCCCGCCGCTGTTCAAATAAGCAAAATGATACGCAAAAATTTTAAATGCTTTGATTGTTCCGCGAGGAATATTTTTCGTTCCTTCGCCATTATAAACGTCTGTAATGAAGGCGGTCGCTGTTTTGGCTCCCGGAATATGACGATCCGGCAAAACGGGGGGCAAATCGCGTTCGACTATGGGAATAGGAACGAAAAGTCCTTGATTATCGATTTTTTTGATTAATGTCATATTATCGAAAATATCGACGAGATAAAGTCCGTAAGTATTCGGGTCGCCCTCAATTTGGCAATTAACCAAAATATAGTTTTCTCCAAGCGGATAAGGGAAAAGGAAATTATATTTCAAACCGGTTGATTGCATATCGAGAACGTTTCCGACAACATCGCGTCCAAAACCGGGAATTTCCTGAAAGAATCCGGTTTTTTCAAAAGGAAAGATTTCAGGATGAACATCAATTTGAGCCAATTCGGGTCCCCATTCGCGAGAAGTTGGATGATAACGGAACGGATATTTTCGTCCAACAGTTGGGTCAATGATCAAAAGTCGACCGGTATCGCCGCGCCCGTGATGTCCGCCACCAATTCCAACGATTTTGGAAGAATCAGGAAATTCTCGCGCATGCTTAAAAGCGGTCGGGAAAAATGAGCCGCTTCCATATAATTCAGCCTGATTGGTTCCGTCGGGATTCATATGGAACAGAATCCGGCTGAAATAATGCATTATATCGCTATATTCCCAACGGAGATACATAATTCGCCCGTTGCTTAATGGCGTTGGATGCCAATCGGAGTCTTGCTCGAAGGTCAGTTGGCGAACCTGTTTCGTTTTGGGGTCAATTTTATAAATGTTGGCCATAGGAGCGCCGCCATTTATGCAGGGAAGCCCTTGTTTTCCCGCATTTGAACAGGAAATAATGGAACCGTCCGGGGCATAACAGGAATCAAAAAAATCGACATCGGGCTGATCTGTTGGCGTTAAGGTTTTGAGTCCGGAACCATCGAGATTGATTTCAAAAATTGCCCAACGTTTATTCTCTTCGGAAACGCTGGAAAACATTAAACGTTTTGCGTCCCAATGAAGTTCCGGCTCTAAAATGGGACGATTATTGGCCGGCTTATAAATTGTTGTCAACGTTGGATCGTCATTTCGAATATTACTTAAAATATCGATTTCGCAATCCCAACCTTCTTTCGGAACAACGTCAATTGTCATAAAATTATCGCCCGGGCCAGGAATTCGGGGCGAACGAATGACAAGAATATTCATTTCGTCCAAAAGCGGATTTTCCAGAAGAGCTTTGCGTCGAAACGCATCAAAATTTTGCGTCCATTCCGGATTATTAAAATCGGCCGACTTTTCAAGTTCCGCCAACTCTTCCAAATATTGTTCGCCATTGGGATAATCGTCGCCAAATTGATAAATCATATCGTCTATGGCTCGACGAACCGATTCAATTGTATTCATCGGACGATCATTATTATTTCCTGCCGTCCAGTCTTGGCCCAGAATAAAATGATTGGAAACAAAAAGCGAAAAAATGAACAATATTACCAGAATTTGGCGCAAAATAATTTCGCTCAAACAGAACTTTTCCTTAAACCAATCTTGATCTTTCATGAATATAATGCTCCTGTTTTTCGGTTATGATTACGTTAACCCCAATTCGGATTTTTCTTTATTTCGGTCTTAAAATAATTCGTTGAACTTTCCGGTTCACAAATGAAAAAACGACTTTTGGGGATTCGAATGGGAAAGAATATTTTCTCTTTAATAATAGTATAACAAAAATAACGCTTTTTTCATCATTTTTTTAGAAAAAACAACTTTTTTTTAAATTATAAGATAATCTTATAATCATAGTTTGCAACCCTCCCTTTTTCTAATAGAAAAGAAGATTACAATAAACAAGTAATGAATATGTTTGTCGAAAAAAGCGAAGCGTCTGAATTTTTGAAGTTTTTGATTCTTCCTCAATAATCATTTGACGCACCGGTTTCGGACATAATCCCTGACAACGGCAAACGAATTCCTGAACGAAGTTTTAGATCAATGCGGAATTGGGAGAATTATTCAATATTTCGTCTTGTTTTCAACATTGACCTATAAATCCAAAGTTAAATAGAAAAAATCCAAAAATGAGTTTTATCGCGCTTATTGATTATGATATGGGAAATCTTCTGAGCGTTTCCAAGGCATTGGAATCGGTTGGAGCGAATTTGCGGATTGTTCGACATCCCATCGAAGCAGAAAAAGCTGACGCTCTTATTTTGCCAGGCGTTGGAAATTTTGGCGACGGAATGAAACATCTAAACGAAAATCATTTCGTTCCGTTTATCAAAGATTGGATTGCCGCCGAAAAGCCGTTTCTTGGAATTTGTCTTGGAATGCAAATGTTAATGGAATCAAGCGAAGAAGCTCCGGACGTTGAAGGGCTCGGAATTTTTCCAGGAAAGGTTGTTCGATTTCCTTCCCATTCGTTAAAAGTTCCCCATATTGGCTGGAATACAATTGATGTTCAAAACAATAACCCATATTTTCAAGAACTTTCACAAACTCCCTGGTTCTATTTTGTTCATTCTTATTATGTTCAGCCCGAGGACTCAACAATTATCGCAGCTCAAACGAATTATATTGTCGATTTTGCTGCCGCCCTTTCCTGCGGCAATTTATTAGCAACGCAATTTCATCCGGAAAAGAGTCAAGAAAACGGTTTGAACGTTTTAAAACATTTTATCCAAAGGATTCAATAATGCTTGCCAAAAGAATTATTCCGTGTTTGGACGTTACGGGAGGCCGCGTCGTTAAAGGAGTTCATTTTGTCGAATTGACGGACGCGGGCGATCCCGTTGAAGCAGCGATCGAATACAATAAACAGGGAGCCGATGAACTTGTTTTTCTCGATATAACAGCCAGCAGCGATCATCGGGCAATAATGCGCGATTTGGTTCAGCGGACGGCGGAACAGGTTTTCATTCCCCTAACCGTTGGCGGCGGCATTCGAACTGTTGACGACGTCCGGCTTATGCTGAACTCCGGCGCCGATAAAGTTTCGGTCAATTCTGCGGCGGTCAATCATCCCAATCTCATTTCAGAAGCCGCTCAACGATTTGGTTCTCAATGCGTTGTTCTTGCTGTTGACGCAAAGAAAGTCCCCGGCGAACAACGTTGGGAGGTTTTTACTTATGGCGGACGTTTCAATACTCATCTCGATGTTCTTGACTGGGTTCAGAAGGCCGTTGAACTTGGCGCCGGCGAAATTCTTCTAACGAGTATGGACGCTGACGGAACCTTGGACGGTTATGACTGCGAATTGACCGCAACGGTTTCCGACGCTGTTTCCGTTCCCGTTATCGCTTCCGGCGGCGCTGGCTCTGCGGAACATCTTTATCATGTTTTAAAGGAAGGGAAAGCCGACGCCGTTCTCGCGGCAAGCATTTTTCATTTTGGAACCTTAACCGTTCGACAAACAAAAGAATTTTTAAAAAACAATAATATCCCTGTCAGACTTTAATTCCAAAGAAAATGTTTTCGAGTCAATTCCTGATTTTGTGTTGCTACTGTTTTGTAATCGTTAAAACTTTGGGGATACGGTTTGGCGTTCGTTCCGTCGCCGCCGCAAATTCCGTGTCCGCTTTCGGCGGAAGTGCCCGATATTCGACGCGTTGTTTTCGTCGTTTTATATCTGCTCGATAAACTCTTCAAAGAAATGTTCGGTTGAGAAAATTTCATCTTTTTTTGTCAAAAACAGATAAACTGGAGCTTATGACATTATAGAAACGACGTGTAAGAGTTTTAGGTTTCATTAATTTTCAGCAGAAAGGTTACAATCATGAGTGAAACAGGTAAGAACGTTGCGGCAGGAGCTGGTTTGGCGGCAGGTACAGGCATGGCGACTGTGGGACCGGCTGCTTTGACCAGTGCCGTTTCGACATACGGAACCGCTTCGACGGGAACCGCTATTGCTTCTCTTTCGGGAGCTGCGGCCAAAAGTGCGACGCTTGCAGCGATCGGCGGCGGTTCCGTCGCGACAGGAGGAGGCGGCATGGCGCTCGGTTCTGCTGTTTTGGCGACGATTCCTGCGGTCGGTGCTGTTGCGGCGATTGGTTGCGGTTTATATCTGCTCGGTAAACTCTTCAAGTAACCTTCGCCCTTTTCCTTCGGTCAACCGACACTGGTATATCCTCTATTTTCCCTATATCCCCAACTCGCCGCTGGGGAAGGAATGTTGGATAGAAAGATTCGAACGGTTACCGTGGGATCACCAGTATTACCGGAAATTAAACGGTAATACAGCCGCCGCCAGTTCCAAAGGCGAACGTTTTTTCGACGGCTGATCAATGAGAACAGTGAGTCTTTCCTCAAGTCGCGGCATAGACGTTTTCAATTGCTCTACCTTTTGACGATATTCATCTTCAACTTCGGAATCCAGTGTCAATAGCGATCCTAAAAGAACGGCGTCAATAACCTGAAGCGTTGCCCCCTCGTTCTTAACGATTTCATGGGCTTTGCGAAACAGATTCGCCTGTTCCAATGGATCGGTAAGAAGAAGACCGCGGTAAAATTCGATCATCTCCCAGGGATGGCCTTCCCCGGACTTCCAGTTGCTCCGATGGTCAAGATAAATTGCCCGGGCTTTTTGCGAAACTTCGGTTCTGTTTGAGACCAAATATCGGAGGAGAAGATGATGGGCGTATTTTTCGCCGGAATCATTAGAGGAACTCAATTTTTCCGCCGCTTCTTCCAGTGTTCCTCCGAAGTACAATGAAAATTCGTTCATTAATTCCGAAACGTTTTTTTCTCCGCTGTCCATCAGAACGTTCACCAAGTACGCCCGCGTCTGAGAAATATCCAATTTCGATTCGTTGGGATCACTCAGTTTTTCGAACGTTTTGATAGCGTTTCTAAAATCAACACAAGCTTTTTCGTTGTGACCCAGAAATGCGTTATGCTGACCAAAGGTTGAAAGAAGTCTTCCATAAAGCTGTCGTCCAGGCGTCTCAATCGGGACAGAATGCCACTTGTCCATGAGGCGGGCAGCGCCATTAAAATCATAGTTGTTGGTCAAAGCAACCGCTAAATGAAGATTCGCATTACAAACCAGAGGAGCGTCTTCTTCATAAAGTTGTTCCGATAAAGAATGAAACTCTTTTTGAAACTCTTCAAATCCCGTTTCGCCGCGATGATTTTTTTCTGCCAAATTGACGGTTAACCAAAGAAGTCGGAGCCGCGGCAGAAATTTTTCATCGTCCGGGACATAGGCTTTCAACCATTTGAGCTGTCGCCCCAGAATGTACATGTTAATCGCTTTGGAGTCAAGATGGCGTACCGTATGATTCATATACAGTCGCCATTTCTCAACGTCTCCCTGAGCATATTCTCCCAACTTCCGTAAAAGAGCCGAGACAAATGAATTATCCGACGCGGCTGCCTGATTGGTTACAAGATCAGTCCACATTTCCGGCGTAATGGATTTTTCATGTTCCATCAGTTCCAGAATGTCACAAAGTGAATATTTCAACTGTCCGAGAAAACAGGTATCAAGCCAGCGTGAGGCTTTCAATATTTTTTGTGCAGTACTTCCTCCCCAGACAAAAGCGGCGGCGTCGGCGTAACCATTATAAGAGTGCCCCTCTTTTGAAATGATACTTCCATTGAGAACAAGCTTTTGGGCAAGATCGGGATGAACGCGACGGAACCGGTTAAGAACGTCGTCACATGTTTTTTGAAGAACACTCGACATCTTGCAGTCAAATTCGCCCCGTTTTTCGACAAAAATATTAAAAGTCGTTTGTTCCGTAATGGGAAGAAGATGAAGAGCGAGTTCCAGAAGAATCTCAATTCCCGCAAACCATTGATCCGCATGAACTTGAGGAAAGGCATTGACCGAAACTCCCAAAACGCCGCATTTCGACGTTTGAATTCTCTTGACGACGGACTCAATTTCGGATAGGGACAACTCGTTGGCATGCCATTCTTTAGGAAGTTCCGGCAGGACGGTCTCTTTGGGAATAAAGATACCGACAATCCTGCCCACTTTTGTTTTGTTGGCAGTGTAAGCATCTTTGGAAAACTCGCTTCCTGTTTCATCAATAACAACGGTCCATTCCGAAGACGGGGCCTGTTCGCTGAGTGCGTTCGGATGAATTCCGGTAAATGACATGATGTTCTCCTCTTTGTTCAATGGTATTGTGGTTGTCTGAAAAGACTCAAAACGAGCGTCCGCATAGGGAAGCGTCGAGTGAAATTTTTTTTCTTCTTTTACTCGTTGGGCCCAGCTTTTTCCTGCCTCATATGCTTCTTTCACTTTGTTTTTTTCAAACCACGCGAACCTATTTTGTTTCAGTTGTTTCAGAATACTGTCAAGTTCGGATTCCGGTCGGTTCATCTTTCCAAGCTTATAGGCTTGATCCTTGCTGCTTTTCAAGAATTTTCCCCTTTCGATAGCCGTATGAATATATTCTTCTCTATCTTCTTCTCTTCCTGAAAAGTTCGTGCGGAACTCCTCGATGCATTTTTCCAACTGTTCTTAATATTTCTCGCCCCAGTAAGCAAATTTTTGAATTTCCTCAAGCTCTGTTTTGTACTTATCAGGAAAAAATTTTTTCAAAGAAGAAGAAGAAGAAGTAAACGCGGCGTTTAAAGGCGGACATTGGTCAGCATGTTGTTGAATAAGTTCGTTAACCGCCTTATCGAAATGCTGACAGAAGTTAGATTTAACAGTCCCGCCAAGTTTTTTTGCCTCTTTGGCAAGTTGTTCGAACTCCATACTGTCGCGTTTTTTACCACTTTGGGCTAACTTCAGACCTCGTTGGATAAGCTCGTCACATTGGAGACGCCACTTTTCTGCCTCGTCGAAAAAGGCGTCGGGATTGGTAAGCGTTGTAGAAAGTATCGTACGAAGCTCTTCGGCCTTTTCTTTCTGATTGTAAAGTATCGCGTTTTTGTAGGCTTCGCATTTTTGGTTATCATCGTCTGTTGAATTGTTCATTTTGATCGTTCCTTTTTTTGACAGGAAAAAGATTGAGACTAAAGATGCGCGAAACATTCGTCCTGCATGATTTTATTATAATAATTCAAAATGTCTTCGCAAGAGCTTGTGACGTTGGTTTGTCAAATTATTTTCGCGGCATTGACCGTTCCCAATTCGGAGGCATACAGATTAAGGATTTATCCGTAAATCATCTTTAAAGAACGAAATAAGTCAATCTATAAGAACTATTGTTTCTTTCGTTAAAAGCCAGAGGAACAACGTTTGATTTAATTTGCGGATAAATTCACAGAAAAAGATTTTTCTCGCAGTGACGCGGCAAAGAAAATCTTTCGAGCCCAAGCTCCGTTAGCGATTCATCGCTAACGTTAATCGCCTGGTCGATAGTAATGATTCGTTATCAGCTCTTAAAAGTTTAACTCTTTTCGCAATTCTTTTTCGGAAAAAAGCGACTTGCGTCTGTTTTTTGGGGAATAAAATAAGCAAAAAGAGAATTGCATAACGCCATAATCGCGGCAAAAGTAAAAAGCATTCCAACGCCCCAGGTTTGCCAAATCCAACCCCCTAATGGAGCGGACAGTATGGAAATAAGATGATTGACCGAAATTCCTGTTGTCAGGGTTGATGTGAATTCGTCGCCGTTGCTCGAAATGTCTTTTGCGTAAAGATTGCTCGCCAGGGCCGCTGTGCTGATAATATGGTCTAAAAGAAAATTAATACAAACGACCCAAATCGCAACATTCATTGAAAATATCCGATTCGCGTAACCATAAATCAGGCAAACCCAGAAAAGAATAAGCGTATCGCAAATCATAATGGTTCGATAACCAAGTCGGTCGGTCAAACGTCCGACGATCGGGCTGGTTATCATATTCAAGAAAGCGCCAATCGCCAGAAGAACAGCAATTTGCATTGTCGAGAGCCCATAAATGACAATGAGTACAAAAGGTCCAAATGTTAAAAAGATTTGTTTTCGAGCGCCATAAAAAAGTTCGAGAACATAAAAACGGGAAAATTTTCGATGAACGTAAAGTCGCGGACGGTTAGACGATTTGTTGGGGGCATTTTTGGTAAACGTTGTAAAAATACTGATTAACAAAAGAAAGAAAACAAGAATCCAGACGACATTATATAATTGTTCGTTATTCTCGCAATGAAAAACAGTAAGACCAATCCCAAAGACAATCGCAACCAAAATGCTGCCGACGATTGTTCCGGCATTCATTGTCGCTGTAACAAATCCGAGCGAAACGCCTTCATGTTCCGGTTTGGCAATGGAAACGGCAATGGAGCTCCGAATCGGCATGACTAAATGATCGCCGAGACTCCAGAAAGTAATGAGAAAAGTTACCATATACAAATTCGAAGGAATCAGAAGTCCGAGTACAGCAATCATCGAACAAAACGTTCCAATTCTTAAAATGCGCCAATCGCTTACTCGATGCAAAATTGCAAGAAAAACGACAAGGAGAAGTCCCGGCATTTCTCGAAAAAATTCCATCCAACCGCGCTGAAATTCGTCAACGGAATGAATATCAACCAGATAATTGTTTAACGAAGCAGAAAAGCATCCGATTCCGATTCCCCAAACAATTATGCTTGTAAAAAACGCGACCGCTCCAGAATTAGTACGAAAATTACGAGATAAAATGTTCATGAACTCCAAACTTCCTTCTATTATTCCAACCTGCTGAAAATTCCAGAAGGTTGTTTTCTGAAGTTCTGCGGCCGGAATGCAAATGACAAAAAACGAATATTGCAGTCTTGATTCGTAACTGTTCACGTTGATTTTTTCTTTTCATGCGAAAAGAACGCCTAAAACCTTTAATCTTAGTATACCAGATCCAATCGACGTCGTCAACGATTTTATCGAAATCTTTTTCAGCGAAATGAAAAAAGTCCGAAAAACAGGTCAATAAATCGATTGATAGCAGCCGATTTAAATCATATGGAACCCCAAAGACAAACTCATTGTCGAACGTCGCGCTGACATCAAAAAACTTAAAGCGATCCAAACGCGACTTTCGAAGAATGTGGAGTCAATGTTCACATCGTTTTTCAAAATGTCGAGCGGTTTGATAAATGGTTCTGTATTACTTTCAATGCAGATTATGACTCCAATGGTTCCTCCGTCTTCGCCCAATATTGAGTTCAGGACTGTCTTCAGCCGTCGTGATGTGCTTCAATTTTTTCATTCGTCTTTTTCGACATTTTTTCCTCCTTCTTGACCCGGAACGAGGAATTTTACTCTTTTTTTCGATTTGAATCCAACCCAGTTTTTATATTTTCCCCCATTTCTAAAAAATTTGATGCGTCGGCCCTGTCTGTTTGAGCGGCATCAATCATCGGCGCGAATTCTTTCGTACTCAATGGCTGATGATTTGCTCCGCCCCAATTTTATAGGACTTCATGTCCATACAACCATTCTACAACTGTCTACAACTGTCTCAAACTGTCCAAAACTGGGGGAATTATCAGAAATTTTTAAAAAAAAACGAAATTAATTGAAAATAGTCATTGACAAAAGTCAATGACTTTAGTATAGTGTTATTAAAGAAAAGAAAGGCAAGGCAAGACAAGACAAGGCAAAAAACAAGGGACCAAAATGGGTAAACGACAAGAAGAATCCCTGCGAACAAGACAGAAACTGATTGACGCCATTAAGGCGTTGAAGAAGGAAAAAGAGTATCGCGACATTCGGATTGAGGAGATTACGGAAAAAGCGGAGGTCGCCAAAGGGACGTTTTATGTTTATTTCAAGCGTAAGGAGGACTTGATTGCGGCCGCGGCTTACGATCGTTTTGATATATTCAAACAGGAGTCGTTGGAAGAGGCGGGGGGAATCGAAGCGCAGATCGGGAGTTTTCTCCAAAAATCGACCGATTTAATCGAGAAGGAATCCCTGGAGATGGCGCAGCAATGGCTCCGCAGCGGCGTGGCGCCGTTGGAGAAAGACTCGCTCGTTTCGGAAAAGCTTCGATATGATCGTGGGGTTATCGAGGAGTATATCCGATATGCGATTGATGCGTCGGTGCTTTGCAAGTCTACGCCGATTGAGAAATTATCGTTGCAAATTGTTTCCCAGTATTATGGAACGCTTTGTTTATGGTGCATTTCCGACGGGAAAATCTCCATGAAACAGCTTATCGACGAGTTTTGTTCCGGGCATCTGGCAAAATTCTTTGAGGAGTACAAGCAAACGAACGACAAAAAAGACGGAAGAAAAAGGAAAAAAGCAGAATGAACATGATCACATTAAACGACGGCAACAAGATTCCTGTGTTGGGCTTTGGTGTCTTCACGATTCCCAACGACGGCCCCACTTACGACGCGACGCTTGCCGCATTGAAATCGGGCTATCGTCACATCGACACTGCTGCGGCGTATTTCAACGAGGAAGATGTCGGCAAGGCGGTTCGCGACAGTGGTATTGCGCGTGAGGAGATTTTCGTGACCAGCAAACTGTGGCTTCAAGACCACAGCTATGAGGCGGCGAAGAAAGGGATTGCCCGATCTCTGCACAAATTGGGAATGGAGTATATCGATCTATACCTGATTCATCAGCCTTACGGCGACGTTCCCGGCGCATGGAAAGCGTTGGAGGAGGCCAAGATGGAGGGGACGTTGCGATCCATTGGCGTGAGCAATATGACGCCGAAAATCTGGAATCACTTTGTGCCCGAGTTCGACATCAAACCGGCCGTCAATCAGGTGGAATTCCATCCATTCTTCCTGCAGAAGGAGCTGCGTAAAATCATGGCGCAGGACGACGTAAAGCTGGAGGCATAGTATCCGTTGGGACACGGAAACGTCGAGTTGCTGACGCATTCCGTCGTAACAGCGCTGGCGGAAAAGTATGGCAAGAATACGGGACAGATCATTCTGCGTTTTGAGGTACAGGAGGGCGTGATAGCTTTACCGAAATCCACCAACCCAGCACGAATCACAGGAAACCTCGACATTTTTGATTTTGAACTGACCGACGTTTTAAGTAAACAAGGAGAGGGAGCACTCTTGCTCCCTAAAACCAAGAGAGAAAGCACTCCTGCTCCCTAAAACAAAAGTGTTTTCGTTCCTATTTTGATAATTTTGGGGAACAAGAGTGTTCCCCCTCCTTGATGTATTGAAAAAGGGATTCACTCCTGGTAAAATGAAGGGAGTTGTTGTTTACCGAAACGAGGCAGGTGAAAGATTGCAAAGGAGAACATCATGGAAAACATGAAACGGCGAGCGCAGACGAAAGAATTTGTTGAGCAATGGCGAAATCGAGGGGATGAAAAGAGCGACACACAGTCGTTTTGGCTGGCACTTTTACAGGACGTTTTCGGCATTGCGCAACCTGCCAGTTTCATTCAGTTTGAGAAACGTGTCAAACTCAAAAACGTGAGCTTTATCGACGCACGCATTCCGAAAACGTACGTTCTGATCGAGCAGAAAAGTGCGGAGGTGGATCTCACGAAACCGATCCTCCAGTCGGACGGTACGTGCCTGACCCCGTTCCAGCAGGCGGAGCGGTACAATAATCGGCTGCCGTATTCTCAGCGGAATCGCTGGATTGTGGTTTGCAATTTTCGGGAGTTTCACATTCACGACATGGAACGTCCGAATGACCCGCCGATGGTTGTAAAGCTGGAAAATCTGGAGACGGAATCTTACCTGTTGGACTTTCTGGTCGATGAAACGCAGACGGAAACGTACCGCGAAACACAGCTTTCCATTGATGCAGGCGAACTGGTTGGGCGACTTTACGACGCGCTGCGGTCGCAGTACATCAATCCTGATTCTGCGGAATCACTACGGAGTTTGAACATCCTTTGCGTTCGGCTGGTTTTCTGTTTTTACGCCGAGGACGCTGGAATTTTTGGGAAACATAACTGCGTACACGCCTATTTAAATAAGCGTCGAAATTCGGACATTCGCCGTGCGTTGAGTGAGCTTTTTGAGGTGCTGGACACGTTGCCCGAAGACCGCGATCCGTATATGGAGGAAGATTTACTGGCGTTTCCTTACGTCAACGGCGGGCTTTTTGCCGAGCGAAATATCGAAATTCCACGATTTACGCCAGAGGTTGCGGAACTGCTGATTCGTGAATGTTCCAAAGATTTTGACTGGTCGAGGATCAGTCCCACGATTTTCGGTGCGGTCTTTGAAAGTACGCTGAATCCCGAAACGCGGCGGGGCGGCGGAATGCACTACACATCGATTGAAAATATTCATAAAGTGATTGATCCGTTGTTTTTAGAGGACTTACGCGCCGAGTTAAAAGAGATTTTCGCCATTTCCGTAACCCGGACGCGGGAAAAAAAGTTGCGTGAATTCCATAAACAGTTGGGCTCACTCACGTTTTTCGACCCGGCCTGTGGTTCCGGCAACTTCCTGACGGAGACCTTCCTTTCCTTGCGGCGGCTGGAGAATGACATTTTGCGTGCCTTGTATCGCGGACAAATGTACTTTAATGAGGAAATGGCGCCGATTCAGATTTCCATCAGCCAGTTTTACGGCATTGAGATCAACGATTTTGCCGTTTCCGTCGCGCGAACGGCATTGTGGATTGCGGAGCTTCAAATGATTCAGGAAACAGAAGATATCGTACAGCGTCCCATCAATTTCCTTCCCCTGAAATCGTACTCCCACATCGTCGAAGGAAACGCCTTGCGTATGGATTGGAAAACCATGGAGGGGGAGCACTCCTGCTCCCCAAAACACTCCTTTAATGATCGGGAACAAGAGTGTTCCCACTCCCTTAATTATCGGGAACAGGAGTGTTCCCGCTCCGGTCTTTACATTATGGGAAACCCGCCGTTTGATTTGGGGTATGGGGAACAGGAGTGTTCCCACTCCATTGATCGGGAACAGGAGTGTTCCCGCTCCTCCTCGGTTTGGTTAGACCGAAATGGAAATATTTCCATAACCACGGGTGGAAATCTTCCGCATTGGCACCAGGATGGGAAAATCCAATTTGTTACGTTCCGTCTTGCGGATTCGCTGCCGATGGAAAAGCTCGAAGAACTTAACACGCAAAAGGAAGCGTTTTTGAATCTTTATCCGCAGCCTTGGGACAAAGAAACGGAGAAAAAATATTACAACACGATCGGCGCTCTGGCCGATAAATGGCTCGATGCCGGCTACGGGAGCTGCGTACTCGCATTTCCATTTGTCAGAAAATTGGTTGAGGAAACGATTTTACATGATAACGGCAAAAAATATCTTCTGCATTCGTTTGTTATTATGCCGAATCACGTTCATGTTGTTTTTCAACTTTTAGGGAAGTCGTCGACTTCTGAAATTATGAAGGCGTGGAAAGGTGTTTCTGCAAATCGCATTAATAAGATTTTAGGAACGAAGGGGACTTTATGGCAGCATGAATCCTTCGATAGGATTGTTCGAAGCGAATCGCATTATTTGCGTATTCTAAAGTACATTAGTACAAACCCCAAAGGACTTTCCGATGAAAAATTTACGCTTATGGGATCCATGGAGGGAGAGCACTCCTGCTCTCCGAAACTTATAAATAAATTGGAATTTGGGGAACAAGAGTGTTCCCCCTCCATGAATCGGGAACAGGAGTGTTCCCGCTCCATTATAGAGAAAACGGCGCAAGGAATTTTGAACGCACGGGCTCTGTTCCCGGACTGCTCGCTGGCGGATTTGTACGACGAGGCGACGATGCCGCCGGAACTTCGTAAGGCGCACGAAGCCAATGATCGCGCCGTAATGCAGGCGTACGGTTTCCGGTTGAAAATGCCGGAGTCGGAAATCGTTGCGGAGTTGATGAAATTGTATCAGGATTTGGTCAATCAGGAAAGGTAACCTTTACGAAAATAAGGAAATTTATCATGAAAACGAGAAAATTGAGAGACCTGGAAGTTTCGCCCATCGGGACGGGGTGCATGGGATTTTCCCATGGGTATGGCAAGGTGCCGGAGGAAGCGTACAGCGTCGAGGCGATTCGCAAGGCGTTCGACTTTGGCTGCACGTTTTTCGACACGGCGGAAGTCTACGGCAGGGAACAGTTCTTTCCGGGACACAACGAGCTGCTGGTCGGTAAGGCGATCGAGCCGTTCCGGGAGAAAATCGTGCTTGCCACGAAGTTCTTTCTCCGCCCGGAGGATTATGAGAACGGAGCGTCTTTGTACGACTCCCTTGGCCGTCATCTGGAAGCGTCGATGAAGAATCTGCGTACCGATTGGGTCGATTTGTACTACCTGCATCGGGTCAACGAGAGGGTGCCTGTGGAGGCGGTCGCGGAGGCCATGGGGAAGCTGATTCAGGATGGACGGATCCGGGCATGGGGTCTGTCGCAGGTTTCGGCGGACACCATCGCGAAAGCACACGGCGTCACGCCCGTTTCGGCAGTGCAAAACCTCTATTCCATGCTGGAACGGGATTGCGAACAGGAGGTTTTTCCGTACTGCCTGGAGCAGAATATCGGCGTCGTGCCGTTCTCGCCGATTGCCAGCGGGTTCCTTTCCGGAAAGGTGACGGTCGAGACGAAATTTGAGGGGGACGACGTGCGAAAGTTCGTTCCGCAGCTTTCCAAAGAAAACATCGTCGGCAACCAGCCCATTTTGGACATCCTTGCGAAATACTCCGCGGCCAAAGGGGCGACCAACGCGCAGATTTCCCTTGCGTGGATGCTGCACAAATATCCGAACGTCGTGCCGATTCCTGGTTCCAAAAATCAGGAGCGGATTCTGGAAAACCTCGGCGCATGGAATGTTACGCTGACCGACGATGAGTTCAACGCTCTGGAAGAGTCGCTTGCGGCCTGTAACGTTTTCGGGCATCGCGGGGCGGTGGAAACCGATCAGACCAGTTTTGGAAAGAACTGGGTGAAGGAGTGAAGATCATGAGAGAGGAAAAAATGAACGAGATCGCTCATTACGAAACATTTATAAAGATGGAACCGATTCCCAAAGGTGGTCAGGCGATAAAAAATATTACGTAGAAACGGTCGAGGGCAAAAAACTTTTGCTGCGTATTTCGGATCGTTCCGAATATGAGGAGAAAAAACGTGAGTTTGATATTATAAAGCGCATGTCGGCCACGGGGATTCGTATGTCCCTGCCGGTCGATTTTGGAATATGCAATGACGGAAAGAGCGTCTATCAGCTTTTGACCTGGGTCGAGGGGGAAGAAGCGAAAGAATTGCTGCCGTCCCTTTCCGAAAAAGAACAGTACGATTTCGGTTGGGAAGCCGGACAGATGATGCTGAAAATGCAGACAGCAGAAAGCTATCCTCCTTCGTCGGATTGGGCAAAAATTTACGGAGAACGCGTTTCAAAATATCTCGAAGCGTACCAGGCTTGCGGCGAAAAAATATTGGGGGAGGAACGGTTGTACGCCGTTTTGGAGCAGCGATCTTCCTGCCTGGAAAATCGTCCGATGTGCCTTTTACATGCCGACTTTCAGTCCGATAACATGGTCATTTCCCCGGAGAACGAACTGTATGCCATCGATTTCCAGGGGAGTGGTCTGGTGGATCCCTGGTACGCGTTAACGGGTGTCATGGTAACGGCAGAGGTCAGTCCATCGTTTGCAACGGGACAGCTTCACAGCTATTTTGGCGGTTCTGTACCGAACGACTTTTGGGAACGGAACGCTTATTATGTCGTTGCGGAAAGTATGAACGCCTTTGCGGTTGCCGTCACTTTAGGACAACAAGAAGTGGACGAATCCCATGCAATGATAAAAACGATGTTCGATTGGTTCGATCATTTCAATCGTTTTATTCCGTCCTGGTATGTGGGCAAAACGTAATTCCCCCTTTCGGAGGAGTTGCAGCCGAAGGCTGACGAAGTGTTTTTGGGAGGGAGAGCACTCTTGCTCTCCAGAACTACCCCCCAGTGCTAATTGCGGGATCGGGATATGGAGGGAGAGCACTCTTGCTCTCCAGAACTACAGACGGGTGGCAGCCGGAGGATGACGAGGCGGTTCGATGAGGGATTGGGTGTTCCCACTTCGGAACGTCGGCGACCGCAATCCGGCAGAACAGTAGCAAAGAGTGAAACGTTAGGAATGGGACGTCCCCATTGTCCGAAGAAAAAAACGTCTTTTTAACAAACAGCAAAGGAGTTGAAAAAATGAAAATTTTAGTCCTGACAGGCAGTCCGCGCAAAGATGGGAACTCCAACACGCTTGCGGCACGGTTCATTCAAGGAGCAAAGGAGGCCGGACACGAAACGTTTCGTTTCGACACCGCCACACAGAATGTGCATGCCTGCCTGGCCTGTGATAAGTGCAGCAAAGATGGAACATGCGTCTTCAACGACGATTTTGGCTTCGTGAAGGAGCATCTCCTCGACTCTGACCTGGTCGCGTTTGCGTCGCCGATGTACTATTTTGGGATTTCGGCGCAACTAAAAACGACTATTGATCGTTTCTACGCAATTAACCAACGGATTCTCGTACCGAAAAAAGCGGTCCTGATGATGACGTACGCCAGCAACATGATCGAAGACGCCAAGCCCATTATCAGTCATTACGAAGTGATGTTACACTATCTCGGCTGGACAGATGTAGGGCAAATCATTGCTCCCGGCGTCTGGTCGACGGACGCCATTCATCATACGAAGTTTCCCGAAATGGCGTATCAGCTCGGGAAGTCGCTGAAATAATCAAACAGATCGGACGAAGAGCTCGTTTGTAACGTTCGTAAAAAAGCAAGACAATAACAAAACCAAAGGAAAATCAAACATGGAAAGAAGAAAATTTTTGGAAAGTGCCCTGCTTGCGTCCACATTCTCTGGATTCGTAGCGAGGGGTCTGGTGTCGTCGGAAAGAGAAACCGATTCGAAGGAAGCGTCCGACAAGTTGCCGACGGTTTTCTTTACGCGAGAAATCACACCGATTAAACTGGTCGAAATTTACGGTCGCCTGGGACGTACGCTTCCGGGGAAAGTGGCGGTAAAAATCCATTCCGGAGAACCGGGCGGAAACCACTTCGTTCAGCCGGAGTTTATGAAGCCGCTGGTAAATGCGCTTCATGGCACACTGGTGGAGTGCAACACGGCCTATCCCGGACGTCGCGACACGACGAAAGAGCATCTCAAAGTTCTTGATGAACATGGATTTACCAAGATTGCGACCGTCGATCTGCTCGACTCCGAAGGAGAAATGGAACTTCCCATTCCGAAAGGGAAACAGATACAAGTGAATTATGTCGGTTCTCACCTGAAACGCTATGATTCGATGCTGATTCTTTCTCATTTTAAGGGACACATGATGGGCGGCTTTGGCGGCGCTCTGAAAAACATGTCGATCGGTATCGCCTCCTCTCACGGAAAAGCGCACATTCACGGCGCCGGTTCCACAGAGCATATATGGGATTGCGAACAGGACAAGTTCCTGGAAGCGATGGCAGATGCAGACCGTTCGATCATGGATTTTTTTGGCGAAAAGATCGCGTTCATCAACATTATGAAGGACCTTTCGATCGACTGCGACTGCGATTCCAACCCGCACGCGCCGGAAATGGCGGATATCGGTATTCTGGCGTCTCTTGACCCTGTTGCGTTGGATCAGGCTTGCGTTGACCTGGTCTATCAGTCTCCCGACAAGGGAAAGGCGAACCTCATCGAACGGATGGAGAGTCGTCATGCGGTTCACATTCTCGAAGCCGCCGAGGAGCTTGGGATTGGAAGCCGCAAATACCGACTGGAAAACATTTAGAGCAAGGATGTTATAAGTCTCATGAGCAGGCGGCGCTCCCAAGTTTGTTACGTTTGAGGGACACCGCCTCTCCGCCCCGCACCGCGACGTCAACGATTCCAAACGAGATTCCAAACGAGCGCCGGTAGAGGCGATAAATGCAACAAAA
>JAUNBG010000014.1 GCA_030527205.1 Planctomycetia bacterium
TAATCTGATGCGATACGTTCAACTGAAGAAAAAATATGCGACCGCATAATCGAACGACGGTTTCAAACCGTTTTCGACCGCCGCCAAACGGTCAAAAACGGTTGAAAACGGTCAAAATCGAAGCGTTTACGCGTCCGATATCATAAAAACATAATTCATACGCGAAACATTTTTCTATTTCGTAACAATTATGCGCTAACGTTCTTAAATTTCCGCTTTATACGCGGTTTTGAGAACTTCCGTATAAATTCACAAGCATCGGATTACCAGATTCGATATGATTTATTCAACATCGCTGTTCAATGAACTGAAATTTTCAATTGCCTTAAGTTGTGAAAACAGGAAGAACAACAGCTTCGAATATCAACAGTTAATTTCTTAAAGAAAGTTCTGAAAACTTCGATTTTTCAATATCTGACGCCGATGAAATGTTATTAAGAATTTCTCCGTCAACAACTGTTAGATCGTCAATTGTTCAACTTGCAATAAAACTCTTTATGATGAATACATTTTTTCAAGCAAACCATTGCGGTTTTTCAATTTTCTGGAACGCATTGTCTATTTTGGGCATTAGTTCAGGAATGTTCAACTTTTGTGGACATTTTTCCTGACAAAGGCCGCATTCGACGCAATGCTTGGCTCGTTTGGATTCCTCAAGAACAATATAAGAACTGATGAACTCAATGATATTACTGGTTGTCAAATAACGATTATAGATAGCGAAATTTTTGGGAATATCAACGCCATTAGGGCAATCCATGCAATATCGACAAGCTGTACAAGGAATCGGCGAAGCTTTTCGATAAGCGTCGAGAGCTTTTGACAAAACGTTCTGTTCGGCGCTTGTTAATGGTTGAAAATGATGAAACGTTTGAATATTGTCCGCGAGTTGCTCCAGATTACTCATTCCGCTGAGAACCGTATAAACGTTGGGGAGCGAAGCCGCGTATCGTAACGCCCAGGAAGCGGGACTTTTTTCTGGATCCGCTTCCTTAAGGATCGCAATAGCTTCTGGACAGAGCGTTGCTAAAGCGCCGCCGCGGATTGGTTCCATAATAGCGATAGGAAGTTCATGTTCCGTAAGAATATTATATTGACCTTGAGCGTCCAAAAGTTCCCAATCAAGATAATTGAGTTGAATTTGCGCAAAATCCCAATCGTAACGATTGACAATATTTTTTAATGCGTCAGAAGAATCATGAAACGAAAATCCTAGCTGTCGAATTTTGCCTGATTTTTTTTGTTCCGCAAGATATTCATAAGCCTTCATCGCTTCTATTTTCGGCATTTTTCGCAACGAAATGTTGTGTAACAAATAAAAATCAAAATAGTCAACGCGGCATTTTTCCAATTGTTTTTGAAAAATTTTCGCGACGTCATCGGGACTTTGAACATCCCAAATCGGCATTTTATCCGCCAGATAAAAAGAATCGCGAGGATAGTTTGCTAAAATATTTCCGACAACCGTTTCGGACATTCCGTTGTGATAAGGGAAAGCGGTATCAAAATAATTGACGCCATTTTTCAATGCGTTGTCAAACATTTCCTCTGCTTGGGGCAGATCAATTTCCTGCGTTTCCGTATTAATAACAGGAAGTCGCATGGTTCCAAATCCCAATAAAGAAATCTTCTTTTCGGTTGTTTTAAAAGATCGTTTTTCCATTTTTTTCCTTTCCGTTCAATTTATACTAAGGCTTATAGGGGATAACGGACTTCGCATTCTATAGACGTTTTTCTTGAGTCTTTCCAAAAGTGGCGAGTTAATGAGCCGTATTCCCAATGGTTTATATGGCGACGAAGCGGTTTCCCTTCTGCGTCGGGAATACAATCCGTCTATCGCTTATTCCCCTATTTTTTTATTATCAACCTTAGTGTAACTGTAATGCAATGGGGGTAGTCAAAATTTTTCTTTTTTTTATAATGACCTTATAAAGAATTGATTCTATAGACGTTTTCCTTTTGTTTTTCCGAAATGCGGCGAGTTATGGAGCCGTATTATCAAAGGTCATACAGCGGAAAAATCGGAGCGTCGGAAGTATAATATCGAATCGCAAGAAAAGCGTTGCGGTTAAAGTTATTGTTTCCCAATATTATTTAACAGGTAATGATTATGTCTAAGAATACAGATACAACAATAAATAATTCGAAACATTCAAAAAAGTTTCAGGTTTCAACAGACAAGACGCCAAAGTATACAATAAAACAGGTTGCCGAAATGATGGAACTGTCGACCTATGCTGTCCGGTATTACGATAACGAGGGGCTGATTCCTAACGTTTATCGCAGTGCTGGAAACGTTCGGCTCTTTTCCGATTATTCGATAAGTTGGTTGCGACTAATCCATTGTTTAAGAACAACAGGACTTTCTATTGAAGGAGTCAAACGCTATATCGATCTTTGTTTAATAGGAGATTCGACGATTCCTGAACGCGCTGAATTGATCTTTAAACAGGAAAAGATACTTCGAGAACAGCTCCGCATTCTGAAAAAACAGATGGAAATATTGACTTATAAGAAAAAGTATTATCAGGAGCTTTTAAAGAATCCCTGTTTTGATAATTGCAATCCGCAGTCGCATCTCAAAATAGAACCCAATATTATCGATAACTGATGATTTTCAGAAATTGATTTTACATATGCGTTTTTTGTCGTCCCAAATTGATCGTTTGAAAATCTTCAAAAAATCTTGAATGAGATGTATTTCTAAAAAAGATTTTTTCAAAAATGTTTTGTTATTGACATATCACAAATTGCTTCTTTCTTCAGAATAAACCTGATAAAAAAGGAACTTTCAATGCAGCGCCGCGATTTTATCAAAGGAACTCTCGCTTTATCTGTCGTATCAGGAATGACGCCAGCTTCTTTCAGTTCAGAAATAAATGAAAAACAAAATCTTCCGATCGTTTATTTTACACGAAAAATAACCCCTGAAAAATTGGTTGAAATCTATTTGATTCTTGATCGAAAACTTCCAGGAAAAGTTGCCGTCAAGGTTCATTCAGGCGAGCCGGGCGGACATCATTTTATTCAACCCAAATTTATGAAATCATTAGTTGATCTTCTTCAAGGAACGATTGTTGAATGCAATACCGCTTATGAAGGTCGTCGTGACACAACGGAAAAACATAACAAAGTGATGGAGGAGCACGGTTTTACAAAAATCGCTCCTGTCGATATTATGGACGCTGACGGAGAACTCGAACTTCCAGTTTCCAACGGCAAACAGCTCAAAACCAACTATGTCGGATCGCATTTACAAGATTACGATTCTATGCTTGTTCTGTCTCATTTTAAAGGTCATCTCATGGGCGGATTCGGCGGAGCGTTGAAAAATATGTCGATCGGAATCGCTTCGGCTCACGGAAAAGCTCTTATTCATGGAGCTGGCGATCCCAATGTTTTTTGGGACTGCGATCAGGATAAATTTCTTGAAGCAATGGCCGATGCTGACAAATCGATTATGGACTATTTGGAAGATCGTCTCGCGTTCATTAATATTATGAAAGATTTATCGGTTGACTGCGATTGTGACGCAAATCCTCATGCTCCAGAAATGGACGACATTGGTATTTTAGCTTCTCTTGATCCTGTCGCTTTAGATCAAGCCTGTGTCGATTTGATCTATCGTTCCGATGACAAGGGAAAAAATTCGCTCATTAAACGAATGGAAGATAAGCATGCTGTTCATATTTTGGAAGCTGCGGAAGAACTGGGAATTGGAAAACGTCAATATATATTGAAAGAGATTGAGTAACCCCCAATAAAATTATTTCTTAGGGCGTATCGCTCCTAAATAATCGTCCCTGAAAAACAGCTTGAATGCGGGTATTTTTTGCGTCAAACGAATGTTTAGAATCGGTTGAAATTGCAACCTTTTTGGTAAAAAACAGGGTAAAACGGCAGAAAACCCTGCTATTCCGACGCGTATGATGGTTGGTTTGCAATACTTAAAATACTTCACCATTTGTCTGACGAAGAAACCGCAGCCCGATAGGCGGAAAATCCTTATTGGCAATATTTCTGCGGAGAGGAATTCTTTCAATATGAAATGCCGATTCATCCGTCAAGTATGTCTCGCTGGCGTAAGCGGATCGGAGAAGAGAAGTTGAAACATCTGCTCGACGAAACGATACGACTTGCGAACAGCGCGGACAAAATCTGCTCGAATTTATGACGCGAACGTTCGCAAATTATCTGCAAGGCGCAGACGCGCCTGTGTTGGGCGTTTCTTGAAAACAAGCAAATTTCCGTGAACGGTTACAAATTAGATTTTGAAGAAAATCTTATGTCGATAAAGAAAATAAAGGAAAATCCAACAAACGGTTATATAACCGATCGATTCGATCAAGTCTCCGGAATTGGCCAAAACGTTTTCCGTTGTCTGACGAATTGACTCAGGAACGTATTGAGCCCAAGCAACTGCTTTTTCAGGAACAACTTTCGACAAATCCTCAAAGAAAAAGTTTCTCGCCTGATTGAACCCAATGACGCGTTGCGCAAGGAATATTGTTATTGAATTCATTCCGATAACGACAAAGAATGTTATCCAGAATCGAATTTTACAAATATCGATAATCCAATAAAAGAGAGCAAACGCTAAAATCGATAAACCGCCTACAAAACAGACAAACGAACTATTCCAAAGATTTTTGTTCATCGGAAAAACTTCATTCCATAGAAGTCCGATGGCAACGAGAAACGCTCCCCAAACGATTAAGATTCCTGTCTTTTTCAAAGGCGAAAAACGCATATTATTGCGAATAAATCCTCCCGTCATCGCGCCCAACAAAGCTGTTATAATCGCCGGAATAACCGATAAAATCCCTTCCGGATCATGAATTTTCTTATACAGTTTGCCGGGCAAATACATTCGATCAACATAACCGACAATGCAAACTTCCATTGTCAGATTATTTTTGATTTCGTCGTCGGGATTCAATAGATTCGCTACTCGCTTCTGGAAAGCCTCTTGAGTAAACGCTTCTTTCGGAGCAACATCGGGAGAAGGAACCAAAGTCAGGAGCAACCAATAACCGATCAAAACAACCGTTGCGATAACGGTCTGCATTTTGAATCCTGTATTCATAAAAATAATGGCCGCAAACGCCCAGGCAACGCCAATATGTCCCAAAACGCTCGCATATCGCCAATGAGCATAATCGAAATTGACTTTATTATAATGCAGAATTCCGAGAATAATGAGAAGAAGAGCTCGAATTATGATTTTGCAATAAATGGCCAAAGTCGATTTTCCATTTTGTCGCTGCTTGCCCAATGAAAAAGGAAACGACATTCCCGCTAAAAAGAGAAAAAGCGGAAAAATCATGTCATGATGCTTGAATCCATGCCAGGAAACATGCTCCATTTGATCCGCAATAGCCTGCGTAACAGAACAGGGAAAAGCAGCCGCCAAAGCAACAAAAAAGCCCGCTCCGCCCATAATGAATAGCATATTCGCCCCGCGCAAGGCGTCCAGCGACAATAATCTTCCCGATGAAGCCGGTTCCGGTTGCAAATCAGGAAATGATTCCGTCCCGTTATTCGTTTTGCTTCCAAAATCTTCAGATAGATTTTGGTTTTCCAGAGAAAGTTGCGATTCCATAATAACCCTCTATCGTTTCTGTCATCCGAAAATATAAAGTTCAAACTAATAGAAGTTCTAAAAACCCGCAGTGAACGCGAACGTTTTGTCCGCAAGAACAGGTTTTTAGAACTTCCTTTATCAATAAAACTCCCAAATCGTTAAGCAGACAAAGCTGGCGACACGAGGCCAATGATTGAAAACAAGCCGTCGTTCTTTCTGTTTCTCGACAGCTCAAGAGACAACGGCTCTCCGCTTTGTTAAATTCGGAAGTTATTTTTGAGAACCATAACGTTCTTCCGTAATCTGATCAAGCGTCTTACCGGACGTCTTGGGAGTCCAAATCGTTCCGACCATAAGACTGATGACCGCAAAAGCGACCATAATGGCAAAAGCGAGATGATAATTATGCTTGATAAGTCCCGGCAGAAAGTAAGACCAAACCATTAACGACAATCGAGCCGCAAAGAAAGTGAACCCCTGAGCGGAAGATCGATAATACGCAGGAAAAAGTTCGCCGCACCAAAGTTGATAGAACGCCTGTTGACCAGAACCGTTATTGACGCCCATGAGAATCGAAATCAAAACAAATACAAACGGAACGAATCCAAGACCAACGAAAGTTAAATTGATTTTGTTTTCCATCATTGTTGTCGGAAGCAAAAAGAGTCCCCAGGCAACAACGAAACAGAGGCCGATCAGAAAATAAATAAGCCGACGACTGATTCGATCCGCCCAAGGCATGAAGATCAAAGCGGTTGCCAAGGCAGAAGTAATAAAAAGTATGACGGTCAGACCGCTTGCCGTCGCATTGGAAATTCCGCCAACGGTTTCATAAATATAAGGCAGAAACATTCCCATCGTTCCGGCGCAAAGGTTCCAAATTACATATACGCCGCAGAGAAAGAGAACGGTCTTCAAATTAACGGGCTTAAGCAGATTCACCATACCGAGTTTGTTGACTTTTCTAGAAGCGATAAGAGCTTTTTCCGCTTCTTTGGATTTTTTCCAGTTCTCCGATTCAGGCATTTTCAGACGCAGGAACCAAGTTATAAAAGCAACGACGATCAGATGCGCGAAAACGATACGATTTCCCAAAAGGGCATTCTCTTCTCCGAGAATATGTCCTAACAGGAAATTCAAGAGCAAAACGACAGCCGGCCCGATTGCCCAAGCGAACTGAGCTGTTCCGCAATGACGCGCACGATTTTCAGCCGGCGCTTGTTCCGCGATCAAAGTCCAGGAAGCAACGACGTCCGCACCAACGGCGAGACCGACAAGAAAATAACCGATGAACAACATCCAAAAGTTTTGCGCAAAAACAATCAGCAACATGGCCAACATATAAAGAATCAAGTCGTAAGTATAGACGAACTTTCTTCCATATTTATCGCAAATGGGACCTCCGATCAATGCGCCGATCGCAGCCCCGCCAGCATTGGAACTGAACGCCGTAACGAGCCCAACCTGCGTAGACGAAAGCCCCAAGTACGTTTGCCATAAGGTCAATCCCGCTGCGCCCGCAACAATCGAACCCGCGTCAATATAACTCGTCATGGCCGCAATAATCGTTTGCTTCCAATGGGAAACTTGTTGTTCCGCCATAAAAAATCTCTCTTTCTGTTAAATATCGAATCTTTTATTGATGATACGTCTAATAATACTTTTCTGAAAAAACAAGAGAACGAAAAGGGATTCAAGTTTCAGATAATTATTATAATCCATTTTGAATGAATAAAAAAGACGGTATATTCAAGGTTTTATAAAATTTTTGAAAATTCGTTGACACACATCAAACAAGAATATCCAATGCGTTTAAAATTTTGTATGAGCTTCAAGAAAATTTTATTCAAGATTATCGCCAAAATAAAAACAAAACCCAAGAGGCATTTTTTCTTTGACAATAATTGCCCCAAAATTAATTCTTAACCATTTCAAGTTGCGAAAGAAAGAAAGGAAAGAAAGAAAAATGGAGAATAAGAGAACAATAGAATTCAATGAAAAATTCCAGAAAGTTTTAATCATCATTTGGAATCGGTAACGCCCTGTCTGATTAAATCATTCTTAATGTTGTCTAAATAGACAACGAGATTACTCAAAACAGGACGTTGAACGTCATTCGTTCTTCAGCTATATAAAGTGAACCGCCAATGATCAACTTCGTTTTACAAGAACTTCATTTTCATATTGTTTCATGGACTCAATCCATTTTTCGCCGACCGGAACGCCTTGTTTTTCGCAATAATAATCCCAAACGGAACTGAACGGCATCGAACGAAGTTCTTCCATCATCGCCAAACGTCTTGTCCAATCTCCCTCAAGTTCCCATTGTCTCAAATCGGCGATCGGTTCGAGCAGCGCCATAAGAAGACTTTTTAAAACGGCTCGCGTTCCGATTGTCCAAGCCGCGATTCGATTGATCGTCGCATCAAAATAATCAAGACCGATATGAACGCGATCCAGAAGATTATTGCGAACGATTTCTTCGCCAATCGCCTTAAGATCGTCGTTCCAGATAACGACATGATCGCTGTCCCAACGAACGCCGCGGCTCACATGAAGCAAAATTTCATCGACAAAGAGCGAAATACTGCTTAATTTGTCGGAAATTGTTTCGGTTGGATGAAAATGTCCAGAGTCAAGAGTTAAAATTTTCTTATTTTTAATAGCGTATCCCATAAAGAATTCATGACTGCCAACGACATAACTTTCGCTGCTGATTCCGAAGAGTTTGCATTCAACAGCATCGCGCGTATATTTCGGATCAATCGGACGAGCACAAATTTCATCAAGCGACTGTTCCATTCGTTTTCGCGGCGCTAAGCGATCAGCAGGAATATCTTTATAACCGTCCGGCATCCAATGGTTGAGAATGCAGGTTGTTCCCAGTTGCTTGCCCATTTCTTCCGCAATATTACGGCAACAAATTCCGTGACGAACCCAGAATTTACGAATTTCTTCATTCGCCGAAGAAAGCGTAAATCCGTCGGCTGCTTTCGCATGAGAGAAGAACGTTGTATTGAAATCAAGGCCAAGTCCATTTGCTTTGGCCCAATCAATCCAACCTTGAAAATGAACCGGTTCAATTTCATCTCGATCAATGAATTTGCCGCCATTGTCCAAATAAATCGCATGAATACTGAGACGATGTTTTCCGGGAATTAAGGAAAACGCTTTATTGGCGTCGTCGCGAAGTTCTTCTGGAGTTCGCGCTTTACCAAAATAATTGCCCGTTGCCAGAATTCCGCCCCCTTGAAGACCGGCGGTCGATTCAAAACCGCAAACATCGTCCCCCTGCCAGCATTGCAGCGATATTTTGATTGTTGCCAATTTTTCCAGAGCCGCGTCAACGTCAACTCCGATTTCCGCATACCGTTCTTTGGCCAATTCAAACGCTTGATTCAAATTACTCATTCGAAAAATTCTCCATTCTATATAAAAGACAAAATTGATATTGAGAAAACAATGATCAATTATAAAAAAATACGAAAATAATTGAATATTTTTATCAAATAAACCGATATTTACAAAAAGTCGGTTTATTGCTATTATAACAAATCAACATCTCTTTTACCAGTAACTGTCAGCTGATAAAATTGATGAAAAGTTGATTCAAATAGGAAACATTGCAAACGTTGTCTCCATAAAATCCGTTCGTTGTCCTCAACAACTTTAACCCTTTCTCGAACAAACGTTCCATCAAAAAGGATCAAAAAGGATTTGACAGGCATTATCTGTCAGTTTTACTCATCAATATGATTCGATATAACCTCCGTTTGTCGAATCATTATTCAAATTCAAATCTGTTCCTCCCGAAGCGTTGGGGGCACAACAAGGACAATAACGGGCAATATATAAAAGGGCGAAAATGTCCCAAACGATTCCGATATAAAAAATCAAGCGACCGACAAAAACGATAAAATAAGCGATCGAAAAAGTTAAATAAAGGATTCAATCCATCCAAACTTTATAACCAAATCGGGATTTTAACCGACTCAATATAAAACAACAGAAAAAGTGAACCAATGAAAAAGCAAAAGACAAAATGGGTTGCCTGGTTATTGCTTGGAATTATGATTATTTCCGTAACTTCATTTTCCGGTTGCCATTTATTTCCCAAAAAAGAGAATGAGTCGCGAACTGTTGGCGACTTTCTTGCGGATGAAAAACCGTCTTGGTAACTCAAAAACAAAATAATCCAACCAATTAACCCATCGTTCGCATTTTATTGTTTTATCGCGGCAAAATTCATAAAATCTTCACAAATTCTGAAACAATTCGTCATAATGAAAAATCGTTTTCTGTTTTCGTCATTTCAATCTTTAATCAGAAAAAGATGAGTCGGCGAAAACAAGAAACTTAGTTCAAAGATCATTGCGATATTGTTTTATTAAACAATTTCCTTCAAAACTTTGATTAGATTGCCTTGTCAGGAAAAAAATCAAATAATATTGATTACAAATTTTCAAAAATATTATCGCCAAACGGATTGTCTTCATCTAAATCGTTATTATCGAAATCGACTTCATTCTCTGTTTCATTCGACTCAGAATCGCCAAACGGATCAGCAATTTCAGATATCGTTTCAGCGTCTTCTGCGCTTGGAACTGTTGGCAACGGAGCAGCTTCTTCTGTTGTTTCGGCAGAAGCGTTGGGAGAAGCGGTTTGAACTTTCGTCGGCGTTAAAGCAGGAGAGTTCGGAGCGGTTGGCGGGTCCAACAAACTTCTTCCCCATCGCTCCGTCATTTCAAGAGATAACTGTTTCGCATATTCGCTGCGAGTTGGTCGATATCGAATCGGTTTTTCCTGCTGTATTTCATGCATGCATTGAACCAGCCCATCTTCTGAGACAAAAAAAAGTCGATCCGTTTCCGAATTATAAATAACTTCTGTTTCTCCGTCCAACGACAACGATTGAATTCGTTTTCCATTCGTTTTATTTAAAATAACCAAATTGCCCATTCGATCAATTACATAAAGTCGATTTTTGGAAACGGCAACAGGCTTTTTGATTTCTGGCGCAACCCATTTTTCTGTTCCGTATTTCAACGAAACGGAAAAAAGAAAACCTTTCGCAGAAGGAATATAGCAAAATTCGCCATCGCTGATGATTGAATCCTCAATCGCCGAACCTGTTTGAAATTGCCAACAGAGGTCGCCAGAAACGTCATTGACCGCATAAACATATCCCATATTGCTGCCGCACAAAATCATTCCGCCTTCCGGAACCAAATTCGTTTTCGAGGGTTGATTGGATTGCTTTTCGTCCGATTCATTTGAATTTTCTTTTTTATCTCCCGCCAAAATGAATCGCGTGCATTCATCCTTGGGAACAAATAACGGACGAGCTGCAATATTATTGGGCTCCTCAACTTCTCGACTTCCGATTCGTTTGGCATTGACATACATCAATTGAGGAGCAACTGAAATCCGATAAACCAACTCCAATGCGTTGCGATCAAGAATCAGGTTTTTATAAGCCATACGACCAATTAACAGCCAACCGTTATTGGTTGTCCAGCAAACATAATCATTATCAACGCTTTGCGTCGTTAAATAAGGTTGTTGAAACGACAATCCCAAAAGCGGACACGAATTGATATCCCGATCTTCGATGCTCCGTAAGCGATACTGAACGGGCGTCACTTGATTTTCTTCATTGATGATTTGTTGCTTAACTTCGTCGCTTAAATTGAGCGATTGACGAATTTTTTGCAGTTCATAAATCGTATCAAGATCGTTTGCCAAACGAACGTCCTGTTCAATCGGAAGCGCTAACATTCGTTCCGAAACCATCGGAACAAAAACATAACGTTCGCTCAACTGAGGCCCCCCGGACGGATTGCCATTAAGAGCCTTTTCCAAAAGAAGTTTGCCATTAAAACGATCAAAGAGATAAAGCGTTGTTCCATTAATAATGCCGACAACTTTGCTATTGGCTGACGCCGCTGTTGTAAAAAGATATCCCAAACCAAAGCGACGCTGCCAAATCGTTGTCCCAGTATCGGCGTTAATGGTTTGAATCGTTCCGCCATCTGTTACAACAAAAAGAACGTTGTCCACAATTGTTACATGAACAATTTTTTCTTTTCCTATATTCAAATTGACTTGAGTGAACCAGCTTCGCGTCATTCCAATCGACTCCGCTTCTTGAACGGAATAAAGTCTCGATTGTTTATTCAATGCTTGAACGGTCGCAGGAATTTGTAATCCAATCACTAAAAGGATAAGAAAGATATTTCTATACTGTTTCATTTTTCAACCTTATGAATATTGAGGAAATCAGGAGCTTGTCAACTTTCCTGACGATACGCAATATTGTTCTGTTATAACCTGACGAATACTTCTTGATATCGAACAGTTCTTTTTCAGAAAGACCGCTTATTCTATGATAATCAGAAAAACGCGGAAAGGAAACAGTTTTTTGAGAATTTTAAGAAAATTTTAAAAGAAAGGGACAATTAAAACGATTATAGCAACGTTTCGCTGATTATTTGGCCAATTCGAGCAAATATTCTTTTGATTTAATCAAGTTTTAAACAAAAAATTGTCAACTATTCAGAAAAAAGAGCAAATTCATTCAGACTCAACAAACATATTAAATCCATTTTTTTTCAGGAAATTTAGTTTGATGAAAAACGGAAATAACATCTCAAAAAGTTTGATGACTCAAAATGAAATTGTCAAGATGTTGCCCCCAATAATGTCAACTGTTTGTCCTGAAGAAAAAAGACAATATATCGATATCAAAGGGATATTTTAGGAATTTCAATCGTTCCTTATAAAAGAACTGAATCCAAAATGCTTTGCTATATTCCCCAGATTATCAAAATCTTCCTTGCAAAAATTTGTCTCGAACGAAAAATGCTTCGAAAAAAATGAACCGAATCCATTTTTTCCGAGCAAAATAATCAAGAAAGTTCGATTGTATTGACCGTTTCTGTTTTAGGAATAATAACGTTCGCAGAAAAACTCAATAATTTTCCGCTTTAATCAGAAAATAGCCTTGCGGATGTTGGCAAACTGGACAAACTTCCGGAGCTTTTTGACCGACAACAATATGACCGCAATTAGCGCATTGCCAAATGGTATCCCCTTCGCGCGAAAAGACGATTCCGTTTTCGATATTGGCCAAAAGCTTACGATAACGTTCTTCATGTTCCTTTTCAATCGCGGCAACTTTTTCGAAAAGGAAAGCGATGTCATCGAAACCTTCTGCCTTGGCTGTTTTGGCAAACCCGGCATACATATCGGTCCATTCATAATTTTCGCCTGCGGCTGCGTCTTTCAAATTCTCCGTCGTCTCTGGAACGCCGCCGTTATGAAGCAATTTGAACCAGATTTTCGCATGCTCTTTTTCATTATTTGCCGTTTCTTCAAAAAGAGCTGCAATTTGATTATAACCTTCTTTTTTTGCTTTACTGGCATAATAGGTATATTTGTTACGAGCTTGAGATTCGCCGGCAAATGCTGCCATCAAATTCGCTTCCGTTTGACTTCCCTTGAGTTGAGCCATTATTCTTTCCCCTTTTGTTTGAGTCTTTTGTTAAGCAGGGCAATATTCTAAAACTTTTACTTTGTTTGAATTATAGCCAATTTATTTTTTTTGACCAGACTGAAAATGTAAAAATTAAACGTTTTGATAAATAAACTTTGAGGAAATTCTAAAAACCCCTTAGGAGCGCGGATATCTTGTCCGCGTTCCAGTCCTGTTTGTTCCGCGACGGGGGCAATTGATAAATAGAAATTAACAGAGCTCTATTCTGTATCGCGAAAGGAAAAATCGGGAAAAAACTGTTCCCAAGATTAATCAGGAAAATTTCCGTAACTTAAAAAGTCAAAAAGTCGCCCGATTTGCAACCAGAAGAGATGTTTTTTATTGATACATTATCACAATATTTAATAAACTGCACGCAATTCATGTTGCTTCAACTTTTTAAAAAAGATGCTCCTTGTCATTTTAAGGACTCTTGTTATACTTAAATAAAATTTTAAAAACCCGATGGGAACACGGACGCCTCATTCGGATGAACAGGTTTTTAGAACTTCCTTTTAATTGATTTAATATTTCATTGTTTACATTATCGAACTTGAGTTCTGATCTGAAAACGTTATTTTATTCTGTCAAAAAAGGGGGTTTTCGATTCTTCTGTTGTACACAAATCTTTTTGTTCATTATCAAGCAACAATGATAATATTTTCTGTTAATTAATTTTGGTGTCAAAAAACAATTTTAACGACAAATTCAATTTTTTCCCAACGAAAACAAAATAGGGATTCGTCGAGAGATCAACCAATTGAATTTAGAAAGCCTTCCCAAGATGCAAACCCGTTCTTCAACAAAACGACAGCTGATACGAAATATCGGAAGCAATTGGAGCGCAATGGTCATAGCCGGGCTTGCCAGTTTTATTATGCTTCCGATCAATTTAAAATATTTGGGCAAGGAAGTTTATGGGATTTCCATTTTAGCGACATCATTTCTAACGATGTTTCAATTTTTGAGTTTTGGACTTTCGCCGACTCTTCTTCGTTTTTTTTCAAACGCAATAAATAAAGACGACAAAACAGAAATCGAGAACATTGCCAGCACTTCGATCTTTATTTTAGGGGGATTAGGCTGCCTGGGAGCTATAATTTTTCTTGTTTCCTATCCGAATTTTCTTTCTTTCTATGAAATTCCGAAAACTTATCATTTGAGTCTTTTTATTCTGTTTTTGGTTATGGCCTTCGGTTTTTGGGAAACTTTTTATCTGATTCCTTTTTACGCTCTGATTCAAGGAAGCAATCGATTTGACAGCGCAAGTTTGAATCGGATTATTGCCGTTCTTTTACGCGTCTCGATGTTATATTGCGGATATAAAATTTTGACTCCTTCGCTCCTGGTTATTGCTTTGGCGTTATTGACGGAATCGATATTTCGGCTCTGTTTTGTTCAACTTTTAGCGTTTCGTTTGCATGGAAAAAGAGCTTTTTTTCAGTTCAAAAATCTTTCTCTGCGAATGATTCCCGCTCTTTTTTCGTTTAGTCTTTTGACTCTTATCGACTCGACCTGTTACAGTGCCGCCTACCAAATTCCGATTTTGATTATTGGCAAGGTTATGGACAAAGAAATGGTTGCGGCTTTTTATCCTGCGATTTTATTTAGTTCCTTTTTTTCATCCATTATTCGAATGGCTGTCATTCCATTTGTTCCTCTTGCGAGTAAAAATGCGATTCAGCAAGGGGGCAACAGCTTGGGCAAATGGTCGATTTGGATTGGTGAATTGGTTGCCTTTGTTGCGATTTGTCTTTCGATGATCGTTATTATTTCCTTAAAAGAGTTAATTCCGATCTGGATAGACGACGAGTCTTTAGCCTGGACAAGTCGAACAATTGTCGTTTTAACGGTTGGCGCGGTCATTGCGGCCATTCAAGGAGTCAATTATAATTTAGCCTTGGGCGCCAGTACAATTGTTCCGTGTGCTGTCAGCCGTATTGTCGTTGTCATTTTAACCTCAATGGGAACGTTTTTGGGAACAACTTTTTGGAATTGGTCGATTTTGCAAGTCGCGTTTTGCATTGCGATTGTTTTCGTTACAAGAACCGTTGTTTTGGATTATATTTATTCCCGTCTTTTTCGCTATCGATTTCTGCATTATATCTGGAACGTCTATGGAAAAACGACGCTTATCGCGATTCCCTTCATTATTTTGGGACTCTGGCTCAAGTCGCATTTGCCATTTCAATTAAGTATGATCGGCATTATCGTTTATGACGGCGTTTTTGCTCTTTCTTATTTAATCATTAGCTGGGTTTTTGTCTTGAACAAAGAACTTAAAATGGCTATTTCGGATGTTATTCCTTTCAAAAAATATTTTATAAAGCGTTAATCAAAAAGCTCAATCTAAACTTTCCTCTTGTAACTTTCAACTTTATTTAGTCGCCCCAGAAAAACTTCTGTTGAAGATAATTGGTCAAGCGTTTTCGGCGTTTACGCGGCTACAAACGCTTTGGTTCGAACTGACGAACGTTTCTTGCTGAAAACGACGAAAAACCTTGTTTTTGAGGGAAATTTTATATAAATCTCTGGAGCTGGCGCGATTTGTTTGATACATACAATATCTTTGATTCAATATTGAAGTCTCGCAACGTCGTCGCCAACCCAAAATCCAAGACTTAAAGAATTGACGCGGTCGAATTGTTCGCGAGAACGACGATTTTACGGTCCGCTTTCCGGAAATTTGCAAATGTTTTTGGATCAAACGCAGCGTCTTATTTTGCAAGAGAAGAACAGCAAGGACAAGCTGTATTCCCTTTCGGAACCGGAAGTTGCCTGTATTTTTTAAGGCAAATCACGAATAAAAAACAAATTGGGTCAAAAAGGTTGGAATCGTCGTTAGCAATCGTAAAACCTGGATTTTGAGCCTTCGTCTTTTTCCTGGAAATCCTTATGACGGACGCGTTTGCGGAATCGATTGACGAAACGAAACGAATTACAGGCGTTAAAGTTAGGGAGATCGCCGTTGACAAAGACTATAAGGGACACAATTGCGAAGGTTCGGCGAAAGTTCATGTCGCGGGGAGTTCATATAAAGGGTTGACGCGATGAACGCAAAACGTTCCGCGGCTGGAATGAGTATGCGCAAGTTATAGAATTTGTTTGCTTTAGGGGAGTTTTTTCGCTTTTTCGAATAAGCGATTCTATTCCAATCTTTTTTTGCGCCTTGGAGACGTTCGCCGGTTCGAACCGAAACGTTTGTTGTCGCGTAAACGCCGAAAGCGCCGAAACGCTTGACGAATTATCTTCAACGGGAGTTTTTCAGAGGCGACTACTGGTTTGTGAATGTTATAAATGGACGTCGGCTGGTTTTTCCAAAGAGTCGAGACGACTCATTGGGGCCGTTGCGGACGAGACGTTTGCGTTCCAGTCCTATTTGTTTCGCGACGGAAGCAAGCAACAAATGGAATTTTTACAGAGAACCTTCCTTAAAACCGACAGAAAACTTTTCGAAGAAAGGTTTCTTTTCTCCCTTCACATATATGAATGATTCAATTTTAAAAAAACGAACAAAAAAAGTAACCGTTCACGGAAATTTTTGGAAAACGTTTCCAGGCAGAGAGAGGATTTTTCGTATGCGATTATACTTTTGAATTACAGACTGCAAAAAACGTTGTGAATGTCAATCATTTTATTGAAAAAAGTCAGAATTATTGAAAAGAGTCAGAAAATTTTTTCAACAGTTAAAAAAGAAGAAAGGGTCAGTTCGTCTTAAAGAGTTAGGGAATCAAGAAAATTGTGCTGGTATTCATTCGAGGACATCGAAATTGCTCTTTTGTTTCATTGATTTTTTTGTTATAATCGGAAAATTTTATATAAAAAGACGAATGTTAGTTTTCGAAATCAATAAGAATGGTTTAAAATGAAAAATTATTTTCGCGCAGTTCGATTGACTTTCAAATATAAATGGACGATATTTTGTTCGTTTTTTTGCGCCATAATTCTTGCTGTCTGCTGGGGGGGGAATATAACAGCAGTTTATCCGCTTGTCGAAATCTCTTTTTATGGCGATTCCGTTCCTTCCTGGTTGGATAAAAAAATAGCAGAAACCGAAAAATCGCTTCAAGAAGAACGTCAAAACCTTGAAACAGACAAAGGAGATGAAAAAAGTGTCGATGTTAGACTCGTTCCTTCCAATAAAGTTCAGATAACGGCAACCAAAGTTGAACAATTGGAACGGGACTTGTTCTGGCTGCTCTATGCGAAACCATATGTTGATCGCTTTACGCCGTCTGATCCGTTTATGACGATTGTCTGTCTTATGGGGATTGTTTGGATTGGGACGGTTGTAAAAAGTATTTTTACATTTCTTCATAGTTATTTTTCGTCGCGAATAGGAGAACTCGGTTCTTTTGAATTGCGAGAAATATTCTTTCGGAAATTGCTTGGTTATGAAACGAATCATTTCAGTCAACAAGGGATCAGCGATTCAATGAGCCGTTTTACGAACGATATGTCGCAACTTTCCGGGGGTCTTTCGTTGATCTATGGGAAATTGGTTCGCGAACCGTTGAAAATGATTGTTTGTCTCATAGGAGCCGCAATTGTCAGTTGGCAACTTCTGCTTTTTACTTGTCTTTTTCTTCCTCTTGTCGCTTTCGTTATCCGCTGGTTGGCTAAAGCGCTGAAACGAGTCATTCGAAACGCCATGATTGAAATGGCTCAAATGTATGGACAGATCGAAGAAACATTTCGAGCGATTAAAATCGTTAAGATATTCAATCGAGAAAATAAAGAACGGGCAAAATTTCGCCGAATCAATAAAGGATATTATAAACGGGCAATGAAAATCGCGAAATATGGTTCGATGAGCAGTCCGATAACCGAATGCCTGGGAACAGCAATGATGATGCTTGCCGTTTTGGTCGGGGCTTATCTTGTTCTTTATCAACAAACCGAAATCTTCGGTTTTGTTCCCATGGCGTCCCGACCGATCAGTATCGGAAAATTAATACTGTTTTATGGCCTTTTGATCGGCGCGTCAGATCCGGCGCGACGCCTTTCCGATATTTTTCTGAATGTTCAAGGAGCCGTCGCCGCTTCAGATCGAATTTACGCAATGATTGATCGTCCTATTCCAGTCGCTGATGTCGAACATCCGAAACCTCTCGGACGATTTCAGAATTCCATTGTCTGGGATCATGTTTGCTATGAATATCCGCAATATCAGTTGACGCCGAAAAATTTGGGCGATAAAAAACCTTTTCGACATTTTTGGCAACATCTTAAAACGAAAAAAGAATGTTCATCAAACAGTTTGGCAAACGATCAAAACAGTTCGTTGCATAAAAATCAAAAAGCAGAACAGCAATCGAAGTTGGAAAACCGGCTCGTTTTAAAAGATATTTCATTGGAAATAGGCTTCGGAGAAACCGTTGCCATTGTCGGTCCAAGCGGTTGCGGCAAAAGTACTCTTTTGAATTTAATTCCAAGATTCTTTGATCCAACGTCAGGCGAGATAAAAATTGATTCTGTTTCTGTCAAAGAAATCAAAATGTCTGATCTGCGCAACCAAATTAGTCTTGTAACTCAAGAGCCGATTCTGTTCAACGATACGGTATTCGAAAATATTCGATACAGCGTTTCGGGAGCAAGTCGGGAAGATGTTGTTGAAGCCGCTCAAAAAGCATATGCGCATGATTTTATAATGAATGAATTGATTAATGGTTACGAAACCAAAGTTGGGCCAGGGGGCGGTCAGCTTTCCGGCGGTCAACGTCAACGAATTGCTTTGGCTCGCGCCATTTTGAAGAATCCTGCCATTTTCTTAATGGATGAGGCAACAAGTCAAATCGATATTCGAAGCGAACAATATATTCATAATGCTTTGGCAGAATTCAAGACAAATCGAACAGTAATCATTGTGACTCATCGTTTGAGCGCGATTAAATTGGTTGATCGGGTTATTGTTATGCAAGACGGCGTTATCGAAAACGTTGGAACGCATGAAGAACTGCTTCGATTGTCTCCCTTTTATGCAGAACTCTGGCAAACAGAAAGCAGTCAAAGTTCAACTGGGAAACTTTCGTAAAGCTAATGAAAAATCAGGGAAAACTTGAGCGAAATGAGCTTCGAGAGACGCGATGACTGGTTTGATTTTTAAAGGTTTATTTTTCTCTCGCAGGGTCGCGGAAACGCAGGGAAGAAAGGTTTGAAATTGAAGTTAGCTCAAAAAATTCCCTTTGCGTTTGAGAGGACTCTGCGAGAAATGAAAAAATGTCGAAAGAACTTGATTTCGTGACGCGATGACAGGTTTGATCTTCTTCTGAAAAACAGCCGTCATTGCGGGCAACGTTTTTCCGAAGTTGGACTTATTCGTCCATAACTTCTTTTTCTCGATTTTTAGCCAGTTCGTTTGCCATTTCTTCATATTTTTTTGTATAGTTCTGAATTTCCTCTTTTGCGTCTTTTGATTGATCTTCCGAGATGAGTTTATCTTTTTCGATAGCGTCGATCATTTTATTTCCGTCGCGTCGCACATTTCGAATCGCAATTTTGGATTCCTCGCAAAGCTCTTTGATCGTTGTAACCATTTTTCGACGAACCTCGGTTGAAAGCGGCGGAATGTTCAAACGAATGACTTTGCCGTCGTTGTTGGGAGCATAACCGAGATCGGAATTGATAATCCCTTTTTCAATATCTTTTAACGTTGAAACATCAAAAGGACGAATCAGAATTTGAGTCGGTTCAGGACAAGCGATTGTTGCAACCTGTTTCAATGGAAGTTCAGAGCCATAAGCTTCAACCTTGACCGGTTCAACAAGTCCTGGATTGGCGCGACCGGTTCGAATTCCAGCCAAACCGCGTTTTAATTTGGCAACGGCTTTTTCCATTCGATCATCAATGTCGAGCAAAATTTCTTCTGTTGGCATTTCTGTTCCTTTATTGTTTGAGTTGTTCTTGAATTTTGTTGGATAATATCAAAAAAGCGTCAAATTGTCAAGACCAACGCTTCTTTGGGGGAGTTCCCCAGCGTTACGGATTTCAATGGTCTTGAATCCAATTGATCAAAATGGATTCGATTGATTTTTATCGAGAAACCAGCGTTCCGACATGTTCGCCGCAAGCTGCTTTCATGAGATTATTTTCTTTTCTGAAATTAAAAACCATAATGGGCATATTATGTTCGGCGCATTTAGCAATGGCTTCGGAATCCATAACGCGTAAATTTTGTTGACGCATTTCATTATAAGTCAAGGTTTTATAAAGAATGGCATTCGGATCTTTTATTGGATCAGCGCTGTAAATGCCGTCAACTTTTGTTGCTTTGAGAAGAATGTCCGCATCCAGTTCAAGCGCTCGTTGAGCAGCCGCAGTATCTGTTGTTACGAAAGGACTTCCAGTTCCGCCAGCAATGATAACGACGCGTCCTTTTTCCAAATGTCGGGAAGCTCGGCGACGAATATAAGGTTCAGCGACCGTTTCCATAGGAAGAGCGGACATCAATCGGGTTGGTTGCCCCAACGATTCAATGGCATCCTGAAGAGCCAAACCATTAATGACCGTTGCCAACATTCCCATATAATGAGCGGTTGATTCTTGAATGGAAGAGTTTGCCGCCTTAAACTGAGCTCCGCGAAGGATATTTCCGCCGCCCATAACAACCGCGACTTGAATTCCCTGCTTAACAACATCGGCGATCTGTTGAGCCAAATGATTAACCGAGTTCATTGAGATGCCGCGTTCATCTTCGGGACAAAAGCCTTCGCCAGAAACTTTTAAAACAATACGACGCAGTTTTTCGGAGTTTTCGTCAGTCATGTTCTTCTAAAATAAAAAAATTGATTGATTATCGTTGTTTGGAATGTTTTTTGTTTTTGTTTTTCGAAGCGATTGGTTCAAAAAGGGTTTTCTAGGTTTCAATAACAATACAGATTGGGCCATTGAGCAGCGTCGTTATGAACGGATGATTTATGTTTGGGTAATCCGTCAGGATGTTGTCTGGTTTGCGTTTTCACCGAACCCAAATTCAGTTGGTTTGCGTCTTAAGAAGACTGGGAGTTGATTTGCAACCCTCGTTTTACATTTTGAGACTCATTTTTTTCGAGTCAACTTGGCTGCAAATCAGTTCAGCAAACTTTTCTAATCTTGAACGCTGAGTCGAATGGGAGTTCCGTGAACAAAGGGGAATTGGGCGATTATTTCAACGGCTTGTCGCAGTTGTCCTTCTGGAGCGGCATGCGTCATAATAATCATTTGAACGCAATGATCAAGGGCAGGTTCTTCTCGTTGAATCATAGCGGCAATCGAAATATTGCATTTTCCAAAAATGCTGGCAATTTCAGCCAGAACGCCAGGCTGATCTTTAACGCAAAACCGGAGATAAGATCGTCCATAAATTGTCAGGGGATCTTTAATGACGACTTTTTCGTTTTGATCGTTCCAAAGTTTAAGCGTTTTAAACGTTATGGCAGTTCGTCCCAAAACCGTATCGATAACGTCGCTGCAAACGGCGGACGCGGTTGGATGTTGACCGGCGCCGAGTCCTTGATAAAAAACCTGACCGACGGAATCGCCAATGATTTGAACCGCGTTAAAAGCGTCTTTGACTTGAGCTAAGGGAGACGATTCCGGAACGAGCGTTGGAGAAACATTGAGTTCCAGACCGTTTGGGGATTGTTGAGCGCTTGCGATCAATCGAATGCGATAGGAAAGTTCTTTAGCAAAACGAATATCAACCGCGTCAACGCAATTGATTCCTGCCTTGGAAATTGATTTCCAATCGACCTCGGCTCCAAAAGCGAGTTGAGCTAAAATGGCAAGCTTTTGAGTTGCGTCGGTTCCATCGACGTCCATTGACGGATTTGCTTCGGCATAACCTAAAAGTTGAGCTTCTCGAACGGCAGATTGATAATCGGTTCCTTTTTCTTCCATTTGAGATAGAATGAAGTTGCTTGTTCCATTACAAATCGCTTTGATCGACTCGATTCGATTGGCTTGAAGCGCCGTTCCGATCGAAGAAATAATCGGAATTCCGCCGCAGACAGCGGCTTCAAAAGCAATGGTTCGATTTAATGAACGCGCGGCAGAAAAGAGTTCGGCTCCATGATTTGCCAAAAGGGCTTTATTGGCCGTTATGACATTTTTTCCTGCTTTCATTAAATTAAGAACAAACGAACGAGCCGGCTCAAGACCGCCGATTAATTCAATGGCGATCGAAATATCTGGATTATCCAGAATTTCTGACAAGTTATCGGTTAAAACGCCAGAAGGCAGGTCGATGCTGCGATCAGACGTCAAATCTTTATCGCAAATTTTAACCAATTCGATCTGACGGCCAGTCGCTTTGGTTATTTGATCTTGTTTACCGATCAAAATCTTTGCGACTCCTGCTCCAATTGTTCCAAAACCTATTAAACCAACTTTGATCGTTTCCATTCTTGAGAACTTTCTCAATAATTCTATTATTATATTATATAGACTTTATGACTTTATGTTTTTGAACTTTCCTGATTTTTCCGGCAATCAGAGCGAATCGTTTAGGTTTGCCTTGCGAACGAAAAATGACGAAAAACAAAACTTGTCTTCTGTTATGGCTCAAGCATAAACTCAACTCTGTTGAAAAGCCTGGATCGTTGTATTCATCAACCCGGCAACATTGCGCGAATTGTTCAAACCGAATGCGATTTTTGATATCGTCTTCGATTTTTTAAGAAAAAAGAATAACTTTTTGACTAATCAATTGGCTATTCAAAATAGGCGTTATTGAAAAAACCTTTTATTATTATAATCCTTTTCTTATTGTTGTCGATTGCCATTAAAACAATTATATTGAAACCGTCAAAGACGCCAATCTTCCTTTTCATAATCCGAGCGTTATCGTCGATTTTGTTCCGATGATCAGAAGTTCAACCGGATTGAACATCATTGATCAAGAAAGATATTATAATGCCGGCGCTTGGATTTTTTCGCTTCGCTGCCGCATAACCTTTCGTAATGCGGCTCCATAAATCGCCGCATTTCGAAAAATTCAAGGAAAACGTCTGGAATAAGATCGCGCGTCTCAATTCAATTGATCGGTTGGTTTGAAACTCGAAGACAAGTTCAATCTTTCAGTCGAACTTTCCTCAGATCAACGATTCCTTTAATTAATGTCCTTTTTTCTTTTTGGTCTGGCAGAGACGCAAGGGCGCCGAAAAAGGGAGAAAATAATGCAAATCGGTATCAAATCCCTTTGCGTCATAAGCGAGATAAAATTAGAATCGGGACGGTTAATTTTTTGAGCCATTAAGATAACGTCATTTGCAGGTTGGGTTCCAATCATTGATAAAAGTTCGATATCTGTTCGTTTTCCGATAGCATTCGAATTTATGAAATAAGTCACAAAAACTTAAGCAACATTTGTTTCCGGCTCAATCGAAGACTTCGAAGAATCATCAGGGGTCTTTTGAGAAAACCATTTTTGTTTGATATGGTTCCAACCGGCTTGAAGATCAAGAACGAGGCTGAAAACAATCGGAACAACAAAAAGAGAGAAAAAAGTTGAACAAAGCATTCCGCCGAGAACAACTCCTCCCAATCCGCGATAGAGTTCGCTTCCGGCGCCGGGAGCCAAAACAAGCGGCAACATTCCAAAAACAGTCGTTCCTGTTGTCATGAAAATCGGTCGCAATCGAGTTCGAACCGATTGACAGATCGCTTTTCGCGGTTCCATTTTTTCAATTATATCGGTCGCCGATACTCCGAATCCGCGCATAAAATTCAATGCTTGATGAACAAGAAGAATGGCGTTATTGACGACAGTTCCGATCAACAAAACAAATCCAAGCATTGTTAAAGTATCAAGTTGTTGAGTTGGATCAAGATAATGAACATAAGCGAGTCCCAAAAAGCCGCCAACCATTGCCAAGGGAACGCTGACCATAATAACAATGGGATACACAAAATTTTCAAAAAGAGCCGCCATTAACAAATAAGTTATAACCAATGCCAGAAAAAAGCGACTGGCCAAAAGACTCAATAACGAATCAAGATTCAATCCGGACCATTTTCCGAGCATTGCTTCCCGGGTTTGCGCTAACTTGTCAGCGCTTCCGGACATAATGATTCGAACATTGGAACCCAGTCCGCCCTGTTCCCGGCATTGTTGAACAACGTCCATAATTCCTTGTTCAACTTCTTCCAAGGCTTGATCTTCTGGCAATGAAACCATAACGCGAATCGCCCGTTCCTGTTCAAAACGACGGATTTGTTGAGACGCTTCCGAAGGAATAAACTGGACAAGCTCGGAAAGGGGAATGATTTTTTGCGAACCGTCGTTATCGCGAACGGAAATAGGAATTTCAACAACTTGATCGGGCGTCATTGGAATAGCGGGATCCCGTAAAACAATCAAATCAATTGTATCGCCTTCAAAATCAAAATCTCCGCAATAAACGCCGTCAAGCATTGCCCGCCCAGTCGTTGCGATTTCCTGCGTTGTAATCCCCAATTCTTTGGCTCGAATCTGATCAATCCGAATTTGTTGTTCCGGACCGGTTAAAATAATTTCGCCTGGGCTTGTTCGAACTCCTGCAGACGAATACTTTTTTCGTAACTCTTGACACAAAAAGTCGGAACTTTCTCGAAGTTCAACCAAATCGTCACAAACAACTTCAAAAGAGACCGTATTGCCGCCGGCCATTCGACCGAAGATTCCTTGTTGGCTTCCCATTCCCTGAGATTCAGGAATGGAGTTGAGAATCTTGCTGATAAGAGCCGCAAGAGGGCGAACATTTTGATCTTCGGCGCTTGTACAAAGCAAAAAAGTTCTCGCGGGACTCAAAACGATAAAACAGTCCCGAATGGGAGGGATATTTTCAACCAATTTACCGGTTCGCATATCATAAACGGGATCTTTATCTGTAATCGCTTTAACTTCTTCGGTTGTTTTGGCTTCATAAAACGGACGAAGTTTTTCATCCAAACGACGTCCAATCAGGACATTTTGTTTAACGGAATAACCCGGCGGAACCGTCATAAATCCGATAATCCCATTTTTATTTCCGTTGGGTAAATAGCTTGCCGGCGGCATCATTTCGATACTTAAAAGAAATGCCCCTATTATAATGATTAAAAAGAGAGTCAATCGCGTCCAGATTCCGGAAAAAGATCGTTGCGTCAGGAAATAGATGAAATTGGCGAAAAGGTTTCCCAACATATTGAAAAAGGGAGCTAATCCAAATAACGATTTTGAAAAACGAACGATCGGGGTTGTTTTTCGAGACGAATCGCGCATTAATCTTGAACAGGCAACAGGAACAACGGTTACCGAAACGATTAATGAAATCATAACGGCGGCACAAATAGCTAAAGCAATGTCATAAAAAAGCTGTCCCGATTCTTCTTTAATGGTCAAAACCGGCGCAAAGACAGCAATCGTTGTTAAAGTTGAGGAAAGAATGGCCCCCCAAACTTCGAGAGTTCCTTCATAAGCTGCGGTCAAACGCGATTTGCCCATTTGAATATGGCGATCAATATTTTCCAGAACAACAATCGAATTATCGACAACCATTCCAATTGCGAAAGTTAAACCCGCTAAAGAAATGACGTTGAGCGTTCTGCCCGTCAAGACCATAACGATAAAAGTTGCAACAACAGAAATTGGAATTGAAACCGCAATAATCAAAGTCGGTCGAAAGCTTCGCAGAAAGAGAAGAAGAATAACGATTGCCAAAAAACCGCCTGAATACATATTTTGCAAAACAAGTCCAATTGCCTGATTAATATAAGTTGAATCGTCATAAATCAATCGGGCTCGAATTTGATATATGTCATTTTTATATCCGCGAAAGAGTCCGCCGGGCTCTTGAAGTTTTTCGAGTTGCGCCTTGACTTTTGTTAAAACGTCAAGGACGTTTGCGCCAGCTTCCCGTTGAACCATAAGCGTCATCGACGATTCTCCTTTACTGAAATCGCCGAAGGTTCGTTTCTTCAACATCAGGGAAACTTCTGCAATATCTTTCACATAAATAGGGGTTCCGTCGTCGAATTTAATGATTGTATTACGAATCGGTTCCAATTCGCTGAAACGTCCCATTACGCGGAATCGGATATCCTGACGGCCATTGGCAATATCGCCTGCGGATTCATTGACATTATCGGCGCGAAGCGCCGTTGCCAATTCGCTGACTTTGATTCCCGCTTGAGCAAGAATGTTCGGATCAAAACGGACTTGAACTTCATGCTCTCGTCCGCCCATTATTTCGATTTGAGCAACGCCTTCAATACGCTCCAAAGCCGGTTTGATATAACGATCCGCATAATCATAAAATTCGGCAATTTCAAAACCAGGACCAGGCGATAGCGGTTGAATTAATCCGTAAGCAATCGCTTCATCAGATTCAGCGCTTGCCGCTCGAACGATTGGACGATCAACATCGTCCGGATAATCGGGAACTTCGTCAAGTCGATTTGTTGTGTCCAGAACAGCTCGAGTTATATCATAACCGACGTCAAACTCAAGTCGAATCCAAGCGGAACCAAGCGAAGAGGTCGATTGCATTTGATAAAGTCCCTGCAACGTTTTGAGCTTTTTTTCTTGCTCCAAAACAATTGTTTTTTCGATTTCTTCAGGACTTCGACCCGTCCAGGTTGTTCGAACTGTTATAAGAGGACGTTCAACGTCCGGCGTTAATTGAATCGGAATTGTTTTTAATGAAATCGTTCCAAATAAGACGGTCAATAAAATCCCAACCAAAACCTTGACAGGGTTATTAAGACAAGATTTAATAATATTCATAACGTTAATTTATAAATGTTTTTGATTAAAGAATATCCCAAAAGCGTTTTAGTCAAGTTGTCAGGAAGTTGCTTCATAATCCGGTTTTATTTTTTGATCTTGTTTAACGGAGTCAAATCGGCGGGAAAACTGTTATGAAGCGCAGATTCTTGTCATTATAACATAATGGTTACAATATAGTCAATGTTGTAACGCTTTACAAAATCAGGAATCCGGCCTTTTCTTTTGCGATTCAAAAGAATCAGAAAGACTTAACAAATTCCTGAAATTAAGTATAATCATTTCGAGAAAGACAGCAAGAGAAATTCTTTTTCTCTGATCGTTTTCTCAATATTTTTTGCCAAAAATTGAGTTATCTTTCAACAGTCAATCAAAAGCTATTGTTTTTTCCGACTGAGCGTCAAGTTGCAGAGAATACAGGAAAAAGATGAATTGTATAGTCGGTTGCCTTTTATTGATCATATTGAAGTTGGAATGGACGACAACTTTGCCTTTAATAAGCTGTTTGTCGTTGTCTGGCCAGCCAAAAGCGCAATGATTCCGGATTCTCAATTGGTTTGATTGTTGACCAAACAATTCAAAAAATATCAAAAAAGAACAAGGAAGTTCTAAAAACCTCGTTTTTTCAACAAACTCGATTCCGAAGACGTCGCAAAAACAAGTTCCGGCGGACGAAACGACCGCGTTCCCTGTAGGTTTTGAGAACTTCCTAACAATTAAGGTTATTCCATAAATCAAGGAACAATATAAGTTTGTTTCAAAATTCAACAATCAAAAAATAAAATGACTCAAGAGTTGAATCGCAGAATCCAAAAGAATTATCATTTTTTATTGGATAATTTGGTTAAATCACGCAAGATTTTTTGGACAGGGGAATTGTCGGCGTCCGCTCTTTCGACGGCCGTTACGGTCAGCGCTTTTTCCGTTTATCTGATTCATTCAAACGAACTTGACCCGCCGTTATCCGACATTCGAAAACAAGAGCTTCTTAAAATGTTGACGAAAAGCGTTGCCTGGATTATTGCGCATCAAAATAAGGACGGGGGCTGGGGCGATACAACAAGAAGTTTTTCCAACTCATCAACAACAATGCTTGTCAAATCAGCCTTAACGTTATTTCAAAAAGCGATTCATCAAGAAAAAGACCTTATAGCTGAATCTTTAAAACAGAAAATGACCGCAATTTTTCAAAACGAAAAATTAATGCCAGATTTTTCAAAAATCGACGCTTATTTGGAATCTCAAGGCGGAATCGAAGGAATTCGCCAACGTTATGGCAAGGACAAAACTTTTGTTGTTCCCATTTTAACTAATGCAGCCATTGCCGAAATTGTTTCCTGGAACGAAGTTGCCCCTCTTCCTTTCGAACTGGCCGCTTTTCCCCATTCTTTTTTTCGTTTTTTGCAACTTCCTGTTGTCAGTTACGCAATTCCGGCTCTTGTTGCGATTGGACAAGTTCGTTTTTTTCATAATCCTGGAAAAAATCCGTTATTGCGATTTATTCGCAGCAAAGCCATCAAACCGACATTAATCAAACTCCAATCAATGCAGCCAATAAGCGGAGGGTTTCTTGAAGCTTCGCCGTTGACCGCTTTTGTTATGATGAGTCTGATTTCCTGCGGACTTATCAATCATTCCGTTGTTAAAAACGCGCTGAATTTTCTTCTTGACTCCATTTACGAAGACGGTTCCTTTCCAATCGACACAAATCTGGCAACTTGGATAACAACGCTTTCAATCAACGCGATTCGCTCGCCTTCTTCAACCTTCAACAGAGGATCATCGGATTCTCTGCATTATAAAGCGGAAACGACCAATTTGTCGTCGTTGGAAACATCGGATCGCGTTTCCTTAAATCATAATGAACCTCCAGCAAAATCGAATGAGCTGTCTTGCTGTCAATTTGATTCCTTTACAAAAAAGGAATGGAACAATCTTTCCGATTCTTTTGAAAATTCGACATTTTCGTCAAACGAACGAACAATTCTAACCGATTCTTCGCTTTTAAATTGGCTTTTGAATTGTCAACATCAAAAGCGACATCCGTTTACAGCGTCGGCGCCGGGAGGCTGGGCTTGGACCGATCTTTCCGGAGGCGTTCCCGATGCCGACGATACGCCTGGCGCTATTTTGGCTTTATCAAAGTTATATCCTTTTGCCGATAAAGAAGATAAGGCAAAAATCATCAAGGCAATCCTCAATGGGGTTCAATGGTTGTTGAAGATTCAAAATCGAGACGGCGGCTTTCCGACTTTTTGTCGCGGTTGGGGAACATTGCCTTTCGATCAAAGCAGCGTCGATCTGACAGCCCATTCCATAAGAGCTTTTGTAACCTGCTTTTCGTTATTACAAAAAGAGATTTTATGGGAAAAGAAAAGCGAAAGAATAAATCCGGATATTAAATCATGTTTCATAAATCAACAAGAAAATGAATTGAACAGGGACGACAATCAGAAGTCTTCCCTGTTCGAAACGTTTGAGGAAAAATCATTTAAAAAGAGTTGTCCCAATAACGATTTTTCTTCAAACAAACTGACCGACAATGTCAATTTTTTCGAGGACAGCGTTAAAATTCGTTCTCTCATAACGAATCTCAATAAATCTGTTGTTCATGGTTTGAACTATATTATTCGACATCAACATTCCGAAGGCTATTGGTTGCCGCTTTGGTTCGGTAATCAAAATGAAACGGATGACCTCAATCCGTATTACGGAACGGGAAAAGTTCTCAATGCATTGGCGACTTTTCAAACGTTTTCTTATTCGCAACCTGTTTCAGAGTCTTTTGTTAAGGAAAACAGACGTTCCAATCGACGGAAAAACCGGACTGTTGTTGACCAGGTTTTTAAAAGATTTGATATTCATAAGTCATTAGAAAGCAAACTGTTACAATCGGCAGAAAAAGGAATTTTGTGGGGGATTCAACATCAAAATTCTGACGGCGGCTGGGGAAAACGTTCCAAATCGGAATTTCTTCAAAAGTCGTCAACCAAAACCATAAATCAGCCTCAAGCGGAAAAAGACAACATTTTTCCGCGTTCTTCCCTTGAAGAAACGGCTGTTATGCTTGACGGAATGATACCATTTCTAACGATTTATGAAAAAAAACGCAGCGATTGTTCGTTTTCTTCCGTTGATTATCAAACAATGCTCTCTGCCTGTCAAAAAGGATTGAACTCCCTTTGTCAAATGATTGAAACAGAAGAATTTAAAGAACCGTCGCCCATCGGTTTTTATTTTGCGAAACTTTGGTATTTCGAGAAAGCCTATCCGCTTGTCTTTGCTTGTTCGGCTCTCAAAACGGCTTGGGAAACCCTGATTTCGAGTCATTCCAAAGATCGCAAATGACGATGATCTTTGCCTTAATTAAAACGTTTGTTGTTTGAGTTGCAAAAAAGTTCGACTGATTTGTCATAACGATCTAAAAAATAATTCAAACCTATGAGATTCAGGTTGGAAAACGGTTTTGCCATTGATTTTGGAAAAATTGAATTCCTTCCTCAAATGTTGAAATGAGCCCGTCAAGCTGGGCATCGAAAATTTTTTGAAGCATTTGTCCCATTTCAGGACCAGGTCGAACGCCCAATTGAATCAAATCTCGTCCGCGAATCAATGGTTGCGGTTGGCTTTCCGCAACTTCAAGTTCCTGAGCAAGTTCGAACCATAAATCGGCACGAAAACGAATTTTCCTTTTATTTATCTTTTGTCGTTTTGCCGTTAAAATATCTTCCGATTGAGTTTTCAATGACTCTGGTTGTTTCGGCCTTTTCAAATCTGATTGATCAAAAGGACTCGAATCTTGTTGATAATGCCGTTCCGGAGCAAAGCAACCTCGCGCGTCGCTTTGACATAAGAGAGTCCATAATTTAATATTGGCAGGCTCAAGACGACAAGCTAAACGTCGAACCATTTTGGGCGACGGTCTTCCCGTTTCTTTCAAATTCATGAGCGACATATGTTCCCGAACTAACGGAAGAACTTTGGCAACGATTCGATGCGGCGTTTTCATTCGTTCCAAAAACTGCCGAATGAGCGGAACGCCAGCTTCGGCATGCCCTAATGAACGAATGATTCCCTGCTCATCTTTATGCGTTGTAACGGCTTTTCCAAAGTCATGTCCCAAAGCAGCAAACATTAAAACAGTTCGATCTTCTTCTGAAAGTTCCGAAAATTGTTCCCGAAGAATATGAGCCAATTCCTCGCAGACCAGACTCGTATGAACAAAGACGTCTCCTTCGGGATGCCAACAAGGATTTTGAGGACAATCAATCAAAGCGTCCAATTCAGGAAACGCCTTGATCCAACCGGTTTCCCGAAGCAAATAAAGGCTCTTTTGCATCCATTTTCCTTTAATAGCCCATTTAACCCATTCTTCATAAATTCTTTCTTCAGACAAAGTTGGAAACTCTGGAAAAAGTTCGCGGCAATACAAAATAGTTTGAGAGTCCATATCAAATCCGAAACGGGCGCAAAACTGTATGCCTCGAAGAACTCGCAGCGGATCATCTTTAAAAGCTTTGCTGGTTGCCCGAAGAACTCCTCGGCGAAGATCGCCCATTCCGTCAAAGGGATCATAAAACGAACCGTCGCGACGCATTCCAATGGCATTGATTGTAAAATCGCGTCGAGCAAAAGCTTCTTCAAGGGAAAGAGAGGGATCAGAATGAACATCAAATCCTTTATGCCCTCGTCCAGACTTGGATTCCTTGCGAGGAAGACTTATGTCGATTTCATTGTCGATTTTTAAAACCCCGAAACATTGTCCAACCAGATCAACTCGAAAACAAGACGAAAGGGCTTGAACTATTTCGGAATAACTGAGCCCATAAACTTCGATATCCATATCTTTATTGGGGATTTTTAAAATTTGATCGCGAACAAACCCCCCAACAGCAAAGATTTCGGTCGCTCCCGCTGTTTCCAGGAGATTGAATATTTTTTTAACTTTTGAAGAAAAGATTGATTTTGTCATTATTTTATTTATATGTAAATAGTTACAAATTTATGTTATGATATTGTGTTTGTGTGTCGATATTGTGATCGTTTTAGACAAAATTAGATTCAACTCAACTCTCTTAAAAAAACGGATTGTCGGGATCGAAAGACGGATTATGGAATCAAAATACAAAACTGGCATCCAGACTGGTTGCTGTATATATCGGTTTTAAGGAAAGTCAAGATTATTGAGTTGAAAGACGTCAAATACTTTAATTCAAAAGTCTCCCCCTTATCGACTAATGTCGGCAATGCGATAAAATATAAAAGGGAGAAACCAGAAGAATTGGAAAGATATTCAAGTCTATTGAAAACCCTCATTTGTTGAGGCGTCAACCCGGCAACGACGAATGCATTACGAAATGACGCAGTCTGTTGCCCAAATCAATTTTGATATAAACTTTTTTTGAGGACTCCCCATTATTTTATCAAGATTATCCAACTTGGCAATTCCTTGTTCTTCCTTTCATCATAGAACGGAAAACTGCAGAAAAAACAATTTAATCAAGATTAACGTTTCTGACTTATGGGGTCAAGCCTGTTGAAAAGCTCGATGTTTTGTCTCTGTCGATTTGGCAACGACGATCTCTGTCTGTTTGGCAACGGCGAGACGCTAACAAAGGGCCAAGCGCATCGCTTGCCGATAACGGTTTTTGTATTAACGTTAATGGATAATGGATACGAATAATATTAAAAATCGCTAATAAGAAGTTCTAAAAAACTGTTTTTTGCAATAAACTCCATTCGGAAAACGTCACGAAAACCAGTTTCTGCAGACGAGACGTCTGCGAACCCTGCGGGTTTTTAGAACTTCCTTATATTAAATATCAATACAGAATGAAGTTCTTTTTACAATGACATTTATAACGTTCTCTTTGTTGATTGGCGGTCTGGTTTCCGCATTGATTCCGTTGGCATTTCATTTTTTTATGCGAGGCAAGCCCAAAAAATTTGATTTTCCTGCCATTCGTTTTGTTCGCCAAAAATTTGAAACAAATCAACGTCATTTAAATTTTAAGCATTTTCTTTTAATGACATTTCGAATACTGATCGTTGTTTTGCTTGGTTTAGCTTTATCGCGTCCTTCGTTGAAACAGACGGACAATCGTCCCATTCAATCCGTTTTAGGACAAACGATTCAAAGTTTGGGATCACAAAATGCGCCAATTGCTGCTGTCATTGTTTTCGACAATTCTGTTCGAATGGATTATCGAATCAATAATAAAACGCGTTTGGAAGAAGCCAAAGAATATTCTTTACGCATTTTGTCTCAATTGCCAAGAGACAGTCAAATTGCGATTTTAAACTCAACTTCGGAACTTGATTCATTTCAAATCGATTTTCTCGCGGCAAAAGAAAAAATCAATCAAATGACCCCTGTCGCTCAAGGGCGTTCCATTTTGGAATCCGTCTTGGAAGCGGTTCAACTTTTGCAAACTTCAACGTTAACTCGGCGCGAAATGTTTATTTTAACTGATCGATCCGATGTTAGTTGGACAAATTCGATAAAAAAAAGATTTCAACAGGAACTCGAAAAAACGACGTTGTCAGAACAATCCCCCATTGAGTTTTATTTGGTTGATTTTGGCAAGGAAAATACTCAAAATACAACAATCCTGGATTTGGGATTATTTGCAGAAACGATCTCCGCCGGTCAGACGCTTCGAATGGATGTCGGGTTTTTTCATGAGGGCTCTGCAATCAATACAATCGCGGAACTTTATTTAAAGAATCCTCATTTTGTCGATCTTGCTCAATCGGATTCGGGACAAAGTCAAAATTCAGACGATTCAAACCGTTCCGTTTCTTCAAACGCGAACCGTTCTTCTGACTTAGCTTCATCTGATCAAGCAATAAGCGACGAACCAAACTTTGCGTCCTTTGATTCATCAGATCAGAAATCATTATCAATAGCCATTCAAAATGGAACGTTTCAGAAAATAGCCGCCAAACCTTTATCTTTTCCTGAAGGAAAGTCAAAACAGAAATCAATCTTTTTTTTGTCCGGACTTAAATCAGGCATTTATCAAGGTTTTGTCCGTTTGGTCAACGGCGACGCTCTTGAGTTGGACAATATTCGTTGGTTTACAATCAGCGTCCATAATGGCTGGAAAATATTAACGGTTTCTCCGTTTCCCGTTGAAAAAAGTTCGATTTTCGTCAAAGAAGCTTTGGCTCCCGCCGAATTAACAAAGACGGGTCAGTCTCCCTTTAACGTCGAAAGCATTTCTTTCGAGGAATTTGAACAATTGTCGCTAAGTCAACTTAAAAATTATCAGGCCATTTTTCTGCTTGATCCCAATCCCTTTTCCGAGCAGACGGTTCATAAATTATCGGATTTTGCATTTTCTGGCGGCGGAATCGGTTTTTTTATGGGACGAAATGCTCAACCCATTTCCGCATTTCAAACGCCGGAAATGATTTCGCTTCTCGGAGGAAAATTGACGACTCAGGTTCGCCTTGCCAACGAAAAACTTTATATTCATCCCGAACATTACAATAACCCGATTCTTCTCTCTTTTCGGTTGTTTTCCGATGAGAACCGCATTCCCTGGGATTCCATTCCGATTTACAAATATTGGTTTATCAAAGATTTATCGGAAACGTCAACAATTATTGCTGATTATAATGACGGCCGGCCAGCTCTTATTTCTCATCCGTTCGGACGCGGTTCTGTTATTGTTTTGACGACTCCGGTTTCCGATTCAACGGATAATTCTCCCTGGAATCTTCTGCCAATCGGCGATTCTTCCTGGGTTTTTCTTGTCTTAATCGACGGAATTGCTCGAAATCTCATTTCTGGCGGCGGAACGATTTTTAATTATTTTCCGAATGAAATTGCTATTCTTCGTCAGAATATCAACAACTTTCCGTCAACCTGTCAATTGATTCTGCCCGATCAAACAAACGTTCAATTGCCGACGGATATCGAAAATCGTCAGGTTAGTTTTTCCGGAACCAAACAAATCGGTCTTTATCAACTTGAATCAACAGATTCCAATGCCGATGACGCCAAAGGGTTAAACGAAGTTTTTCAAAGCGGTTTTTCCGTCAATTATCGATCTTCCGAATTTAATCTGGATCAAAAATCGCGAGAAGAGGTTGACGAATTTTGGACAGAAAACAAACCGATCTGGCTGGATCAAGCCGAAAAAATTGATATTGAACGTTCCAATGCTCAAAAAGGTCGCGACCTTTTTCCCTTCTTAATTATCTTGCTTGTTTGTATTTTCGTTTGCGAAACATTTCTTGCCAATCGTTTTTATCGGGCTTGATCTTTGCTTTTTTGAGCAATCGAAGCCCAAATAGAAAGCAGGCTTGAATCAAAAGATTTGATTTTTTTCGAAGATTACAATAATGAGCAAATTATTGAGAACTTAAGCCCGACGATTTATGTCGATTACGAATCAATTCCTGCGTTTTGGAAAAAAGGTCTTCCGTCAAACGATCAAACGGAACTGAAGATTGCGTTCTTAAATCGGAAAGAAGCGCCGCCGCAGCATCGGTTTTTCCTGTTTGAACCTGTATCCAAGCCATTCCGACCTGACCAAAATAATAAAAAGGACGATTTTCCGGCGACATATTCGCAAATTCCTCGAAAATGGATTGAGCTTCTGCAACATCATTTTCGATCACATAAACTCGAGCAAGTTGTTGTTGAGCTCTTCTCTTCCAGTATTCAGCGTCGGGATAATATTCGATAACGCTTTTCCAAGCGTCAATTGTCCCAAGTTGCGTTGCAAAAACCCATTGTTCTTCAACAGTTGGAAAACGTTGAATCGATTGGGATAAAGGCGGCTCAACAAAAGAAGTTTTCTGTCTCCCCCAAAAAGAAATAAACAATGAAATAATAAAAAGAAAAGCAAATAATCCCCAAACCGTTTTTTTATGTTTCATTAACAATTTTAACGAAAATAATTCATTTTGCTGAACCGTTTGAAGTTGAGTTAAGTTTGTTTGAATCTGTTGGGTTAAGTTCGCTAAAACCAATGATTTTTGAAACAGATTGTTGTCGTTGTCATTATCAAAAAAGACGTCATTATTTTGATCAATTTCGTTTATTTCGTTCAAAAGAACAATGTCATTATTGGGCGAAACCGATTGCAAATAACTCAATCGAGCTGTTTTTAGAGCAACAATCAATTCCTTAAACGACGCAAAGCGCGAGTCAGGTTTTTTGGCAATCATTTTTTGAATGATTGCCGCCAATTGATCGGGAATATCTTTTCGCAATGATTGAACAAAGGGCGGGTCATTGTTTAAATGTTGAAGAACAACGGAAAGCGGCGTTTCGCCGGAAAAAGGGGGTTTCCCGGTCAACATTTGAAATCCTGTTATTCCAAGAGAATAAATATCGCTTCGAAAATCAAGGTTTTTCCCTTCTGCCTGTTCCGGACTCATATAAAGCGGCGTTCCCAAGGTTACTCCAATTTGAGTTAGAGATAAAGAAGCAGCATTGGAAAATGACTGACAATAAGCGAGTCCAAAATCAGCAACTTTAATTGTTCCCGTTTCGCTCAATAAAATATTTTCCGGCTTAATGTCTCGATGAACAATTCCCAATTGAGCCGCTTGTTCCAGCGCCGAACTGATTTGAAGCAAGATTAAAAGAGATTGAGAAATCGATAAAGAACCGCAACGCTTTAAATAATGTTGAAGATTCATTCCGGCAATAAATTCTTGAGCAATATAATGCAACGAATCGCCGTTGTATTCGAAAACGCCAACGTCATAAATGCGAACAATATTATGATGTTCCAGTTGAGCTGCCGCTTGCGCTTCTTGAATAAAACGTCGAATATAAGTCTGATCGCTGGCCAGTTCTTTGCGAAGGATTTTTAACGCAACAGAACGATTTAACGATTTTTGTATGGCCAAATAAACTTGGGCCATTGCTCCGCAGCCAATCAATCGAACGATCTTATAATCCCCAATCGTTTGAGCGGAAAGTTTATCGTCAATCATCGGCGAATGCGGAAATGAAGATTCAACCATAAAGAATATTTTTCAAGTCTCAGATATCAATAAACGAAAGGAAATAAGCCCTGATAAATTTGAATTAAATCGAATTCAATATGGTCGTCAGGCTTTGCTCTTGCGTCCTTCGCATTTGCCCGTTGTTGCCGGGCTTATCAAAATAAAACGGATTAAGGGGCAACAGGCCTGAGCGATCAAATTGAGATTTTGGAAAGTTCAATAATGAAGAATACAAATTATTCCCAAGTCTCAAGATTACTTCGACAGATCATAACAAAACAGTTTATCCTGATCTCGAATGAAGAGCTTGCCATCAAGAATCAAGGGATAAGTCCAGGCATTCTGATCCGTTCGATCTGGTTGTTGAAAACGGCCTTTTTCGACATATTTTTCCGGATTGGCTTCAACCAAAATCAGTTCGCCGCTTTTTTCCGTTCGCAAGATTAAATGGCCGTCAGCAAAAGCCAAATCGGAAACAGCTCGAAGGCGCCGATTTTGCCATTTCATTTTGCCATTTTTCATTTCAACGCAACTTAATGCGCCTTTGTCGGTTGTTGAATAAATGAATCCGTTGTCCAAAATCAATCCGTGATGCTTGTTATCAACTTCTCGAACGTTATAAATTTCTTTTGCGACAAATTGATTTCCTTGTTTCTTAATCGAATAAGCATAAGATCCAACGCCATAAGCGCAAGTCACAAAGACAATATGATCATCATAAACCGGATCCGTACAAACAGCAACTCTTCCAGGAAAATCAACTTTCCATAAAAGAGAACCGTCTTGACAATTAATGCCAGCCAGAATTTTATCGGTTATAATAAGATATTGACGAACTCCGTCAATATTGATAACGGAAACAGAAGCATAGGAGGCAGGATTGGTCAATTCTTTTGTTTTCCAAACGACGTTGCCCGTTTTTTTATCTAAAGCAAACATTGTTCCATTTTGTTCGCTTCCGGGACAACAAATGATCCAATCGTCATCAAGAAGCGGGGATTCGGCAAATCCCCATTGACTCATCATTTTTCCGTTAAAATCCTTGATGAAATCTTTCTTCCAAATCAATTTGCCCGTTTCAAAGTCAACGCAAGCAATAACGCCATTTTGACTCAATGCATAAACATAATTTCCATCGGTTGTCGGAGTACATTTTGGGCCAATGCCATATCCGCCAGGCATTCCGCCAATGCCGATTTCAGTTTTCCAAAGGAGTTTTGCGTCCTCGCGATTCAGGGCGATTATATAAGTTTTTTCGTTAAAATCGCCCATTGTAAACATTTTGTCGTTGAAAAAGGAAAGATTCGAAAACCCATTTCCCAATCCTTCTGCGGTCCAAAGCAATTTGGGAAGTTGTTTCGACCAATCTGTATTCAAACCTGTTTCGGTTGATTTTCCGTCGCGGTTCGGCCCTTTCCATTGATTCCAGTCAGCAGCTGAAACTGTTGAGAATAAGGAAATCGTCAGAAACATTGTCATTAAAATTTGTGTCATTTGTCGCATAGGAATTCTTTCTTTTATTATGAGTTATTTCTCATTATTCCGAAACCGGAATGGGCGAAAGTTTAAGAATCCGCTTGTCATTGTCGGTTTTCTGAACGCAAAAACCTCAGGCTTTTCTAATGATCCTGAGTATCAAATAAAAGTCTTGCTTGAAAAAGAAGTTTCAAGGGGCTTTTTTAACGTTTTCATATTGATGTTTTTATTTTAATCAGAAATGCAATTCATTTCGAGAGGTTAATATCGATTTTTTTGGAAAAAAGCAATAATAATAATTGAAATTCATTTTTTTGTCGAAATTCCTTGATGATAGGCGCGAAACCTTTCTTCGAAAGAAGCAGGCGGTTTGGATCGAATCATTTGTTGGCTTGTTGTCGGGTCACGAAATTCGTTTGAATGACTGTCATTCAAAATCGAATCGTTGGATCTTGAGTCCCGAAGACCTAAATCTCGAAGCGATTCCAGATAATATTGACGTTCTTGAGAATTTTCGCCGAATTTTTGCGCATTTTTCTTCATTTCCTGCCATTTATTCAAAAATGCTTGAAGTTGATTTTGATCCCAACCCAATTCATTAAGCAATTCCTGATCCGGCCCATTTTTGAGTTGATCTTCAAGATATTGCAAAGCCAAACTGGTTGCCTTTTCTGTAAACAATAAATGGGGCGAGTCTGCCTGAAAAGGAATTTTTTCCTCAACAACATCCCGATCAGTTCCATATCCGCCTGTTCCTCGTTTTGAAGAATTGGGATTGCCTTTGTTGGGTTGATTGAAATCGGAGTCGTCATTGTTAAATTCGGGACGATTATTGGGTTGTTCAGAAGAATTTGTTCCCGTTTCGCCGGCGGGATGACCCGAATCGTCTTGACTCAGAGGCAAATGAATCGGGGAATGATCCCCCGCCTTTCCTGATCCTAAAGCGGCATTATCCGGAATGGAATCCAGATTAATATTGTCGAAAGAATCGCTGGCATTTGAGGTTTCGCGGTCATTTTGTTTATTATTGTTTTTTAGGTCGTCTTTTGTAACGATATTTGCTTGATTTGGATCAACATTTGAGTTGTTTGCGGAATTGTTCAAATGTTCTGAGGTCTTATTGGAATTTGGCGTTTTATTTTTGTCTGCAGGAAGCGGTTCAATCATTTGGTCGGGATCGTCAACGATATTCGAGTTGGGGTCAACCGGTTGAGCTGCGAGTTGATCCTGAGGGGTTGCGTTTGTTGTCATAAAAGTATTTGTCCGGGGATCAATCTCGCCCTGTTGACGTTTAAGACCCGGATCCAACAGATCAACCGAATTTGCTCGAATTCGTTCAGCGTCTGATTTTAATGGTTCGTTTCCTGAAAACGCCGGCAAATTTCCAGATTGAGAAGGCTGCTTTTCATTTGAAGGGTCAATGTTTTGTGGATTCGACGGCTGATTTTTGGGGGCTTGGTTATTGGGATCAGACTCTTCGTCTGGAGAATCAGATTTGGAATTTTCATTGGAAGCGTCTTCTTGATCCTCAATTGGATTGTTCATTGAGGAGGGCTTGCTTTGAGAATTCTGTTTTGACTGATTTTCCGTTTTTTTCATTTGATCCAAAATTCTTTCAAAAGCTTCGCCCGGGTTAGCTTCAGGGTCAATCGGCAGATCGGAAGCTTTTCCGGATTTTGAAGGGGAATCATTTGGGCTTTCTTTTTGATTATTGCCGGGATCATCAGTTGAATTATTCGAGTCCGTTGAATTGTTGTTCTGGTTGGAATTATCAACAATGTCGGTTGAATCGTTTGGATTATTATTGTTATTATTTTCTCTGCCAGAACCGGAGTTATTATTGGATGAATCTTGTTCTGTATTGGGGCTTGATTGTCTGTTTTCAGAATTCGTTTGCTGATTTTTGTCGGAATTTTGATTCTCGCCGTCATTATCATCCGAATTGCCTTGCCCTTCATTTGATTGCTGATCTTCGGAAGACGGTTGATTTTTTTGTTGTTCTTTTAAATTCTGATTATTTTCCTGGTTTTGTTTGTTTTTTTGATTTTGTTGATTGTTATCATTTTTTTGATTTTTCTGAGAATCATTTTGATTGTTATCGTTGTCTTTCTGATCGCCTGAAGAATTATTGGCCTCAGACTCATTTTCGTTTTGTTCAACATTTTGAGAGTTCTCTTTATTTTGAGAGTTCTTTTCTGATTGATTTTGCGAATCATCTGAACTGTCCGATTGCTCGGTTGATTGTTGATTATTATTCGATTTGTCCTGATTTTCTGAAGAGTCATTTTGATTTCCATTTTCGTCGGAATCGTTTCCCTTGGCTTCTTCGTTCTGGTTATCCGGAGAATTTGACTTTTCAACAACGAGTAAAGTTCGTTTTTCCGTCGTTCCGAAATTTGATTCTGGTTTTCGATTGTCAAACGCTTCTGCCCAATATTCAACTTCATCGCCAACTTGTAACCCCAATTTTTCTGGAACGAGTTCATATTCAACGAAACATTCGCCGTCTTGAAATTTCGTTTTGCTTTGTTGGTCAATGCCCGTTGATAAATTGACCATTTTTTCTTGCGCGAGATTATTTTGAGACGTTTGCGTCAAATTATCCAAAGAACCGGAAAAAGAAGCAAAATTGAATAGCTCAATATTTGAATTTTGGGGGGAAATAACGCGCAAAGAACGCCCATTATCGCCTTGTTTTTCCCGAAGAGCCAAGCGTAAACTTATTGAACTTAAACCAAAATCGGGATCATTGGCGCGAATTTTCAAGGGAAGCGGCTTGTTGATCGGCAACGAGAGATCGTCTTTTGTTTTCGTTTCCCAAAAAATTTGCGGCGATTGATCTTTCATTATAATAATCTGATAAACATTGGGGGTCAGATTTTTATTTCCTTCATCGTCAACGCATCGAAGTTCATAAGTCGAAGGCTGTTTTTCTGTTTGATTTCCCATTTTTTTTTGAGAGTCGAGAGAAAATGAATAGGTTGCGCAGGTTGGGTCGTTTGGGTTGATTGTCATGACTTTTGCCAGTTTGTCGAGTCGATCAGGAACGAAAAGAGCTTTTTTAAGCGGAGTATTCGAACGAGCGACGATTTCGACAACAGTTCCTTCTAAAGCGTTGATATCTCCTGAATGATATAGAATTTGGTCTTTCATTTGAGAATATTCGGGAAATTTCAAAGTCAGACGTTCAACCTCAAAAGTTATGGCGGGACGAACTTCGAGAAAAAAAGTCTCAGATCGACTCTCAGAACGACCAGGATTTCCGACGACAATTTGATAATTCAAACTTTCAGTCAAGCCTTCAGGCGAAAGAGGGAAGGTCATTTCAAACAAATTTCCTTCTTTTAAAGGAATTTCGATCTTTTGATTGACAAAACGTCCGTCAAGGGTTGAATAACTCAAAAAAACGGGTTGATTGCCAACGCCAGAAATTTCGGCCTTAATCGTTATTTTTTCATTTTGAAAAACCTTAACATTTCCTGGGTCGATTTTAAGGAAGCGAACAGAAAGCGGAGCTTTAATATTTGCGACGGGAAACGAGAGTCTTGCAATGGAAACAAAAGGATTTTTCGGAGAAAAAATGGAATAACCGGAAAAGAAAAATAAAACGACAACGAAGGCAATTCCCCAGCGAATCAAAGGCATATGATCAACCGTCATCTGATCGGGAAAAGTTGCCATTTCTTTTGTTGCTTGCTGAATAACGCCCTTCAAAACAGTTTTCTGAAGAGAGGACTGGACATGATTTGCTTTTCTGTTCTTTAATTCTCGGCGAAGCAAAAGCCAGTTGATAATTGAGTTTTTAACCTCTTCCTGATTCTCTTCCAAAACTTTTGCCGCATAGAGCGGATTAATTCGATAACAAAAAATCGGATAAATTCGATAAATAAAACAGGCTGATAATGTCGTCGAAATCAAGCCGAAATATAAAATTCGTCCGCGGATTGAAAAACCTTGCGAAAAAACCCAATGATCGAAAATGATCCCAATTAAAAAAAGAACGCAACCAAGAGTCAAAAGAGCAGTCAGAGTCGAAAGAAAATCAACCCATTTAACTTCGCGTTGAGTTCGCTTTAATCGTTCAATAAGAATTTGATCCGATTTTATCCAATCGTCGTTATTTTGCGAAAAAACCTGGTCTTTCGATTCGGGATTATCTTCTCGATTTGGTTTTGACGAATTGGACAGCATTGCGGAAGTCGACATAAAAAACCTGTCTTATTTAATTATATTTCAACCATTTTTGGGATCGAATGTCTATAAAAATTCCATTCATTTCCTATTATATCGGAAAAAGCGTTATTTGTCTCAACCGTAAAGGCCAAGAAATTCAAAAAGCAAGTTTTAAGCCCTGTTTTATTTAAAATGAATCAGTTATAATAATTGTTTTCAAATTGATTCCATTTTCTTTGAAGGAGATTAAAAATGAGCAGTCAAAGGTCAATTGCGTCGCCGCGATATTTGGTTCCGTTTCATGCGAAGCAACATCCGCATTTTTTTACAGATATCTTGATTATTGGCGGCGGCTTGGCCGGACTTCGAGCTGCTTTGGCTGTCGATCCTTCGTTAAGCGTTTTGGTTATTTGCAAAGCAGGACTTTCAAACTCGAACAGCGTTAAAGCCCAAGGCGGCATTGCAACTGTTTGGGATTTCAAAACCGATACATTTGAAAGTCATGTTGCCGATACTCTTGTCGCGGGCGGCGAACTTTGCGACAAAGAAACGGTCGATTATATTGTTCGACACGGAACCGAAGAGGTTCAAAAACTGATCGAAATCGGAACAATTTTTGATAAAAAAGAAGACGGCAGTCTTTTGCTTGGACGGGAAGGGGGCCATACCCAATTTCGAATTATTCATGCATTAGGGGACGCAACGGGTCAAGAAATAATGCGGGCAGTCATTAATGAGGCGAAGTTGCGTCCCAATATTCGAATTTGGGAAGATACTTTTGTTTTGGATCTTTTGACAGCAGACGGGTTTTGTCGCGGCGCCGTTGTTCATTGGAATAAAGAGAACGAAACGGAACTTATTTGGGCTAAACAGACGATTTTGGCGAGCGGCGGAATCGGTCAACTTTATCGGGAGACAACGAATCCGGAAGTTGCCTGCGGCGATGGCGTCGCCATGGCCTATCGGGCTGGCGCGGTTATTCGCGATATGGAGTTTGTTCAATTTCATCCAACTGTTCTTTATATAGCAGGGGGAAGTCGAAGTTTGATTACAGAAGCAATGCGAGGCGAAGGGGCTTATTTAATCGACAAAAATGGCGATCGATTTATGAGCGATTATGATTCTCGGGGCGAATTGGCGCCGCGAGACGTTGTCAGTCGTTCGATTGTTAAACAGATGATCAAAACGAATCATCCAAATGTTTATCTTGATCTGACGCATAAGAATGCGGACTGGATTTATAAAAGATTTCCGGGGATTGCAGCGGTTTGTGCTCAATTTGGTCTCGATTTGGCAAAAGATCGAATTCCGGTTCGACCAGGCGCGCATTATTCAATGGGCGGCGTTCTCATTGATCATTTTGGACGAACAACGATTAAAGGTCTTTGGGCAGCGGGAGAAGTTTCGAGCTGCGGTTTGCATGGGGCGAATCGTCTGGCTTCAAACAGTCTTTTAGAAGCTCTTGTTTTTGGCGAACAGACGGGTCGTCTGGCTTCCGAAATAGCCGTTCAGATGAGCGATGAATATCGAGCCTTGCCGATCGAAAACAAACCGATGAAATCTGCTTTGGAACCTTGTCGAAAATGCAAATTTCCAATTGGTTGCGATAATAGCGAATCATCGCCGCAGAAAAGCAAAGTCGCTAATACGATTTTAGTTGATATAATGGATATTCGTAACTCGCTCAAAAGCATGATGTGGCGGCTTGTCGGCGTTGTCCGAGACGAAAACGGTCTGAAGGAAGCTCTTAATAATATTGATCAATGGTCAAGTTATGTTTTTTCTCATCAATTTCATTCGACGGAAGCCTGGGAACTTCAAAATATGCTGACCGTTTCGCGAATGATTATTGAAGGCGCCTTGGAACGGCAAGAAACTCGCGGAAGTCATAATCGAAGCGATTTTACGGATTTTGATCCTGACATTCCAGCCAAGCATTCGATCTTTCGATATGTCGAAAGCGAGACTGTTCGTTAGACCTGATCAAATGTTTTTATGCCGTTCTCGATCTGGTCGGCTGCTTTTGAATCCTTTTTTTCGCTCTTGTTGTCGGGCAGACAAATATAACGGATCGATTTTCTTATTAGTTTGAGAATAAACGGCTTTTGGTCGAAACTCTTTTCGCAAGACGAAATTTCGGTCAGCAAGAAAGAAAAAACCCCTTTTGGTGAAAGGGCAAAACCAAAAGGGGCATCGAGTCTATTTCCCCGTTTTGTTCAAAACGAATCCATAAACGAGGCGGAGGACAAGGGACTCGAACCCTCAACCGGCAAGCCGGCGCCTGATTTCGAGTCAGGTTGCTAACCAATTCGCGTATCCTCCAAGCGATTTTATTATTTTACAGGAGAAAATCGTTCTGGCAAGTCCTTTTCTCTTTTTTTAAATAATATTTTCTCTTTTTAATAAGAAATTTCAATCAAAGTTCAACTATATAAAAAGGACGTTCTAAAATCTCTTTGGAACGCGGCCGTCTCATCCGCAAAAACTATTGTTTTGTGAATGTTATAAAAATAGGCGTCGGTTGATTTTCTTCTTGGTAATTCAAAGAATAAATCGTTTTTCGAACCGGTTTGGGCTGAATATCCGGTTTGGTTTCCGAAATGGGATTCGGAGTAAAGCCAATAAAAACGAAAGCCAAAGTCAGATATCCAAGAATGATCCGAAAACGTCCCAATTTGACAAAGTCGTTGCAAGTTGGCGGATGTTCAATTCCAAAAAACATAACAAGAATCAACATGAGCGACCATTGCCATTGTCCAAAGAAAATAACCATTAATAAAATCAGTCCAAACAAGATCATTGACCAAAGTCCGGCGCGACGTTTTAAAAGAGCATAAAAAATGTGACCGCCGTCAAGTTGACCAATGGGGAAAAGATTTAAGGACGTTATAAATAAACCAGTCCAAGCGGCCATTGCGATCGGATGCAGCAGAAGATCGGTTTGCGGAATGGAACGATCAAAAAAAAGCATTGAAACCCAGCGAAACAGAAGCGGTTCTCCAAAAACCAACCCGCCTTCAATCGGCGTAATAACAGCGAGAGACGAAAGTCCAATTCCGATAAACATAAAAATCAAGGTTGGAATTAACCCGGCCAGGGGACCCGATATTCCAATATCAAACAGAGCTCTGAGATTCGGAATTTTCGAATCCATTTGAATAACCGCGCCCATTGTTCCAAAAGGGGGAAGCGGAACCGGAATGAAAAAGGGGAGCGTTGAAGGAACCTTATAACGTCGGGTTTGAATATAGTGTCCCAATTCATGAAATGTTAGAATGATCATTAAGGGGATTGAAAACCAGAGGCCGCTCCAAAATTGCCCGGAGTTTCCATACATAAGCGAACCGATCCAAGTTGTCGAAAGCCAGGTTAAAATATAAAAAATGAGCGGCTTTTGCCAATGATTATTGGTTTTGGGCGGCGATAGAAATTCCTGCTGTTTCGATTCGATATGTTCGAGAGTCCAAACTCCATTTTCATATTTCCATTGATAATGCGACATTTATTGATCCTCGACAATCGGAAGTTCATGCGGATTAACTTTATGAGGCGAGTATTTTGCTGCTTTTCGAGCGGCTTGTTTCCGAGTTTCGAATTCTTTCATTAGCGTTTTGGCCGCCTGGCAAGCGCAACGTCGGGTTTTGGCTTTTCCGTAGTTCTTTTCCAACAAGAGCGCTAAAAACATCAAGCAAAATCCAAGAAAAGCAATAATGATTGTTTGAAACAAAATCGTCATTTTTTTCCAATCCCATATTTTAGAAACTTGCGATAAATATTCAGGCGTTGAAAGCCGATTCTTTTTGGTTGAAAAACGTTGATGAATGGGCGCTAATCCGTTTGGGAGCGACTCGTTTTCTTTTGAACAAAACAAAATCGGTCAAATTGCTGAAATTTTGCTGTCAATTCAATTTGAGGAAGTTCTAAAAACCCGGATTTTTCAACAAACGCATTTCGGCTAAAGTCGTTAAAACAAGTTTTGGCGGACGGGACATTCTCGCTTCTAAGGGGGTTAGAACTTCCTTTTGGTTGAAATCCTTTGATTTTTTAATAACTTGACAACATTCAGCCGGGATTAAGCGGGCAAAGTCATCAAGTTAAATCGATAAGGTTCAAACTTTGTCGTTTTGAAAGGGGGGCCATTCGACAGAGTTTACAATCTTTGTTCGGAAAGAATAGGATTTTTTTCGATCAGGGAAGTTTATGACCCATTTTATCGCGTTTCGTTTCAAGATAATGTCGATTATATTCATTAATTTCGCAAACAATGGGAACCTGAGCAACAACTTCAAGATCGAAACCGCCATAAATGAATGCGTCCGTTTTTTTGGAATTATTGGTCATTAAACGAATTTTATGAAGATCCAAATCCTTTAAAATTTGAATTCCGACTCCGTAATCTCGCAGGTCAACTCCGTGACCGAGCGCCAAGTTGGCTTCGACTGTATCCAGACCATTATCTTGAAGCGCATAAGCTTTGATTTTTTCTGCCAGACCAATGCCGCGTCCTTCTTGCGGAAGATAAACGAGAACGCCTTGTCCTTCTTTTTGAATCATATCGAGCGCCAAATGAAGTTGATCGCCGCAATCGCAACGCAAAGAACCGATCAGGTCCCCTGTAAAACAGGACGAATGCAATCGAACCAAAGGGGCTTCGACGGAAGTTGGATCGCCATAAACAATCGCAATCGGGCAACCGTCTTCATATTTAATTGAATAAGCATAAATTCGACCGAGTCCATATTTCGTTGGCAGATCGGCTTCCGCAATTCGATCAACAATTTTTTCGCGAATGCGTCGATATTTAATCAAATCGGCGACCGTAATGATTTTCAGGTCAAATTGTTCGGCCATAGCAATCAGCGTTTCTGTATTGGCGCGATTTCCTGTGTCGTCAAGGATTTCGCAGAGAACGCCAGCAGGTTCAAGCCCTGCCAATCGAACGAGATCAATCGACGCTTCCGTATGGCCTGCTCGACGCAAGACGCCTCCTTCTTTGGCCTCAAGCGGAAAAAGATGCCCAGGGCGAACGAAATCGGACATTTTGCTTTTGGGATCGGCAATAGCTCGAATTGTTGTCGATTTTTCCTGAGCCGTTATTCCTGTTCGACAGGAAATATGATCAACAGGAACAGTAAACGCTGTTTGAAGCGGCGCTGTATTGTCTTTGACCATTTGAGACAAATTAAGACGACGGCAAGTTTCTGGAAGAAGCGGCATACAAACCTGACCTCGACCATTTTTTAGCATAAAATTGACTTTTTCCGGAGTCGCAAATTGAGCCGCGCAAATAAAATCGCCCTCATTTTCGCGATCTTCGTCATCCATTACAATAATGATATTTCCCTGTTTAATCGATTCAACCGCTTCTTCGATTGTCGAAAGTCGACTTGCCATTTGCTTCTCCTGTTGACTTTTTCAGCAACTAGATTTCTAAATTGTCCCGAATAAAGTTTCTGTTTTGACAACTTTAATTCAAAAGGAATTCGGCGACAATATCATTTTCTATCTAGAAAATAATATAACGGAGTTCTAAAAATCAGCTTTTTCAATAAACGCATTTCGAATAAAGTCGTTAAAACCTGTTATTGCAGACAAAACGTCCGCGCTCCCAAGGGGTTTTTAAAACTTCCTATTCTATTATAGTCAAGAAACGAATTTGGATAAGGGGCATTCGTTGCTTCAAATTTTTGTTGTTTAATAATGATTGTTTTTCGTTTGAAAAAACGAGTCCGATTCTATTCGTAATCTTTTTGGGATTTTGTTTGATTAATAAATGATAAACTGTTATGCAAAACAATAAAACTTTATTTGTAACAACAGTGTTCGATGACAATTTTGAGAACGGATTTGGTTAAAAATGAGCCTTGAAAGTTTTCGTCTGTTAAAATATTGCTATTTCAAAAACTTTCTGGAGTCCATTCAAATCATAACGATTTATGAAATCAATGAGCAAGAGAATAAAAGAAAGTTCTAAAAAACCGGATTTTGCAATAACCCCAATTCGGTAAACGTCTTTAAACGAGTTCTTGCGGACGAGATGCCCGCGCTCCGAAGGGGTTTTTAGAACTTCCTTAAAAACAGTCCGGCGAAATCGAACAGTTTTTAAGGGGGAAAATCAATAATTTAAACAAGAGTTAAGAAAGTTGAAGTTTTCCGATTTCTTCAATCAGCGCGGCGCTTGTCTGTATTCCGCGACGAAAAGATTCGAGGGCAAATTTTTCATTTGGCGAATGGATTGCGTCGTCATCAAAACCAAATCCGATAAGCAAAACTTCGCTCTTAAGTTTATCTTTGAGTTCGGCAACGATCGGAATGGAACCGCCATCCCGAGTAAAAACGATTTTATGTTGGAAGATTTTTTCCAACGATTTTGCCGCTGCCGTTACATATTGACTATCGAGCGGAACAACCATTCCCGGCGCTCCATGATTGTATTCCAATTTCATTTGAATGCCAGGCGGAAGACGTTTTTCAATAAATTCTCGCACATTTTTCGTGATTTTTTCCGGAGTTTGATTGGGAACCAGTCGAAATGTAAATTTAGCGGAAGCCCAGGCAGGAATAATGGTTTTGCTGCCATTGCCTTGATAACCGCTCGTTAAACCGTTAATATCGAAGGACGGGCGTCCGCAACGCCGTTCGATTGGAGTATATTCCGGTTCGCCAAAATTGTCTTTTAACCCAACAGCGGCTAAAAATTCTTTCTCATCGACATCAAGATTGGCGAATGCTTTATGCTCAAGATCGGTTATGTCGATGATATCGTCATAAAATTCGGGAATTTGAATTTTCCCATTTTCGTCAATAATTGCCGCAATTATTTTTGATAAGGCGATCGCCGGGTTATAAACCGATCCGCCAAAAAGCCCCGAATGCAGATCGCGGTTTGGACCGATCAACGTTAATTCAAAACCGGCCAAACCGCGAAGTCCATAAGTTATCGTCGGCTTTTCAAAGGAAATCATTGTATTATCGCTGACAATAATGACATCAGCCGCCAAAAGCTGACGATTTTCTTCTTTCAGCAAAAATTGAGCTAAGGATTTGCTTCCGACTTCTTCTTCGCCTTCAAGGATATATTTGATTTGAACAGGAAGCGGCGTTTGAGTTTCAATAAAAGATTTGACGCTGAAAAGATGAGTCAAAAGTTGTCCTTTATCGTCGTCCGCTCCGCGACAATAAACATTCCCGTTTCGAATCGTTGGTTCAAACGGGGGCGAAATCCATTCATGAATCGGATCAACCGGTTGAACATCGAAATGCCCATAAAATAAAATGGTTGGGGCTCCCTCAATTTTAGGAGATTCGCCATAAACCAACGGATGATGATCGGTCGAAATAACTCTCGATTCAAAATGAAGCTCATTGCGAATATAATCAGCAAGCCAGTTTGCCATTTTTTTGACGTCGTCTTTATGCTCCGGTTGCGCGCTGACGCTCGGAATTCTTAGAGCCTCAAACCATTTTTCCCGATATTGTTTTTCATTTGCGTTGATATAATTCGAAATTTGTTCCATTTTTTGATCCCTTATGAGTTAATCTTTATTCAAAAGTATGCTGAATTGAAACGCTCTGAAATGAACGAATAAAAAAAGCAAATCAGAGCGAATTGAGTCATTATTATTCGCGCATTCCGGTTTCGATGGTTCTATTTTATGATTTTATGTCCCTCGCCATTTTATACAAAAAAGGTTATAAATAAAATCGAGTCATAAAAAACGATTCATTTTGAGCTGTCGTTTAATTAAATTGCGATTTTTGGGGGGGACGGATATCAAAGCTGTTCTGGAAACAGGTTTCGCCTTTCGTAATCCGTCTGACGTTGCCGGGCTAAGAATTTAACGATTAAGGACTTTCAATTGGGTTGATTATTTTGCAATTTATTCAAATCATCGAAAAATTGCGGATAAGTTTTTTTTGAACATTCAGGGTTCTTGATAAAAATGTTTGGAAGAGCGAGTCCGGCCAACGCAAAACTCATTGCCATTCGATGATCGTCATAAGTCTCTATTATGATTTTTTGCGATTGTTGTCGATTTGCGTTGGGCCAAATTGTTAAACCGTCCTCATATTCCTCAACGCGGGTTCCTAACTTTTTTAATTCATGAACAACAGCAGCAATTCGATCTGTTTCTTTATGTCGAATATGAGCGACATTTCGAATGCGCGTTGGCGATTCGGCGAAAAGAGCAACAACGGAAAGAGTTTGAACTGTATCGCTGATATCGTTCATATCGACATCAATTCCAACAAGCGGTTTGAGCTTTCCATTGAGACGCGGACGTTCAACTGTTATTTCGTTTTCGTTATCATAAACCAAACAGCCCATTGCCGCAAGACAATCGACAAATTGAACATCTCCTTGAAGACTTTGACGCGAAAGATGTCGGACCGTTATTTTTCCGCCAACAATGGCCGGAACAGCAAAAAAATAGCTGGCAGCAGAAGCGTCAGGCTCAATGCGATAATGAATCGGTTGATATTGATTTCTTCCGTTAAGTTTAAAATGTCGGAGAGACGCGTCTGTTTCAACGTTGACGCCAAATGATTTCATTATCGCCAACGTCATTTTGATATAAGGATGAGAAACGAGCTCATTTTGAACCGTCAATTCCATTTCAACGTTGTTCATTCCCCCCGTCAACAAAAGGGCGCTTAAAAACTGACTCGAAACGTTTCCGGCAATGGACGCTTTTCCTTTCAAGCCTTGTTTTCCCTGAATGATAATCGGAAGACAATCGTTGTTATGTTCCGAAGAAATGCTGCCGCCAAGATGTCGAATCGCTTGAAGAAGATCGCCCAAAGGACGTTCATGCATTCGAGGTTTTCCAAACAGTCGATAAGTTCCTTGAGAACAGGCAAGCGCGGCCGTTAAAAATCTTGCCGTTGTTCCGCTGTTTCCAACATAAATTTCCGCGTTTTGATTTGGAAAACAACCGCCTTTTCCGTCAATTTCAACAGAATGAGTCAATGGATTATGTAAAACGTCAACTCCAAGAGTTTTTAATGCCTCAATCATGATTTGCGTATCTTCAGAATCGAGAACGCCTGTTAAACTGTTTTTTCCCTGACTTAATGCGGCAATCATCAACGCCCGGTTCGTTATGCTCTTTGAACCGGGAACCTCGACGATTGCTTCAACGTCTGAAATTGGAAATATTTCAATGAGGTTCATTTTTCCTAAGCTCGAATCATAAGATTATTGTTAGATTTTATTGACTAAAAGTTGCTCTTAAGAAACCTGTTCGAAACCTTGAATTATGTTTGAAAACTCAACAATGACGGACAGATTTTGGAAACCGAAGTTGACGAACAGGTCAACAACGGTTTCATTTTGAGCTTTAAAGTCGACGGACTCAAATCTTGTTGATTTCCGGGACAATAAAGTCGTCGCGGTATTCTCGAGATTCAAGTTTTGTTGCCTCTGAATTGTCAACAAAAGTTTCCGTTTGAGGATCAAATTGTAAAGCGACGCCCATTGAAAGCGGCGTTTTTTCGAGATCGACGCCGTTGTCTTTCAAATGTTGAAGCGTTCGGTTTAACGTATCGAGATTGTCGTCGTTTCCTGGAATATCGGCAACAATTTTCTTGGCTTCTTCTGGCGAAACTTTATTATTTTCGCCGAGATAATAAGAAATGTTTCCAAGATGACTTAATCCGGCAGAAAGATGACCGCAGCGAGCGTCGGCATTAAGCATTTCCGGTTTATGGTCAAGAATAGCCGTTACAAAATTGTCAAAATGTAACGAATCGCTTCCGCCGCTAAAATCTTTGATCGGCTTTCCGTCCAAATCGAAAACTTTCGTCAATCCGTAATTGACCTGAACCATATAACCTTCCGAACCGTAAGCGACGACGCCAATCATTGTCCCGCGATAATCTTTTGTCTCCAAACCGCGCGTTTCAAAAACAAGGGTTTTGCCGTCCGCATAATTATAAATGGAGACTTCTGTGTTCGCCGTATCGCCTGCATCGACATAATTGTCGTCTTTGCGTTCCGCTTGATAACCAAGGCGTCCGCCATAAGAAATAATGTTTGTCGGGAATTCTGAAACTCCGAGCAAAGTTCTCGCAATATCCGTTTGATGCGGCCCCTGATTTCCAAGATCGCCGTTTCCATAAAGCCTCTGCCAATGCCAATCATAATGGAAATTTGGTCGGGTTACCGGATCAACAATTGGAGCAGGCCCGCTCCAAAGATTATAATCAATGCCTTGCGGAACAGGATATTGACCTAAAGAACCAATCGATTTGCGTCGCTTATAACAAAGTCCGCGCGTCAACTTGATTTCGCCGATTCCCCCTTCTTTTGCGAATTGAAACGCCTCAATATTGGCAGGATTGGAACGACATTGCGATCCAACCTGACAAATGCAATCATATTTTTTGGCCGCAGCAATGAGCGCTTTTCCTTCATGAATATTATGACAAATCGGCTTCTCAATATAGGCATGTTTTCCGGCCTGCATTGCCCAAACGCCGCAAAGCGCATGCCAATGATTGGTCGTTGCGCAAGAAACGATATTTAAATTGGAATCGTCGAGAGCTTCCCGCATATCGCTGATCGCCTTGGGACGAATTCCATTCTGTTTTTCGGCGACTTTATCAACAAGAGCTTCAGCGCGAGCAATGTCTGGATCGCAAAGATAAAGAATTTGTGTTTTCGGATGTTTCAAGAATTCTGGCATATGACTTCCGGCTCCGCGTCCGCCGCAACCGACAACCATAACGTTAAGAATATCGTTTGGGCCAGCTTTGGTTTCTTGCGCAAAAACTCGACTGGTCGAAGTCATGATTTCGCTTCCCGCTGCTGCGGTTATGGCGATCAAGGAATCTTCCAAAAAGCGTCTTCGAGAAATATTATTCATAAAGTTTGCTCCCTTTATAATGTTGTGATCGATTGAAATAGGCCGTTTTCGCTCTTTCAAGATTCAATTTGGCGAAACTCGTTAGCCCATTGCTAAAAGAGCAATCGCAAACAAAAGCAGGTTTTTCAACGGGATAATTCAATCGGATTAAGGATAAAATGAATTGGAAATCCGTTTCATAATAAAACGATCTCCAGTTAAAGTATAAAAATGACATTTTGTTTTAAATTTCAATGCATTTTCGAGCGTTAATCGCTTCGATTTCTTTATAACAGAGATTTAATGCGTCGCGGGCCAGAACGCCATCAAGAAGCGGCGAAGTTTGATTGGCTTTAAAGGAATTGGTTGCTTCGGTTAATTCGTTGACAAAAGCGGAAATGTCATCGCCAGCAGGAAATTCCGGTTTTTCAACAGAACCGTCTTCATTCAAAACAGTAACGGGAGTTCCTGTAAAGGATTCACAGAATATTGTTGCTTTTTCAAAATGAACTTCGTAACCATGAGTAAACGGTCGCCCTTGTTGCATAATGCAGCCGCTTGTTGCTGTTACAACAAGACTGGGGTCTTCATAAAGGAATTGCGAATTAAAATATTCCGGAACGCCGTCGCGGCAACGACCGACTCCTTGAACCGCTTTGGGCATACCAAAGAGATAACGAATAAAATGCGCGTCATGAACATGAAGATCGAGCATTGGACCGCCTGACGTTTCCATATTATAGAAATTTTGCAGCCAAACAGGATCGGAAATGACTCGAACAAAATTCCCGCCAAGCAATTTTCCATATTTCCCCGAATTATTGGCCTCAACAACGAAATGATGAGAGTCAAAGAAGGGCAAAACATGGCCGATCATTAACAGTTTGTTATTCTTTTGAGCGGCGTCAACCATATTGATTCCGTCTTGCGGTTTCAAGGAAATCGGTTTTTCGCAGAAGACTTTTTTTCCTGCATTTAACGCGGCAATTGTCGCTTCGGCATGAGAATTGGGCGGAAGGCAAACATCAACAACGTCGACCTCGGGATTAGCAAGCATATCGTTCAGGTCTGTATAGGTTGCGATTCCGGAAAGATCCATTTGAGTTCCAGCCGGACCAAAGTTGCCCTTGATTTTAGTCCAATCTCCCTTTAATCGTTCCGGGCTCCATTTCTCGCAAAGGGCAACAACTTTGACTCCTTCTATTCGTTGATAGGCGAGATAATGAATCATTCCCATAAAACCGATTCCGGTAATTCCAATTTTCAACATTGTCTGCTCCCTGATAAAAAGTTTAATAATGCCTGTTACTTGTCAATATTATTTCGATGATTTGAGCAACGATACTGAAGCCATTCGGGCGAACAGGTTTCGCCTTCAGTAATCCGTCAGCGTTGTCTGGCTTGCGCGATTCCAACAATTTCGAGTTTTACAGGCTTGAGTATAATTGCGTTTGCGTTTGAGTTTTGCGAATGTTTGCAATGCAGCAGAATAATGAATGAACAACAAAACGGAAAAATGTTCGATTTTTTTGTTTTCGTTGTTCCTTTCAGATGCCGCTGATATTCAAGGAAAACTCAAATGTTTTTGGGATAAATGTTTTATTAAAAAACAGATAAACTTACAGGAAGTTCCAAAACCCGGATTTTTCAACAAGCGAATTCGGATAAAGTCGCTAAAACGAGTTCTTGGACGAGACGTCCGCGATCCCAGCGGGTTTTTAGAAATTCCTTTATTTATATTTATAACTTGTTTGAAAAGGAAAATAAAGAGACAATTTGTTTTTTTGAGTTCTTTTTTTAAAACTTTCTTAAAATGATAAAAATATTGGATTGATCTGGACAATCATTCTTTTTTTTATTATCATAGACCGACCAATTTTTGTTGAGAACAGAATTTTCGTTTGACTCCAATTTTTTGAATCGTTAGAGCTCATTAATTGGCCTTTGACTGAATCTCAAAAGTTTTGTTTTTTGATTTGTGAAAAACGACAAAAATATTTTTTTAAACGATTAAGAGAATCATTTTCATTTCGGTTGAAAATTCTGCTTGTTATCAACGAAAGTTAAAACTTTTTTTAATAAGAAATGCAAGGCAACCTCGGCGACCTTCGGAAAGTGAAGTTGGCAACGACCAGGGAAGGGCAATCCAAAACGGGAATAAACAGGCTTCGCCTTGAGCAAACCGTTTGCTCTTGTCCGTCTTGCGAATTATCGCATTAAAGATTTTCATTAAACTTGAAAATAATTAAAAAATTAAAAATGGATGAAATTTGTGTCATAATGTTAACAAAACGCGCAAAAATGTTATTGGGGTTGGTTTCGATAGCAATTTTATCGATTCAAACATTTCATTCTGTTCTGGCTCAAACGCCAGCAGTTCCGCTTCCCATTCAAAAAGAGGGACAAAGACCTTCTTCCGTTATTACAACGGATGATTTTTCTGACTTGAATCATTCTGTCTTGTCTGAATCATCATCAGATTCGTCAAAAGAAGAAATTCCTGAAATTTCGGTTCGAGCGGACAATGCAACAGATTCGGAACATCATGAACCTCACGGAGCGGAACTTTTGGGGGTTTTGCCCGGAAAAACTTTGATGACCGATCTTGAAAGCAATTCAATTTGGAGCAAACCGATTAGCAAAGAAGTTATTGCCGGATATCTTGTTCAGACTTTCCAGCTTCCTGATCTTCCGGAAATGCCCTATATTCAAATTTTGGGAAGGAATAATGTCGTCGAAGGAATTGTTGTTCATCTTTTGGAACCGCGCGAAGAGCAGGATGCCCGTTTAGCCTTTGACGAAGCGATTAAAAATGTTCGATCAATAACGATCGCCGACGGAAATGGCGCTTTTCGAGAAATCTTTCCAGAAAAAGGTCTCGTTTTTGTTCTTGCTCCAAGCGATAATCCAGCCATTCCGTCAACTCGAGTTGTCCAAATCATTGCCGAAACCGTTAAACCGGAATATTATGTTATTCGAGCGGAAAGCGATCTCAAAAAATCGTTAACCGATGCCAAACATGATGTCGAGCATGCCCTGCTTCATGAACCCAATTATTCGCCCGCATTTTGGATTCTCGCTAAAATTTCTTTGATAACGGAAAATTTTAAAGAAGCGAAACAGTTTTGCGTCAAAGCAATAAAACTTGACGATTCTATTCCTCAATATCATTTGACTCTGGTTGAAATATTAATCAAATTAGAACAATGGGACAATGCCGCTCGATATTTGGAGGCCATTCAATCTTATTGTCAGGAAAACCCTTTGTTTTTGGGGCAATGGTCGCTTTTGAAAGGAACTGTTTTACGAGAAGCGGAAACCTTGAATAATCCCGATCCCAATTATAATGAAGCTATTGCAGAACACGAAAAAGCGTTGGAAAAGGCAAAATCATTAAATTCTGATCTTTCCGCAGAAATTCAATTGGCAGCTAAATTATTGGAGTTGAATGCAAATTTGGCTTTGGTTTTGGACCTTGCCCGCAGAGAATCAGAAAAAGGGGACTATTTGCCGGTTGCACAAAAGATTGCAGAGGCCAGCCTGATTGCGGACGAACTTTATCAGAAGAGAAAGCAAAGCATCGAACCTTTATTCGATGTTTGCCGAACCGCTATTTCGGTTGGACTTGATTTCCCGGATACGAAAGAAATCGATAAGTTTGTTCAAAACTTCGACAAAATATCGCAAACGATTGTTGAAGAAACCAAAGATTCTTTGGCGCGCGAAACGTTTCAATGGAAAGCAGCTCAAACTTATATCGAAGCGCTTCGGATTTATGAAGCGCAAGAAAATTCCCAAAAGGCAATAGCTTGCGGAACAAAAGCGATTGAGCTTCTTGAGGCGGTCCTTGTTCAACGTTCGGAAAAAGATCAGACCGTTATGGGACAAGTTTTTTATTTATTGGGGAATGTTAAATTAAATCTCGATAATGATACAAAATCGGCGATTCAATGGTTTGATAAGGCGAACGCAGTTTTCGAAAATCTTGAGGATTCGTTCCTGGATGATTCTGGAGAAATCGCCATTATTATGCTGAATTCGAGTCAGTTTTATTGGAAAAACAATCAAAAAGAGAAGGCTTTGACGATTGCTCAAAATGCAACGAAATTAATAGAACGAAGCGTTCAAAACGGATTGGCTGATTCTTCGGAACTTTTTGTTCCCTATTCCAATCTGGCCATAATGCTGAAAAATATGAATAAACCGGAAGAAGCTAAAAAATATGCGGCTTTGGCTGAAAAGAATAAAAAATGAACTTTCTCAATAGAATCAATAATCCGGAATTGTTTGAATCTGAGATTGTTTGAGCGTTAATGAATTAAGGCTTTATTCAAACTGTAAATCGCAAGGTTTGTTATTTACAGTTTGAAAATGGCATAAGAATGAAAAAGCAGACAGAAAACAATAAAGGCATTAATGTTCGATTTGAACTTTAACGACGCTTTCTGGACAATATTTCTTTCGCAAGACCGGTTTTTCAATTTTTCCTGTTGGATTTCGAGGGACTGTATCAAAAATAAATTTTCGAGGTCGTTTATAACGCGGAAGCGATTCGCAGAATTTTGACATTTCTTCTTCGCTGGACGACAAGTTTGGTTTGAGTTCAATAATTGCCGCAGCAATTTCGCCGAGTCGCGGATCGGGAAGACCAATGACAGCGACATCTTTTATTTTATTGTTAGCGCGAAGAAAATCTTCAATTTGAACAGGATAAATATTTTCGCCGCCCATAATAATAACGTCTTTTTTTCGGTCAACGAGAAAAATAAAACCGTCTTCGTCTTGTTTGGCCATATCGCCAGTAAAGAGCCAGCCGTTTTTAAGAACTTCCGCCGTTGCATGCGGATCGTTAAAATAGCATTTCATGACGCCGGCTCCCTTAACAACGAGTTCGCCAACTTCGCCCTTTGCGACGCTCTGCCCGGATTCGTTGACGATTTTGGCTTCCCAACCAAAACCAGGTTTGCCAATGGCGCCAACTTTATGAATATTCTCAACGCCCAAATGAACGCAACCGGGGCCGATTGATTCGCTCAAACCATAATTTGTGTCATAAAGATGATGAGGGAAATATTTTTTCCAACGACGAATCAAACTTGGCGGAACAGGTTGAGCGCCGATATGCATAAGGCGCCATTGGTCCAATTGATAATCATCCAGATTGATTTCTCCGGATTCAATGGCATCTAAAATATCTTGAGCCCAAGGGACCAATAGCCAAACGATCGTTATTTTTTCTTCAGAAATAGCGCGAAGAATCCAACGGGGGTTAACGCCTCGCAGAAGAACCGCCCGGCCTCCGACTAAAAAACTGCCGAACCAATGCATTTTAGCGCCAGTATGATAAAGCGGAGGAATGCAAAGGAAATTGTCGTTATGCGTTTGACTGTGATGATTTTGTTCCGTTTGACAGGAATGCATTAAACTTTCATGAGCATGAAGAATCGCTTTAGGAAAACCGGTTGTTCCCGACGAGAAATAGATTGCCGCGTCTTCGATATCCGTAATGGGAATATTGGGGTTGGTCGTTGAGTATTTTTGAACTTGATAAGGATAACTTTCCGCAAATGTCGGGCATTCTTGTCCAACAAAGAGTCGAATTTTGACGTTGGGAATTCGATCAAAGATCAATTCGATTCGACCAATGAATTCAGGCCCGAAAACAATGACGTCCGTTTCCGCTAATTCAAGGCAATATTTAATTTCGTCTGCCGTATATCGATAATTTAAAGGAACAACGACGGCTCCTGATCGCAAAACACCAAAATAGATCGGGAGCCATTCCAAAGAATTCATTAAAAGAATGGCGACTTTATTTCCTTTTGAAACGCCTCGCGATATTAGAAGATTGGCAAAACGATTTGCGGCGTCGTCGAATTCTTTCCAGGTCATTTCTCTTTGATGAGAACGAGGAATCCGATCCGGTTCAACCAATTCATAATCTTTCCAGGAGACAGCATTTTTTTCCTGTTCTTCTGGATTGCTCTCAATGAGACATATTTCGTCGCCATATAATTGGGCATTCTTTGTTAAAATATCGGTAATCGGCATAATCGGCTTTCAAGGAACAATTGAGTTCAAATCGAATTTAATGAATTTGGATTCAAAAACAGGCAAAATTCTTTTAGAGAAAAGACGAAACTTTTCTCTAAAAATAAACAATATAGATTAATTATATAGTCAATCTAAGAGTCAGGAAGCCCCCATTCTCAGGGAAATCATTGGAAACTTTTTTGCGCAAAAACTTATTCTGAATTTTCGCAAAATTTGATTGCATAATTCGTTTTGCATGGATATACTTGTTTTATCGTTATTAAAATTTTTGAATAGGGAAACTGATTGATGAAAAAAATAATTCGTATTGCGGTTATTGGCGGCGACGGAATCGGACCGGAAGTTCTTGCCGAGGGAATAAAAGTTCTGAAAAAAGTGTCGGAAATTGATGGTTCTTTTGAGTTTGAATTTACCGACTTTCCCTGGGGATGCCAATATTATCTTGAAACAGGCAAAATGATGCCTGATGACGGAATCGAACAACTTTCTCGATTTGACGCGATTTATTTGGGCGCTGTTGGTTGGCCGGGGGTTCCTGATAATATTTCGTTGCGGGGACTTCTCCTTAAAATCCGTCGATCTTTTGATCAATATGTTAATATTCGCCCGGTTCGATTGCTTTCTGGAGCGCCTTGTCCCTTAAAAGACGTTCGATGCGAAGATATTGATATGATTGTCATTCGCGAAAACAGCGAAGGGGAATATTCAGGCGAAGGCGCTTGGCTTTATCGAGGCAAGCCGAACGAAGTTGTCATTCAACATGACGTCTTTTCTCGCGCCGGAACAGAACGAATTGTTCGATATGCTTTTGAATTAGCTCAAAAAACGGGCAAAACGTTAACAAGCGTAAGCAAAGGAAACGCGTTGAATTATTCGATGGTTTTTTGGGACTCTATTGTAAAAGAAGTTGCGCAGGATTATCCCGAAGTTTCCTGGAATTCTGTTTTGGCGGACGCCGCTTGCATGTTTTTTGTCAAAAAACCGCAACGATTTGGCGTTGTTGTTGCCTCGAATCTTTTTGGCGATCTCATAACAGATTTGGGCGCGGCCATTGCTGGGGGAATGGGGTTGGCGGCGGGCGCCAATATTAATCCAGAGCGAAAATATCCGTCAATGTTTGAACCGATTCATGGTTCCGCGCCTGATATCGCAGGGAAAGGAATTGCCAATCCGTTGGCCGCAATCTGGTCGGCAAGTCAAATTCTTGATTTTTTTGGATATGATAATTTGGGAAAAAAAGTCATTGATTCTATTGAGAAACTTCTTGTTGAAGCAAAGGTTTTGACTCCAGATATGGGCGGTTCTGCTTCAACCAGCGAGGTCGGCGATGCCTTCATTCGTTTGTTGAAATGAAATAAGGATTGATGATTATTTTCGATATTGTTGCGCTTCTTTTAATATTGATTAAGAGTTCTGCCAAAAAGTTTTTGTATCGGATTTTATGAGAAGCCCATTATTATTGGAAGCCAATAATAATGAGTGAAACATTTTATTAATGATTTTCTTCATTTTGCATTAAATTTTGAAAATGTTGTTTGTTGAATCTTAATTCAATGGCGTTATTTTTTTGATTTAAATTGAAATAACGACTCAAAGTCAGAAAAGGAAAAAACGATGAATAATGATCTTCTTCCCGTTGGCGTTCGACGCGACGGGTCTTATTATACTCGAATCGAATGGACGAATAAAACGGAAGCAGATCCGACATTTTGGGTCTGTAATTTAATTCGAGATGATTTGGAACGCAATGGCGGAACTTGGGGAGCCAATACAGAGAGTCGGGCGGATGTTGTTTTAAGTTTTTTTGGCGAAATTCAAGAAATCGGGAAAATTCGTATTTTTCGAAATGTCGGAATTACAATCAGTATTTTGGAAGAACTTGCCAAAGTCATTAATATATATGTCAGCGAAACGGATGAACCGCGAAAGCTTCGTCGTCAAGAAGATTCGATCGATTCCGTTGCCTGGACGCTGATCAAAAGTCAATTAATGGAAAAAGCGGAAGGTTGGCAGGAAATCGTTCTTGACAAGCCGGTTCGGGCAAAATTTGTCCGGTTTGAATTGGTTGATAACTTTTGTCATGATTTTAATATTGACCCTTTTATTCCCTGGGTTGAAACCAGCGAAATCAAGATTTATCCCCAATAATTCTGTGTTTTTTTGAATGTTGTTTGGAAATATGGCGGCATGAATCAAGTTCGTTTGGGTTTTCTGATGATTTCTGCTCAATCCCAAGCCGCGAGAATTTTATATTGGATTCTTTTTTGGGGGGCTTTTAAGGAAAAATGGGTTTGAATATATTGTTTAGAGGATTGAATTTGTCTCAATAAACTGTTTTCGCTGGAGTTGAGACTCCTTTTTCATGCAAATCCCAGATCGTTGGATTGGCAAGCCCGGCAACTTCAGACGAATTAAGAAATGGAAAAGCCTGTTGTTGTCTCAAGCGACTTTGGTATACTTTGAGGATATGAAGTTGTTCGGATTATTTTAAATGGATTAAGTATTTTATTGTTTGGGGAAATTTCGATTGTTGCTTGAATAATCAATGTTGAAAAAATGGATTAGAAGAATTGACGATCATTTTTTTGATTGATGTTGTTTCCTTTTAATTAATAACTCAAACTGTCAAAGACGTTTTTTGGGTTTCAACGTCTCAGCGAGATAAAAAGTCTCAACGAGATAAAAAGAACGTCTCAGCGAGATAAAAATATGGACGAGTTGCCTTAAATTGTTTATTGGGCAATAATCGACTGAATAAATGGCGTCCCAGAAAAATGAGGGGGAAGGAGAATCGAGAATGGAAATTCAGTTTAAAGACAAAGTTGTTGGAATAACGGGAGCCGTTGGGGCCATTGGCGCGGCGATGAGTCGACGTTTTGCGGAATCGGGAGCCAAAGTTGCCGTTTGTTATAATCGAAGCGGAGCAGACGAAACAGTCGAGGCGATTCGACAAGCGGGCGGAATCGCAAATGCGTATCAATTGAACGTTGCGGATATGGACAAAGCGAAAGAAGTTTGTCAAGCAATCGCGTCCGATTTTGGCGGGATTGACGTTTGGATCAATAATGCCGGCGTTAACGTTCCTTCTGAAAAACGTTTTCCGATTCAGGAGTTTGACGACGATTGGTGGCAGCGGATTATTGATGTTGACCTTAACGGCGTCTATAACTGTTCAAAAGCGGTCGTTCCGTTTATGAAAGGCCGGGAAGGAGCGAATATCATTAATATCAGTTCCGTTGTCGGAATGGTTCCTTTCCGTAAACAAATCGCGTTTACTGCGGCCAAAGCAGGGGTTATCAATATGTCGAAGGCAATGGCTTTGGAGCTTGCCGAATTGGGAATTCGGGTCAATGTTCTTTCGCCTGGAACGATTGCAATGGAAGGAACAGCGAAACTTTGGGCTAATAATTCTGCAATGGAAGCGCTGTTATCCCATATTCCGCAGCATCGCCAAGGAACGCCGGACGATATCGCCTGGATGGCAATGTTTATGGCGTCCGATAAAGCGGCTTATATGACCGGGTCCGTTATTAATGTCGACGGCGGCTGGCTTTGCGGCTATGCGAGAGATTTTTGATAACAGGAATGATTTTCTCAATAATCTATGAATTCGTATAAGATTCAATGATTTTGCGTGCTTAAATCTGTTGAAAATCCTGGATCGTTGGGTTGACAAGCCAGCAACGACAAATGGATGACGAAAGAACGAAGCCCGTAGTCCTATTGGCTTCGTTATCATTTTTTTGAATTTGCCCGAATCAGTAACGGCAGATTCTGAAAGTTATAATAATTCTGGCAGTTATAACAACATTGACAGTTAAGGGGGTTTTATGGAAGAACTTAAACCGCTCGTTGTTTCCGTTGATCGGGTCAAACCGCTTTTGTTTGGAAAGGAATATGAATCCCGAATGATTCTGGATCATGTAATAACGGGTCGAGACGGCGTTATTCAAATGAATCATGGGACGGTTAAGGCGGGTTGCGCTTTGGGGGGAGCAACGCATGAAGAAGACGAAATTTATTATATTTTGGCTGGCCATGGGAAATTAAAGCTCGGCGAAGAAATCATCGACGTTGATCCCAATCAGGTTATTTTTATTCCTGCCGGCTGTTTTCATGCTTTGGATAATAGCGGTTCCGATGAGGATTTGACAATATTGACCTTTTGGAAGGATTATCGTTTCAACGACGCTTATGAGGAACGAATCAAACAATGGGGAAAATCATTTAAAACGATTGATGAGGATTAAGAGAACATAATGGAACGTTCATTATCAAAATATATTGACCATACAATATTGAAAGCGTTTGCGGGAAAAAACGAGATTGAAACGCTTTGTAACGACGCGAAAAAATATGATTTTGCCTCGGTTTGTATTAATCCTTCAAATATCCCGTTGGCGAAAAAGCTGCTGGCCGGAACAGACGTCAAAGTTTGTACAGTTATCGGATTTCCTCTCGGGGCGAATACAACGGCGATTAAGGTTGCCGAAACGGAAGACGCTCTTAAAATGGGCTGCGATGAATTCGATATGGTTATTAATGTCGGCGCTCTGAAAGATAAACGAGACGATTATGTTCGCGATGAAATTCGAGCCGTTGTTAAAGCGGCGCAAGGACGTCTCGTTAAAGTTATTATCGAAACGTTTTTCTTGAATGACGAGGAAAAAGTTCGAGCGGTTAAACTATCCTGCGAAGCGGGAGCATCATTTGTTAAAACTTGTACGGGTTTCAACGACGGAAAGGCGACCGTTGACGATGTTCGATTAATGAAAGCCAATGCGACGAACGGCGTTCAGGTCAAGGCGTCTTCCGGGATCAGAACCTGGAACGATGCGAAAGCCTTAATTGATGCAGGCGCAGAACGACTTGGGACTTCGTCTGGCGCAACAATCCTTGCCGAATATGAAAACAGCGAGAAAAGCTGAAATCTGTTGCATATTCTGTTTTTCTAAACGATAAAAGTGAGGGGATTGCCGTTTGATTGATCCAAAATTCGAAATGAGCGGCGGTTTGATTTTGGTCATCCGTTTGTTGCTGTTGGGATTATGAATATCAATCCGGAATTTATATCGAATTGGGGTTGTTGGAAAGAAACAGCAAGGCAAGGGCTTTTGAGTCCTCCGTTTGCCTCATGACAGAAAATAGAGAGGAATTCATGAAGAAGATTATTAATGTTGGGAGTTTTATTATTGATTTTGCCTGTTATGCCAATTCGCTTCCGATTGCAGGCGAGACAACGCTTGGTCTTCGTTCCAAACTTGGAGCGGGAGGGAAGGGAAGCAATCAGGCGACGGCGTCACATCGTTCAGGGGGCGATGTTCGAATGATTGGCAAAATCGGGACGGATTCTCTGGCTAAAATCATAACGGATCATTATGAACAAGAAGGAATGAGTCAGGAGTATATCAAAATCAGTCAAACGAACGATACCGGAGTCGCTCTGATCGAAATTGATACCAAGAGCGGTCAAAATCGGATTATTGTTGTTAAAGGCGCGAATGCGGACTTGACCATTGAGGACGTTCAAAGCGCCGAAAAAGATTTTCAAGATTGCGAAATTGTAATGACTCAGCTGGAAACAAGCGCGGAATCAATTTTGGAATGCAAAAAACTGGCGCAAAAATATCATCGAACGTTTTTAATGAATCCGGCGCCATTTCAGGATATTCCTCAGGGGCTTTTTGACGGAATTGATTATTTGACCCCAAATGAAACGGAAACCGAATTTTTTACAGGAATTCCAGTGAACGATCAATCAAGCGCTCGAAAGGCGTCGGAAAAACTTCTTTCGATGGGCGTCAAAAAAGTTGTTTTGACTCTTGGCGAACATGGGGTCTATTATTTTGACGGTTCAATGGAATTGCTGGTTCCCCCTCCGAAAGTAACGGCAGTCGATACAACGGGAGCTGGAGACGCGCTCAACGGCGGGCTTGCTGTCGCTTTGGCGGAACAAATGCCGATCGAGGTTGCCTTGAAATTTGCCAACTGCGTTGGAGCTCTTTCCGTCACAAAAGCGGGCTCTTCGCCGGCGATGCCGTTCCGGTCAGAAACGGAAAAACTTCTTTATGATTTTTATCAGGTTAAATTATAGGAATTTCGACCGAAATCGAGCGCAAATATTGCTTAGGAAATTTTTCATATTTTCATTAAGTTGAATAAATAATAGACGTTTTCCTTGAGTTTTTCCGAAATGCGGCGAGTTATGGAGCCGCATTATCAAAGGGTATGCGGCGGCGAAGCGGAAAAATCGAAGCGTCGGCATTATAAAATATCAAGCATGATCGTCATGCGACGGACGTCCGCGACGCCCGATTTTGAACGAAAATAGAACTGAATTTCATTGTTTGAAAAAATAGTTGTCAGGAGAAAAAGTCAATGGATACGAAGGAAATGATCGGCGATCTTGTTGCGAAAGCCCGAGTTGCTCAGGCGGAGCTGGATAATTTTACTCAAGATCAAGTCGATCAGTTGGCGCGAGCCATTGGAAAGGTCGTTTTTGATAACGCAGAAGAATTTGCTCGTCTTGCGGTTGATGAAACGAAAATGGGCGTTTATGAAGATAAGGTTATGAAATGTCGAGGCAAAGCCCGAATTATTTGGAACAGTCTTAAAGGCAAAAAATCGGTTGGAATTATCGAACGAAATCCAGAAACAGGAATAACCTTGATTGCCCGTCCGGTTGGCGTTATCGGCGCTATTGCGCCTTGCACAAATCCCGTCGTTACGCCGATGAGTAACGCAATGTTTGCGATTAAAGGCCGAAATACAATCATTATCGCTCCTCATCCGCGGGCGAAAAAATGCAATAAAATCGTCGTTGAAAAAATGATTGAGGCGATCAGTAAACTTGGCGCGCCGAAAAATACAATTCAATATATTGAAGAGTCGTCCTCGGATATTTCCGGCGAATTGATGAAAGCCGTTGATATTGTTGTTGCAACCGGCGGAATGGGAATGGTTCGAGCCGCTTACAGCAGCGGCAAACCGGCGTTCGGCGTCGGAGCGGGAAACGTTCAATGTATTCTTGATGAAAATGTCGATTTGGCTGACGCGGCGAAGAAAATCGTTGCGGGTCGAAAATTCGATAACGGGATTATCTGTTCCGCAGAACAAACGGTTATCGCTCCTCGAAAAGATTATGATCGCGTGATTGAGGAATTAAAAAAGAATGGTTGCGCTTTCTTCAACGATGCGGAAACCAAAAAGAAGTTCCGCGAAGCTCTTTTTCCAGGCGGCATTATGAATAAAGCAATGGTTGGTCAAAACGCAATGAAAGTTGCGGAACTTGCGGGCGTTTCTGTTCCGGAAGGAACCAAAGTTATTCTCATAGAAGCGGACGCGCCAGGCAAGGGAGACCTTTTCTCCAAAGAAAAAATGTGTCCCGTCATTTCAACTTATCCTTATGACAGTTGGGAAGAAGCGTTGAAAATCGCCCAGGACAATTTGAATGTCGAAGGACGCGGACATTCGGTCAGCATTCATTCCAATGATCAGAAGCATATTGAAATGGCCGCCGAACATTTAACCGTTTCCCGCGTTTTAATCAATCAAATTTGTTCGACGCAAAACGGGGGGTCGTTTACAAATAACCTGACGCCGACAACGACGCTCGGTTGCGGCTCCTGGGGAAATAACAGCATTTCGGAAAATTTCTATTACAAACATCTGCTCAATATTACGCGGATCGGTTACGAAATCAAAGGATATAATCCGTCTGACGAAGAAATTTGGGGATAGGTCGAAATATGGATTTAATGGAATTTGAAGCCCGAACTCTTTTCGAAGAGGGGGGGCTCCCCATTCTGAAGGGGATGACCGTCGAATCAACGGATCAAATCGAAGGCGATTTTCATTTTCCCGTCGTCGTTAAAGCGCAAGTTATGACCGGCGGACGCGGCAAGGCGGGGGGCGTTCGACTCGCTGCCGATGAGACGGAACTGAAAAAAGTCGCGTCCGAAATTCTCGGAATGAAAATCAAACAGTTTACGGTTCAGAAAGTCCTGATTGTCGAAAAAGCAGACATTCAGCAGGAAATGTATCTTTCGATTCTGTTGGATCGAAATACGAAAAAACATCGAATTGTCTTTTCGCCCCAAGGGGGAGTCGATATTGAACAAACGGCTCAGTCGAACCCGGAACTCATTTTTAAAATGGATATTGATCCGTTGCTCGGTTATAATTCGCAAGACGGGATTTATTTGGCCGATAAAGCTGGATTGACCGGCGATCTGAAAAAAGAATTCGCCGCTTTGGTCGGCAAACTTTATGGCGTCGTTAAAGCGAACGATTGTTTGCTGGCGGAAATTAACCCGCTGATAACAACTCAAGACGGTCATTTGATCGCGTTGGACGCTAAAATTTCCGTCGATGACAGCGGAATCTTCCGACATTCGAGATTGGTCGAATATAAGGACGCCCATACAGTTGAACCGCTCGTTCGAGAAGCGGCGCAATATCGATTCCTTTATATTCCTTGCGACCCGGAAGGGAACGTCGTTATTATGAGCAACGGTTCTGGAATGTTGATGTCTTGCATTGATCATATAACGCGACACGGAAATAAGGTTTCCGCTGTTTTGGATCTCGGAGGCGGTTCAACAGCCGACCGAATTGAGCATGGAATCCGAATTCTGTTCCAAACGCCGGGAGCCAAAATTCTGTTTATTAACATTTTTGGCGGAATAACTCGTTGTAATGAAGTCGCGCTTGGAATTCGAAACGCGATTGAAAATCAAAAAATCGAGAAGCCGATCGTTGTTCGTTTCGAAGGAACCAATAAAGACGAAGGCTTGAAAATCATTGAAGGTCTTCCGTGCGTCATTTGGGCCGACGGTTTGATTCAGGGCGAGGAAGCGGTAAGGAGACAATTGCAATGAGTATTTTGGTTGATGAATCAACCCGCTTGATTGTTCAAGGAATTACAGGTCGGGAAGGAACGTTCCATACAGAACAAATGATTGAATATGGAACGAATGTTGTTGGCGGAGTAACGCCGGGAAAAGGCGGCCAAATGATTTGCGGCGTTCCGGTTTTCAATACAGTTCGCGAGGCAATGGAAGAAACCCAGGCGAATGCGTCCGTTCTTTTTGTTCCGGCTGCGTTCACGAAATCGGGGTTAATGGAGGCAATTCAGGCAGATGTCCCGCTTGTTGTAACGATTGCGGAACATGTTCCGGTTGCGGATATGCTCGACGTTTATCATGCGGCGAAATATAAGGGACTTCGCGTTATTGGTCCGAATTCGTTCGGCGTTATTTCGCCAGGAAAAAGCAAAGTCGGATTTATGGCGCATCGAATGTTCAAACCGGGTTATGTCGCTCTGATGTCGCGAAGCGCAACGAATTGTTATGAAACCGTTTTAATGATGACGCAAGCCGGAATCGGGCTGAGTACTTGCATTGGCGTTGGCGGCGATATGATTCCTGGAAGCTCGTTTGTCGAACTTCTTCCGTTACTTCAAAAGGACGAAGAGACGAAAGTCATTGTTCTTATTGGAGAAATTGGCGGCGACGAAGAAGAAAAGGCGGCCGCTTATATTAAGGCCAATGTCAAAAAACCGGTTATCGCTTGCATTGCCGGGAAAAATGCGCCAAAAGGTCGAAGTATGGGGCATGCGGGCGCTATTGTTGGAGCCGATGGAACCGGAAGCGCTCAAAACAAAGAAGCCGCTCTTCGCGACGCCGGCGTTTTGATTGCCGATACGACGGACGATATTGTTCGAATATTAAAGACGATGAATCTTTAAGGAAATTCTAAAAACTGCCGGAACGCGGACGTCTCGTCTGCAGGAACTGGTTTTCGCGATGCTTTCTGAATTGGGGTTATTGCAAAAAACAGGTTTTTAGAACTTTCTTTTAAAAATAACTTTAAAATTTAATCCCATAACGATTTGGCAGAAGCGGATTTGATCAACATTCTTCGCTTCTGTCTTTGGGCGTTTTTTGCTGGATAATGAACTTGTCGCAAGGGGTTTTTAACTGGTTGGGAACGAATTGCCCGATTTTTAAGCAATTGTAAAATCAAAAAATCAACATTAATTTAACAAACCTGATGTTTTTGATTAAAGTTTTAATAATGCATTTATAATATTCAATAATTAATGAATGATCAATTAATCAATTCAGAGGAGAATCAATTCTCTGTAAAGGGTTGAATGAATGGCAAAGGAAAAAATGAAAAAAGGTATTTTGGCGACGGAAGAATTGCTGAATATCTATGAAATGATGAATTTGATCCGGGATTTTGAAATGCAGGCCGTTTCTTTTTTTGAGGGAAATGTTCTGCGCGGTTCCGTTCATCTTTGTATTGGTCAGGAAGCGACGCCGGCGTCAGTTTGTCAACTGCTTCGTCCAGACGATTATATTTCGAGTACGCATCGCGGTCATGGGCATTGTCTTGCCAAAGGAGCCGATCCGGGAAAAGCAATGGCCGAACTGATGGGGAAAGATACTGGTTATTGTCGAGGCCGCGGCGGGTCAATGCATATTGCCGACGTTGAATCCGGCAATCTTGGGGCGAACGCGATTGTTGCCGGAGGCGTCGCGATTGCCGTTGGCGCAGCTCTTGCCTCACAAATGCAGCAAAACGGTCGCGTTGCCGTTTCGTTTTTTGGAGAAGGGGCAACAAATGAAGGCGTTTTTCATGAAGCGCTTAATCTTGCTTCCGTTTGGAAACTTCCGGTTATTTTTGTTTGCGAAAACAACGGTTACGGAATCAGCGTTCCGGCCTGGCAGAGTACTTCGGTCAAAGACGTTTCGCAGCGAGCTCAGGCTTATGATATGGAAGGCGTTACCGTTGACGGAAACGACGTTATGGCGATTTTGCCTGTCGTTAAAAACGCCATTGATAAGGCCCGTTCCGGCGGCGGCCCGACCTTGATTGAATGCAAAACATATCGTTGGCTCGGACATTGGACGGGCGATCCGCAACCTTATCGAACCCGGGAAGAAGTTGACGATTGGAAAAAGAAATGTCCCATTAAACGAATGCGCAAAGCGTTACTGGAACTCGGCGTTTCGGAAAAAGAAATCGGGGAACGGGAAAGAAAAGCCAAAGAACGAATCGATGCGGCAGCAGATTTCGCTTTAAAAAGTCCGGAACCGGATCCCGCTCATGTTTTGGATAACGTTTTTTTTGAAGAGGAGGGAATCCGATGAGCGTTAAAACTTATGTTCAAGCGATCCGGGAAACAATGCGCGACGAAATGCGTCGCGACGAAAAAGTCTTCGTTATGGGAGAAGACGTTGAAGTTCTCGGAGGAATTTTTGGCGCAACTCGCGATTTGGTTAAGGAATTTGGACCGGATCGCATTCGCAATACGCCGATCTCGGAAGCGGGATTTATCAGCGCCGGATTGGGCGCCGCTTGCGCTGGAATGCGTCCGATCGTCGAGCTAATGTATATGGATTTCGCGCTGGTCGCCGGCGATTCTCTGATCAATCAAGTTGCCAAAACGCGATATATTTTCGGCGGAAAAGCAAGAGTTCCGCTTGTTATTCGCGGTCAACAGGGGGTTGGGCGAGGGAATGCCGCGACGCATTCGCAGAGCGTCGAGGCGATTTTTATGCATTTTCCCGGTTTTAAATTAGCAATGCCTTCAACGCCAGCCGACGCCGCCGGGTTGTTAAGAACAGCGATTCGCGACGACAATCCCGTTATTGTCATCGAACATAAAGCGTTATATATAACGAAGGGGGAAGTCCCCGATGATCCCGACTTTATGATTCCGTTCGGAAAGGCAAATATCGTTCGTTCCGGAAAAGATGTAACGGTTATCGCAACGCATACTTATGTTAAAAAGGCTTTGGACGTCGCAGAAAAACTGGCTCAAGAGGGAATTGACGTCGAAGTCATTGATCCGCGAACACTTGTTCCGCTTGATATTGCAACGTTGACGGATTCCGTTCGCAAAACGGGTCGAGCGGTCATTGTTCATGAAGCGCATCGAACCGGCGGAATTGGGGCTGAACTTGCTTCCCAAATTTATGAATTGGCTTTTCCGTATCTGGACGCTCCGATCGAACGATTGGGCGCCAAATCTTGTCCGCTTCCGTTTAATCTTGGACTCGAAAACGCCGTTGTTCCTCAACCGGACGACATTGTTCGCGCCATTAAGCGAACATTGCATTTGAAGGAGGCTTAAAATGGCCAATAAAGTTATCATGCCGAAACAGGGCCTTCAAATGACGGAAGGAACCATTACAAAATGGCTTATTCCGGAAGGCGAATCGGTCAAAAAGGATCAACCGCTTTTTGAAATGGAAACGGATAAGTTGACGATAACAATCGACAGTCCGTTTGATGGCGTTTTGCTCAAAATTGTTCGCAAGGAATGGGAAACCGTTCCGATAACGGAAATGATCGCCATTATTGGTCAGCCGGGCGAAGATATTTCTTCTCTGTTGACGGAATCGCCAGCGGTTTCCGGAATTTCAGCGGGTTCAAATCAGGCGGGTTCAAATCCAGCGGGGTCAAAATTGGCGGCGTTTCAGGAATCGTTTCCGTCCAAAATGTCGGGCAACGAAAATTCAGGAATTTGTCTTCCAAAGAATTCGCAAGACAGTTCATTCGTTACAAAAAGCGGTCGAATTCTGATTTCGCCGCGAGCTAAACGGATTGCCGAAGAAAAGGGAATCGAATATTCTCAAATTTCCGGAAGCGGCAAGGACGGAATGATCGTTGAAAAAGATTTGAACGCGTATCTTTCGGTCAAGGCGACCCCTTTGGCTCGAAAAATGGCGGGCTCATCGTTATTCAGCGGCATTTCCGGCAGCGGTTCGAACGGTCGAATTCGTTGCGCCGATTTGACTTCGACGTCGCAACAAGAAGAAATTGAGCCCGATACAATTATTCCGATTGCGGGAATGCGTCGCGTCATCAGCGAAAATATGACGTCGAGTCTGCATAATATGGCGCAGGCGAATCATAAAATTCGAGTCGATATGAGCGAATCGGTTAAAATTCGAGCGGCTTTCAAATCGCGGGACGAATCCGTTTCGTTCAATGATATTGTCATCGCAACGGTTGCCCGAGCGTTGATCGAAATGCCCTGGATGAATGCCGTTGCCGACGATAAAATGATTTATCGAAAGCATTATGTCAATATGGGCGTTGCGGTTGCTATTGAAAACGGTTTGATTGTCCCGACGATTCGAAATGCGGATCGGAAAAGTTTGCCGCAGATTCATGAGGAAATGGCTTCCCTTGCCAAAAAAGCAAAAAAAGGCGAACTTTCCAAAGAAGAATATAGCGACGGGACTTTTACAATAACAAATTTGGGAATGTTCGGTTTGGATGAATTCGTTGCGATTATCAATCCGCCTCAGGTTGGGATTCTGGCGGTTGGGGCGATTACAGAAACGCCTGTCGTTGAAAAAGGTTCCGTTGTTATTCGACCGATTATGTCGTTGACTTTAACTTATGATCATCGAATTGTTGACGGAGCTCCGGCGGCAAAATTTTTGCATCGGGTTAAGGAACTTCTCGAAAATCCTTATCTGTATTTGTTGTAAAACGAATTCAGGCGTTTGGCGATTATTTTTTAGACATTATTTCGAAATTTCTTTCGATAATAATATTTTGAAAGATTGCCTGGCATTGTCAGGAAAAACCTGGCAATGCTAAAATTTCAGACATTTGATAAACAAAAAAACGGTTTGACGTCCAATCTGCAATGGAAACTGTTTAAAACGCAAAAATGGACAATTTGCCTAACGGCCATAACGGCAGAGACGAACGAAAAATCGAAAAAATGTTTGTCCGTTGGTTGTAGGAATCAGGTTTAAAGAAGAACAAAAAGGGATTGGACGATTCGTTGCAAAGAGCAAACGCAATTCCCCATTTAAAAATTTTCTTAACGAATAAAATTCTATTGAAATAGTTGCTAAAAGAGGAAGCAATGGACTATGATTTAATTGTGATCGGCGGCGGACCTGGCGGTTATGTCGCCGCGATAACCGGGGCAAAAAATGGATTAAAAACGCTTTTGATCGAAGCGGATCAGTTGGGCGGAACCTGTTTGAATCGCGGCTGTATTCCGACCAAAGCTCTTCTCTTTTGCTCGGAAAAATATTTTGAAGCGAAAAATAGCGCTGAATTGGGCGTCATTGCCGACGTTCAACCGTTTCAATATGAAAAAGCGTTTGCTCATAAGGAAAAAACGATCAAACGACTTCGAGCGGGAGTTGCTTTTCTCGTTAAACAAAGCGGAGGAACCGTCCTTCAAGGCCAAGCGGAAATTCTCGATTCCAATAAAATTCGAGTCGGCAACGAAACGTTTGGATTCGGAAATCTGATTCTTGCGACAGGGGCTGTTCCGGCTCCGTATCCGTTTGAAGTCGGCGAAGGAGCCCGCTTGGTCAATAGCGACGGTTTTCTCGCGCTAAAAGAAATTCCTGAATCTTGTCTCGTTATTGGCGGCGGAGTTATCGGACTGGAATTTGCAACGATTTTGTCGCGAATTGGTCGAAAAGTTGTTGTCCTTGAAGCCTTTGACCGCATTCTCCCGACAATGGACGCCGAACTAGGCAAAATCGTCCGAAAAGAAATGGAATCGCAGGGAATTGTTTTTCAAACGAAAACCTTTGTTGATCGCGTTTTTCAAAATAATAATGAAACCGTCTGCGAAATTCATTCCGGCGATCAAAAGTCAACTCTTGCCGTTGATCTCGTTATTTGCGCTGTCGGTCGAATCGCCAATACAGAAGGGCTTCATCCGGAACGAGTCGGGCTTGCCATGAGAAAAAGTTTTATTGACGTTGATGACCGTTGCGCAACGAACGTTCCGCATATTTATGCGATTGGGGATTTGAATGGTTATCGAATGTTGGCGCATGCGGCGTCTTATCAAGGTCGGAAAGTTGCGGAAAATATTGTTCGCGGAACGAATCGTTCCATTCTGAACGCGGCTGTTCCCGCTTGCGTTTATACAGACCCTGAACTGGCGTCGGTCGGGTTGACCGAAGATGAAGCGAAAGAGAAAAATCTTAATGTTAAAATCGGCCGTCTTGAGGCGTTGGGAAATGGAAAAATGCTCTCGATGGGACGCAAAACCGGAATGGCCAAAATTTTATCGAACGCCGCAACGGGAGAAATTCTCGGCGCTCAAATCGCAACGCCTCACGCAACCGATATGATTGCCGAATTGACTTTAGCAATGGGATTGGAAGCAACCGTCAACGAATTAGCCGAAACGATTCATCCTCATCCGACAATTTCCGAAATGATTATGGACGCCGCTTGTCAATGATCTTCATTGATTCATCAAAGCCGTTATGCGCGACAGTTTATGATTTTTGTTATTCGTTCATTGTTGACGGACCAACGAACCTGTTGCGTTGAGGTTATTAAAGGAAGCTCTAAAAACCCCTTAGGAGCGTCGACGTCTCGTCCGCAAAAACGAGTTTTAATGACTTTATCCGAAATGCATTTGTTGAAAAAGCCGGGGGTATCGAATTTCCTTTAATAATTGGTTTGATTATAAACCGTTCCCGTTTCTTTGATTGCTTGAGTTTTGGGATGGCAAATCCCGAAGTTTGGGCAGATTAAGAAAGGGGGGAAAATCAGTTGCCCTGTCCGCTTTTGCTGTATGCCGATTGAATGGAACGCTTTGATTTGACTGGATTGTCAACGTTGAAACGCGAAAAACGAGATCAGAAAAATTTGAACCAATTTGAACCAAATTGAACTCAGTTATTGTCTCAAAATGTCAACGTTCCTGTTTTTTTTCCCTCGTCAGAACATCTTGGCGAGCGAAAAAACTGTAACTTGCCGTTTGAGTTATTGATAAAAAGCGCTAAGGAGGTTCTGGATATCTCGAAAAATCGTTTTTCAAATTATTTGTTTCGTTAAAACTGAATTTATAAGTTTGAAAAAAAGAAGGACGTTCTAAAAACCCGCAGGGAGCCCGGACGTCTCGTCTGCAGGAACTGGTTTTCGTGACGTTTTTCGAATTGAGTTTGTTGTAAAAAACAGGTTTTTAAAGTTTCCAAGAGTTTTGAGAGCTTCCTAATAATGTTATTTTGACGTTTTTGTATAAATTTGTCCTTTAAAAAAGGAGTATCTATGATAGACCTGAAAAACAAAAAAGTATTGGTTACCGGATCAGGAACAGGACTTGGCCGAGAAACGGCTTTGGAATTTGCCCGCCGCGGGGCAAAAGTTGTTCTTCATTGTTCGCATAGCGTCGAAGGAGCGCAAAAAGCGGTTGAAGAAATTCAACAACTCGGCAATGAAGCGTCCTATTTTCAGGCCGATTTTCGAAATGTCGAGGAAGTTGAAAAACTTGTAGACATTGCGGCAGAACGATTGGGCGGATTGGATGTTCTGATCAATAACGCCGGAACGACGATGACGCATGAATTCGAACGGGTAACCGTTGAGCAGTTTGATACTTTATATCAAATCAATGTTCGAGCTCAATTTTTTGCGATACAACGGGCGCTTCCCCATTTGAAAAATGGCGGCGTTGTCATTAATTTCAGCTCAATTCATGGATTGCAAGCTTGCATTGGCCATTCGGTTTATGCGGGAACGAAAGGAGCCATTATTGCTCAAACGCGAGAATTAGCCATTGAACTGGCTCCGAAAGGAATTCGAGTCAACGCGATTGCGCCAGGCGCTGTTCCGGTTGAAAATCAATTCAAAATTGCGGGAACGGATCATTTTGATATGGATAACGTTATTCCGTGCGGCTTTGTCGGACTTCCGCTCGATATTGCCAACGTTGCCTGTTTTCTCGCTTCGGATGACGCTCGATATATCGTTGGTCAAACGATTCTTGTCGATGGCGGAACCGCTTCATGGATGGCTTTTAATGAAGATTTTAAAAAAATTGGGCTTCGATTGGGGAAAGGATATGTTCCGGGGATTTAATCATGAAAAAACTTATTGATGAAATGAGGGCAACCAAAGTTGCTGCGGGAGAACTGGCGATTTTTTATCTCGGTCAAGCGGGCTTTTGGTTCAAAACGAGTAACGATAAAAATATTGTTATTGATCCTTATCTTTCGGATGCGGCGGAACGACTTTTCGGTTTTAAACGGATGAATCCCCCGGTTATTGATCCGAATGATTTGGATGTCGATTATTTTATTGCGACTCATTCGCATATTGATCATCTTGATACCGATACTCTTCCTGACGTTGTTGCGAAACAATCCGTTCGATTTATTGGTGCTCCCGACTGCGAAGAGGAGTTTCGTAAACAAGGGCTTTCTTCTGATCGCTTTACGATTCTTGCTGAAGGCCAATCTTGTTCCTTCGATTCCCTTTCTGTTCGAGCTGTCTATGCGGATCATGGCGAGTTGGCGCCTGACGCTGTCGGGATGTTGATTGATGTTGACGGTTTCACTATTTATCAATGCGGCGATACAGCCTATCAACCGGAGAGAATTCTCGCTTCTTTACAAACGACGCCTGATATTATGATTGCGCCGATCAACGGCGCTTTTGGCAATTTAAACGCTTTGGAAGCTTGTCGTTTGGCCGAAGAAATTCATCCGCGACTGTTAATTGCTTGTCATTTTTGGACTTTTCTGGAACATGTCGGCGAAAATGGATTGGGCGATCCAAGCGTTTTTTTGAATGAAGCCAAAAAACTTCCAAACGATATTCAAGCGATTGTTCTGCCGTCTGGACGATCCGTTATATTTAAAACAAAAGGGGGTTGAAAATGTCTTATCTCGTTTTATGCGGTTTACTTCTTGCGATTTTGGCTGGCTTTTTACAGGGAACAAGCGTTTGGCCGTTCAAAATTACAAAAGACATTTGTTTGGAAAAGTTTCTCCTTTTTAACGTTGGAACGGCTTTTGTTTTGATTCCATGGACGATTGCCTTTCTTTGGCTCGACGTTCCAAAAATATTCCAAAGTCTTGATCTCGATATGTTTCTGCGATCGTTGCTTTTTTCTGCCGGTTGGGGAATTGCCAATGTTCTTTATCTCATTTGTGTTATAAAAATCGGAGCGGCTTTAACCGGCGCCATTTTATTTGCCCTTGGTATGTCGGTGAGCATGATTATGCCGATGATATTAAAAGGAAGCGGAATTTTCGAAAAATCGCCTGATCTGATGACGATAGCTGGCATTCTTGTTGTTGTTTCCATTGTTGTTATTGTCCTGGGCGTTCTTATTTTGACGATAGCGGGATTTGGTCGCGAAAAAGCCTTGAGCGGCAAAAGCGAGTTGGAGCGACAAATGCAGGCTTCGGGCAGTTTTATTCAAGGACTCATTCTTGTTTGCATAGCCGGTGTTCTTTCGGCGGGACTTTCCTTAAGTTTCATTTATACTCAAGACAATATCATCAACGCGGCAAAAGAACAGGGAATGTCAAAACTTTTTGCGACGCCGGTTGCCTGGTCTATCGGAGCAATGGGCGGAATTATTGTTAATCTCATTTTTGCCTTCTTCCTTTTGATCAAAAACAAAACGCTGAAAACGATATTTGCTCGAAAAGATGAAGCCCTTTACGGATTCTGTAGCGGATTTCAATGGTTCGTCTCGTTATTATGTTATGGACTTGGAATGATTTATCTTGGCCCTTTGGGCGGAGCGATTGGTTCGGGAATACAGCAAGCCGTTTCTCTTTTGAGCAATCAATTGGTCGGCTTTTGGGGCGGAGAATGGAAAGGCGTTCATGGACGTCCGAGACAGATGATGTTTTGCGGTATCGTTATTATTCTCATCGCAATCGTCATCATGTCCCTGAGCAATCAGTTAGCTGTTGATGTTGTGGATAAATGATTTAGTCGAAAGTTGAACGTCGAGAATGGAAAGTGAAAAGTTTTTTCTCTTCACAAA
>JAUNBG010000056.1 GCA_030527205.1 Planctomycetia bacterium
ACTAAGTCCAATACGAAAGACTTTTTGAAGATTTATAAGTATAATCTTGTCGTCAAGAAAGCGATTTGGATGCGTTAAAGGGCGAATCCGGGCAATCCGAAAGCGATTCTGTTCAAACTAACGACGATCAACCAATTTGCATTATTTCTTCCTCGCCAGATATCCTCTCAATCCTGGAACCTTTAAATCAAGATGACGATTATTGGCGAAAATTGGAAAATAACGCATTAGATAAAGATGAATTTGCCGATTTGGAAAATTATATTCTTGAAAATCATATTATGTTCCCAAAAAATGATTATGACACTGAAAACGATTTTTCTTCCGAAAATGATTATTCTGTGAAAGACGAATTCTCTTCAGAATGCAAATATTCTTCGCAAGACGAATTTTCCATAAAATCGGTTTTTCAAATCAACAATTCGCCTCAAACGTTTCAACCGATTGAACAACCAGACTCGTCCAATCAGGATTTTTCGGACAAAAACGATCTTTTCGATAAAAATCAAACCGAAGAGTCGGAAGATATTTCATTTGATTTAGCCGAATCATTGAAAAACAATAAAAAAGTTGGAAATAATCAGCCAAAATTTAATTTTCAAGCGATTTCAATGCCTCAAAAAAGACGAGTTTTTATTACAAAAATGTTTGATTCTCAACGCGCAAGCCAAAAAAAGAGTCAAAAAGATTGTCTTTTGGGACATCCAGAAGATTGCTCTGAAGAAATTGAAAATCAAAATAACGGCGAATTACATTTCTCTGTCATCAATAATTCAAATTCCTCAAAAAATTCAGACAATAATAATAAGCAAAATAACGAACAAAGCGAACAAAATGAAATTCATTTTGCCGATTTTATCGAAGAATTTTCTGACAAAAATAAAATTGTTGCGGATACTTCATTCGAAAACAATTCAAAAAACCCTCATTTTTTTGTCAATGAACGTTATATCAAAGAATTGGATCAACTCGAAGCGGAAATAACTCAAGAGGCAGAGTTGATTCGAAAAATCAAAGATATTCATTTGCATATCCATTCGTTTCCCTCAAAAAAAGAATGCGGCACAGACTATTTTTCGAGAGCGAACAAGGACAATTCCAAAAAGATTAATGGGCAAAAAGATCAAAAAGTCAAAAAAATCTTTACATTAAACGAAACGTTGAAAAAGGTCTATGCGAAAGAAGAAAAAAAGTAAAGAAGAGTTGTTCATAAGCCGGGTTTTGTACTGAAAACAAAAAATCATTTTTGTTATTCAGCGATGATCATTTATCTAGACGTTCAGTTGCCTAAACGTTCAAGCGGTTTACCTGAAACATAAGGAACGGATCATTCCTGTTTATTCAGATTATTGTTAATCAGCCTTGAATTTTATTCGTCTGATCAATTCAAAATAGTCTTTTATGAATAAACCGTTTCGATTTAACCTTGCTCCCAATGGGGCTTGCCTAGCCGAAACAATCGCTTGCTTCGCTGGCGAGCTCTTACCTCGCCGTTTCACCCTTACCGATTTTAACGATTTTTCACTTTTTTCTCTCTCTTTCAAAAAACATTCAATAAAAATGAACGTTAATGAAAAAAGAAAAAGACCAAAAAGTTAAAACAGGCGGTTTACTTTCTGTTGCGCTTTCCCTGATCTCACGATCGATGGACGTTATCCATCATTGTATCCTATGGAGCCCGGACTTTCCTCATGAGTCGCAACGCTGTTTCAGAAACATAACAAATCCAAAATATGAACTGCTGTTTTTTGAAAACGGGTTAGCGTCCCATGCGATCATCTGAGCAACTCTTCTCATTGAGATTATAATAGCTTTTTCTTTTTCGGAAACGGTTGAACAGCAAAATTTTTATTATCGAAAATAAATCAATTAATCTCGTCCCATTCAACAGAGCTTTTCTTTAAAGACTCGATTCGAACAAGAATAAAGTCAAGAAAGGTTTGAGGAAGTTTAAAAGATTCGACTTTGGTAAGCTCAACTCCTTCTTTTTCCGTTTTAATAGCAAATAAAGGAACTTTCTGCTCTTCGAGCGGCGTTTCTGCTTTTTCTTTGCCGCCGATTTTTTCCTGAATCACTTTGCTGCTTTCAAGATATTCGTTCTGCAGACCTCCGACAAATATAATCATTTTGATCGAATTTGACGTTATGCGTTTCTTGAGCTTTTCGAGAAAGGGCAAACAATCGGTCGAATAGGGCGAAAGAAGAATGAGAGCTTTTGTGAACTGTCCTTTTTTGTTCGACCAATCATTCTTCGCCCAGGCGGCTCCAATTGTTGCGCCTAAATCGGCTCCTATAATGATTAATTTTCGAATATTCAATTTCCCTTGATTATGGCGCAAAATCAAAAATTGAAACCAAAGTCGACCGTCATATTCAATCATGGCCTCATAATCGGACATATCAAAACGATCGACAAGATATTTATTATCGAAACGCGGCATCGGACGATCGCCGAACGAATAATCTTCAACCATTCGTTTTGTGCTTGCGCCATGACCGCGAAGGTCGGGAGCTAAAACAGCCATTCCATTTTGAGCAAGAAAAATAGCCAAAGAGTCCCAATCTTCTTTTTTCCCTTTTTTGCCATGAAGCAAAAGGACAGGAATCGTTTCTTTATCCGCTTTCCCTTTTCGATAATCCGCAACAAGTTGAACGAAATCTTGCGTAACAAAATCTCTTTGATTCAATAAAATTTTATCGGTTGCTCCTGCCTTTTCGATCGCTTGCATTAATGGCAGAACTTGAGAACGACCTTGAGCGGATTGCCTTGAATTCATTGATGAACGTTGATCGAAAGGTTCCGAACGCTGCTGATTTTCGGAATGGTCTGATTGCTTTTCGTCCGAAATTTCCTGTTGGTCGTCTGATAAGTTCTCGTTGGAAGTCAAATCATTTTGAGACGTTCGGTGTCGCGAAGAGGGGCGATTTTCTGATGACCTTTGTCCCAACGCATCAAAAAAAGAAATTTGTGAAAGGAAAATAAATATTCCGAAAACAACAAAACTTTGATTCTTTTTCATGATCTTTGATTTTTTCCTAAAAGATGAATTATTCTTAAAATAACTAAATATTTTTTCAATAACGAGATAATATTTTTGTTAATCAATTGTTTCTGCCTGTTACGCTCTCTATAATAGATTATACTCAAGCGTATTGAAAATTTTTAGCTTTTCAATACGCTTGAGTATAAATAATTGAGAAAATATAATTTGTCGAGCCGTTTAATATAAAACTTTTGTTCAAAAAAGTCTCTGTCATTGACTTTTTTGTTGCTTATTGCTTAAAAGATCAAGCATTTCTTTGATTTTTTGAATTAAGGGCGCATAATGATAAGGTTTTGAGACAAAATTGTCATTCATTTTCGTTTGATCAATCTTTGCGGTTCCAAGAAGAACAAATGGCGTATCAGCAATTTCTTCATTTTCCGTAAAAGAAGCGATTGTCTCTTGCGGAGAAAGCAATTGAGTTTCGAGATCCAGAACAATTAAATCAGGTCGAACTTCCTGAGCAAGTTCGATTCCGCGTCGGGGAATTGCCGTTGAAACGGTTTTGACCCCATCTCGTTCAAGAACTGTTGATAATACTTCGCGGGTCTCCTCGGATGAATCAACAATTAAAACCGTATGATCAGAAGCATTGATTTGAGAATCGTCCAAAAGACTTAAATAATCATCGTCATTTGATATTTCATTAACCAAAGGAAAATCGTTGTTGATTTGTTGTTTTAGTTCAGAAATCATTTTTGCTATCCATAAAAAATTAACCGAACAACGCCAACGCCAAAATATTTCGGCAATCAACGCAAATAAAGAAACCCGTTCAAAAAAATTCGCGTTTATTGAAACCGCTTTGGGCGATTTTCTTCTTTTCGATCGTCAACCCAACGTTGCCTAACTCAAAAGACAAAACAAGGCTTTTATCAATCGGAATAACCGTTTCAATTAAAAGATTCCTTTTTCAAGGCAACAAAACCGCAGTCAATAAAAAGGATTGCCCCATTTTTTTCAATAAACAGGAAAGATTAACAATTATTTAAACAAAGAGCAATATCTATTTTTATTAAAATGAAAAAAAGATTTGAACGAAACAGAAAAAGAAGAAAAGTCCTTCCCCTTTCCTGGTTCGCCCGTTGTTATCGGAACGATTTGGATTCTTCAATAGACTTGCGTCAATTATTGAAAGGAAATCTAAAACCCCCATTGGCGCCCGGACGTCTCGTCCGCAAAAACTGATTTTAACGACTTTATCAAAAATGCGTTTATTGAAAAACCTGAGTTTTTGAACTTCCTTTAATCGAAAAGAACTCGATTTTTGTTTTTCTCTTGACTTCTCTTCGACCGCCTGATAACATCATAATATATTGAAGACAATTTCGGCGACAGGTTTCGGCTTTGCGTCCTCGTCCTTCGTTGCCCAAAGTTTGGAACCTCAAAAGCAACGTTTTTAATTGAATTAAGCATTCGATATCAATTGTTCCAAATATTTTAATTAATTGAATCTCCAGTTTTTTCGACAAGTCTCTTTTTTTGGGAAAAAGGAACAGTTCGATTTTATAAAAGAGTTTTTCATTGCAAGAAAACATTGAATATTCATATGCAAAGGGCGCTGTCATGTCCAACAATTTCATTTTTATTAATCATTTTAAACTGTCATTTCTGCTTTTTCTGTTTCTCTCCCCATTTCTTGTTGCGGAAGAGATTGTTTTTGATTTTGAATCGGGCGACTTGCAAACAGAAGGCTGGAAAATCGTTCAGGGGGAAAATTCGCAACCGATCGGAAATCGCAACTATGAATTTCATAATAATGCGATTCCTTATGACAAACAAGGCCAATTTTATCTAACAACCCTTGAAAGCAATCTCGATAATAATCCGACCGACGATACATTATGCATTCTTGAATCGCCGGTTTTTCGTATTCAGGGAAATCAAGCGACATTCTTGATTGGCGGAGGCAAAAGGCCCCAAACTTATGTCGCTCTAGGCATAATGAATGAACAAGGCGCTCTGGACATTGTTTTGAACGCGAAAGGGGAAGAGTCGCAAAAACTTCAAACCGTCGTTTGGGATACCAACGCTTATATTGGGAAAAACGCGGTTCTTCAAGTCGTTGATCTTGCGCAAGGTTCTTGGGCGCATATTCGAATGGATGATTTTCATGTTCAAGGAACAATTGATCCAGAAGCTTCAACGCAACGACAGAATTATCTCATTGAACAAAAACTGGCAGAAGAAAAACGTCAACGGGAATTAATGGAACAGGCCTTGGCAGAAATTCCGGCTCCCATTCTTTATGTTCAGCGTCGACAATATCTCCCTGATCATCATAATACAGCGACTCTGTTTCAAACAGGCGAAATCAATACAGAAAGTTTTGTCGGCGGAAGCGCTCTTCGCGTCTGGAATCCTCAGACAAATCTGGTTCAAACTCTTCTCGAACTGCCCGAGGGAATCGTTCGCGATCCGACAATCAGTTTTGACGCCCAAAAAGTTCTCTTTTCGTTTCGAAAAAGCCGAAAAGACGATTATCATATTGGCGAAATGACGCTTGATCTAAATCGAGAACCAATTGTCCTTCAAGCTAATTCCCCAACGGACCAACTTGACGGTTTTCGTCAATTGACCTTTTTGCCTGGCGTTTCCGATATTGACCCCATTTATTTGCCAACGGGACAGATTCTTTTCTCCTCAACAAGAGAGCCAAAGTTCTGTATGTGCAACCGTCATATTATGTGTAACCTGTATACAATGCAAAATGACGGAACCAATATCCAACAAATTGGAAAGAGTACGCTATTCGAAGGCCATGCCAGCCTTCTTTCCGACGGTCGAGTTATTTATGATCGTTGGGAATATGTCGATCGGAATTTCGGAGACGCTCAAGGCGTTTGGGTTACAAATCCAGACGGTTCGAAACATGAAATATTTTGGGGGAACAACACAGCTTCGCCAGGCGGAGTTATTGATGCCAAAGTTCTTCCTGGATCCGATTCGGTTATGATTTGCGTTTTCAGTTCCTGTCATGATCGACCTTGGGGATCAATCGCGCTGGTCGATCGTCGCCTTGGACTTGACGGTCGAGCCCCTGTTTTGCAAACCTGGCCGGCAGAAACAATCAATTGGGTAAGCGACCAACCAGCGGAAGATTCTTTACTGGAAGTTTATAAATATGATACTTTTATTCAAACATCGCCCAAATTTGAAGATCCATTTCCGCTTTCCGACGAATTATTTTTGGCTTCCGGCCAAACCGGCAAGGGCGAAGAAATGGGAATTTGGGTCCTTGATCTCGACGGAAATATGTTGCTTGTTCATCAGGATGCCCCAGGCTGTTTTGATCCGATGCCGATTTTAGCAACAGAACCGCCAATGACAATCGGAAATCGAATCAATTTGAATGATTCCTTTGGTTATTTTCATGTTTCGAATGTTTATGAAGGGCTCGGCATGAATAACGTTGCCAAAGGGTCGGCAAAATTTTTGCGCGTTGTTGAGTCGCCGGAAAAACGGTTCTGGACAATGACCGCTTGGGATGGAAGCGGAACTCAAGCCCCCGGAATGGCCTGGGATGACTTTAATAACAAACGAATTCTTGGAACGGTTCCGATCGAAAAGGACGGAAGCGTTTCCGTCAAAGTTCCGGCTGAACGATTTCTTTATTTCCAATTATTGGATGAAAACGGAATGATGATTCAATCGATGCGAAGCGGAATTATGGTTCGTCCCGGCGAAACGAACGCTTGCGTCGGTTGTCATGAAAGTCGAATTGAAGCGCCGTCGTCATTGAATGTTGCTCCAATTGCCAAAGCGGGAGAACCGAAAGAATTAACTTCCTGGTATGGCCCGGAACGTTTGTTCAGTTTTGTCACAGAAGTTCAACCCGTTTTTGATCAATATTGCCTCGAATGTCATGATTATGGCAAAAGCGCGGCGGACAAATTGATTTTGGCGGGCGATTTAAATATGGCGTTCAATACTTCTTATTCCCAACTGCGGACGAAAAAAATGGTTCGAGTTCCCGGCGCCGGTCCGCATAATAAATTGCTTCCTTATTCCTGGGGATCAACGCAAAGCCGGTTGGCTAATGTTTTGATGAAAGGACATCCCGATCCCAAAATTGACGCAAAACGTCGCGAACTTGGCGTTTGGTTTGATCAATCAACAGATAAAGAAGCGTTTGACCGAATTATGACCTGGATTGATATTAATGCGCCTTATTATCCCGTTTATGGCTCTGCTTATCGAGATAATCCGTTTGGACGTTCGCCGATTTCCTTTGCGGAACAGAAACGTTTGGAAGAATTGGTTGGGCAAAATAATTTAACGTTCGATATTTCGTTTTCGCGTCCGGAAATCAGTCCCTGTTTAAATCGTTGGGAAACAGCAAAAGATAAAGAATCTGAGGAATATAAAGAAGCGCTGGCCATTATTCAAACGGGAAAAGAACGTCTCGAAAAACAATCTCGCGGCGAAGACGAGAATTTTGTTCCTGTCGCCGAAGTTGAAATTCAACAACAAGCCAAATATGATCTCATGAGGCAACGCGAAATGAAAATGCGACAAGCGATTCTCAACGGCGAAAAACGAAACGATTTGAATGTTTTAAACGAATAACGATTTTAGATGTTTTCAAATCAGTTTAAATTTCCAATCGTTGCTGGCGGAAACTCCCCAGACTGTCAAGAGAGAGCCAGAAAGTTGTCCCCCTTATCAACGCAAAGATTTGGGGGAACATTAAGAGATTGTTTGTCGTTTTTCAAGTCGAAATTAAAGAACGCCTCGACCTTGATCAATTTTTTCTCGAACGGCGGTTCCTGCCTCAATTGTTATTTCTTGGGTTGCGTCCGTAATTTCAATTTCCAGAGGAGTTGTTGAAACAAGACGATATTGCGCTTCAACAACCTGGAATTGTTCATAAGTTGCCCCGGAATCTATATAATCCTGATAAACTTTTGCCGATTTTTCGTCAATGGGGGTCGGAGGAGGCGGAGTTCCTTCTCCAACGATTTTCGAGACGGAAACCTTATATTTTCCCAAGGGAGCTCCCTTATATTTTTGATGAGTCACAACGACGAGTTTTCCGTTGGAATCGGTTGTTCCGCCAGAACTCCATTTATTCGAGGAATCCAATGGTTTCAATGTAACAATCGCTTCCGGAAGCGGATTTCCGTCTTGCGTAACGGTTAAAACAACCGGTTGAAGTTTGGGCATTCCTTCTGGTTTTTTTTCGCTGCAACCAATTAATCCCAGAAACAACAATCCAGTTAGAAGCCCGTTAAAAATCCAAACTGTTTTTTTATTATAACTCATATAACCTCTCTTTTGTAATAAGAACAAAATTCATTTGGTTCGTTTCATTCGTTGAAATTAACGAAAAATGGAACTTGTTGAACTGTAATATTCAAATCTGTATAAAATGGCCAAAAAATCTTGAAAAACGGAACAATAAAAAAAGAAAAGGAGAAAGAAGACGGCATTCCGAGGAGTGCCGCCATATCAAATTTGAGACGTCTTGAATCCGAAAGTCATCGAATTAACCCGAACAAAGATGTTCGATTCAGGTTTTCTTGAGGATTCAAGTTTAAGAGTCTTGACTCAAATCATAATGTTTTGGATTCGTTTCCGGACGGAGTTCCCAAGGCCCCCCAGGCGCCATAAGGACTTTTTCCAGTGCATTGCGTACTCGTTGCCGAAATATCGCCGCAATCGACTGTATCGGAAACAAAACGAACAGACCCGTCCGCCATACCAAGATTGACGCCGCCTGTATGATAACTGTTCGGCGGATATAAACCTCCCCAAAAGCCTCCAACGGTTGCCTGGCAACTCGGAGCGTTAGGCGGAAGAACGGTATGGAAGCCGTTCCAAGGACGACCGTCTTGGAAGAAATTTCCCCGCCAGGTATCGCAACCGGATTTCAACTGGGAAGGATCATCAGGAAGAGTTGCGTTATTCATACAAATATCGGGATGACAATCAAGATCGTTTGTATAGAAGGAACCATCGGTCCAAGTTCCTCCTTTGGTTTTGGTTGAATAATATCCATCCGGAGCGGAAGCGGATTCGCTTACGGCAGCGGTATTCGAGGTTCCATCAGTACAACTTCCCAAATTTTTCCAATGTTCCTGATGAAACAGACCGCGCTGATGACATTTTTTCGTCGAAACACTGATATAATTGGGATGATTGTAAGGAGCATCCAATTTGCTCGTTCCATCGCCAAGACAGAACATCATATTTGTTCGAGCGTTCTGGGCATGAATCGAAGGCGTTTTGGCGTTCGGTTCAGAAGGACAAATAACGGCCGACAGAATCGTTTGATATTCTTCCGCCGCGAAAAAGCCGCCTCCCCAAAGATCCAAACTTCCCTCATTAACCAAACGATCATTTTCGAGAATCGCGTCGTATCGAGCCTGTTGCTCAATAAATGGCAGAACGCAAACCGTAACGCTTAACGGCGCATAATTCGACCAGCCAAAAGCAGAAAAAGGAGACATCGTCGGCAACGAATTGTGAACATCATGATAATTATGAAGCGAAAGAGCCATTTGTTTCATATTGTTCGAACATTGCATTCGACGAGCCGCTTCGCGAGCTGCCTGAACAGCAGGCAAAAGCAATCCAATCAAAATTCCGATGATCGCAATAACGACCAGAAGTTCAACGAGAGTAAATCCAGTCTTACCCCCCTCCCCCCATTTTAACAAAAGAGTATTTCATCGTTTTCTCCTGTAATAAAAACAGTAAAAGTGATTCAATCGCGCATCATTGCGGACTAAAATAAAAGTAACTGTTCACAGCAAATTTCCCTTACACGCGAAAGGGACGCCTCTATTTAATAACAGTGTAACAAAAACAATCGGCAGAGTCAACAATATTTTCGAAAATTATTTCTGCAAAAGAAAAAATACTGAAGATTTGTCAATCAATCGGTTGACGCCAGTTGATTTAAATTCAATTAATGTTTTAATTAACGTTTTAATCCTGAAACCTGAATTAAATAAGAGCAGAAAAAAATCATGCAAAAAATGAGTCCATTATTTATTTTGATCGCGTTTTTTTTGATAACATTGCGTTGTTATGGGGAAGAACTCCCCTTTTTAAATCCTGATCATCCTAATCGACTTCCTGCTTCTTTTGAGGGAAAGCCGATTCTTCCCGATTTTGGTTGTTTTTGGTCTTTTTCTTCTCTTGATGACGATTCATATAAAACTTTTCCCGACGCCGTTGCTCCAAGCGGGGCGTTTGACGCTTTTTATTTGACGCTTCGAAGTCATGAAAAAATCGTTGATAATCAACCGCTCCTGGAAAAAACGCGCCAGGCTGTTGAATATGCCCGGGCTCAATACGGAATCGGAACGCTTTTGGATATTGATGTTCGAATAGCGCGAAAAGAGTTTGCTCAACAATATCCAGATCTTCTTCAAGAGCGTCTTTTTCTCGATGAAAAAGAATTGGACTTTACTGTTCCGAATCGCAAAGAATCCTCAAACTCAGCCCCGAAGTCGCTCGAATTTCTTTTTCAAACCGGTTCCTTAACGGATCATTATACAGGCAAATATCCTTATTCCATTCAGGGAAATCGGTTGGCCAAAGCTTGGATTTATCAGAAAAACGATCAAAATGAGATATTGCCCCAAACAATTCGAGACGTTTCTCAAGAAGTTGTTTTTCAGTCTCTCAATAATGAAAAATGTTGCGTTATCGTTCCAGAATCGCTGCGTTTTTCAATAAAAGACAAGTTTGATTTCGAAGAACATTTCAAAACGTTTATTTGTGTCGCTGCTGCTTTTCAATTATTATATCCAGATATTTTTGCCGAAGAAACGTTGAACCTGGAACGTCAAATTTATGAAATGTATCGAACAGTTCCGGCAGCGGGAATCGGAAAGGATGAATGGGGCTTTCCCCCTTGTTTTGCTCGAGAAGATAATCTTAACGATTATTGGTTTTCCCGTCGAATGAGCGAGAAATATGCGGAAACAACGAACGGGCGTTCTTTATTGGATGATTTTCTCCTCATGTTTCGTCCGCAACAGAGTCGGGAAACGGAACGATTACAATGTTTCGACGACTTTCATCGACTTTGTTTAAAACAGGTTCTTCGTTATGAAATTCAAAATTATTATTTAAGCAAAGAAATTTGGGGATCCAATGCGTTTATTGGCGTTCACGGAACCTGGTTTCCCTGGCCTAATATTTGTGAATTTCGCAAAAACGGCCTGTTTTGGTGGCAAATGCCGCGTGATTATGCTCAATCCGATGAATTTGTGCCGTTTTGCTGTCGAAATTCAATGGCCAAAGCAACTCGGTCAACCTGGATCAATATGTTTTATTCGTCTTATATTCCGCCTTATATTAATGAACATTGGACTGCGGCTCTTTCTGCCGGACGAGTTCATCTTCATGGCATTTATCCGACCGTTGCCGATTCGCCAAGTCATCCGATTAACGCAAGAATCCTTCCGATAACCGAAGCGGGCGTTGATCGAATTCGGTCTAAAATTCGATTGCTTAACCTTATAACCAATTCGCCGCTCAATTCGTCCGTTGCCGTTGTTTTTGGACATTTCGGCGTTATGAATCCGCTTCGAGAGGAATATAAAAAAGTTGGCGTTGAACTTTGCGATCATTTGGCTTTGGCCGGTTATCCCGCTGATTTGATTCCGAGTGACGAAATCAATTCGGTTGATCTTCAAAATCGACCTTTATGGTTTCAAAATAAAGACGGATTTCTTCAATATGGAGCTCAAGCGTATCGATATATCGTTTTTTATGGCGTCAATGATTCAGATCGCAACGATTTTGAAGCTCTCGCCGCTTTGAAAACGGATAAATGTCAAACGCACATCGTTGAAATTCCTGTTCAAATTGAGTCGTCTCAAAAGATTTCTGTTCTTGATTCGATTATTAATTCGTTAAAAGAGGCCAATATTCCGGTTCAAACTCCCTGGAAAGCGGAACAGGAACAATTTATGTCAGGAACAGATGAAATCTCAACGCGACCGAATCGCAATGGCTTTGCCCTATTGATTGACGGGACATATATTCGAATAGCGTCACAAAATAATTCAACCGGAGAGGATATTATTCTCGAAGACGAACCGATTTTATCGAATTCCGGCCAGTTATTCGGAACGGTTTCCGTTCAATGTAATGGGCTGTTTGCCTGTCGCTTTAATGAAAATGGCATTTTAACGGCTTTGGTTGCAACTGATCTGCGATTCTTTTCCTGTAATGATTTGGAAATTAATCTTATTGACGATTTTGAAAATAAGGAAGTTCCCGAAGGTTTGGATGTTGTTCTCTTGCGAAAAAATGAAGGTCAAATGATTGAATCGGGAAATGCCCAGCATTCCTGGCTCGGAATTTTTCAAGCCAGGGAAAACAATTTGCCAGATTCTCTGAAGAAAATAACAGCCGATTGGCAATTTTTGGCTTCCCCTTTTCCGCCCTCTCGTTAAGATTATAATATTATGCTGTTCGTTTATTGAGATTTGTTGACCCATCGAAAAGTCAAGATCGTTCGATTTGTAAGGCGGACAATGAAAGTTTGATTATTGAAGGCGAAACCAACCGTCATATCGGTTTCGCAATGCAATCGAAAAAAGCATTAACAGTCGGATATTTTCTCAACTTTTTCGTTCGGAAACATTTTGGCTTGCATTTTTCCGAAAATATTTTTTATTTCCAGGAGTTTGATTCGGAAGCAGAGGGTTATGAAAACGATTCGTTTGGGAACTCGTTCAAGTCGATTAGCGCTTTGGCAAGCTCATTGGGTTCGAAATGAGTTGGTTAAAAATGGCGTTGCTGTCGAAATTTTTCCGATAACGACAACGGGCGATAAAACGCAATCTGGTCCGATCGAAAAATTGGGCGCTCAAGGAGTTTTTACGAAAGAAATTCAAAAGGCTCTTTTGAGAAATGAAATTGATCTTGCCGTTCACAGTTTAAAAGACCTCCCAACCGAATCAATTGACGGCTTGACTCTTGCTGCTGTTCCGCGACGGGAAAATTGTCAGGACGTTTTTGTGAGTTCCAAATATTCCAATCTTGCAGAGCTTCCCAACGAAGCCAATCTCGGAACAGGAAGTTTGCGACGTCAGACTCAAATCCGTTATATAATGCGGGAACATTTTGGAAAATCAATCAACGTTCATGATATTCGCGGCAATATTGAAACCCGTTTGCAAAAACTTGAAACAGAACATTTTGACGCCATTATTCTTGCTGCCGCGGGTTTAAAACGTCTTGATTTTGAAAATCGAATAACCAGTTATCTTCCCGTTTCTCTTGTTATGCCCGCTGTCGGTCAAGGCGCATTGGGACTCGAAACGCGCCTCGACGATTTTCAAACTATTGATAGCCTTAAATCAATTGAAGACCAACCAAGCCATTTGGCTGTTCTTGCTGAACGATCGTTTTTATTAACGCTTCAAGGGGGTTGTATCGCTCCGATTGCTGCTCTGGCAACCTTGGTTTGCGACTCGTCTAATGCCTGGCAACTTAAACTGCAAGGTCGCATTTTATCGTTAGACAGTTCGAAAATGTTTGAAACGCTTTTGTCGACGCCCATTCATTTTTCGGAATCAACTTCTGCAGAATTTCCTTCCATTGAACTCAAAAGAACCGCTGAAATTTTAGGGAATAACGTTGCGCAAAAGCTTCTCGATCTTGGAGCTTCCGACATCGTTCGAGAAATCAATCAAAAAAGATTGAAATCAGCAAATGGAACGTCGAATCTCAATTAACCAACCGGTTAAAACGCAAGTTCGGGTTGCGTTTTTAAAAATTCGTCTGGCTTTGCCGGATTTATAAAGAAATTTAAGACTTTTTCGCTGAGAATTTAATACTCAGCCAATAAAAATCCCTCTTTTTTGAGTTTGAAAGCTCAATCGCAACGAAGCGGATTACAAAGGAAAAAGACTTTCGCTTGTTCCGCTTTGGTTGAAAATAACGAGAAAAAGTATTCCAGAGCCAATTTTCCATTGAATCATTTCCATTGGAAACGTTTGTTGATCAGACTAAATCGAGAAACAATATAACGGATATATTCTCGTTCTGATAACTTGAAGAATTATTGATAATCAATCCACAAATCCGTTAATTGATCAGATTTAAACCGAGAAACAATGCGGATTCTCAATTCATTAACGCAACAAAAATCGGACAAAATACGCAAAGAACCTTTCCTCTCTTCTGGTTTCATTCGAAAAGTCGCTTCATTATCCCTTTTCGTTTTTGACTTTTTTACGGAGTCAAATCGGCAGAAAACCGGTTATGACAGAGTCATTAAATTTCAAAACGTCGATTATAATTCATTTTTTTTATGCGATCAACAATCGCGCTATGCATTTGGCTGACGCGGCTTTCGCTAAGGTCAAGCGTTGCTCCGATCTCTTTCATTGTCAATTCTTCAAAATAATAGAGAATAATAATAAGGCGTTCGCTTTTACTGAGCCCTCTTGTACAAACGCGAATGATTTCCGCGCGTTCCATTCTTTCCGTTGGATTTTCGCTTCGTTTGTCCGGAATGACTTCCATTTCGGTAACGTCATTTTCGCTGGTTTGATCATTCCATTTTTTATCCAGACTCGTTAAATTAACTCGATAACTGTCCGTGATCGTCTGGCGAACTTCGTCGAGCGGCATTCCTAAAAAATGGGCCAACTCGTCCTCCGACGGTCTGCGGCCAAATTGTCCTTCAAGAACTTTATAGGCTTCATTGAGTTTGCTTGCTTTTGACCGAACCATTCGCGGAACCCAATCCATAGCGCGAAGTTCATCAAGCATAGCGCCGCGAACTCGAGTAACGCAAAACGTTTCAAACTTAACGCCGCGGTTTAAATCAAATGCGTTGATTGCGTCAATGAGTCCAAAAGTTCCCGCAGAAATCAAATCATCCAATTCAATTTCTCCGGGCAATTTTGCCCAAATGCGCTCCGCGTGATGTCGAACGATGGGCAAATAATGCTCAATCAAAATATTTCTGGCGTCATAATTATCATGATTCGCTTTATACTGTTCCCAAATTTCTGTAAGATTCTCTGTTTTTGTCAAAGTCATAAGTTCTTCTGCGCCGGTTTTGCTGTGAATGCGTCGATGCAATTTCAGACTCGACTGGTTATAGTCCATTTTCTTCATAAGTTATCCTGAATGTTAAAATGGCTCAACATTTTTAATCGAACCATTTTAATCGGCTGATAGGAACAATAACAATTTTTTTTAAAAAGGAAAAGAACGATTTTGGACAATCGCCCAAAAATTTCAAAAAAAGATTGGGGATTTAATAATTATTACAAGAATTCAAATTGATCAGGCAAAAATGTTTTGCATTCAACTTAAAATGCTATTCATTTTTTGAATCAACAGATTATTTTCCAGACTTTTCGTTTGTGACTCATTCTTTTTATGATTTAATTATCCGGAAACGAAGAATCGAACAAAATAATATGATTCGTATCAATGCTATCGGAATATCTTTTTCTCAAAAATAAGCGATATTTGATTAAGAGAATTGTTCTGGAAATTTTTTGGAGAAAAAAGTTTTGATTATGCAAATAATAACAATTATGCCGTTGCCCATTATTCGAGATCAAAAAATAAAAAAATCAAAGTCGTTTAATAATTTTGTTTTTTCATTTTTTGATCTCGTTTTTGAATGAGGCAATTCAGCAAAAATCGATATGAACCCGCTTCAAACAAGAAAAGAAATTGGTTCATTCATTTAATATTAATATAAGAAATATCAAATATCCATTTTATATCCGTAACGTTTAATATAATAATCCCAACGTTTTGTTATGAGCTCGACTATTTTTTGATCAAGTTGAAATTTATTCTTTTTATAATTTTTTTGAGTTTCCGCAAATTGTTCATAATTTTGACGAACTTCATCAAAATGGTCAATTTGAAGCGTTGAATAAACCTTCTCAATAAGATTAACAGGCGTTTGAGTCAGTTCGTCATAGGAAACATCGACAAACTGAGTTGGTTTCAATAAAGGAAGGTCGGCGTCAAATGCCGCATACATATCTTCAAAATTTTGCAGAATTTTTTCTTCCAGACCTTTTCCGTTGGGATGTTGAAGCCCATGCGTTTGGGCAAGCTTCATCCAAAGAGTATGCGTTGAAGGAAAAAGCGTATAAGGATTTCTGTGAATATGAATGAATTTCGCATCAGGAAATCTTTCAAGTATTGTCCGAATGCGGCCTGTATGCGGCGGAGATTTAAGGATGATTGTCTTCTTTTCCGCAACGGTCAAAGTCTTGAGAAAATACTCAAAAATGTCAAGCCATTCTTTTCGTTGTTGATCTGTCAGATTTCTCAAGGTTAAAAAGTTGTCGTCAATTGGCGGCGTATTGGGGAAAAGAATGTCTCGATATGGCGAATTCATGCCGAGCGCACAAATGGCAAATTCATCTTCCTGAGGACGCTCAAGACCTGCAAGCATATTGTCCATCGGTCGTTTTTTCGGCATAAGATATTTAACCCAAGGTCGAAAAAAACCGGATGAGACTAAGAAATGGGAAGGAGCAAAACAAGTATATGTGTCACAATAAGTAAATTGGGGATCGCGAATCAAATATTCATGAAGAAGAGTTGTCCCGCTTCGCCAATGTCCAATAATGAAAATTGGCGGGGAAACAAGCGCTGTTTCTCGAATTGTTTTGCCGTAAAGAAGTTTTTGTCCCAAAGCAAACGTTGAATTGGCAACGCTCAATCCGCAAATCAAGCCTGCCATTGCCAAACGGGAGGGCGTTATTCTGCAGTTGCCGGATTTGAGTATTTTGACCCAGGCGGACATTGTCATTCCGTCCCAAAAGCGCGGATTCCAAAAGCGATCAGAACTGCCGCCAATCTCATTTTTGGGCGTTTTACTGATTTGCGGAACGGAACCATTCATCTTATTTGTCATCGGTTACTCGATATTGATCAGGGATAATTGGATTGTTTATAAAGAAGCTTGACGTTTAGAACGGAGTTGAAATGGAGAAGAGGCGATCTCCTTTCGTAAACCGTCTGCTCGTTTGCAATCTTTTGACCCCAACGATCCAGGATTTTCTTTAGGCTTGAATATGATCAGAAAAATTCTGCAAACCTGAGCAAAACTGAACGGCTTTTTTAATCTCCCAAAGATTGTGTCTGCAAATGATTCTGATATTCGGGAAATTAATGGGCAAGCGGTTCTCTTATACTCAAATCTGTTAAGATTCCGTTGTTTTTCGAAATCTGACAACAACAGACGCATTACGGGAAGCGAAGCCGGAAAATATTCCGACTTTCTCTTAATCTGTTGCAAGAATTTAAAACGGACTTTTATATATTTTATCGACAAGGCGCAAAGGGTCAATTACCGGAGCAAAGTTTGAGATTCTCGCCAAGCAATGGAATGCAAAACCATTTCCATTTGTTGTTCGAGTTTTTCCGGCGTTTGACATTGAGTTATTTGTTGCAAAGGACGACCTTGAGCAGAAACAAACTGGATAGTCGGAGAACCTTTAACATGATATTGCTGGCAGAGAGGATCGGAACTGGCTAAACTCATATCAATTTGAACGCAAACAAAACTTTTCGATAAAGCAATGATTTTGTTGTTCAAAAAAGTCTCTTTCGACATTTTCTGACTGAAAATGCAATTCGGTTCCATAAAAAACAAAAAGAGCGGTTTGTTTTCTTTTGTCGCTTGTTTTTGACTTTCTTGATAATTATCGTTAAAATCAATAGAAATTCTATTTGTTTCTTTTGTCCAAAATGAATCTATTTCCTTGGCCGGAATTTTTGTTTGGGAACATCCGGAAAGGGAATAAAGGGACAAAAGAAACATTGCCACAAAAATCATTGATTCTATTTTTTTCATAACTGACTCTTTGTTATCCTATTTATACTCAAGACTATTAAAAACCCTGACCGTTGGATTTGCTCGACCATTAAGGCTGAGCGAATGCGAAAATGACAAACATTTTGCCCAAACGTTCGATATAAAGGGGACAAAACAGACTTGATTGTTGCCAAATTTGGGCACTCAAAATGGCTTTATTCAAAACAGGAGTTAACATTGCCCTCGATTTTTTGGCTAATTTAAGAAAGAATACTTTCCTATAATATCAATAGCATTATCGCCCGATTCAGTGTAAAACTTGAAAATGCTTTTCGAATATTTTTCAGTTTATTTTAAAAATAAGTTTTTTTTTGCTTGTTCCAGTTTTAGCGATTGCTTGTTTTAATCCCCAAAAACAATTTCAGAAAAAAATAAATAATAGGAAGTTCTAAAAACCCGCTGGGAACGCGGATGTCTCGTCCGCAGGAACTGGTTTTCGCGACGTTTTCCGTATGGAGTTTATTGCAAAAAACTGGTTTTTAGAACTTCCTTCAAATAAGCGAGACGTTTCTCGATTTCAAAAATCTGTTTGCAATTGCAACGTTTCCCATTCCAGCGATCCGGGATATTCAATCGATTTAACAGATCAATCTTTTTGGAATTAAATGAAAAAGATTGGGGATTTTTTAACGTTCAATATGAGTTTTCTGAACGGAATAAAAAGGACAAAAGATAAGGAAAAAGAAGAATTTTATAAAATTAGGAAAAAATCTGAAAATTTTCTTGAGATTCCAGGATATTCTGGTTAAAATGATAAATGAGGAAATATCTGGGAATAAAGTTAAAAGTCTCATTTGTTTTTTCGTTATTAGAAATGAACAAAATGAATTTGGGATAAAGATGATCATTCGAAGAATTTGGATCATTGCCGTTTTGGGATTGTCATTCCTTTTGAATGATTCGTTATTGATGGCGCAAACCCAAAGTCGTCAAAACGAACAAAGCGTTGGCTGTTTGGAATTCAATCAAGCAAATAAAACGCAACAAAAGAAGCATTATTTTGAGAGTTTGTTAAATGATTCCCCCTTTCAAACGCAATTTTCCGGCCTTCAGTCGAAATCGTTTTATAAATCCAAAAAAATTGTCCTCATTTCTGGCGACGAAGAATATCGTTCCGAAGAAATGTTGACGCAATGGGCAAAAATTTTGGCATTTCATCACGGATTCGATTGCGTTGTTCTGTATTCGATTAATAAGGAAACGGGATTCATTGATCCATTGACGCAAAACAATATTCCTGGATTAAACGAATTGAGAAATGCAGATTTAATGGTTATTTTTACAAGATTTCGAGATTTGCCCGATGATCAAATGAAAGAAATTGACGATTATTTGCAATCCGGGCGTCCTGTTCTCGGAATCCGAACCGCAACGCATGCTTTTGCAATTCCGCAAAATCGGCCATTCTCCCATTACAGTTTCGATTATCAGAATTCTGATGAAAAATCGAATTCTGACGAAAATTCGGATTGGACTCAGGGATTTGGTCGAAAGATTTTAGGCGAAACCTGGATTAGTCATCACGGAAATCATGGGGTCGAAGCAACCCGCGGAATCATTTCTTCTGAAGAAGCAAATCATCCGATTTTAAAAGGAGTAAGCGATATTTTTGGGCTAACGGACGTTTATTCCGTTCGCCTTCCGCTTCCTGACGGTTGCCGTCCGCTGGTTTTTGGGCAGGTTCTCCAGGGAATGTCCCCCAAAGACAAGCCTGTTCAGAACGAAAAAAATAATCCGATGATTCCTGTTGTTTGGGTCAAAAAATATTCCGTCAATATTAATATTGGCAATAAAGAATTGTTTGATTTGCAGAACAATCAGAAATCAATGACGCAAAACGTCATTTCCGTAAAAAAAGTTGATTCAACAGATCAAAATGACGATCTGTTGCAAGGAAACCATAAAGTTTTTGTTTCAACAATGGGAAGCGGCGAAGATTTTCAAAATGAAGGTTATCGACGTTTGTTGGTCAACGCCGTTTACTGGTTGAATGACTTGGAAGATCAAATTCCAGAGGCCGCAACGGTTGAGTTCCTTGAACAATATGAACCGAATTCGATGGGATTTGGTCAATTTAAAAAAAATGTCAAACCAACTGATTGGCAAACGATTCATTAGTTGCAAAAATCAATATCCCCTTTCGATAAAATTTTATAAATATAACTGAATGGAAGGAGATATTAATTGGCTCGACTTTTATCAAAATACGAATAGTGCCAAAAAACGCGTCAGGAAAATGCGGATTTTTCCGGTCTTGCCGAAAAAATTTTACTTTTCCCTATATTCCTTTCGAATGAATAGAACTTATTCAGTTGAAAATTCCGTTTAAACATTGTATAACATATAAAATAATATTGCATTTTTAAAAAGAGTCATTCGATATTTCAAAACATTAGCTGATCGGGTTCATACAAACTGAAACAGCAACAATAATCGAAAGATTTCGTCCCAAATCTTGATGAAAAGACGAACAAATCGATCATTGCCGAAACGCAAATTAGGAATTGTATTGCTTCCAAAAGCGGTTTTTCCGCAGTTTTCAGCTTGCCGTTTAAATATTTTGTTAATAGATTTTCGGAGAAGAGGATCAAAATATGAAAAACCATCTTTTCAAGATGTTGCCCGTTGCAACACTCGCGCTGACTTTTCTGATCAGTTGCGGTTTAATGACGCGAGCAGAATCTGATGTTCAAATGGACACGTATACCCTGAGCGATGGAACAAGTTGTTTTTTGGTCCCGCTGCAGGCAAATTCCGTTCAATCAACGGCTGACTATGTCGATATTGCCGTTTTGGTCGATGTTTCTGCCGCACAAATGGCAAAAGAAGTTCGACAATGCGGTCAACAAACCGTTGAATCTCTTCTTGAGAATCTTCCGCAAAATGCTAGAGTTCAACTTTTTACGGTTGATAACGAAACAGAATCTCTGACTGGCGGATTCGTTGCCGTTGATTCTCAAGAAATGAAAGACGCTATTGAAGCATTAAAAGACAATACGCCATTGGGCGCTTCCAATCTGGAAAAGGCGTTGGAAACGGCTGCAAATTCTTTTGATCTTCTGGAAAATTCTGACCGTTCCATTGTCTATGTTGGTCGGGGAATTAGTTCCGCTTCCGTTTTCGATGTTATGACTTTCAATGAAATCGTTGAGAATTTGGTCTGCGACCATATTTCAGTTCATACTTTTGGCAATGGAACCGCAACGAATCTTGAAGTTTTGGGAGCTCTTTCCAACCAGACGGGCGGTTATGTCGTTGATCCTGCCGTCAAAAATGGGAAAGTTGCCGGACTTTTATTGGCCCAAGCGACAAAAGCAACCGTTTTTTGGCCCAATGAAATCGTTGAAAACATTTTTTCCGAAGAAACTTTGCTTTATCCCAATCCCCTTCCGCCGATTCGAAGCGATCGAGAAACTTATCTTATTGGGAAAACAACCGACGACCTCAAAAAATTTACGATTTCCCTTTCCGCAACTCAGGGAAATGAATCCAAAAATCTGAAATGGAACGTTTTTCCTTCGAAATCAAATTCGCGAAATCAATATTTGTATCAGTTGGTTGATTCCGCTTCAAAAGATAACGGTAAAACATTGCCAATTGCAGGGCGCATTCTTCTCAATGAAATGCAAGCTGCTATTTTCGATGCAACAGAAAATACTCTTGCCCTGACGCAAACGGCCATTGAAGTCGGCGACACGGAAAACGCCAAACGTTTGGCCGAGCTTGTTGAAGCTAAAATGCCGGGCGAAAAATTCAGTATGAATCTTGCCAATCAGCTTAATTCTCAAGATGACGAACAAGCGATAACAGATCAATCAACAATTATTGAGCCGGAAGTCATCGAAGAACCGGTCGCTGTTGAGCCGGAAGTCATCGAA
>JAUNBG010000015.1:0-26591 GCA_030527205.1 Planctomycetia bacterium
CTGACATTGACGAATTGCGATTTAACTTCCAATACGGCAACGAAATACGGCGGCGCTCTTTATGCTTCGTCGTCGATTAAAACAGTCGTAACCGGCGGAATCTGGAGCAATAACGCAGCGAATCAGGGCGGCGCTCTTTATGTTCGTATCGGAACCGTTGAATTGACCGGCACGGAATTTACGGCGAATACCGCAACCCATAGCGGCGGCGCGATTTATGATGGCAATCAAGTTGTTTTAAATGATTGCGTTTTGTCTGATAATTACGCAAAGTATTACGGCGGCGCAATTAATAATCAGAAAGTTCTGCGTTTGAACGGAAATAACGTCTTTTCAGGCAATTCGACCGAAAACGGAAAATATCCTGACATCTACACAAAAGAGGGCGGCTCCGTTATCGGAAAACCTGTAACATCGTCAGTTACTGAAGATATTATTGATTCAATATTTGAAGACAATCTTTGGATTGAGTTCGAGTAAAATTTAACTGAAATTTTCCTGTTTTTTGACAGAATGAAAATTTAATTCCTATCTATTGACTTGTCTGAATTTTATGTTAGTTTTGATTCAGACAAGTCACTTTTTTTGAATCATTTTTCCTTATTTTGAGATGCCACCAATCAACAGAAAGTCAATAAAATGAAGTCTTTTGTTCTTTTTTTCTTATCTGAAACGAGGATTCGCCCGTTCTTTTTTCTCTTTTTTCTGTTTTCGTGTTTTGCGTCGGAAAAAATGATCGTTGCGACGGAAACGGTGATCATTTCTTCTTCCACGTTAAAAATGATTCTCGAAAAAGAGCTCCATGAAACGGGATATGAATCACTTTCCTTGATTTCACTTATTGATCTCGAGACCAATCAATCGCTTATAACCGACGGAAAATCGAACCTTTTCAGTTTGGAAGTTCGTTCGACAATCGATTCTACCGGCGTTCCTCTTTTTTCGCAATCGAAGTGGCGAAACATTGAGGTCGTTCAAGAGGATAACGGTTCTCTTCGTCTCATTTTTAACGACCCGGAATCACTTGGAAGCGTCCAAAGCGTCTCTGTTGTTGTCACACTACAAGGAACTTCGGATTCTCCCGAAATTCGTATGAGCTGGTCCGGTCAAAGTTTTCAAGATCGTTGGACTCTTTGGCGAGGGAAATTTCCGATTCTTCCTTTTTGTCCGTTTGGCGAACAAATGAAAGCGTTTTATCCAGAACTGAGCGGACTTGTCCGAGATAATCCTTTTGCCACAAACTTTTCCTATCGGGGAGATTATCCGAACGGTTGGAATGCGGCAATGGCTTTTTGCGCACTTTGGGATGAATCGACGCAACATGGACTTTATCTTGCGGCACTTGATCCAGACGCGAATTTGAAAGTCTTTGAATGGAAAGGAAATGAAGAAATCAAAAGCGTTTTTTCAATTGATACTCCCTTCGAGAATATGGGAAAAGCGCACAATTCATTTCAGGAAAATGGAGTTTTTGTGCTCCGGGCCTTTAACGGGAATTGGTATGACGCAGCGCGACTTTATAAACAATGGGTCTTTTTGGAAGCGAAATGGCGTCCCGATTTAGGAGTCAACGGTCGAACTGATATTGCTCCATGGATGAAAGAAAATTCCGTTTTTCTTATGGCCAGTACCGATCCGCGATGGTTAACGCCGAATCGTCGAGTTTATACGCCATTAGAGGAAATGGATCAAGCTTTCGCCGAATTTTCTGAGGCGGTTGGTCTTTCAGGGGCAGTTCATTGGTATCTTTGGCATCAAAACTCATACGATAACGATTATCCCCATTTTTTCCCGGCAAAAGAAGGTTTTGCGGAAGAAGTCGCCGAAGTTCAAAGTCGAGGTCATTTTCGAGTTATGCCCTATACAAACGGTCGACTTTGGGATACGAAAGATAAAGGAATGGAAGATTGGAAATATTCAGCAGAAGGAAAAAAAGGCGCTCTTGTTCGAGAAAATGGTTCCGTATTAACCGAAACGTATGCTTTGCCGACAAGCGGAAAAGAAGAGGACGGTTCGCCTTGTATTCTTGCGGCAATGTGTCCAGGAAGCGAAGTCTGGCAAAAGAAAGTTCGAGAAAATGTGTTAACAGCCATGAATGTTTACGGAACAACCGGCGTCTATATCGATCAAGTCGGGGCAGTTGCGCCATTTCCCTGTCATTCGCCCGAGCATGGTCATCCCAGTGGCGGGGGGCATTGGTGGCTGACCGAAGGATATTGGAAAATTTTCGCAAAAATTCGTCAAGATATGCGTCGAGAAGTATCCGATATTCCTTTCAGTCCGGAAGTTGCCGAAAAAGTGCGTGAAAATCCTTCGATTTTGAATGACCGCATCATAACAACGGAATGTAATTCGGAAGTTTATGCTCATTTGATCGACGGTTTTTTAACCTGGCATTGGCAAAATCCGTCACAGGTTCCCGCTTTTCCGGTTGTTTATGGCGGCGCTGTTCCGATGTTTGGACGTTGTTCGACCGGAAATTCGTTGGCGTTACAAATGCGAGTATCACAAGCCTTGACCTGGGGCGAGCAGATCGGCTGGTTCGATCCGGCAGTTCGAAATGATGAAGCGGCCTTTCCCTTTATTCGGGACGCTATTCGATGTCGTCACGCATTGCGACATTATTTTTATCGCGGGGAAATGCTTCGTGCTCCAAAATTTGAGGAACCTCTTCCATCGCTAACTGCTGATTGGGTTTGGGGCGGTCAGGCAAATACGCACACGGAACCTGCCATCCAGGCTTCTGTTTGGCGAATTGTCGAGAAAAACAATTTGAATTGTGACGAAAAGAAGTCGCTAACATCTTTTAAATCCGACAGTAATCAATTGAGTTCTTCAAAGGAAAACGAAAAACGCTCGATCGTTTCTGACAACGATTTTGATCAAAAGGCGACAAACTCGGTTATTCTTCTTTTTTCCAACGCTTCGGATCAGGAAGTCGTTTCCCGCGTTTTTGTTCGACTTGACGAATTGGGATTGGAAAAAGATTCCTTTCGTATTCGACGAATTGATGCTGAAGAAACTTCAGAGTTGACTTATCCTTCCGATTTTCTTGAAAATCCGATTCATTTTCCGCCCAAAAAATCATTTGCCCTTGAATTGTTTGTCCCGGAAGAATCGATTTAAACATATTATTATATTAGACTTAAATAACGTTTTGATGAAACGATATTCATTTTGCTTAAAATGACGTTTTTTTTGACTTTTAACAATGAACCCCCATAAAAGGATCCAAAGCATGAAAAATAGTAACTTAAAAACGGAAAAGGGGAAAATTGTTTTTCGCGTTTTTCTTCGCCCGCTTTTTTTTCTCTTTATCGCGGCGTTACTCTTCGGTTTGAGGGGCACACACGCAGCCTCAACGTCTGATCAGAAAACGACTTGGATATTCAATAACGGTTCCGACAGCGAACAAGTTTTGATAAATTGGGGAACGCCGTTGAAGGAAGTCGGTCTTTTTACGCTTGTTCCGACAGGAACGGATCTTACGGTTACCCTTCCCGTTCCACAAGACGGTTTCGACGCGGTCAGTCATCGTTTTTTTGCCCTTCGATGTCGAGTTGAGTCTCGCCAGAAAGCGGGCGGAATCTTTTTTACAACCGACGCTATTCCGACGCTTTCGGACATAAGCTATACCCAGTTTCCGTTAAGCGGCGACGATTCCTGGCAGAATATTGTCCTGGACATGACGGCGGCCCAAGGAGAAAAATGGAGCGGTCGCGTGACCGGAATTCGACTTGATCCGACCAATCCAAGCGATACGGAATCAAGGATTTATCTTTCTCGAGCCGGCTTTTTCGCAACGGAAGAAGAAGCCCGATCTTTTCTGGATGACGCAAACGATTGTCCCGATTTTTCTCTTCCAACCGTCTTTACTGCGGCACTTCAACGATGTCTCGTTCCTCCGGATACACTGAAGGAAGGTTATGATCGTCGCGACTATTGCCTGGTCGAAACGTTCAGCGCGGCGAAAATGAAAGAACTGGCCGATCGGGAAATAAAGCCATCGCAAGTCATATTAACTCGGACAGATACATCGGGAAAAGTCATTGTTCCCTTTTCAGAAACGAATCGACTTGGCTATACTGTGTTTCGAGCCGACCGTCCAGGAACCTATTCGCTTCAAGTTGCGGACCAGGACTTTGTCATCGCGGATATCAAAGAGCTTACAGCCGATCATGCCGAAGCCGTTCGCTTTGTTGTCAGTCGTCAACTGATGCCGCTTGACGTTTCCGTTCCTGATCAATCTGCGGTTGACGCCGATAACGTTAAGTCAACGGCTCTTTTTCATCCCGAAGCTCCGCTTGTTTTGTCGGAAGCCGAAGCCATACTGAAAACTCTTGCAGACAGTCAATTTCCGGAAGAATCCTTGACTGCGGTTTCCTCGATTTTAAAGCGTCATCCTTCTCCAAGTCGTTTGGAAGCGGCGTTTGCGATTCGTTCAGCAATTCGTTCCCTTCTCGGAATGGAATCGAGTTCCGAAATGTTTCCTCCTGAATGGTTTACGCGAGATCGAATCCGCATCGGCGCCTGGGCGAGTATTGATCCGGTCAAAATCGGAGAGGAAGGCCTCCGTCGTTTGGCCGATTGCGGTTTCGATCTTCTTATCGGAGTTCCGCCGATCAGCAATCCCGTTGAACGGCAAAAATTTTTCGATCGTTGCAGTCGTTTCGGAATGGAAGTCTATTATAATGACCAAGGTCAGACAAATCCGGAAGAAGCGGCGGCAGATTATTTCGATTCGCCTGCCTTTGGCGGTCATTACATCACAGATGAACCGGGAAGCGATGATTTCGACAAACTCGCCAAAATTTGCAACGACTATATAGAACAGACCGGCAAGATTCCCTATGTCAACCTGCTTCCGATGTATGCCAATGCCGCGCAACTTAAATACGGAGCGGGCGCAGCAGAAATCAAATATTACGATGCCGATCCGGATTTGTATAAGAAGCATTGCGATTCATATTGCGAAAAATTTCAAACGCATTATATCAGCACGGACATCTATCCCCTTAACTGGGAAGGAGATCGCAAAACGACTTACAACAATTACATCGAATCGATCAATGTCATTGCGCGATCGGCCCGGGAACACAATAAGGATTTTTGGTGTTGCATTCAGGTTTTTTCCTGGGACAAAGGAAAGAGAACGCCGGATGAAGAAGAATTTCGCTGGCAATCATACGCAATGCTCTCTTTTGGTTGTAAAGGAATCCTTGCCTGGACTTATCGCGGTTATCATCCCGATTTTCCGTCGTTGATTGATATCAATTATCGCCCAACCAAATCCTGGTATGACGCAGCGGCCGTTTTTGCCGAAATCCGTCGTCTTTCCGATACTTTTGTTCAATATGAGAATCTTGGGGTCTTTACTCACGGCGATGTCCTTCAAGCTCCTTACTTACAAATGTCCAATCCGCTGACCGATTTTTCAACAATCCGTTCGATTGATTGCGACGATCCGCTTCTTATTGGTTGTTTTGCCAAAAAAACGGATACGACGACCGCTTTTACGCTGGTCAATATGGCCGATTTGGCAGAAAATCGAGGAATTGATGCGACGTTGGAAATCGACGGCGGGAGAGATCGGACCGTAACCGCCTGGTATCGCGGTTTTCCCAGGATTGTAAAAGCCAACAGCGACGGTTCATATACTTTTCGGCTTGGACGCGGGGAAGGCGTTTTTGTGACGGTTGAATGACGTTATCTTTTTTCCTCTAAATTACATACAGAGAATATTGATGCTGTAATTTCGCCTATTTTTCTTTTAGCAACACAGAATAAAACATTATCTGTCAGAAAAAAAGGATTTTCGCGCTATGACGCAGCGAAAAGGATAAAACTCTCAAAACGAGAAACGGAAACAAATATTTTTCAAATGAAACTGCCGTTTTAAAAGAATATTACAAACGATATTTCAGAAAAGTTATGAAAATATCCATGAGTTTTGTCGCGTCGCTGTCAAGACGACACGCAAACATTTAGAGGCGATTTTCAGGGGACGGATGCTTTGCCCCCTTAACATTTTATACCTGGATTCGAGCTGCCGGTTGTCACGGCAAATTTCAAGTGAAGTATTACCAACTCAGGCAAATCGGCAAACCTCAAGGACGCAACCTTGAATTACGGAGGCAACGTTCCTGCTTCAACTGTTTGCTAACGTTCTTGTTGAACTTTGAAGTTGGAATCAGAAAGAGTTCTTGCTGAAAGAGTTTCGGAGCCAAGTCGACGATCCGAAACAACGCCCCTCCCATGCCGATAAAGGCAAACGATTCGGCTGCAATTACTTGAGAAGGAATGATTGCGCGTTTACCCGGCCCGTTTAAACCATGAAAAAATAAAAGAACTTCTAAAAAGCCTCAATTCCATGGGGATTTGAGGCAGTAAAATTAAGAAAGAGCAATATATAAGTCTTTAATGTTTTTTATAAAAGTTTTGCCAAAAAGAATCATGGACGTTTTACTCAATCGCATATTCAGAGGCGAGCTTGATAAAGTTTTCAACCTGTTCTTCAGTTAACGTTCCGCGTCGGTCAATTTCGATTTCAGCTTCTTTATTCGATATTTTTTCTCGAGCGCTGACAGAAATGCGTCCAGATTTATCAAAAGAATAGGTTACTTCAACCGGGGTTCCTTTGGGAAGGTTGGGGGGAAGATTGGTTATGCGACATTTTCCCAGAAACGAACAAGCGGTCGGATCCGGAGCGTCCCCTTCTAAAACCTGAACGCTGATTCGTTGTTGATTCTCTTTGTTCGTTTGAAATGTCTTCGAAAGAGAAAAAGGCAACGTTGTATTTCGCGGAATCATAATATGATTGATCGTTTCATTGTTTTGAGGATCGGTTGCAACAATGCCCAGTCCATGCGAATTGACGTCTTCTTCATGAACGTTTTCGAGCATTTTTTTAACTTTTTCGCTCAATTTTTCGTTGGGATTGAATCTTGCTTCAAGGATAGCAGCATGAATGGCAGCGCCGCGAGCAACAGCAGTATGCGGATCAAGTTCCGGACTGACATAAGGTTTTTGACCGCAGACTTTTTCGATCATTTCAGAAACCTGCGGCATTAAAGTCGAACCGCCGATTAAGACAATCGCATTCAAATCGGAAAAGGAGAGGTCGGCTTGCTCGATAACAAATTCCGTCGTATCGGCAGTTCGCTGCAATAAATCATGAGTCAATTTATCAAACAATTCTCGAGTAACCGGAACGCTTACCGATTTCCCTTCATATCGGCAATGAATCGTTGTATTATTTTGCGACGAAAGAGTTATTTTGGCAATATCGCAGTCATTTCGTAAAATTTGAAGCGTTTTAGCGGAATTTCGAGGATCGATTCCATGCTTTTCAAAGAAGAAGTCGGCAACATGATCAACAAGTCGTTCATTCCAATCAATTCCGCCCAATTTAACATCGCCGTCCGTTGCCAGAACTTTGAAATGATTGCCAGAATATTCAACAACAGTCGAGTCAAAAGTACCGCCGCCCAGGTCAAAGATGAGAATTCGACGCGGTTTTTCAGTTTTCCCCAAAATATGTCCCAATTCTCCGCGATGCCAGGCATAAGTAAGCGCCGCTGCGGTTGGTTCATTAATAATGCTGATAACATTCAAACCAGCAATTTTGCCGGCGTCCTGAGTTGCTTTGCGGCGCGTATCATTAAAATAATAGGGAACCGTAATGACAGCATTTGAAACAGGGCCGATCCGTTTTTCGGCGTCTTGTTTGAGCTTTCTAAGAATCAGGGAAGAGATAAATTCCGGCGTAATATCCTGACCATCAAACGTTCTTTTATAGTTGACAACGCCCATTTGACGTTTAATTCGTTCAATAACGTTTTCCGGATCTTCCATTGCGGCTCGAGCACGATTAGGACCAACAATGACACGTTTGCTTTCTGCTAATAAAATTAGACTTGCCGTTTCGACGTCATCGTCGTCGTTGGGGATCGGAGTCGGTTCACCCAAATCGTTGACTTGCGCCAATGTTGAAAAAGTCGTTCCCAGGTCGATTCCAACCGTATTACCTTTTACAAATTCCATAATTAACCTGTTTTGTCTAATTGCCCTGAATGATATCAGCGATTCCTGAAAGAAAACCAATGAATAACAGTAATCAGCGATTGCTGTAGCAAATCAATTGTTGATTCAGGAAATGCCGAAAAAAATCAGTTAATAAGATTATTTTTGATTTGTTAACGAGTTCAAATAATAGTACACATTATGAATATTGTTTTAAGAAAATAAATTTTTTGAAAACAAATGATTTTGTGTTTGCAAATCCGACAAGGGCGGACGGATTACTTGTCGCCCGTTTCGGGGTTGATATAAAATGTTTTTGATTCGGGAAAAAATGTAATCGAGACGAAAATTAAAAAAAGCAAATTGCGCAAATTGGCTAACCTATGCCATTAAAATTGAACAGCAGATCGAAAAAAATGTTCCCGAAACGAAAAAACCGAATCTTTTTTTATTGAGCCAATTTTTTTCTTTTCATCGTTTTACCATGTTTGATATTTAAAATCAAGCGAACAAAAGTCAGGAATCAAAAATTTTTCATTTTTATTTTTTTATTTCGCCCCTTATCGCTTTCAGACAGTTTTTGGACTTCAAAATTTTGATCTTCAAAAGAAATTTGAAGAATTCAATAAGCAATTCAGTCTTCCGTCTTGATTTTCCTGTAAAAAATGGAATAATTAAAAGCAATTGATGAAAATTTGCTGTCGAAATAACTGTTTGAAACCGTCAAAAGGTTTAAAGAAGTCGAATATTAAATGACCCGATAAAGAGTTTGGAAAATGGACTTTTTTTCCTGGTTTATTTTTCGCTCTTTTCTCTATTTCAGGATTTTCGGCATCGAGTTGAAAGTTACAAAAAAATTTTATGTCGAAGCCCAAAGGGCAACAGGATTCGTTTTTCATAATCCGCGCGTCATTGTCGAGTTTCAAAACTCAACAATTGAGGATTCTCGAGGGATTTGAATCTCTTCGGTCTTGATGATAAGGATCAACAATGAAAGATGCAACCGGATTGAAATACAAAACCGCAAATCAACATTTTTGATTAAAATGAAATAGAGAACAATAAAATATTTGTAATTGTTCTGACGAATTCTATTTTTCGATTTATGATCCTTTAACCAGATTTTTGAATTGAATGCGATTACGAAAAGATGGCGAAGAAACGCGACGCCGAATTCTTCAAGCCGCGGCGGAAGTTTTTGGCAAAAAAGGTTATCGCGACAGCACAAATGCAGAAATCTGCCGTCGTTGCAACGCAAATTCGGCGCTGATCAATTATCATTTTCAAGATAAAGAAACGCTTTATCGATTGGCTTGGGAATATGCGGCGTCGCAGACAATTCGCCGTTATCCTTTCGACGAAAATATTTCGCAAACCAAATCGCCGAAAGAGCAACTTTATGGACGGATTTCCGCTTTGATTCGGCAAAATGCGGATCCTTTTTGTTTTGACATGAAAATTTGGCGGAAGGAATTGGCCAATCCGACCGGGCTATTGGATGAATTGCGTCAAAAAATGGTTGTTCCGCTTCGTCGGGAAATGGGAAGGATTATTCGACAAATTTTAGGCGAAAAAGCTTCAAATGATCAGATCAAACTTTGTACAATGAGCATTATTTCTCAATGTCGGGTTCCCATTGCTTCTCGTATTGCGTCTTCGTTGGATTCTTCTGATTGTTTTTCCAATCAGTCTTCCGTTGAAACTTCTTCAAACTCTTTGGATTTTGATAGAAAATCAGAAAAAAATTCAATTGAAAGCAACCGAAATCAAGCTTTTTTAGAAGTCGATATTGAAACCCGTATTGAACATGTTTTTTGTTTTTCGCTTGGCGGATTAATGGCTCTTCGAGAATCGTTCGAGAAATAACCGCTCTGATAATCCTTTTTGATACAGCCGGCTTATTTGGAATTATTGTTTTGTTTTGCGAAATTGGCTTATATCCTAAAGTCGATGAACTTATAAAATTAATATCTTTTGAGAATCTTTTTGTTGCTTTTTTTAATAACAAACGTTTTAGATTGTTTTTTCTTTGAAAAAAGGCTAAAATAAAGTTGGCAAATCGTTTCGAAAAAACTAATAAAATGTTATTATTGAATCCGTATTATGTTTTTTGAGAGTTAATACAGATATCAGTGTTTCTGATCCAGAATTTTTAGCGGGCAAGTCCTGGTTTGTATTTAGAGGAAAGTTTTTCAATGAAATATTATATTCAACGTCCTTGGAGTTTGGTCTTTTTATTGTTTTTTTTCTCAATATTGATATTGACTGATTTTTCTTTGGCGCAGCCGCCGAATGGCAATTCAAATCGACATTCGCGTCAGTCAGAAAGAGAGTCGTTTCGAAATTTTGAAATGACTCAAGAGCGTTATGAACAATTAAAAGCGAATCCGCAAATGCTGGAACGCTTGAAGTCTCGCGGCATCATAACTCAGGAACGAATTGATCAATGGGAATCGGGCGATTTTGCGTCCAGCGCGTCGCCAGAAACAGCCGCAGCTCAAGCCGCTTCAGCGGAAGAAAAAGCTAAAGCGATTGCCGAAGGAAAAGAAGTTCCAGAAGAAATCGATTTGAAACCTTTGACCGACGAAGAAAAAGCGGCAGCTGAAAAATTGTTGAGCCAGGGAAATGTTCCTGATTTCTCAACAGAAGAAAAGCGATCAGATGATTCTGAAGACAAATTTTATTATCAGACAATGAGCAGGAGAAATATTGAAATATTGCCGTCTCCGCCTGTTAAACTGCGTCGTTATTCTCGTTTTCTTATGAATAAATATGACGCCAATCAAGACGGACGACTTCAGGAATCGGAATGGGCTCCGCTTCAAGGGGCCCAAGCTATTGATACCGATGGCGATTTTGAGCTTCGCGTAGACGAAATTATTTATTTTCTCGCTCGATTTGCAAAGGGAAAAACGATTTTTAATCCCTTTTTTCAGGAACATTATGCGCCTCGAAATATTGTTGTCAGCGAAATGCCCTTAAAAATTCGTCCGCTTTCGGCAAAAGTCAATGTCAAGACTGCGGAAGAAGCCGCTCAATCGGCTCTGAATGACGGGTTCAGCGATTTGAGTGAAGAAGAATTCGATAAATTGCTTGAAGAGTCGAGCGAAGAACTCGAAGAAATTAATGATCAGGATCTATTGGAAGTTTTGCTTCAAGAAATGGATGATTCGTCTGTTCGAGAGTTTGCTGTTTTGCCGCAACAACTCAAAGGAATGCCGGTTTGGTTTATTGTTCGAGATCGAAATGGAGACGGTCAACTTTCATTAACCGAATTTGCTCCGACTCTTTCGTCAAATGGCGTTGCATTCTTTGGACGGCTGGATCAAAACGGCGACGGCCTTTTAACTCCGAATGAGGTTCAAGAATATTTAAAAAACGCTCCGAAACAATAACGGTTCAAGGTCGTTTTTATGGATTAATAATTTTGAAAACGCGAATTTTTCATGAAAATTGTTTTTTGTTTGATTCCCAGAGCGTTTTATGATAAATAATCGTTTTTGAATTCCCCATTTCTTTTTTCAATTTGAACAATGCCAGAGCGACATGATCAAACGTTTTGACGGCAATCAGACGAATTCTTTAATGAATATTTGGCTCGAAACAAATCGAACGGCTCATCATTTTGTCGCGTCAAATTATTGGATTTCTCATTATAATGACGTTCAAAACGCTTTGAAACAAGCAGAAATTTATTATTTCGAAGAGAATAATCTTATTAAAGGATTTGTCGGAATCATTTCGCCCAATTATATTGCTGGACTTTTCGTCTTGCAAGCGTTTCAATCGCAAGGAATCGGGAAAAGTCTTTTGGCGGAATGTAAACGACATTATTTTTCGCTTTCGTTGAATGTTTTCATTAAAAACCGTCGCGCTGTTTCCTTTTATTTAAAACAGGGTTTTGAAATTGAAAGCGAAATAATCAATCAGGAACTTCAGGAAAAAGAATATTTGATGATATGGTCAGCTTCGTCGATAGAAGCTCAATCTGGCTTATTGGATTTCAAACGACATTCATCAAAAACAGAAGCAATAATTCGATCAAAAGATTAAAAAAGAAGGCGTTCAAGCCAAAAAGACAACGTTGAGTAAGAAAATCCAATCAAAATTTATTCTGATGTATACTCAAACCCATTAAAAAAACGGATTGTTGAATTTTGCCAATCCTGCAGGAAGGGACAGAATACTGAACGCGAAACCTGTTGTCCCAACCGATTTTGGCCATGGGATTGTTTACTAAAACTTTTTTATTGAATATTGTTTGGGATTAAAATGAAACTGGCGTTATAAGAAATCTTCATGCCGCATGATCCCTGATTCTTCTTCAACTTCTGCATGCGTTTGCCAGCGCCAACGACGAATCGGACGCCTTTTTTCTTCGCGGATTCCGTAACGCGTTTCAACTTTTAAGCCAAAAATTTCTTTGATTTTTTCAAAAAAAGTTTTATCCAGAACATATTCAACTTCAATGGTTTCATAGGGCTTTTCCGGTTCCAAATAAAGTTTACGCATAGAAATTTTAGGTCCGAAATCGCCGCCGCAGACGCTGCACGGAATCTTATTTTTGGGTTCGCGAACCGCATGACCGCAACTTCGGCAGACATATCGATATTCCCAAGGACCGTATCCATAATGCTTTTCTTTCATAAAATATTCCGCAAAAGTTGAGCATTAAAAAACTCATATTGTACAGATTTCCCAATAACACAGAATTTTCTTTTGATAACATAGCTAAATTGGAAAAACTGAATGGATTCAGATTATTATGAAATAACAACGCCGTTTGAATTGATAAAATGACAATATTTTCTCTATATCTTGCCCAAACTTTATGAGGTCGCTTGAAATAAATGATTTTTTTCAATCATTTTAAGGAATAACCGTTTTCATAAAATATTGGTATATTGCGACCGCAATGAATGTCGACTTTTTGTTTAAATAACTTCCTTTTATTTTCATTTTAGCAAGAAATAAATTAATATTAAGTTCTCTTCTTTTTAAGTATAACTTAAAGAAGAAACCTTGTCGACCCCTTATTGAACAGTTTAATGATTCATTTGGAGTTATTTGTTAACTCAATTTCTTTTCTTATCGGAATATTTCTCCTGAAGACTAAAGAGGAGTTCTTAAAATTTGGCCTTTACAAAGTTACTTTTTATTGTTAAAGTTTTGACTGATTCTTAATTTTGGATTATCGATTAATTTGCTTAAGCCAAAAAGAACGTTTGATTTCGTTTTCATGATCCGATTGATTGTATCGGATTTATGAATTATAGAGGGATTTTTAAACAACCCAAACATTAAATTATATTTCCTGTTGATTTTTTGCTGTTCTTATTGGGAGAAAAATATGAAAAATTATTGCCGATTCTTAACAAATGTTTCGCGATTCCTATTATTAACCGCGACTTTCATTTGCTTGAATCCAATCGCTGTTTCGGCACAAATTGGCGGATTTGGCGGTTATATTCCGCCGCAAACAAACAATGATTCTCTTAATAATGTTCAAAAAAATCAAAACGTCGGAAACGTTCAAAATGAAAACCAATTGGGAAAACAAACATCAAACGGCAACTTGTTTTCAGGGCAAAAATCAACTTCCGGAAATAATTTGCCGGCAATATCGCAAACGGCTGCTCAAAATGGACAAATTCTTTATAACAATCAATTTAATGGAATAAATCAGACTCAGGAAAATGGCCAGGTTGTTGGGGATTTAAATAATTCTTCAAATTCTATGTCGCAAGAAAATTCTATACAATCCGCGAATATTACTAAGCCAGAAAAAGTTGCGAACCCCGAATCGTCGAAAGAACGCATTATTCCTCCGCCCAAAGATTTTCAGTTGAGCGAAGTTGATTTAATTCGCTTAAATGAATTTCTGAATCATTGGGAGAATTTCGGCAAATCAATCAAACGAATTTCATGCAACGTTCAGGTCAAAGAATTTGATGGCGGACTTTTTCATAAAGATTCCAATATTCCTATTTCACATACTTGGGGGCAATTTCGGTTTATTGCTCCCAATAAAATCCTTTATCATGTTCGGGGCGATTTTTCTTATCAGGGATTTGAAGACGGAAAAGAACCAAAATGGCAGGAATCAAATAACGAATGGAAATTTGTTTATGACGGCAAAAGCATGACGCATTATGATTTTGTCAAGACGACGGCAACCGTTATTCCGATTGTTGAATCGGAATGGAATCAGGATTTGACGCTTGAGAGTCCGTTTCCGCTGTTTTTTGTCGCAAACGCTCAAAATTTGAAAAATCGTTTTTATATGCGTTTGATAACAAAGCCAGAAAAAGCCAAAACGGAAGTTTGGATCGAAGCGGTTCCGCGATATTTGGATGACGCTAAAAATTTCAAAAGCATCATTATAACATTGAGACTGAAAGATCTTCAACCTTATTATATGCGAAAATTTGGCGTAAATGGAAAAAGTTATACGGATTTTACTTTTGAAGATATTGCAGTCAATAAAGGAAATTGGGGCATTGAGTCCAATGTTAATTTAACCTGGACTAAAAAAGTTGAACCGGAATATTCTTTCAAACAAGGAACCAATTCAGTAAAATCAACGGCACAAAATCAGAGATTTGAGAAAAATCAAAAGTCCAGCGATTCTGAATCAAATTCTGAGATTCGTCAACAGCAACAGAATACTGCCGTTCAACCGACCTCAAGTTTTAATCCGTCCTCGCAGCGGTTTTAATTGATTTGTTCAATTAATCATTCGAGAGATTTAAATAAATAAACAAAAACTTGTTTTTGTCAGTTTGAATGTTTTTAGCAGCGGTTTTCAGTGAAGCTTTGATTCTCCTGGCAAAAGATCAAGGCGAAATGATAAGATCATTTCGATTGAAAACAATTGTTATTTTGTTGTCAGATTGTTTTATTGTAAAAATCAGTTGTTCAATAAGAAACATCATTTTCATGCCGATCGAACATTCAGACGCATTGGTTGTTCGCAGCGTTGAATATAGCGAATCAAGTCTCATTTTAACGCTTTTTACTCGCGAATATGGAAAAATTCATGGAATCGCCAAAGGAGGCCGGCGTCTCAAAAATCCCTTTGAAACTTCTCTTGACATTTTGACGCATATTTATGTATCATTTTTGAAGAAAAATTCAGATGCCTTGGATATTTTGACCGAAGCAAAACTGATTCGTCGTTTTCGACCAAATCGCAGCAATTATTCCGGGCTCAATGCAGGTTATTATCTTATTGAGCTGCTCAATGAAATGACAGACGATTATGATCCGATGCCGGAGTTGTTTGACCTGGCAGAAGAAACGCTCATTCGATTTCAGACCGGTTTGCAGATTCATAAATTTTTGATTCATTTTGAATGCGGTCTGCTGGAACTTTGCGGGCAGTTTCCGTCAACTCGTTTTTGTGTTGAATGCGGAAAACCGTTATTTGACAAAAAAACGGATTGGGAAAAATCGACAAATTGTTCGGATTGTTTTGAAAACGAAGCGAATCGCCAAACATTTAGTTTTTTGGAAGGCGGCGTCATTTGTCCTCAATGTCGATATTCCCAAAATTATATGAATATTGCGTCGGTTTCGTCAGGAACTTTGAATCTTCTTGAATTCATGAAAAAAACGGATTTTATTCAGGTCGACGCCTTGGACTTTGCGGTTGTTTCCGCTTCAATTTGGGGAGAAGTTCGAGGCGTTTTGAATCATTATATCAGTCATACTTTGGGCAAAAAATTAAAAATGACCGAGCATTTTGATCTAATTTTGCCCTTTGATCGCTTTTGATGATATTGGATTGATAAGAGAAACAATTAAAACAAGCCTGTTGGTCATTCCGTCTTTCGCAAACTTTTGAAAGCGAAATGAGAGCTGAATATTAAACGCAAATAGAATCTTTAACCAGAAAAATGAAATTGATTATTCAGAATGAATAAAGAGAAAAAAAACAATGAGACAAGAATGTCTCTTCATCAAAAATTATTTTGGTTTTTTTTAACCGGATTAATAGTCTTGAAATTATTGATTGATCTGCCAAATCTCAATGGGCAAACGACCGAAGAGATTCCTTTTCCTTCGTTTTCCTTTCCAATGTTGACGGATGACTTGTCAGATAATCAAGAGGGAATGAGTTCATTGTCAACCGATCCGATTTCTCCGGTCAGCGCAACAATTGATATCGAAAAAATAAGCAAACCGCCGACCTCTTTAGAGATTCCAGAATTTGCGAAAGAAAGTTATCAATCGCTGGAAAATGCGCCGGGAAAAGATGACGTCATTACAGAAGAATATGGGACGTTAACGCGCCGAACAAAAGACGGGCGTTTGGTCAATGTTCCGCCGCGCGATCGCCAATCGATTATGGAAAAGGAAGAAAAGGAAAAGGAACTGGAAACGCAATATGATTCTTGGGTCAAAGACCAAAAGAAGAAGAAAAAACGCAGTTCCGTTCCTCGATATCTTCAGCCTCTTTCCGAAGACCGGACCATTTTTGATGATCCGAACAGTCCTTTTTCGAGAAAAGTTCAAGCGGAAAATGATCGCCGTTTTGTTCGTCAGGTTACTGCCGCCGATTTAACTTTGATGAAAGAAGTTTCGTCTAAACGAGAGTTAATGGACTGGGAAAAAGAACAGGATATGCCGATTGATTGGACGAAATATTCAATGAATTGGGAAAAATGGCGAAATTGGCTTGGAATGGGACCGGATGAAAAAGAAGCAATTGCTTACATGCAAAAAGCATGCCAAAAACATCAGGAATTCTGTCAAACGAAAGAAATAAAAAAACTTCGAGAAGCTGCTGTTCTGTATGAAAAAGCTGGAAAAAAATGGCCTGATTCGGTTTTGGAAGAAGACGCTTTATTTTATGCCGCTGAATGTTATTTTTTTGAGAAAAATTATCCCAAAGCGTTGGAATTTTATAGGGCGCTCGTTTCCAGATATTCGAACTCCATTTTGAAGCAGGACGCGATGAAACGTCTTTATTGTATTGGTTGCTATTGGGTTCAATGTTCGGAAGCCGATCCGAGTCTTGTCAATTTAAAGGATTCGGCTCGACCCAGATTCAGTTCTTTTGCCGGGGCAAAAAAAGCATTTGAAACAATTTATCTTAATGACGCTTCTGATCGCGGAATGGCTCCAGACGCTCTATTTGCTTTAGCAAATGCTTTTATGCGACGCGGAGTTGTTCAAGGCGACGCTTCGTTTGCTTCTGCTGCCCAATATTATCGGCAACTTTATGAATTTTATCCCGGAAGCAGGCATACGGATCAGGCTTATCAATTGGCAATGTTAGCTCTTTATCAATCGTATCGAGGCCCGTTTTATGACGATGCGCCGCTCAAGCAAGCGCAGGAAATTGCCGAGCTGGCCAAACGTTCAGGCCGAAAAAGCATGAACATTGAATTGATTGACGAACGTTTGTCAATGATTCGTAACGAACAGGCGAAATATCTTTGGGCTCGGGGCGAATATTATGAAAAACGAGGAAATTATGCTTCGGCGCGAAGTTATTATAATCGACTTGTTAAGGAATATCCGGATAGCGAACTTGTTGCTTCTGCTATTCAACGATATAACCTTATCAATGACAAACCGGCCGAGGCGGATCAATTCGCTTATGTTCGACCAATTGTTCCCTTCCTTCCCAAACCGAAAAATGAATATTTTGAAGAACGGCCTGTCGAAGTCATTCAAGTTGCTTCAAAGAATGAGGATTTATCTGGTTTGCAAAATAATAGGGAAAGTTCAAAAAAATCGTCGCAATATTGATCTTCCTTGAAATAATATTACCGTTTGAACAAACAAATAACGCAACAATAAATATCGGCTGTCTGTAATATTTTTATTATAATGCCGACGCTCAGATTTTTCTGCTTCGCCGCCGCATAACCTTTTGGTAATGCGGTTCCATAAATCGCCGCATTTCGAAAATTTCAAGGAAAACGTCTATAAATAAATAGAGAACAATGATTCAAACTTTTAATTATTTCCGATTCTCCAATATTTTGAAGTCAATTTCTTTGATTTTTGACCAAAAAGCTTTGAGAGGAATCGGAATCATCGGTTTTATTTGCTTAGGGATTTTGAGCGGTTGTTCCGGTTATCAATGCGGAACAGGGTCTCTTTATAATCGAGAAATAAAAACCGTTTATGTTCCAATGGTTCAAGCGGATTCATATCGAAATGGATTAGGAGAACGGTTAACCGAAGCGGTTTGCAAAAGAATTACGGAGCGAACTCCTTATGATTTAGCCAATGTTGACGAGGCAGACAGCGAACTTATCATTCGACTTGTTGCTGAAAATCAAACTGTTTCTGCATTAAATAAATATAACGATACGCGTCAGAAAAATTTCAATTGGACCGTTCTTGTTGTTTGGCGAGATCGACGGCAGACCCAAATTGCCGAACTTGATGCAACGCCCATTATGATTAATGAAGGATTAACAATCAATGCTCAGGAATATCTTGTCGCAGAAATGGGGCAGTCAACGGCTGTAACTCAACAGAATATTATTGATAAATTGGCCGATCAAATCGTTGATTTAATGGAATCGCCCTGGTAACCGTTCTGGCTGCTGAAAGCAAACCGTTTGCCTTCTGAATTTGTCCGTTTAACGCTCTTAGGACCCCAACGGTTTTGGAATTGAAGGATGAGCCGCCAAACGAATAAATCAACGAGGCAAAAGAATGGAACCGAGTCGAATAATGGTTGATCCTTCTTCGATGGCGATTTCAAAATCGTCGCTCATTCCCATTGATAATTCGCGAAATTGAGTTTCCTGAGGAAATATATGCCGAATTCGTTCCAACAGTTTTCGAAGGGAGCCAAATTGTTGACGAATTTCCCGTTCATCCGAAGAAAGTCCCCCCATTCCCATTAATCCGCAAATATTTAAATGAGTCAAGGAAAAAAGTTCGCCAAGTTGATTTAACAATTCGTCGGGCTGAAAACCATGCTTTTGGTCTTCATGAGAAATATTGACTTCCAAAAGAACAGAGACTTTTGCTGGAAATGATCGATTTAACAAAAAAGAAGCGGGAGCAGTTTCGGTCTGGTTTGGGGATTCAATTAATTTCAAGGATTCGGTTGATTTTGAGGATTCAGTCGATAATAACGACTGGCGTTTTCCCTCTTCATAAAGAATTCGATCAATTGTTTCCGCCAGTTTAACAGAATCGACGGAATGAATCAGCGAAACAAACGGCAAAATGCGTCGAACTTTGTTGCGCTGTAAACTTCCGATAAAATGCCAATGAGCAGAATCGCGAAATGCTTCAATTTTGTCGAGAAAATGTTGAGGACGATTTTCTCCAAAATCAAAACAGCCAGCATTGAACAGAGCGGGGATAAAACCGTCGTTACAGGAAGAATATTTCGTTACAGCAACCATTTTGACTGAGTTTGCTTTTCGACCGGATCGTTCTTCAGCAAGAGCGATTCGTTTTCGAACATTTTCAACATTTCTCAAAATCTGATCATTGAAGGATGTCATTGGTTCAATATTCTTTTTTCAATTGACTTTTGGCCTTGATTTATCGCTATTATAAACGTTCATATTCGTCTTTTGTTGCCGATAAGATTGCTTTTTGAACATTTTCATAACAATCGTTCAAAAAAGCTCCGGCCGCCTTTTTGTGACCGCCGCCGCCAAAACGTTTGGCCAATCGACTGCAATCAAGTTCGCAGCGGCTTCGAAAACTCAATTTAAAACCGCCTGTTTTTTGTTCAACCATAATAACGGCGACTTCTGTTCCCGCAACCTGAAGCAACTTATTAACGATGTCTTCGCTATCGAAAGGAAGAGCGTTTGCCCGCTCAAAATCGTCCAGGGTCAAGGAAGTCCAAAGACCTTTTTGATTCAAAAAGGGTTGCGTTTTTTGTAATGCAAAACCGGTCAGACGAATTCGTCCCAATGATTCTTGTTCGTAAATAAGTTTATAAACGTCATCGGGACGAACGCCGGAATCAATCAACTCGGCTGTCATTCGATAAGTTTGCGATGTTGCCGAATGAAAACGGAACCAACCCGTATCCGTTGCGATTGCGGCAAACAACGGAAACGCAATTGAAAAAGAGAGCGGAACGTTTAAGATTTTTGACGCTTGAAAAACAAGAGTTCCGGCAGCTTCTGCTGAAGAGTCGATAAACATTGTTGCTCCGAGATCATCTCCTTGAACATGATGATCCAAAACGATTTTGTTTGCGGAACTCGTCTTGAAAAAATCTCCCATTTTCCCCAATTGAGCCCAGGAACTTGTATCCAAAGAAGCAACGAGGTCGACAGAATTCATTCTTTCCTGTTGATCTTTGGTCAATTGATCAAGATGAAGGATTTTTTGATCTGGATCAAGAAAAGTGAGAGAGGGCGGAACAGGATCGGCATTAACAATAATAACGTTTTTGCCATATTGTTCCAGAATATTCGAAAAAGCAATTTGACTTCCAATAGCGTCGCCGTCGGGACGAATATGAGAGACAAGCAAAACAGAATGCGAGCAATCAATGACTTTTTTGAATTCTTGCCATAAAACGGGGCTGTTTGCTAAAAAGGTTTCGTTCATAATTAATAACAAAATTCTAAAATGATCCCAACTTGATTTGAACGGTCATTTTTTCATTTCTGATGGCCGTTTTTCCTGTCGGGGAAGTCAAAAAACGATTTAAATCAATAAAAATTGAAGCAAGGCGGCTTGGCAATAACTCTTTTTTTCAAGCCTGTTGAATAATCTGATAACTGTTTTATTATTCCGGCTGCGATGGGCGGTTATTGAAAACGAAGGCTGACGTTCTTTCGGATTCAATATAATAATCAATATAATTGGAGAACCAGCGCAGTTTGTTAAATCGGAATGAACCGTTTCCGAAAGAGCAATCAACGACTTATTCTCGTTTCCAGGAAAAAGGTCGAATCTGTTGAATGGATTGGGCAACTTGCTCGAAAATCTGCGGCGTTAATGATTGTTTCCCGTCGCAAAGAGCATGAACAGGATCATTATGAACTTCGATAATCAAACCATCTGCTCCGGCAGCAACAGCAGCGAGCGCCATCGGATGGACTAAATGCGAGAGTCCTGTTGCGTGACTGGGATCGACAATAATCGGCAAATGCGTCAAATTTTTCAACATTGGAATCGCCGAAATGTCAAGCGTATTTCGAGTCGCCGTTTCAAAAGTTCGAATGCCCCGTTCGCAAAGAATGACTTGTTCGTTGCCGCCAGACATTATATATTCGGCGCTCATCAAAAGTTCTTCAAGCGTATTGGCGAGCCCTCGTTTTAAAAGAATCGGTTTTTGAGTATGCCCCAATTCTTTAAGCAACTCAAAATTCTGCATATTTCTTGCCCCAACTTGAATTATATCGATATTTTCAAAATAAGGGAGCTGAGAAATGTCCATAATTTCCGTAACAATATATAACCCGGTTTTTTCTTTGGCTTTTAAAAGAAGCTCAATTCCGGCGGCTCGAAGTCCTTGAAAAGAATAAGGGGAAGTTCGCGGTTTGAAGGCGCCGCCGCGAAGAACTCGAACGCCTGATTTTTTAACGGATTCAGCGATTAGACAAATTTGTTCTTCCGATTCAACAGAACAGGGACCGGCAATCATTTGAAAATGTCCGCCGCCAAGAGAAACATCCGAACCAATATTGACGATTAAATCGTCTGGATGAAATTTGCGATTGGCATTCTTATAAGGTTCTTGAATTCGTTTGACATCTTCAACAATGTCGAAACGCCGAATCATATCAATATCGACAACGGAAGTATCGCCGATGACGCCAAGAATGACCTGCGTTGCCCCCTCGCTCAAATGAATTCCAACGCCGAGGCTTTTCAACCAATCGGTTAAACGGTCAATTTGATCCAAATCGGGAGATTTTTTCAATACAATAATCATCGCCTTCCCCTTTTCAAAAAAAGCTTCGCAGCGTTTTTACTGCGAAGCCATTGATCAAAGTAATCGAAAAGTATCGATAAAATTGCTTACAACAAAAAGCAGCTGACATCTTTCCAATAATAATTGAAAAAACGATAAAAGTCTGATGTAAACAATTTTTTCATAATGCTTTCCTTCATTTCAAAGCCAATTTGCCCAACGGCTTTGTTTTGGAACTATTCGACGAACAGCCCCATATTCTGAACAAACAATCACAAATTATAGCAGAAATAAGCTGCATGAAAAGGGTTGATTTTCTGATAATCTTCCTGGAAATGCAAGGCCGAAAAAGCGAGCGGTCTTCATAATGTTCCGGTTTCAACACAAAAAATTATTAATATCATTATTTTTCAAAAAAAACTTGACTTATTGAACCATATATGTTAAATTGCTTTTTAGATCAATTGATAAAATCTTTATGGTTTTCGGAATTATATTACTTTTGGGATGTCTGAAGAAATAAAACTCTTCGACATTTTTTTGATCATTTTTTTTGAGGAGAATATTATGAAATTACGTTCTGTTAAAATGGGGGGGATGAACTTCGCAAGGGGTTTACTCTTGTTGAACTTCTCGTTGTTATTGCAATTATTGGAATTTTGATTGGCCTTCTTTTGCCGGCTGTTCAAGCAGCCCGGGAAGCGGCAAGGCGTATGCAATGCACAAATAATATGAAACAGCTTGCGTTAAGCGTTCATACTTATCATGACGTTTACAATTCCGTTCCTGGTTTCGGTTGGGGGCCCAATCAAAACTATTCGCCTCATGTCGGACTTCTTCCGATGCTGGAACAAGCTCCGCGGGCGGACCAAATCAATAGCGTCGCTTATCAATATAATGACGGAAGCGACTCGCAATACAATCCATATAATGCAAGTTTAGATGCCTGGAAAGGACCGATCAGCGCGTTTCTTTGCCCTTCTGATGGCAAGGCAAAAGCTGGAGCCGAAGGATTCGCCGCCAATAATTATTGCTGGTCAAGAGCCGACTATGAAGACGAATATTATGGTCAATCCGGAAGCGCGGAACGAAATACAAGAACTCTTTTCGCTCAAACCTATTCTGGCTCCGCTCAATCCGGTTGGTGTATCCCTGCTTCATATAACTTTTCCGCTTGTATTGACGGTCTTTCCAATACCGTTATGTTGAGCGAACGTTGCGCAAGTCCGGCAACCGGTTTGACAACGACGGTTGTTGATAATATGGTCAAAGGAGGAATTTTGTCCGGAGATTCAACCCATTGGTATAATCCTGCGGCTTGTATGGAATATCAAAATGGGCCGGAATACGCAAATTATCCTGCCGGGACTCCTGTTGCTTCGCAGGGAACCTATTATGGCTATTATGGGCATAATTATGCTCGTTTTAATACGATTACGCCTCCGAACAGCCCAAGTTGTTCCTATGAAGAATATAATCCGAAAAATGACGCTTCCGTTTATCCTCCGACCAGTTATCATTCCGGCGGAGTCAACGTTGCGATGGCCGACGGTTCTGTTCATTTTATTTCCGATACGATTGCAACCGATTTCTCGGACGGCATGAGCGGTCGAAAACAAAAATATGACGGTTATTCCGGCGCCTCTTCATTCGGCGTTTGGGGAGCTTTAGGTTCCATTAATGGCGGCGAAGCGGCAATGCTTCCGTAATGCTGCTTGACTGAAATGACTCTTTTCTTATGAATTGTTAAAGGCTTTTATCTGATTTCTTTTATCGATAAAGGCCTTTTATCTTAATGGGGAGTTTTGCCGGGGGCAGTTCGAACTGTTTTCAAGATTTTTGGAAAACGATTGAAATGAATTTTTAAAAAGGAAATAACAATGAGAAAAATTTTAGGTTTTGTGACATTATTTATTTGTTTGACGATTTTGATGTTTGTCGGATGCAATAAAGGGGGATTAAAAGGGTTGGTTCCTGTTGAAGGGGATGTCTTTTATAATGGCGTCGCTGTCGAAGGAGCAAATGTTCGCTTTGCCCCTGAAACGAAAACCGAAACCTCAAGATCTGCTCAAGCAACAACGGATGCGGCAGGTCATTTTGTTTTAATGACGTTAAAACCGGGCGATGGGGCGGCTCCAGGCAAATATAAAATTTCGATTCAAAAGCTCAGCGAACCGCCTCGTCCGGATAAAAATGAAGATATGGGCAAAGCGGAAGGCGCTCAATTCAGTTATATGAAGGATCAGGTTGAGTCGTTGTTGCCTCAAAAATATGCGGCTTCGGCTTCTTCTGGTTTGGAGGCGACCGTTCCTGCAGAAGGAGTCAAAGATTTGAAATTTGAATTGACGGATTGATTTGACGAAAACTCATTTTTAAAGAGTCGAAGACAATAAATTATTTGATCGTTTTTTCTGATTTTCTTGGCGTCTGAACAGGATTTATCGAACAAAACTGTCGTTTACTGGCTGGTTTTTAACTTGTTTCGGATTTTTTCGCTTATTTTGCTCAAATGTTACAAATTTCCCAACGTTTTTCGTCGGAATCTTCTCTGACAAAAAGGAGAGCATTTGAGAATTATTGAGGCCTCGAATTCAAATTGGCGCCGCAAGATTGTCGACTTTTCATCGAGAAATTCAAACGGATATCGCGCGGCGGAAGATTTTTAGGAAGTTCTAAAAACCTCGTTTTTCAACAAACTCGATTCCGAAGACTTCGCAAAATCAAGTTTCGGCAGACGAGACGTCCGCTGAAATCCCTCTTTTTTTATCTCCGTCTCCTGTTGTCAGGCTGGCGAATAGAACTCCCAAACATGCTTGAGTCAAACTCAATTCCGTATCAATCAGAAAGGAACATTTATGAAATCGGCTTCAACCTCGTCGTTGATTATTCAAAGTTGCCGCTTGGGGCGGACTTTTATTCGGGTTTGATACAGCAATCATATCCGGAACAACAGAATCCCTTAAAAGCGTTTTCTTTCTGACTTTTGGCTCGGCTTTACCGAAATATTCAGTCGCCCCAGAAAACGCCCGTCGACTCGTAAAAATAAGGGACGCGAAACCGAAAACAACCGTCGAAAACGCAAGCGAAACGAACATTTCTTGCTAAAAACGGCGAAAAACCTTGCATTTTTGAGGAAACTTTAGCGCAACGCTCTGGACTCTGCTCGATTTATTTGATACAATACGTTGTTTTTTAAAAGGTTTAATTGGCGACGCGATGAACGCAAAACTTTTCGCGACCGGAACGAATATACACAATTTATAGAATTTATTTGCTTTAGGGGAGTTTTTTCGCTTTTTTGAATCAGCGATTCTATTCCAATCTTTTTTTGCGCCTTGGAGACGTTCGCCGGTTCGAACCGAAACGTTTGTTGCCGCGTAAACGCCGAAAACGCTTGACGAATGATCTTCAACGCGACTTTTCAGGGGCGACTATAATTCAAGCCAACAGAAAATCCCTGATTGAGTCCAGCAACGACGATGATGTTCTCAAGGCTGAACTCATTTCTGTTTTGTTTTCAAAACAGGCTGTTCGATAAGTTATTGGATATCAATAAAAAATCATTAATACTCAAAACAATTATTTCATTTTCCGTTTATGCTGTCACCGAAATTGATATTCGGCTTCGGCATCTTTGGAATATTTCTTAGTGAAAGGATGAATCAATGAATCGACGCGCATTCCTTCAAAGCAGTTTGGGAATAGCTGCTTTCGGTCTTTCTGGCAATATTTTGAGGAATATCGCCGTTGCCGCAGAAACCAAAAAAATTCCAATTGCTCTTCAGGTTTACTCCGTTTACAATTTCGCGGAAAAAGATTTGGCCGATACATTACAAAAAATCGCTCAAATGGGTTATCAGGGAGTCGAATTCGCCGGTTATTACGGACACGAAGCGAAAGATATTCGAAAAATGCTCGACGATAACGGACTTGTTGCCGTCAGTACTCATTTGGGACTCGATTCGCTTTTGGGCGATACATTTCAAAAAACGGTCGAATATAATAAGATTCTTGGCAATAAAAACCTGGTTGTTGCTGGCGGAATTGATCGCGCTTGTTGTTCTGATACAGGAAATCAAATGACCGCTTTTTTGTTCAACGAACTTTCTCTCAAAGCGGAAGAGTTCGGTATGCAAATCGGTTTTCATGCGCATGGCGGAGATTTTGTCGATGTGAACGGTCAAACTGCCTGGGATCTCTTTTTCAGTCGAACTCGTCCTGAGGTTATCGCTCAAATGGACATTGGAAACTGCCTGGCTGGCGGCGCTGATCCTTATGCTTCCATCGAAAAATTCCCAAATCGCGGTCAACTGATTCATCTCAAAGCGCATGGCCCGCATGGAACTGTTCTCGGCGGTCAAACGGATGTCGTCGATTGGGATCGCGTCTTTAAACTCTGCGAAACAGTTGCCGGAACGGAATGGTATATTGTTGAACAGGAAAGCGCCAGCGAAGGCTTGACTTCCCTGGATGCTTGTAATGAATGCATGAAAAACTTGCGCAAAATGGGAAAAATTTAACTGTTTTTCAAACTTTGTCCATTTTATCGAACCAATCAGCATTTGATTCCAACGGAAAACGTCGTTAAAAACTCAAGCCAATTGAAAATCTGCGTTTTTTGAATTCATAAGTTCGCAAGGACGGACGGATGACGAAAGGCAAATTTGTCATTCATTCTGGCTTCTGTATAAACGAACTGTAT
>JAUNBG010000015.1:26601-66730 GCA_030527205.1 Planctomycetia bacterium
CTTGCATTTCCCCCCCAAAAAGGACTTTTCGGAAACAAGCTGTTCGAGGCGTTGTTTTTTCGTCTTTTCTCATAAACTTCTCAATTTCATATTGAGGAGTTTTCATTGATTTTAATGATTGTCTCCCATTTTTCTAAATGTATTCTTTAATGTATTCTTTGTCTTATTAATATTATCATTTGTTTTTCTAAAATGTTCCGATTTCCTATTCACAACATTATTTTTCTTGTTAAAATGAACTTTAATAATTCGTTCAACTTTTGTAAATCGCAAATCGTTAAGTTCAGAAGACCTAGAACATAAACATGTTCCCTTTTAAAAAGACATTTTGGCGGGAGAATTGAATAATGGAAACAAAAAAGATATATTTTGTCTGGGATTATACGCAACGAGATCGAGATTTTTGGAATGAACATTTTGAAAACTGGCTTCCGAAAGAAATCATCGACGCTCATCTTCATATTGCGAAGCCGGAACATCGTATCCGAACTCAGACGGAAGAAATGCGCCATCAATATTGGGTCTCCGAAGTCAATGAATTGATTACAGGCGAAGAACTTTATAACTCCGACGAGTTTATTTTCCCTGGCCGCAAAATCAAACGCGTTGCGTTTGGAACTCCGACGTTGGATATGGATTATGACGCCAATAACGATTATATCGAAGAAGTTGCTCAAAAATATCAATGGAATGGACTTGTCGTTCTGGTTCCGGGTTGGAGCCAGGAACGCGTCTTAAAAGAAATCTCTCGTCCGAATATTCTCGGCGTTAAACCTTATTATTCAATGATCGGTCGGGATGATTCAACTCGAGATCGTTATCTCGAAGCCAGCATTTTTGAATTTCTGCCGCATTCAACACTTGAAGTTTTGAATGATCGTCATGCCTGGGTTACTCTTCATGTTCCCAAAGCGGATCGATTGGGGCATCCGGATAATATTCGCGAAATCAAAGAAATTCGTCGCCGTTATCCCGACATTACTTTAGTGATCGCTCATATTGGCCGTTGTTACTCCAAAGAGCATGCAACGGAAGGGATTCTTCCTTTGGCCGATGACCCTGGACTTTATTTCGATTCGTCTGCCGTTTTGAATCCGGAGTCCCATACAATCGCATTGAAAGCGCTCGGTCCCTATCGATTGCTTTATGGATCGGACAATCCGATTTTCTTTATGCGAGGTCGACGCCAGATTCATGGACGAAAATATGTCAATCGAACCAATTATCCTTTCTTTTTCAACAAAGAACGAGAATCCGCAGAGATCGAAGCTCAATATACGCTTATGATGTATGAAGATATTTTATCGGTTAAAAAAGCTTGCCAGGCAACCGACAATGACAATCCAGAAGCAATTCGCGCTATTTTTCATGATAACGCCGAGCGTTTGATCAATCGAGTTCTGTCCTATAAAAATCGATAAACGTTGATATCGATATTTTATCAATCCAAAACAGCTATTCGATGCTCAATTCAATCCAAAATTCCAGATCATTGATTCCGATGGACGACAATGATTTGGAATTTTTAAAAACGAATCAAAAGTTAGCTCATATAGTTTTGAATAACAGCATTCCAGCGATTTTGAGCTTTCAGAATGGTTTCGATCAATTCTCGAACGGCCCCGAATCCGCCTTTTCGAGTTGAAATCCAATGCGCTGCCTCAACAACTTCCTTGGGCGAACCAGGAACGGTTGCTCCCAATCCGACCCGTTTAATAACAGGGAGATCAGGAAAATCATCGCCGACAAAACAGATTTCTGCTGCTCTTAAACCAAAAGTTTCCGCTATTTTTGAAACGCAGTCCCATTTATCACGAACGCCTTGTCGAATAATGGAAAGATTCAGTTCATCGCCGCGATATTTAACAATATTGGAACTCCGACCTGTTATAATGCCGAATTGATAACCGGCCATTTGCCATAAACGAATTCCAAAACCGTCTTGAGCGTCAAAACGTTTTATTTCTTCCAAAGAATTACTATAATAAATCCCGCTATCCGTCAAAACGCCGTCAACATCAGACAAAATCATTTGAATTTGTTGGCATCGTTTCTCCAAATCATTCATTTTAATGATCTCTTTTCTGTCATTTTTTTATATATTCGAATCGCAATTTATTTAAGCGTTTTATCATTAAATAAACTTTACGAAAATTCATCAAAGCAACTTCTCATTTTATGACAATATATATTATAATATAATCATTTTTCCTCTTTTTTTAAAAAGAAGTATCTTTCAAGTCCATTTGATAAATTTTTAAAGTTGAGTTGTCAACCCGACAATAATAAACGGATTGACAAACGGGTTGACGAAGAATTATTGAAAACCAATCTGCCGTCAATATCGGCATCGTTATCTTATTTTAAATAATCAAAAAAGTTTCTGCAAAGATTATATCAATATCGATTTTATCCCAAAGGGTCAAACTTCATTATTTTTTGGAAAAAAAGCGACCAAATCGGTTATATCAAGGATTCCGACAGGAATTCCGTGATCATCAAGGACAGGAAGTTCGCTGATTTTTTTGTTGCCCATAAAAGCAACGGCTTCGGACATTCTGGTTCCCAAAGCGATTGATTTTGGATTTTTCGTCATGAGTTCACAAACAGGCGAGTCAAAAAAGGAATCGTCGCGACGTTCAAACAACTTCGCCAAGTCGCTGTCAGTAAAAATTCCAGTCAGTTGAAATTCTGAATCAACCAACAAAATAGCGCCAGAGCGACGCCCTGGAATGCTGCTTTCAACAAAGATTTCTCGAATCGTTTGTTGATCGGATGAAACTCGACATTGAGAAATGGGACGCATATGATCTTCAACGAGACTTAATTTCCTTCCAAGGCTTCCGCCAGGATGAAATCGAGCAAAATCATCCGCGTCAAAACCTCGCAAACGACTCACGGAAAGCGCTAGCGCATCCCCTAAAGCCAGCATAACCGTTGTACTCGAACTCGGCGCTAAATTCAATGAATCCGCTTCAATCTGTTTGCCAATTTGAAGAACGATATCGGAAAAACGGGAAAGCGAACTTCCCATTGTTGTTATCGAAATGATCGGCGTTCGCATTTTTTTTAAGGACGGAAGAATTCGAACAATCTCTTCCGTTTCGCCGCTGTTCGACAAAATTAAAAGAATATCATTCGAACAAACAACGCCTAAATCGCCATGAATCGCTTCGGATGGATGAAGAAAATGGCTGGGAGTCCCTGTTGAAGAAAATGTTGCAGCAAGTTTCATGCCAATTTGACCAGCTTTTCCCATTCCAGAGATAATCAATTTCCCTTTTCCATGCAAAATAATGGAAACCGCGTCGCAAAAATCTTCATTTAAACGCTTTGTCTGATCGAGAATCGCTTGACTTTCTCGAAGAAGAACGCTCTGGGCAAAATCAAGGATTTCTTTTTTATTTTCCCTGGACAAAGAAAAATCATGAACTGATTCGTTAAAATCCTTATCTTCGGGAAGGCCAACAATCCGAAATGACGGAATATCGTTTAAGGCCGCCTGGTTCAGACATATTTCGTCTTGATATTGTTCTGCTTGACTCATTTCTGCTCCTTTTCGAAAACGGTTTCAATCACTCCATTGAGAGAATGGCTTTATCGTAATGAAATTGACAAAAACGAACAAGAGCAAATTGACATAATCTTCCTAAAAAAAGTCAAAATTTAACATTTTTTAGCTTTTAAATGATCGAACAAGTTGAATCCCGATTTAAATATCAATCAAAAGTCGGTTTCCTGTTAAAAGCCTCAAAAGGAAACCTGTATTTCTTATCAAGCTTCCCCATTGACAATTGTTCATCCATTTGATAAAATTTTATTGATCTTTTTAGATTTAAGAACATCAATATCAAAGTTTATTCAGATCCAATTAAAAATCAGTAATTCAGAGCGGCTATTAAAACATATTCCTTAATTATAATCATGCAGTAAATTGAACATATCAGTTTCAATTGATTATTTCAATGCGAATCTCATGAAAAAGAGAGGGGCTTTTTTAAGCTCCAATCGCCGCTTTAACCCATTTTTCAATGCACAGAAGGCAAATAAACAATGGCAAAGTACGTTTACAGTTTTGGCAAACTCGGAACCGACGGCGATGCGTCGATGCGTAATCTTCTTGGCGGCAAAGGCGCCAATCTTGCGGAAATGGCAAAAATTGGTCTCCCCGTTCCGTCTGGTTTTACGATTACAACCGAAGTTTGTACTTATTATTATGCAAACAATCATCAATATCCGGAACAACTCAAAGCCGATGTTGAACAAGCAATGAAGACGATCGAAGAAGCAATGGGGAAGAAATTCGGCGATCAGAATGATCTTCCGCTTCTCGTTTCTTGTCGATCAGGGGCCCGCGAATCAATGCCGGGAATGATGGATACCGTTTTAAATATTGGTTTGAATGACAAAACCGTTGCCGTCCTTGCTGACAAATCGGGCGATGAACGATTCGCCTGGGACTGTTATCGACGCTTCGTCCAAATGTATGGCGACGTTGTTCTCGATATGAAACCGAAAACCAAGACCGATATTGATCCCTTTGAAGAAATTCTTGAAGCCAAAAAAGAAGCTGCCGGCGTTAAACTCGACTCCGAACTCACTGCCTCTCAATTGAAAGAACTGGTCGTTGAATTCAAAGCGGCTGTTAAAAAGCAGACCGGGAAAGATTTCCCTGAAGAACCGATGGAACAAGTTTGGGGAGCTATCGGAGCCGTTTTCGGAAGTTGGATGAACGATCGCGCAATGGTTTATCGCCGCATGAACGGCATTCCGCATGAATGGGGAACAGCCGTCAACGTTCAGGCAATGGTTTTCGGAAATATGGGCGAAAATTGTGCAACCGGCGTTGCTTTGACTCGAAATGGAGCAACGGGCGAACCGGGAATCACAGGCGACTATCTGATCAATGCTCAGGGAGAAGATGTTGTTGCTGGAATTCGTATGCCCAAAAAAATCGAAGATTCTCTTGGAATCGATATGCCCGAAGTTTGGACGCAATTCAAGGGCGTTGCCGAACTGCTCGAAAAACATTATCGCGATATGCAGGATATTGAGTTCACAATTGAACGCGGTTATCTTTATATGCTTCAAACGCGAAACGCCAAACGAACCGGTTTCGCTCATGTTCGAAGCGCTGTCGATATGGTTGAAGAAGGTCTCATTACAGAAGAAATGGCGATCAAACGAGTTCCCGCTAACGACGTTACTCAACTTTTACAGCCTGTTTTCAGCGGCGCTGGTCTTAAAGGGAAAAGCCCAATCGCTCATGGCGTCAATGCCGGTCCTGGAGCAGCAACAGGTCAAATCGTCTTCCAACCTGATGAAGCCGAAGCGATGTGGCAAAAAGATAATAATGTCCAATTGATCCTCGTTCGCCGCGAAACAACGCCAGAAGATCTTCGCGGAATGAAGGTCGCCAATGGAATCGTAACATCATTCGGCGGAGCGGCGTCTCATGCGGCTCTCGTTTCGCGTCAGATGGGAAAAGCCTGCGTTTGCGGTTGCGCCGATCTGATTATTGATTATAAAAGCAAAACGTTGAAAGTGGGCGATAAAGTTTATCAAGAAGGCGATTGGATTTCCGTTGACGGTTTTACGGGAAAAGTTTATGAAGGACAAGTTCCGGTCAGTCCGTCCGATGTTCTTCAAGTTCTCTTTACCAAACAGCTCAAACCGGAAGAAGCCCCAAATTATCGTCGTTTCGCCGCTTTAATGACAATGGCCGACAAATTCCGCAAACTTGGCGTTCGAACAAATGCGGACTCGCCGAAAATGGCGTCGGAAGCCATTGCTCTCGGAGCTGAAGGAATTGGTTTGACTCGAACCGAGCATATGTTTTTTGATCGAATTGATGATTTCCGCGCCATGATTCTTGCGAATAATACAGCGGATCGAGAAAAAGCTCTTGAAAAACTTTTGCCCTATCAGCGCAGCGATTTTGCTGGCATTCTTGAAGCGATGAACGGTCTTCCGGTCACGATTCGTTTGCTTGATCCGCCGCTTCATGAATTCCTTCCCCATGAGTTGGCAGAACAACAAGAGCTTGCCGAGAAATTCGGAATTACTGTTGCTTATATTCAACAGCGAGTTCATGAATTGAGCGAAAGCAATCCAATGCTCGGTCATCGCGGTTGCCGTTTGGGAATCGTTTATCCAGAGATTACTCGAATGCAAGCCCGCGCGATTATTGAAGCTGCTTGCGATACCAAAGCAAAGGGAATTGATGTTCATCCGGAAATTATGGTTCCGTTGGTTGGTTGCCTGAACGAATTCAAGAATCAGGAAGCAATCATTCGCGAAACAGCCGAAAAAGTTCTTGAAGAAAAGGGCGTTCATATTGATTACAAAGTCGGAACAATGATCGAAATTCCGCGAGCCGCCTTGACCGCAGACGAAATTGCCCAAAATGCCGAATTTTTCAGTTTCGGAACGAATGACCTTACCCAAACAGGAATGGGAATCAGCCGCGACGATTATGCCGGTTTTATCAATTATTATCAAGAACATGACATTTTCCCCGCCGATCCTTTCCAAATTCTTGATCAAAACGGAATTGGTAAACTGATCAAAATAGCCGTCGAAGGCGGTCGTTCGACTCGTCCTGACATCAAACTCGGCATTTGTGGCGAACATGGCGGCGAACCGTCGTCCGTTAAATTCTGCCATCGAGTTGGCCTGAATTATGTCAGCTGCTCGCCGCTCCGCGTCCCGGTTGCGAAACTTGCCGCAGCTCAAGCAGCGTTGGAAGAATCGTCTTGCGGTTGCAAATGCAGTTGCAAAAAATAATTATAGTTTGAATGATTTTATCGTTTTTTAACCCATTTTTTCAAAATTTCCAATAGGAGACCTAATGAAAAAATGAGGTTAAAAGACATTGTCGCTTCAACAATCATTGAGAGAGCCGCCCTTTTTCCGGACGGTTCCCCATTTATCCCAAAATTTGAGGCGTTTTTGATTGACGCCGGTTTTAAATGACAGTCTCATTCAACAGTTTTTTTTGAAAATTTTGTCTTTGAATTGAAATGGACTTTTTGGACATTTTTTCTTTCAAAGTCGTTGGAATCGAAAATTAACGTTTCCTAAAATTGAAACAAACAAAATTTTTTTGTCATTTTACCAAAAATATTTATTTTTTTTATTATAAAAAAGTTCTTGAGAAAGTTTCTCCCCGGTTGACAAAAAGAAATTGGGGATTAATATTAGTTTTTCAAGTATTGGGTAATACGCGCGATCATCCAAGTCATTCTGACTTGAATCGCCTTCCTTTTAAATAAACAAATTAGCGAGAGTATATCAAAATCGAGAGCCTTTATGCCGACAATTAATCAATTGGTGAGAAAGAATCGTAAGCAGCAGCAGAGCAATTCCAAAACGCCCGTCCTCGAAGGATGTTCACAAAAAAGAGGCGTTTGTCTTTTAGTCCGTACAATGCAGCCGAAAAAACCGAATTCCGCGTTACGCCGCATTACGCGTGTTCGCCTTTCAAATGGAAAAGAAGTTACTGTTTATATTCCAGGCGAAGGCCATAAACTGCAGGAACACTCAATTGTACTGGTTCGAGGCGGTCGAGTCCGAGACCTCCCAGGCGTTCGATATCAAGTCATACGCGGAACATTAGATGCAACCGGAGTCGATGGTCGACGTCAAGCGCGGAGTCGTTATGGCGCGAAAAAGAACGTTGCTCCCGCAAAAGGCAAAAAATAATTTTATTAAATAAACATAGAATATAAGTTTGAAATCGCGGAAAGAAATATTATGGGTCGCATTACTGCAAGTCGAAAACAATTGAAACCGGATCCGGTTCATCATTCTTTATTGGCAAGCAAGTTTATTAATTGTTTGATGTGGGACGGCAAAAAAACAACCGCTCAGGGAGTTTTTTATGACGCTCTTGATATTATTGGCAAAAAGATAACAGATGTAACGCCTCTTGAAGTTTTTACTCAGGCGCTCGACAATGTTAAACCGAACATCGAAGTTCGATCGAAACGAGTCGGCGGGGCGTCCTATCAGGTTCCTATGCCCGTTAAGGCAAATCGAGCTCAATCGCTTTGCATTCGCTGGATTTTAATGGCCGTTCGAGAGAAAAAAGGTCAATCGACCGCGCAAAAATTGGCATCAGAACTGTTAGCTGCTTATAATAAAGAAGGCGTTGCTTATACGAAACGGGAAAACGTTCATCGTATGGCCGAAGCGAACAAGGCATTTGCTCATTTCGCTAATTAATATAGATCAACAAAACAGCAAAATGAATAAAGAATCCTTTTCATTTTGAGTTTCGTTGTTTTATAATAATAAAAAAGATCAACAACCATTTCAGTCAGATTATTGATCTCAGCTGAAATTGGTTGTTTTTTTATTCCCGATTATTTCTTGAAGCAGAAACCGCATTGCTTTTTTGAGGTTTTCAATGTTCGAGGGTTTCCTCATTTTACGAAGGAAAAAGCAACTGGATTCATCTTTTATATAACGCTCATATTATCAAGATTGCCAATTCAACGATATCCGAATGTCCATTGAAGTTGTCGATCTTTGGTTACGCTTTTGACTATCGTTTTGATTCTTCAAAAAAACAACGTTATAAAATCATTACAAAACAATGTTTATTGTCATTATTTATGAATAACAAAGCTTTATTCTAAAACGATCCCGAATTTTTCTTTTATTCGTTTTTTAACATCGGAAACGCGATCTTCTTTTCCCTGTTTTTTCCAGAGTTCATAAAGTTGTTGCAATGCTTTGCGTTCTTCCAATCCCGAAAGAAAAAAGAGCAGATCGACATGCAGATAAGCCAAAACAGCTTCCCGGTCATTTCCCGACAATTGATACATTTCGCCCAAAGCATTGAAGAGAGCAGCTTGAACAGGCGTCTTGAACGAATCGGCTGATTGGCTCATTTCTTTTAAATCCTGAATCGCTTGCTCAACATTTCCGTTTAATCCGTCAAGACGAGCAAGGGCAATTTTCGCTTGAAAACGAAGAGTCTGCCAAGCTGAAGCCGATTTGCCTTTTTCTGTCGAAGAGTTATCCAAAAGGGGTTCAGCTTCCCGAAACTGAAGAATTTCATTTAAAAGATCGCGAACAGTTTCTCGATCATTCTTTTGAGCGTCATTTTTATCAATAAGAATATTGGCTAACAAAATAACAGCCGGAAATTTTGTTTCAGGCGAGGACGCTTTTGCAATTTTCTCGAAATAACTCTTCGCAAGATCAGATTTATTCAAATACAAAAGAAGCGTTCCAACAATTTCATTGGCTTCATAATAATGAAAACTGTCTGGATTATTTCTGAGAAAAGCATTCAACAATTTTCCCGCCTCATATAAGGAAGATTCGTCATAATCGCGCAAAATGGCTTTTTGAGCCTCTGAATAAGCGCGATAATATTCAATTTCCTGCAAGATTAATGAGGAAGCGTTTGTTAATTCTTTTTCCGGAATTTTATTGATTTCTTCAATAGCAGAATCATATTTTCCAATTAAAACCAAGGTTCTCGCCTTTGTTAACAGGATCGGTTCATCGCCGAATCCAGCCCAAAGAACCTGATGAATCGGAATCGTCAACAAAACTTGGTCGCGCTGCTCTAAAATGATTTCGTCGGGCGAAACTTGACGAATTGTTCCTGATTCGCTTTTTTCATGAGGAATGCCATTCGTTTCTTTATAAATTCGAACGGAATCCGCATTGACAACGCTAATCGGAAAAAATAAAAGGCAGCCGATTAATAGAAACAATTTTCTCATTTTGACTAATCCAACTCTTTAACGAAGAATATCCGTTTGAAAAATTTGACACAAAATTGATTTAAAAAATTTTTATGATTTAAACAACAATAAAGCATTCAACAATAAGACATTGGAAAATGAATTCGAAGCCTATTTTGGCAACAGGCTTCGTCCTTTTCTGATCCAGTCCATTTTTGACTGCGTTGCGAAACATCAATCAGGGATTTTCATTGGCTTGAGGAAATCATGCCCCTCAAAAAAGCATTCAACATCATTTTCAGTCAACAACAAAGAAGAGATTCTAAGAGTTGCTCCGAAAATAATCGGGAAATTTTATGGACCAACCGCAAATTGAACCGGAACAATAATGGACTGTTTGCTTGAATCAGCAGATCCGATCTCAAATACAATTTCGCCCAACTGATCTTTTGCCGGGCCAGTAAAATTCCCCAAAGGAGAGCCCGCCGGAATAATAACATTGACTTCAATCATTTTAGCAGGCATTGTTTTTTGAAGCTCAACATCAGGATAATTCAATTCGACTTTCAACCAATCAGGACGAACAGAAGCAACGCGAACCGAATTTTCATCGCAAATCATTTTATCGACAACAGTCATTCTTAACCGCTCAGAGGTTGTTTTTTGAGTCGAAACCGATCCAATTTTCAAATATCCCGTTCCCAAACGATCAAAGTTATTGCCTGTAATCGTTGTTGCGCCGGTAACCTGCCCTTCAACCATAATTTCAAGAATCGGAAGCGTCGGGGAATTCGTCTCAACCTTAAGAACTTCTTGAAACGAACCTTGAGGAATTCCAGCTTTTGCTGTTATTGTTCCGACAAATTTATTTTGAGCTTTCCTGAATAATGTGTGCTCCTTTTCTTCTTCGGTCATTTGATCTCGACCAACATTTTGAATTTGAACCTCAAAATGTTCAGAATCGCCAATCGAATAATTCAAAATTTCAAGCGGAAACGGTTCGTCAGCCCCCGATTTTTTCTCAAAACCAAAAATCTTAAACTCGCGAGAAATTTCCGAATTAAACGGAATGGCATGAAAAGTAATCTGGTTTGGTTCAGCAACAATCGGCGAAGTATAAAGCCCCCGAACCGTCAAATAAAACTCTTTCTCTAAAGGATCGTTCGTTGAAACGCGAACCGATTGATCAAAGACGCCGCCGCCTCGACTGGCGTCCCATTTAACCTTAACAATGGCTTTTTCGCCCTTAACAATCGAATCCTTCGAGATCGAAAAATTCGTACACATGCAGCCTTTTCCTGCTTCTTTAAGCGTTAAAGGAGCATTGCCTTCATTTTCAACAATAAAATCATGTTCGCCTTTTTCATTGGCAAGATTTTTCTCAAGAATACCGAAATCATAAATTGTTTCGACAAGCTTGAGCTTGGGACGATGATCCGACATCGCCGCTTTCTCATTCTGTTTTTGAGCCGCTTCAGTTGGATTTTTTTCTTCTTCATATTCAACGGAAGTAATAAATTCCATCGAAGGATCCCAGTCCTTCTGACGACTTAAATAATTGCCCATTCCCAAACCTAACAAAACAGCAACCAAAACGGATGAGCCGACGATTAAAATCAGCGATCGCATGAATGACTCCTCGATTTTTTCAACAAGTTTTATTCTGGAGCATGATAATATACAGAATCCATTTATTTTTCAAAAAACAAGACGCCATTCAAACGCCAGACAAATGGACATCAGTACAAAAATCAAAAATAATTGAGACCTCTAGAACAATTCAGGGATCATCAAGACATTCATATCGAATTCGACGAAATGAAGACAGGTCTCGCTTTCATACAGCAAGCCGTCTTTTGTGAAGCTTGCGCGTTTTAAAATCTCGTTTTTTGACGGATTTTAAAATCTTTCGTTACTCAATGGCTCAACAACCTGAATTCCCCTTATAATTAATTTTATTCCAAAAAAGAATATTGAATAGGGGAAAACTCGAATTTCTCATATTCCGCTTGAAAAACCGAGACTTTTTGAATAAAAAAAAGGGGAATTAAAATTCCCCCCCTTCCCAATCGGATAAGCAAGGTTAAAATTTGAAGAAATGCTTGGTTTTTCTGATAAATTAACAATGTCTGGCGGTTCGATCTCGAATCGGCGCTATTTATTCAATTATGCTGAATCGATTCAAGATTTCCCAGGGAAATTCCGGGATCGACGCAATCGATGATTTCCTGCGACGGAGTTCAAGAAAAACTGTTCGAAACAAGTATATTTGAGTCAAGTTAATATAATTTTTTAAACTGGAGAATTCAGTGGGAACGAAAAAGACTGGAAAAGGCCGACGTAAACTGGGGCGTAAAAAGCGACGAATGCGATCCAAAATCAGACATCGAAAAGATTAATTTATACTGAAAGCGACTGAATTTGTAATATTATTCAATGAGTTCTAAAAACCTGTTTTATACAATAAACTCAATTCGGAAAATATTGTGAAAACCAGTTCCTGCCGAAAAGATGTCCGCGCTCCCGGCGGGTTTTTAGAACTTCCTTTCAGTATTATTTTTGCTAATGTTCATTATAAAGTCGACTTAAAAAGAAACGACAATAATATTAGCGTTTCTTATCTTTTTTGATTTTCTGTTTTTTAATGACAACAGAATTATGCTCTATTTTTTCAATAAACAATGGAGTTTGTTCTTGTTGTCTTGTTTTTTCTTGCTGTTTGCCCAGCCATTTAAAATCTCGAAATATTGTTTTTGCAAACCAGAAAAGAATGTCTGAACCTTGAAAATCAAGGCGGTCTCATTAATCGATTGTTTACGATTATTCCTGATCCCCAATGAACGCTTTTTCAAAATCCCAAAAGTTTCTAAAAACCGATAAAAGAGAGCTTCTTTATAAAAATATCTTCAAAGATTTTTGAGTATCTTGACGATTTTCAGAAAAGACTCTATTATAATGATTTCATAGAGTTGTTCTTTTATAACAATTAAAACGTTTAAAAAGAGAAACAATTTTCAAATAACAAACTTGAGCTGTTTGAAAATCCTGTTTTTAAACGTCAATAAATTTTGGTTATGTTCGATAAGTTTGAGAACCAAACAAGAATGATCCCCTTGGATCAACCCCGAAATCGATAACAGGCATAATTTATATGAATATATTAAAGCGTTTGGAAGGCATTAGCAGTTTAATAGGAAATACGCCGCTCTTGAAAATCGACTTTTCCTGGCGAGGTTCGCCTCGATCCATTTTTGCCAAAGCAGAATATCTAAATCTAACCGGTTCCATAAAAGATCGAATGGCGTATCATATATTGAGAAAAGCTTATGAAAATCAAACGTTAAAGCCTGATGCCCCAATCGCCGAAGCAACGAGCGGCAATACCGGAATCTCATTTTCAGCAATTGGTCGTTTATTGGGGCATCCGGTAATCATTTTTATGCCCGATTGGATGTCTGCCGAGCGGAAAAACCTTATGAAGTCTTATGGCGCAGAGATTCGACTTGTTTCTCGAGAGGAAGGCGGTTTTCTTGGCTCAATTCGTCTTGCTGAACAAATGCAAATGGATAACCCTAACGTTTTTCTCCCTCGACAATTTGACAATGAAGACAATTGCGAAACGCATTATTTAACGACCGGCCCGGAAATTGTTGCCCAGTTGGCAAAAATTCAACGATGTCCCGACGCTTTTATTGCTGGCGTTGGAACCGGCGGAACGGTTATGGGCGTTGGACGCTTTATTAAAAAATTATTCCCTCAGGCTCAAATTCATCCATTAGAACCTTCTAATTCCCCAACTCTTTCAACCGGCTATAAAATTGGCTTTCATCGAATTCAGGGAATCTCAGACGAATTTATTCCGGCCATTTTAAAGCTGAGTCAATTGGATAACGTTGTCGAAGTCGATGACGGCGACGCGATTTTAATGGCGCAAAAACTGTCAAGAGAACTTGGTCTCGGAGTTGGCATTTCAGCAGGCGGAAACTTTTTGGGCGCCATGAAACTTCTTAATGCGATGCCTCCCGAAAAAGCGTCTGAAGCAACCGTTGTAACCGTTTTTGTTGACGATAACAAAAAATATCTTTCAACTGACTATACAAAAGAAGAACCGCAAAAAGAAGCGTTCCTCGCCCCTGATATTGAACTGCTTCAAGTAACGGCCATTGGAATGTAAATCTTGTTCAAAAAAACAATTAAACGGGCAAATATCAAGATTCCCATTCAACAAACTGAAAACGGAGTCGAATAATGAGCTATTCCATTGTCATTCCAGTTTATAATGAAGAAAAAAGCGTTTCAAAGTTATATCAGGAAATTTGCGACGTTGCTGCGTCTTTAGATGAAGAAATGGAAATCATTTTTATCGACGACGGTTCAACGGATCAGAGTTGGCAAATCATCGAAACGATTGTTAATCAGGATTCAAGAGTCACCGGAATTCATTTTCGCCGAAATTTCGGGAAAGCCGCCGCTTTAGATGCCGGTTTTAAAAGGGCAGTCAATCATTATGTTATAACGCTCGACGCTGATCTTCAAGACGATCCCAAAGAAATACCGGACTTTTTGAAATTGCTTCAGTCAGGTTTTGAGGTCGTCAGCGGCTGGAAAAAGACGCGACATGATCCTTGGCATAAAGTCATTCCGAGTCGTTTTTTTAATGCAATGGTCAGCGTTTTAACCGGCGTTCAACTTCATGACCATAATTGCGGAATGAAAGGTTATCTTCGGGAAATATTTGAGGAAATAACGCTTTATGGGGAACTTCATCGTTTTATTCCGGTTTTAGCAGCAGCTCGCGGTTATAAAGTCGGCGAAAAAGTTGTTCAACATCGACCTCGAACGTTTGGTCATTCTAAATATGGTTTCACGCGATTTGTCAAAGGTTTTCTTGACCTTTTAACCGTCAAATTCATTACAGGCTATGGTCAGCGTCCGCAACATTTATTAGGAACAATCGGTTTGATTGCTTTCGGAATTGGCGGACTCATTATGACCTATTTGGCTTGTTGTTGGGGAATTTCAAGAATTCCATTTTTTCAATGGGAACCTTATCATCTTTCCAATCGCCCGGCAGTTATTTATTCAGCGGCGCTTATGCTGCTCGGAGGACAGCTTCTTTCGATTGGCATTATTGCAGAACTTCTGTTGTCCTATCATCATCGATCAGCTCGAGAATATTCGATTAAGGAAACGATATCTCAAAAGAAATCAGATTCGACAAAGCAGGAATAATCAAAATCAGCCGTTTGAAAATGGGACTTTTCTGTTTTCAACGATTGATCTGAAAAAGAATTTCAATTTCCAAAACGGCAGCTTAAAGCATAAAACATTAATTGAAGTCAAAAAAGGCAATTCAATCCTGACTTCGCTCATTTATATCAAGCCTATTGATCATCCCAGATCGTTCAATTCGCAAAATCAATAAAACCGATTGCGAGAGAGCGACGAAGTTGTTGTCAAATCGGCATCAGAATAACCAGACAATAACTTGATCATCAACGTTTTGGCAAACGAATGACTTCTGTTTCGCGCAATTTTGTTGGATTGCTGCCATTATTCTGATTGCTGCCATTGACGGAAGGCCAATTGACAACGCAAATAATTTCGGCGCCTTCGAGTTGCCTTTTTCGTAATTCTTGCAAACCAGCGTCTAAAAGAGACTCTTTATTCAGATTTTCTTGAGAAATATCCGATGAAGCGGGACTATTTTGTCTTTGAAGGGAAGAAACGCCCTCATAATTAACCGGACGAATTGAGTCGTTGGTTAAAGAAGCAGAAATCGGCAATTCTTGATTAAAGTCGACAGCAACCGTTGAAAGATTGTTGGCCGAATTATTGTTGGGATTCATTATTGAATGAGTTGAACCATTATTAATCAAATGATTCGATTCAAGAGGAAAGTCCTGTTGACCATTTTTCGTTTGAACAATATTCAGATCATTTTGATTCGATTGCCTAACCAAATCATTATAAACTTTTTTTAAATGAGGCGTCGCCAACAAAGTCTCATAAATTACAGACGTCGGAAGAAAATAGCCATTGTTGTCCGAAGGATCGCCCGCGTTACAAACTCCCAAAAGATAACAACCAGAATCGCTGGAAAGAAACAGGCCTCCGCCGCTTCGTCCCTGAACTGGCGCATTTGAAACCTGAATATAATTAAATGATTTTTTCCCTGATTTCGGATCTTGAGGTTGAAAAAAACTTTGCGTCGTTGAAAGAATTTGATGTTCCCAAATCGACGGTTCTTCCCCGTTGCTGCAACCGACGCTCAAGGCGCGATCGCCAACTTTTGTCCAATATTCAATCGGAACCAACGGCATTGGTTCAACGTCGAATGGCAAAGGAATCCCTATAAATCCAATATCAATTTCGTCATCAAAGAAAACGCAAACGCCTTCAACCGTTGTCGCTTGTTGAGAAATGGGGTCAAAAACATCAACTTCGATTTTTCCTTGCCCTTGAGTCTCTCGAAACAAATGACCGCAAGTCAAAACAAGACCTTCGCGTCCCTTCCCTGTTTGCGTTGAATGAATGATTGTTCCTGTTCCTTTTTCGCTGGTTTTGGATGAATTAACCCGAATTCGAACGCTCGAAGTTATTGGAGAAAATGTTCGATGATTGGCCGACTGGGAATAATTAACGCTTCTTTCCGAAAAGTCGACTTTGGCTATTGAATTTTGATTGTTATTTGAATTTTGATTGGCATTTTGTTTGTCTGATTGATTATTCAATGATTGACTTTGCGAATCCCAAAGAGAAGACGTCTCCGACATTTGACCGCGAATAAAAGAAGACGTTGAAAGTTCGTTTTTTCTGCTTTGAGATTGAGAAAAAAGCGAAGATGACTTGACATCATTTTTTGACAAATTCAGACTTTTATCTCTTTTCGCTAATGTTTGATTGAACATTCGCAAGATTTGCGGTTTGAGAATAGCTGCGGGCTCTTTCTGACTGACAAAACGATCAACTTCTTGACCGTTCAAAAGCATAACAAAAGTCGGCATTGATTTTATGGAATATCGATCAAAAAGGGGTTTTGTTCCCGGTTCCGCAAAATTGATTTTTTGAATCGGATATTTTTTTTGTTTAAACTCTTCCAAAAGCGGCGAAATCGCTTGACAGGCTGGGCAATCGGTTGACATAAATTCGAGAAGAAGGATCGGATCAGAACGAATCGAAACGGAGTCTGCTGCTTCAATTCTTCCGCAAACCATAAAACTAACAGAAGCGAAAATTCCCCAAGCATATAAGAAACGACAAAGCCATATTAAACGAACCATCGGGAGCTCCTTCTCCAAATCATTTCCGATTTTTTCTTAAAATATCGAATCCATTCAATATCTTCGAAGAATCATTTCTGACGTTTTTCTATCGAAACAGACAATCTTGCCTTTTTATTCCGATAGGCATTATCAGTAAAAAACATAAATTCTGCTTAACCAAAAAAACTTTAACAAATTCTTTTCAAAAGATCAAGATCAAATCTCGACTTAAACTCAATCTTTTTACGAATAATCAAGTTCAATCCAATAACGGAAATTGAGTCAAAGAAATCCCGTTGATTCGAGACAAAAGAATAAAACAGACTAATTTGGAATAAATTTTAAACAAATTAAAAAATGAGTTGAAATCGTTCTTTGCATTTATTATAATAAATGAAGTTTTAATTTTCCTGATATTATTTTCATTTGAACAGTCCCTGTTTCGTTTGAAGACCGCTCCTGTTATATCGAATATCTGTCTGATTAACGTTTAGAAACAGCGATTAATCAAACAACAAAACAAATATTGTCCTTTTTTTAAAATAACAATACAACAACCAAATATCGTAATGACGTTTGTTAAAAACGTTTCGGTTTCAACAATATCTATTTATCCGAAGGAAAAATCTTATGAAAAGACAAATTCAATTGAGTCTTTTGATTTCATTTATTGCAACAATAATGATTCCGTTGTCGCTTTTCGCTCAGGATTCAGAAGACGGTTTTGTTTCTATATTCAACGGCAAAGACCTGTCTGGCTGGGTCGGCGATGAAAGAATCTGGTCCGTTCAAGACGGCGCGATCGTCGGAACAACAGACAACGAATCCAAAAAACTGACTTATAATACTTTTCTGGCTTATCAGGAAAATTTGAGCGATTTTATCGTTCGCTTTGATATTCGCCTTTCAAAAGAAGGAAATTCCGGTCTAAACTATCGAAGCTGGATTTTGGACAACGGCAACGCTTATCAACTCGGCGGCTATCAAGCGGACTTTGACGGACAAGCCAATTATTCCGGAATTATGTATGGCGAACAATTTCGCGGCATTTTAGCTCAAACTGGAACGATTTCCCGCATTGGAAATAATCATCAGCCGGAAGAAATGACTCGATTTGCAACCGCGGAAGAAATCCGTGAAAATGTCAACATTGAAAATTGGAATTCTTATGAAATCATTGCCAGGGGATTTGTTTTTATTCACAAAATCAATGGCAAAATAACCAGCGTTTGCATTGACGAAGATAATGAAGCGCGGCGTCCAAACGGAATTTTGGCAATTCAAGCTCATGTCGGCCCGCCAATGAAAGTTGAAGTTAAAAATATTCGTCTGAAGAAACTCTAATATCTCATTGGAAAATATTTGTCCCTTTTGATTTTAACGAACTTCAATCGTTCGCCAATTGATCAAATAATAAATCAAATAATAAAACGACTAACAAAAGCAACAATGAGCGAACGGTCTCAAAACGATAATGATTCAAGCCGGTTAAAACCGATGAAATTTTTTCAACCTTTAACAAATAAGGAGAAAGCAATGAAAAGTCCGCTTTCGCTCTCGTTGATTCTTTTATGCTTCATTTTGTCAACGCCTTGGACAGCGTCCAGAGGCCAGGAATCCGATGCCCCAACCGCTGCGAACAACTCGGATTTAATGATTGGCTTTGCTGCAGAGGAGATAACGCCTCCGATTCCCTATCGAATGAGCGGCTATTTTAACGAACGTCTTTCAACAGGAACTCTTGACCCTCTTTGGGCAAAAGCTCTTATTCTTTCGCAAAATAAGACCAAGGCCGCTATTCTCATTTGCGACATCATTTCAATTCCCGATCATGTTACAACGCCGATTCGCGAAAATGTTTCCAAGGCAATAGGAATCCCGATCGAAAATATTGTCATCGCCGCAACGCATACGCATACCGGACCGCTTTTTGAAGGAAAATCTCGAGAATATCTTCATCAACGGGCTATTGAGCGAAATGGGAAAGATGACGCCGAAATTATCGATTATCAACAATTTCTGATACAAAAAGGAACGGATGCTCTTTTAAAAGCCAATGAAACGCTTCGATCTGCTTCAATAACAACGCAAAAAGTTCAAACGGAAAATATAACGTTTAATCGACGTTTTTTAATGACGGATAATACAGTTGTTTTTAATCCGGGAATCAAAAATCCCAACATTGTTCATCCGGCAGGTCCAACGGATCCTGAAATGCAAATCGTCTTCTTTTCCGATCCAGAAACGCAAAAACCGTTCGCTTCCTTAACAAATTTTGCCCTTCATTTGGATACAACGGGCGGAACGCTCAACAGCGGCGATTATCCTTATTATATTGCCGAAGAACTGAAAAAAGAATGGGGCGATCAGTTCTTTTCTCTCTTTGGAACAGGAACCTGCGGCGATTTGAATCATATTGACGTTTCCGGACAAAAATCTCAAAAAGCCGAAACAATTGGAAAAGAATTAGCCCAATTGATTACTGACGCTCACAAAAACAAAAATGCCGAGCAAGAAAACAGTAATCTTGCGGCAACCGAAAAGCGGATTCTCTGGCAACGTCAACAATATAGCGAAGCCGAAACGGAAGAAGCTAAAAAACAAATGGAAATTGTTGTCGGAGAAGGCAATTATCCTGTAACCCAGCGCGCAAGATATTCGGCAATGGTTGAACTGGCGGAACTTCCTGACTTCATTTATCTTCAAGCGCAAGTCATAAGACTTTCCGACGAAACGGCTATTGTCGCCATTCCTGGCGAAGTCTTTGTTGAGTTAGGGCTTGCTATCAAAGAACAATCGCCATTCAAAAATACGCTTATTATTGAACTTTCTCAGACTTCTTTATGTTATATTCCAACAATAAAGGCTTTTAAAGAAGGAAGCTATGAAACAATCAACAGTATTATCAAGCCGGGCGGCGGCGAAAAAATCGTCGAAATTGCCGTCGAGGCGTTGAATTCATTGGATATGTCGCCCAGGAATTAAATCAACCCCATTTTGCCGTTTATAATTTAAATTCGATCAAACATCGTCAAAAACAGGACAGAATTGACATTTGAGCAAACTTTCTAATTGAAAAGAAATAACTCGCGACTTTTTTGACGCGTTTTTTCAAAAACAAAACGAAGCCGAAACGGACAATTGGCTTCGTTTCTCTAATCCGTCTGTCGTTGCCGGATTAATGAATTGAAAAAGTGAGCATTAGACATTTTATAAAATGATAAAAGATTTGAATATAAGACAGAAAAACCGTTTTGTCTTGATTCGACGAAAAAACTTCGCGTCGGGAATTCTGATTGCCTATTGAACTGCTGCGACGTCAGCGCGTCGTTTCTGTATAAAAATTCTGATTCTATTCGGATTATTCCGATTTTGCTGGTTATTTGCGTTTCAAATAAATGCGACAACGCCCTTGATTCTTCTTGCAAAGCGCCCGTTTCCTCCCAATAATGGGCTTCTCGTTTTTGATCTTTTGGCGAACAACTTAAATAGGATATTTGACCCGATAAACTTCGATATTCTTTCGACTATATTCATCGAATTTCCAATATTCAGAAGGACGAAACGGTTCAAGAATTCCCAATTGAATAAGTCGATCAAAAAACAGTTGATCAATTTCTGGATTGCAAACGCCATAATTTCCTTCTGAAAGAAACCGATTCCTTTCGCCAAAATGAACAAGAATATAATCAATATTTTTTTGCTTCAAATTATCAAATATTGAACCAATATCGATTGGAGACAAATCTTTTCCGCTTCGAATCAGTTTTCGACATTCAAAATCAACAGGAAAAACGGTTTCGTCCCAGCAAGTATTATAAAGAATCGGGACGCGATACGCAAACGCATTGGCTTCATAAACCAAAAGAAGCCGACTCGTCGTTAAATCGTTCAATTCGTTTATTATAAATTGATTATTATTTTGAATATTTTGGCGTTTCGTTTGACCAAAAAGTTCCGGATGCTGATTGAACCAAATCATCCAGGAATGAGAACGAAGCGGATCATTAAGGATTGTTGAATAAGGGGTCAAACAATCGGAAATCAACAAAAACTCCCAAATGCTTGTCCAATGGAAACCAAGAACGAGAAGACAAGCAAAACTTATTGAAATCAGACGTTTTCGCGAAATGACAAACAGAACGCAACAACCGATTCCAAAAAGAATCGCCAGAATCGGAAACACAGGAACAAGAAAACGCGTCAGACGATGAGTCATAAAAAACCAAATCAGCAAAAAGGCCAGAAAATAGAGAGTCAATCCCCAATAAGATTTCCAACCGAATGCCCAAGCCTTGCTCAAAGTCGAAGAATGAACTAACGGATTCAATGGATCAAACGCTGACGTTTCTGCATTCGATATCGCAACAGAATCAAAGGTCAAACAATGCCCCGTTTCCAAAACCTGATCGACTTTGTTTTCAGGAATGTTTTTCATAACTTTCTTAATATTCAAAGAAGTCGACAAATTTCGGCTGGAATCGGAAACAGCCAATCCTTTTAAAAATCGACGCATTTTCCAATAAACAAGGGCAACAAAAGCAAGAAGAAAAAGCGTTATGGCGCAAAATGGCGAAACAAAATAATCCAGATAAAAAAAACGATGAAACGTTTCTCCAAAAGCCCTAAGAGAAAAACATTCTGAGGAATGCGCCGTTGTCCAGCGAAGGTCTTTGGCGTCATTCCAAAGAAGCTCGTCCATAGAACCAAAAATGGAATAGCCCAAAGGATAAATGGGATTATGAACCCAAACGGCATTTTTCATCAACCAACCGCCGCCAACCAAAAAAGAAACGCTTGCAAAAATCAATAAAACAAAGAATAATTCGCCTGTTTTCCTTTTAGCTTCAAGGCACAAAAGCCCGTTTTTGCTTTTTTCAAACTTATTCATATCAGATAGATTATTGACACCAAAATCTTCCGTTTTGAATCGAGATCGACAAGAATAAATAAGTCCCAAAAAAACAGGAATCCAAACAAAAACGACCGCAGTATATTTTATTGAAACAGCGAATCCGCAAAATATTCCGGTCAAAATAAGAAAAAAAGGTTCTGGAAACAAACGATTTCGAAACGAATTTTTGTTTCGTTGAAAGAACCGGGCGTTCCCATAATACAGAAAAAAAGAAAACCCGCTTAAAAGCAGAGCCAATCCCAAAACGCCGTCGTTGAGACCGTTTGTAAAAACTTGAAAATTATCGGGAAGCGTCAAATAAAAAAGGGACGATAAAATCGCCGCAAGATTGGCAAATCCGGAATCCCCCCTTATCAAATGAGTTCCCCTTTCCTGCTGAGTTTTTTGAAGAAATTCGCTCTCGATAATCCGCTTGCCGTTTGAAGATTCAAAGCAGGAAATTGAATTTTCGCCTGAAATCGTTTTGCCTTTCGAATTGATTTTAGCAAACTCAGAAAAAAATGATTCTTTCTCATTTTGGTCAAAACGTTTTCGAAACTTTTTTTCATTCGTCTTCTTTTTTTGAGGACAATTTTGCGAGTTCGTTGAAGTCAACAAATTAACATTGTTCTCCCAAAACGGCTTCAGACTCTTCTCAAACAAATCGTTTGCGATTCGTCTTGTCCAAAGAAAAATTCCCCAAACGGACAAAAACATAAGACAAGAAAGAAACGTCTTCCCGACTAATATTCCTTCAAAAATTCGTCCCGTCAAATTAATGCCCCAAAGCAAAAACATTTCAACGCCAAGCGGCATATTCAAATAAACATTATGCGCAGAAAAGCCAATTTTCCCTTTTTCAAAAAACTCTCGCGGCCCTTGCGCATGATATTCAAGAACATCATAATCAATTGGCGGAAGCATTCCTCCCAACAAAGCCAAAATCAATGCGATAATCAAAATCAAAAAGAATAAAACAAACGAAATCTGTTCCGCATTCGAAAAAGATCGAAAATGAGTTCGCAACAAAGAAAGCATTCGAAAAAGAGAAACAAACTTCCAAATTCCCCCCAAAAAACCGATCAGCGTTATCATTCTGAAAATGAGAATCTGATTGGCCATTCCAACGACTCCCATCAAAAATAATAATGTCGACCAAAAGACAAGTCCAAGCCCCAGAGAAAAAAAGTTTTCCTCGCCCCAGGAAAGATTATAAAGTCTCTTATAAGAGCCTTTTTTTTCGTCTTCTTTCAAAAAACCGGAACTCTTCGTCGCTGACTTTTTCTCCCCCTTTGAAAATTTGCAGAGAATAAACCAAATTAATGACCCGTATCCCCAAACGCTGACTAAACAGAAAAACGTCCAAAGAATGATTGGAATGCGTTCCGCCAAAGCAAAATGTTTTTCCAAAAATTCCGTCTGAAACCAATCCAAAACAAGAAATCCGTTGCATAAATAACGAGGGACAACAGCCGTTTCGGACGAAAAAGGAGAAGGAAGCGCTAAATAATAAAAAAAAGAAAAAAAAGCAAGACAAACCAATGCGGTCGCAGCAAAAGTTAAAGAAACGCGTTGCTTCATAACATCCCTTTTTAACGGCTGGAAAGAAAAGTTCTTTTATTCTTTTTAATTTCCCGTTTCAACGCCAACGCTCAATTAAAAAAAGAGTTGATTCCCATTTTGCCTGGCATCCCCGACTCCGCGATTAAAACTGCGCCGATTACAAAATGAAAGAAAAGCTTATAATCAAGCCCGTTAAAATCCCTGACCTTTCCCGAATCGTTGAGTTTGTTAGCCAGAAAACAATACGCAAATGATTGACAACAAAACAAATCATTAAGGGCAACGCTTGTTGCCCATTTTTCAGTTCCCGTATAAAACAAAAAAAGCATACAGCCTGATTAAAATCCCATAACCCCCATCCAGGCATAAACCCGATTAAGCCAATCGCCGACATGAGTATCAGTTGGATTGCCGCCAAACCCATGACCGACTTTTGCAAAAATATGCAATTCGCCTGGAATCCCCATTGTTCGCAATTTATGATAAACCGCGACCGATCCCATAGGCGAATAAACATCGTCATCGCCATGAATCAAACAGATTGGCGGCGTTTTGGCGTCAAAAGCAAAATCATCAACCATTTCGCTGTTATTTCCTTTTTCAGAATTGGGATTATCATTGCCATCGAGTAAAACATAAGCCGGATAAACAGGAATCGCAAAATTGAGATGACACGGAACCTTATCCAATTCATCAACCGGTTCATAAGCGGCGGTTTGACTCGTTGTCGCGGTCATCAGCGTCAAATGACCGCCAGCAGAAAAGCCCATCATTCCGATTTTTTCCGGATTGATGTTCCAATCTTCGGCATGAGAACGAACAAAACGAACGCAACGTTGCGAATCCTGCCAGGCGGGCAAATGCTTGGGAACGCCTTCCCGGCGCGGAACTCGATATTTCAAAACGACAACGGTAACCCCTTTGCCATTAAAATAATTTGCAATCTTTTCTCCTTCATGCTCATAAGCCAAACCATAATAACCGCCGCCTGGACAAACGATCAGGCAAGCGTCTGTCGATCTTTCTGCGGGTTGCCAAAGCTCAAGCGTTGGCGGAGTCGTTTCCTCTTTTTCTCCCGGCGCTTGACCGTTCCAAACATTAAATGTCTCGAATCCAAAACTGATCGTCGTCAACAAGCCAAAAAACAAAAATGAAACCAGTATTTTTCTCATCTTTTTCCTTCTTAAATTCTTTTCTATTAATATTACAAGATTCAAAAAAACAATCAACGAAAAACAGGAAGCAACTCCATTTGCAACATTGATTTTAAGAGATTTTTATCAAATCATATTCGTCATTGCCAAGACCGATTTTAACCGCATGATCAATCAAAACGCGCCAATCCGTTGAAGGATGAACCGAATAAAAATAGTCTTTATTCAACGGAACTTTTTCTAAAAGACTGTTTTGAACGATCGGCTGTTTATTGACTAAATCAGCGCAAGCCAAATCCAAAGCAACTGGATCAAACGAGGCCAAAATTCCAACATTGGGAACAATGGGAACATCATTTTCGCCATGACAATCGCAAAAAGGAGAAACATCCATAACAAAGCTAACATGAAAATGTGTTTTATCTTTAACTGCCGCCAATGAATATTCGGCAATTTTCTTATTAAGAACATTAAACGCTTCATCAAAGGCAGGGCATATCGCGTCAACGGGACAAACTCCTATACAACGACCGCAACCGACGCATTTTTGAGGATCAATTTTCGCTTTTCCCCCGTCCATGGAAATCGCCTGATGAGCACAGTTTTTCAGACATGAACCGCAATGAACGCATTGAGACCGATCGACTTGGGGTTTGCCGCTCGAATGCATTTCCATTTTTCCTGCCCGAGATCCGCAACCCATTCCAATATTTTTTAAAACGCCGCCGATTCCTGCACATTCATGAAGTTTAAAATGAGTCAAGGTTATAAGAACATCGGCGTCTGCAATAGCCCGACCTATTTTGGCTTCTTTAATATATTCGCCCTGGATCGAAATGAGTTGTTCGTCCGTTCCCTTCAATCCGTCTGCAATAAGAATATGACAGCCGGTTGCAAACGGATTAAAACCGTTTTCATAAGCGGTTTCCAAATGATCCAATGCATTTTTGCGACCGCCGACATAAAGAGTATTACAGTCCGTTAAAAATGCTTTGCCGCCGTTACGTTGAACCAAATCAACAAAAACTTTCGCATAATTCGGACGAAGATAAGCCAAATTGCCTCGTTCTCCAAAATGAATTTTAAGAGCCGCATATTTGTTTTTAAATTCGATTTTTTCAAATCCGGCGCGACAAACCAGGCGTTCCAGTTTTTGTAAAAGGCTGGTCCCCGTCGTTGTATGAAAATCCGTAAAAAAAACGTCCGATTTGGCCATATTTTTTCCTTCTTTCTTCTCTGAAAATTCTGGGCAATGCTTAGATATTGCAAGCATTAATCTAAACGTTATTGACAATTAAGGGCGCTAAACGAAGTCGATTTGGACATCAAACTTGATTTTCCGTCTTCGGAGCGTCGCTGTCAGTTTTTTGAACCAAACGATTCGAAATTTTGATCGTTTCGAGTTCAATCCCAAATCATAAAAACTCTCAATGCGTCAAAATTCTTTTCAATCCCAAACCAACCTTTTCAATATATATTGTTAAGGAGTTCTAAAAACGCGCAGGAAACGCAAACGTCTCGTCCGCAGGAACTGTCTTCGCAACGTTTTCCGCATTGAATTTGTTGTAAAAAACAGTTTTTTAGAACTTCTTCATTTTGTATTATAATCTTTTCTTTTCATTTTGACAATAATTCAATCAGAAATAAGCTCAATGAATCTTTTTATTTTCTTTATGTCAAAGCAGATTATCGAAAAAACAACCTTGGAATCAGAACTGTGTTTTTGTTGTTAATCAAATATTCAAGTTTTTTCATAAAAGACAATAAATGTCAGCTTTTATTTTCAATTTTGCGGCGCAATTCTTTTTTGAGTTAAACGCCGACAACAATAATCGATCACGAAAGGGCGAAATTGTCATCCAAACGAGTTCCGAGATTATTTTGAAACAGATTCTTTGAGAACGAAACTTATTTTAAAAACAAGATTGAATATTTCGTTAATCTGTTATAATATGGATCATCTTTTAATCAAGTTTGACAATTTCCGAGAATAGAAAGGAAGTCGAATAAAATGAAACGAGCTAAAATCAGTATTATTGGAGCGGGAAATGTTGGGGCAACAACGGCTCATTGGCTTGCGGCTGCGGAATTAGGAGATATTGTCCTCCTGGACATTCCGCAAGCAGGCGATATGCCGAAAGGAAAAGCGCTTGATTTAGCAGAGGCCGCCCCCATTATGAAATATGATGCCATTTTGAAAGGAACCTCCGATTATGCCGACATTCAAGAGAGCGATGTCGTTGTTATAACGGCAGGAATTCCGCGAAAACCTGGAATGAGTCGCGACGATCTTCTTCTGACGAACGCCAAAATTGTTGGATCCGTTGCTGTTGAAGTTGCGAAAAGAAGTCCCAACGCGGTTATTGTTGTTGTCAGCAATCCGCTTGACGCAATGACCCAAAGAGTTTTGGACGTTACCGGTTTTCCGAAAGAACGGGTTATTGGTCAAGCAGGCGTTTTGGATACAGCTCGGTTTTGCGCTTTTATTGCAATGGAACTCAACGTCAGCGTTGAAGACGTTTCGGCAATGCTTTTAGGCGGTCACGGCGATACAATGGTTCCTTTGGCAAGTTGTTCTTCGGTTGGCGGAATTCCAGTTTCTCAACTGATTTCTTCAGAACGATTGGCTCAAATTGTTCAAAGAGCTCGAGACGGCGGCGCGGAGATCGTTTCTTTATTGAAAACGGGAAGCGCTTATTATGCGCCAGCTGCCGCAACCGCTCAAATGGTTGAAGCGATTGTTCGAGATAAAAAAAGACTCATTCCTTGCGCGGCTTTTTGCGATCAGGAATATGGCGTTGGCGGTTATTATGTTGGCGTTCCTGTCATTTTGGGAGACGGCGGCGTTCAAAAGATTATCGAATTGCAAATGACTTCCGAGGAATCCGCAATGTTCCAAAAAAGCGTCGACGCGGTTAAAAACCTCGTTCAAAAAATGCGCGAACTTGTTTAATAATTTTCAAAGGAAGTTCTAAAACCCCCTTTGACTTTTGCTGAATCCAGAAAAAATGGCAATCTCGACCCAATTTTCCGTTCTTCAAAACAACTTTCAAATGAGTAAATTTCGCGCGTCCTCAACTCTCCGGATTTTGCGAAGAATGCCGTTTTATCCCAAAAGTCCGACGCGGAATTAACCAAAAAAGTTTCCTCCAGACAAATAAATGTTGTTTAACGTCGGATTTAAGGACTCTTTTTTCTCATTTGGCTTTTGGGAATGACTGTTTTATTGACGATTGGAATCTTGACTCGTTATCATATTTATAAAGAATTGCGCTCGGCAGTTAAACCGAAAGGCGATCAACTTGAACAATGGCGAACCATTTGTTTTAAAATGGGAATTCCGACCTCAAGAGTTCGACTTTGTTTATCTGAAAAATTTGGGCCTGCGCTGGTTTGGCTTTCTCCTCGACAATCGATTGTTATGATCCCCGAAGAACTTTGGAAACTTGCCGATCCATTGATTCGAAAAAGCATTCTTCGTCATGAATTGGTTCAATGGCGATTTATGGAAAACGTTGTTTTCGCAAGAAACGTTTCTGCTTCATTGGTTTAATCCAATGGCTTATTGGGCAATCCGTCAATTTGAAAAATCGCTCAAAGGAATTTGCGATTCAAACGCTTTTGGACATAATCGGGACGGAATGCGACGTTTTATCGAATTAATGTTGATTTTATACGAAACAACCCCCCGTTTTGCCCTCTTCGAAAAACATTTTGGCAACTCCCATTTCCTTAGCCGTCTGACTCAATTACGCAATAATTCATTATCAAAAAATGAAACAAAAATAAAAACGATTCTCTTAATAATTGACGTCAATGCTCATTTTCAGTTTTGCATTGACTTGAAATTTCGCGGCCGATTTTCCTCGCAAGAGCAAACGTCCGCATCCGAAAACCAATCTGATCAGGAAAAAATCGAGGGAAATCAATTCGCTTCCCTCTCGCCGTTACAGGAAAACGAACCCCGTAACGTCGTTATTCAACTTAATGAATAATCCCACAAAAATGTTAAAAATCAAAAGTTAAAAGAGAAGAACAGCCGTTAGGAAATTTGAAAACGACAAACATAATTTCGTCGCCTGTTTTCAAATCCCTTATCAATATTCAATAGAATAATGATCAATCAGAGAGGGGGCAAATTTCAGCAGAAGGTTTATTTTTCAACGGGAAATTCAAACTTTAACGCTTCGGCGAGTTGAATTGTTTCTTCATAAAGAGCGCGTCCGATTATGCAGGCAGGAATTCCGTCATTATTTAATCGGGCAACATCGTCAATCGAAGTAACGCCGCCCGAAGCGACCAGCGGAATGGAAACCGCCTGATTCATCGTTTTCATTTCTGCAAAATTTGGTCCCTTCATCATTCCGTCGGTTGCGATATCTGTATAAACCAAAGCGGCCAAAGGAAGGTCTTCAAACTGACGGGCAAGATCAATCGCCGACGTTTGACTCGTTTCAAGCCAACCGTCCGTTGCGACCATTCCATTTCGAGCGTCAATTCCCAAAACAAGCCGATAAGGAAATTGAATCGCCATTTGTCGAAACCATTTCGGCTCTTTCAACGCAAGCGTTCCAATGACCAAACGGGCAACGCCGACATCCAACAATCGTTGAATCGTTTGAGCGTCGCGAATTCCGCCGCCCAATTCGCAAGGAATTGAAACCGTTTCGACAATCTTTTGAATGGCATCAAAATTAACCGATTTTCCGGATTTTGCCCCATCCAAATCAACCAAATGCAAACGTTTCGCCCCGCTCTCAAACCAATATTGAGCCATTTTTACAGGCGATTCGCCATAAACCGTTTCCTGTTGATAATCGCCCTGTTTCAGTCGAACGCATTGTCCGCCTCGAATATCGATTGCTGGCCAAATTTCCATTCATTTATCCTTTTTTCCGCAATTCTTTCGTTCGAAAGTTTCCAAAACCAACGTTCCCAAATCATTATTGATATAACGAAATCATTATAAAACGAAGTCATTATTAATATAACAAAACCGATTCTGGCTTCTCTTTCAACAACCTATCCGTCAATGTCGAACATTCGAATTACGAAAAATCAATGGGAATTCTCAAGTTTGAGTCTGAAATGATAAGTTGCAACAATTAACTCAGAAAAAGAAGGCCGAAAACGTCAGCAACCCGATCTGATTCAATATCAATTCGCGTCTCTGATAATACGAAAATAATGAAAACGAATCCAAGGCTTTTTTTCGCCCTTCGGACCATGCCAACATTGAAGTCCGACTTGATCGGATAAGGAAACATCCAATTTTCCCTCATAAATCCGACGATACGAACTTTCGTTATTTTGAGAATATTCAGCGCAAACATTATCGCCGTTACAAATTATTCTCAGATTTACCGTTTCCGCATTGACAGGAATTTTGCCCGGAAATATATAAAGTTTTCCGTCAACCAATTCCTGAACGACCTTAAAAACAACTCGACCGTTCTGAAGCCAATAAATGCCGCCTTGTTGATATTGCGTACAAGGTTGATCAATGCAAGTTAACTGCGTTTCAATTCGAAATGTCCCTTTCCCAAGAAAATCGGTTGGACGAACAAGAACATTTCGAGCTTCGTTTTCTGCATAAGGTTCAACTTGAATTTCGAGCGCATTATTAGCAAAACGTCTGGCAATAGGATTATCGCGCAACCAAATCCAACCCGGCTTCAAATTGCCTTCGAACCGATCTTCAAAAACAATTTCTTGCGCTCCTGTCGTTGGCAAACTCATCAGACAAAAGAAAACTGTCGAAAACAGCCCAAAGCAAGATATTTTGGTCATGACAGCAAAACCTTCTCAAAATTGATTCAACTTGTTGACTGTTAATTGTTGACGTTAATAAGTCGACGTTAATCTTGACCATTGAAGCCGGAGAGTTGCTTCCCATTGACGCCCCAAAAGTCGGAATGACGACGGGGTCGGCCTCAGGAATCCGCGTCCGTCTGTTGAGCTTGCGAACAGAAAGGACAACGATTTCCGAAAGGCTTGAATTGAACTCTCCTAGACAATTCAACAGTCGACTGAAAGTTGCTTTTCTTTCTATTTTAATTCCAACTTCGATTTTCATGAAAGAATTTTTCGCTTTTTGACAATTATTTCAGAAAAAAACCTGAAATAAACAAAAAATCTCGAATATTAATTAAGTTTTTCGCAAATTGCCTGCGCCATTTCCTGAGTTCCAACGGCCGTTGGATCGTTTCGATCGGCCTTAAGATCATAAGTAACCGATTTTCCCTCAAGGATGACTGCGGCAACAGCCTTTTCCAAACGATTGGCTGCTTCGAATTCTTTTAAATGGCGAAGCATCAACATTCCCGATAAAATCAAAGCAACTGGATTGACTTTATTTTGGCCTTTATATTTCGGAGCGCTCCCATGCGTCGCCTCAAAAACAGCGCCGTCCAATCCAATATTGGCGCCAGGAGCAACGCCAAGTCCGCCGACCAATCCGGCCGCCAAATCGCTCAATATATCGCCATAAAGATTTGGCAGAGCCAAAATATCATAAAGTTCCGGTTTTTGAACAAGCTGCATACACATATTGTCAACAATTCGATCTTCAAATTCAATGTCGGGATATTGCGAGGCAATCTGACGCGAAACGTCAAGAAAAAGCCCGTCTGTATGCTTCATAATATTGGCTTTATGAACTGCCGTTACTTTTTTTCGACCGTTTTCTCGAGCATATTCAAAAGCGGCACGCAATAAGCGTTCAGTCCCAAAAACGCTGATCGGTTTAATCGAAATGCCTGTTTCTTCCGGAGACGTTTGAATTTTGCGGCCTTTGGAAAGACCGTTGATTTTTTCCATTAAATCCGCTGTTGCCGGACTTCCTTTTTCAAATTCGATTCCGGCATAAAGATCTTCTGTATTTTCGCGAAAAATAACCAAATCAACCGGCACAGAACTGAAATAAGATCGAACGCCGGGATAATATTTACAAGGTCGAATGCAGGCAAAAAGATTTAATTCCTGTCGCAAATGAACATTAATGCTCCGAAATCCTGTCCCGATCGGAGTTGTTATCGGAGCTTTTAAGGCGCAACGAGTTCGACGAATGCTTTCCAAAACAGAATCGGGAAGCGGCGTTCCTGTTTTTTCCATAACGTCGATTCCTGCTTCCTGAACGTCCCAATCTATTGAAACGCCTGTTGCGTCAACGCATTTTTTTGCCGCTTCGGCTAATTCCGGTCCGACGCCGTCGCCTGTTATCAACGTTACTTGATGAGCCATTTCTCTCTCCCTTGTTTTTTAAAACAGAACAAATCGTTTTGCTTGACGAACTTTTCATCAATCTCAAAATATGCCGATTTGATCTTTTATACAAACGGTTATTATTTGAATTTTGCAAAACTCTTTTAAACTTAAAAAAGTTTTAATCGTCGATCTCAATCTTTGCGTAACAAATTTTCAAAAAAAGTCCTAAAAAACTCTTCTCCAAGCAAAACGCAATAGCAACCGTTCAAGCAGATAACCATATAACATTATTGTCTAAATATGATACTAAAATTTTCTTTCCGGTCAATGAACCCAAAGCTTCTTTTCAACGAAACAACTGACATTTCTCCTAAAGTTGTTCCCCTCAATATTTTCAAGCCCGGAAATAACGAACGAATGAGAAAGGAGAACAAAAAGGCAAGCGGTCAACATTCTGGCTCAACATCGATTTCTTTGAGTCGAGACATCGAAAAGCCGCTGATCTTTTCGACGAAATAAGCAAAGTCAATCTTGATTTCGACGCTATTTCGAAAAAAACGCATCCGGCCAAAAAAGCAGAAACTGTTTCATAATAAAACAAATTGCATAATTTTAAAAAATATTCAAAATGCTCTTGACGAACTTTTAAATTTTGGTTATCCTTTCCTTCATCTTTGCGATAAATGTCGAGTATGATGCAGGACATTTTTAGACCAGCATTCGGAACAGTTTGATATTCCGGTCAAACTCGTATCTGCGGTCTCGTAATGTTTTCAATGGCAAGGATGTCGGCGAAGCATTTCGTTAACAACATTTAACCTTCCTTTCAGATAAAACAGTCATCAATATATTAAGCTTCATTTTGTGCCTTCCTTTCATTTATGAAATTGCGTTTTGACTGTTTCCAACCTTGTCTTTTGCGACAGGAATCGTTGAAGACAAAACAATGCTCTCCCAAAATCAAATTTTGGTTTGGGAGAGTTTTTTTATTTCGAAACATTTGACAGATCAATGCGTTTTATGATTCATTCTCTCGAATTGACGCCTGACATTGAAATACACAAAACAAAATCATATTCGATGACATAATCATAAAAACAACGTTATTCAATTTTTTGAAACAACAGACAACAGCCAAAAAAAGACAAAAAAATGATTTTGATCGAATCTCATTCCGAGGGAGCGATTCTTCCTGTTCGCGCTCAACCCGGTTCTAAAAAAAATGAAATCCGCGGCGAACAAAATGGTTTCCTCAAAGTCTGCGTCACTCAAATTCCTGAAAAAGGAAAAGCCAACAAAGTCATTATTGATTTTTTGGCAAAATCGTTAAAAATCAAAAAATCTCAAATTAAACTTCTTTCAGGCGAAACATCGCAGCAAAAAAAATTCCTGATCAATTGCCTTTCCAAAGCAGAACTCTTCGATCTCATTCAACCGTTTCTCTAAATGTCAACTTTCCTGAATTAATCAAATACGGAAACAGAATTAATCAACAACGCTGAAACTCCAAACCGTTCGCCTGAACGAAAAGTTGATACGAAATCAGTATCAATAACCCGCTTCGATATAAATCGTTATTTCCTGTTCTTTTTCAAATTCAATTCTCTCTTGAAATCTTTTTCCGCTATTTTCAACTTAAACTTTTCTGTTATAATTTCAATCAGAAAATAGGCAGTTTAGATAGTTGATTAAACCAGACTAATTTCTTCATTTCGCAGAAAAATAAATTCAGGAGCATCAAGAATGAAATTATTTAGCCAAAGAATAAGCGTCATTATTATGGCAAGCCTTTTCGCGATTTCCGGCTGCAAAGAACCGAATAATACAAAAATTGACGAAGAGACATTTATCGTTTACAAATCCGCCCCCAATGCTTCGACCGAATCGGGAACTCCTGCAATGTCCGCTCCTGTGACTGATCCCAGTTTGGAAATCTGGATCAACGAATATGATAAAAAAGAAACTCAAAGAAAGGCTCAAGAAAAAGCGGCTCGACAAATTCGTTCTGCTTTGGCCGCTTCTCAACAAAGCCAAAAATCAGTTAAAACGCCGCTCGCCGCTCAAGAAGATATCGACAAAGTTGCCGTTCGCGTTAAAAATTTAAAAGGATCAATCAAAAAAGCGGCCAATGGCGCCATTACTTTTATCAAATTGGAAGCAACAGGCGGCGACGCCAATTCTGAATCCGCCATAAAGCTCGACGATATGAAATTGATCGGGCGTCTTTATGATTTGGAATCCATTTTTTTTGCCGGCGAAGTTTTTACGGACGAATATATTGCCGAATTAAAAGACCTTAAAAAATTGACTTCCGTTACGCTGAACAATACTAATATTCAAGACGCTTCTCTCGAAGTTTTGGCAACTCTCCCTGAGTTGACGTCGCTTGATTTGCGACGAAATCTCAAATTGACCAATGATTCTTTGGTCATTCTGCAGAAAATGCCGAAAATTGAAAAACTTTATATTCATTATAACTCCTTTACGAATTCCGGAGTAGCAAAACTGCGAAAGATTCCGACGTTAAAACTTGTCGATACTCGCGGTTGTATCGACATTTCTGATAACAGCGCCAAATATCTGTCCGCTCTTCCCGAACTTGAAGAAGTTTATTTTCGCAGCGGATTGTCGAATCAAGCGGTTGAATATTTGACCGCCGCTCCCAAGCTGAAGTTTATCGAATTTCAGGACAGTAATATTAATGAAGGTTCCGTTGAATTTTTTAAGAAAATTCCTTCTTTAACCGGTCTCCGAATTTTCCGCTGCAAAAGTTTTAATGACGAGGCAATCAAAGGAATCGCTTCTATTCCATTTGAACGTTTGGAACTTCGCGATTTGAACATTTCCAATGAAGGGCTTGCCGCTTTAAAAGATTTGCAGGGAATTAAAAAGCTCGAACTTTCTGAATTGGCCAGCGTTAATTCTGACGGGTTGAACAATGTTTTGACTTCGATTAAGAATTTGGACATATTCAATCTTTTTTCCATTCCGCTCAACGATCAAGGAATGGAAATAATTGTCCAGAATAACCCTGACCTCAAAGAATTGACCGTTCGATCCGTTGCTTTGACCGACGTCGGAATCGATTCCATTATAAAATTAAACAAACTTGAAGTCCTTGATTTACGCGAAAATGAAAAATTTTCTCCTGACGCAATATTGAAACTTGCTCAAATAAAAACATTAAAACGTCTTTATTTAAAAAGTACAGGAATTGTTGCCAGAGGCAATGAAGAAAAATTGGCTGAATTGAAAAAAGCTCTTCCAAAATGCGATATTAAAGAATAAAAATTCAACGCCTGTTAAATAGGTCAATTCTCAATGACAAACGTCAATTAGATTCTTTTGTCTTAATCAATTAATCTGTCGAATTTTTGTTCTTTTTGACAAATTCGAAAAAAGTTGTTTATTGAGACCAATGTCGAATCTTTTTTGACGTTTTGTTTTTATACTGAAGCCCGTTTGAAAAACAGGCTTCGCTTTCTGAAATTTTTGTGTCCTCGGGGATTGCGGGCCGACAATTCAGACTTTTCAAGAGACTCAATTAAACTCAAGCAACTGACATTGGTTTTCTTCGAGTTGAAATTTCAGAGTCCTTCATTATGTGTCCAAAAGATAATATGATCTTTTGAGTAATTTGATTCTTCTCTAAAATCATTCAGAATTTGATTTTTCATTTATGGCAAAAAAAACAAAAAACGTTGAGTCGGAAAACTTATCGGATTCCGTCATATTAACTCCTCAAGATCAACGAACGCTTGCTCAGATTTTATCGATGGCGCAATCAATCATTGAAACAACGGCCCAAAAAAAAGAACCGTCCATTGCGATTCCGGCTCGTTCGCTTTCCAATGTTCGATTTAACGCGACCAAAAAATTTCTTGAGATTGGCAGCAAAAAAACGAGCAGAGACTTATTTAATCTTTCTCAAGCCAAGAGTTTTATGCAGACTCTTTTGGTCGCCAAGGGTTCCAAACAATTGATCGAAATGGGAAAAACATCGAGTATCCGAGGTCTTTTTTATATGCTTCGGGGCGATATAAAACCGACCAAAGAACAAACCTTCAATGATCAGGGGGAATGCGACCCTATTATTGAAGATTGCGAAGTTCTTTTGGATGCTCTTCGAGAAGAACTTCATTTATTCGCTGAAAAAAAAGGGGATATGGTCGGCGATATAACCGTTGTTGACAAAGGAGACGAAATTGACTGTTCGCGAATGGGATCCGGCGGTTATGCAATTCCGTCGATTGTTGAACCGAGCGTTATCCAATTCAAAAAATGCGGAGCAAAATTCATTCTTCATGTCGAAAAAGGAACGGTTTGGCAACGCTTTAATGAAGACAAATTCTGGAAAAAACATCATTGCATTTTGACTCATGGCGGCGGTCAACCTCCTCGCGGCGTTCGGCGACTTCTGAATCGACTCCATAACGAATTGAAATTGCCTGTCTATTGTCTGCTCGATAACGACCCTTGGGGATATTATATTTACAGCGTTATCAAACAAGGCTCGATTAATCTTGCTTATGAATCTCAACGAATGGCCATTCCTGACGCTTGTTTTATTGGATTGCGAAGTCGAGATTTTGAACGTTGTCAATTGTCAAACAGCGTTAAAATCTCCTTAAACGACATTGATCGAAAACGCGCAAAACAGATTGCCGAATATCCCTGGTTTGCCCAAAAAAAAGAATGGCAAAAAGAAATTGAACATATGTTAAAAAACGGTTTTAAACTTGAAGTTGAAGCGCTTATAAGCCGAAGCATAAGTTATATGACTGAAGAATATGTTCCGCAACTGCTCAAAGAAGGCTCTTTTTTAGATTGATTGGCTCTTGAATTATCGCTCAAATTTCGAATGAAGTCGTTTTGCAACTTTAACGTCAAATTATATTGAATAATCTTCATACTGAGACTCGCAATTCAGACCGCGATAGATTCTTATTGAAAAGCTGGGGAATTTTGCCAGGAACAATAAATGTCAGGAAAAGAATCCAACTTGACTTTTTCGAATAAAAAGATTATAATGACGCTGTTTTTCAACTGACTTGAGCTTAAAATAATCTTAACAGAAAAAGAGATAAATGGAATTTTTGGAACATTTCATTTTAATCAAGAGTTATCTCTTTTTATTGGTTTTTGCAAGAGTCATTGGATTTCTTCTTTTTTTGCCTGTTATCGGCGGTCGTCAGATTCCGCGTCAAGTTCGATTGTTTTGGGCGATTGTTTTTGCCGCAATGATAACTTCGCTTTTGGGAGATTTGCCGATTTCCGCTTTTCCTCAACTTTGGAAAATGGGAATGAAATTGATTGCTGAATTTCTTTTCGGACTTTTTATTTCCGTTGGAGTTTTAATTTTTTTCAGTTGTTTGACTATCGCTGGCGAAATCATTGGACGTCTTGGCGGGTTCTCGATTGCTTCAATGTTCAACTCAGGATTCAACGATCAAAAAACTGCTTTTTCGCAATTTTTAATACTTTTTGGAATCGTCATTTTTATTATTATTGGCGGACTCAATATTCTTATCGCCGGCTTTATTGATTCCTTTAACAATATTCCGCCTGGAGAAGCAAGTTTTCAGTCCAATTGGACCCTCATTTTAGTCCAGCTTCTCGGACTCAGTATCGAATTGACGTTTCGACTTGTTGCGCCGGTTATTGCGACTTCCTTACTCATTTTTCTGGTCATCGGACTTCTCGGTCGAACTTTTCCTCAACTGAATGTTCTATCGATTAGTTTCAGTTTTAGTACGCTTTTAACTTTTTGCGTTCTTTTTTTGGGAATAGGAACAATTCTCTTATGTTTTCAGCAAAAAATCTCGATTTTTCTGCAAATTATCTTCGATTCATTTTCGATAAATCAATAGTTCATCAATTAATCAAAAAAGTCAAAAGGCAAACGTCAGATTTTATAATCCGTTAATCAAAAAACAACAGGAGAGCTCAGATTATGCGACATCTCTTAATAGGAATAATTTTTTTGGCGGGATCAATATTAAATGCCAGCGAGTATTATATTGATTCGGAATCGGGAAAGGACGAAAATTCAGGAACGACGCCCCAAGCAGCTTGGAACTCTCTGACGAAAGTCAATGAGACCCAATTTCAGCCGGGAGACTCGATTTATTTCAAACGAGGCGGACTTTGGCGAGGAACATTCAAACCGAAATCAGGCGATTCTTCTCAAACGATTCTCTATTCTTCTTATGGCGAAGGGGAAAAACCGAAGTTTTATTGTTCCGTTTCACTCAATCAATCGAAAGATTGGATTCAGATGGCAGATCAACTTTGGGCAACTCCTGTTTCTGACGATTCCGAGCTGACATCGACTCAAAATCGTCTGACAACCGATGTTGGAAATATCATTCTTGACGGGAAAAAAGCAGCTTTTAAACGTTGGGATAAAGAATCGCTTCAAAATCAAGACGATTTCTGGTTTGATCTTGAAAAGTCTCAACTTTGGTTCCGAAGCGAAAAAAATCCGGCTGAACTTTATTCCGAAATTGAGGCGGCTCTTCGACGACATGTTATCGACATTTCCGGATGTCATAACGCTATTTTTGATAATTTGGACATTCGATACGGAGCTGCGCATGGATTTGGCGGTTCGTCGAATCATCATCTTATTATAAGAAATTGCGATATCTCCTGGATTGGCGGCGGCGATCAGTATTTGCAAGGCGGAAAGGGACGTCGGGTTCGATTCGGAAACGGCATTGAATTTTGGGAAAATGCGAATGATCATCTTATTGAAAACAATCGACTCTGGGAAATTTATGACGCCGCCTTAACCAATCAGGGAAGCCAAAATAACCGTCAAGTCAATATTATATATCGAAACAATGAAATTTGGAACTGCGAATACTCTTTTGAGTTTTGGAATCGCGGTCAGGAATCAATGACAAAAGATATTGTTTTCGAAAACAATCAATGTTTTGACGCCGGATTTGGTTGGGGGCATATTCAACGACCTGATAAAAATGGTCGTCATATTATGTTTTATAACAATTCATCTCAAACTTCTGGAATGATCATTCAAAACAATGTTTTCTGTAATGCAACTGAAAGTCTTGTTCGACTCGAAAATGATTGGACAAGCGGCTTGACTTTGAACCATAATCTCTATTGGCAGGATAACGAGCAGCTTCCCTATTTCCTTTGGTTGAAAAAAAATTATGGGAAACAGGATATCGATTCATTCCGAACAGAAACAAAAATGGAACTTGATTCAAAAATTCAAAAAATGAATCGACAATAACAACGCAAAAATTCTCAATTAAATTGAACTTCAATGAAAATCCTGATCGTTGCGCTGGCAAGTCCGGCGCAAGAAAAAAGGACGAATAATCAGAACCGAACAACAGACCGATTTAATAATCTGTTATCCGCTCATCGTTTCCCATAAATAAACGTTCCTGACAATATTATTTATCTCGCAGAGACGCAGGGGGATTGTTCAAAAATCTTTTGGCGCTCTGATACCCGTTCACGGAAACTTCGTCGAATTCAAAAAATAGCGGCTGCGGTTAAATAGACAGCGTCTTTCCCAATTTTTGTAATGATATTGGAAATTTTCGCGCAGCGCAGCGACGCAGCGGAAACGCAAAGATGCTTTTCTTTTTGGAACATCCGATTTCGTCGTTAATTTAAATCGCTTTAAAACGGCGGTTCCATTAAAAAATATTTGTTTCCGTCGTCCGTTTGGGGAATTTTTATTCTCTTCGCCGCGCCGCTGCGCGAAAATTCTTTTTTAAAAGGAATTTCAAACTCGATCGCGCAAAAAAAATCGAGAAAGAAAATAATAATCAAAACATGTTTTTATAAAAAACGTTTTTTCAATAAATACATATAAAAAAAGAATATTTTCAAAATAATTTTGAAAAAGATGAAATTAAGGGATTGTAAAAGAAAAAAAACGTGATTATAATTTGTATTAATGTTTCGTCTCAAAAGCGTTAATAAAAACGCAAAATAATGACATGTCTCAATGGAGTCGATCATGCCCGAATTCTGTTTAAACAGGCCTCTTCCCAAATATAGAGCCTCTGAAATCCTCAAAGATTGCCTTATTGAATATATCATAAAAGAAAATCTTTCCGTAGGCGATCCCTTTTTATCTGATCGAGATGTTATGGAAGCAACAGGCCGAAGCCGAACAGCCGTTCGCAAAGCGCTGGATCAACTTCAAGAAGAATGCTGGATCGAACGTCGAGGGGGAATTGGAACATTTGTCGGAGTGAAAATACTTTCGGTCAAATCGAACGATTTAAATCATTTTGTCAAAAATGGCCAATTCGTTCAAACCGGTCAAGTTGATTCGTCCGGTCAAGTCGATTCGTC
>JAUNBG010000015.1:66740-77070 GCA_030527205.1 Planctomycetia bacterium
CAAACAGGAGTCTCAGATCAAACAGGAGTCATTGTCTCCTTCCAGTCAATCTGTCTCGACAACATCCGCGTCATCCAAAAAAGTTCTTCGAATCGGAATCGCTTTTTCTGCGTTGGATCGAGAACCTTCTGAATCAGGCGATTATCGCGACCCGCTTGACGCTTTTAAACTCGATTATTTCGGAAATGACTGGTATTCCAATGGCGTGATTCGCGGATTAAATCAAGTTGCGCTTCAAGACAATCTTGTTATCGAACTGCTCGGAACTCCTCTTGATCAACCGATTCTGCTTTCGCGTCGAATCGAACTTAGTTCGCCTGATGTTTTCGTCTGTATCGGGCCGCCTCTGCGTTATGCGTCAGTCATCGGCGAAGCGCGTCGCCAGGGGATTCCTTCCGTTCTTGCAATGATTCGAGCTCCAGAAATTGGCGTTCCTAATATATATGAAGATAATTATGCCGGAAGTTGGGATGCCGTTCATCGACTGTATGAACTCGGTCATCGTCGTATCGGTTTCGTTCAAATTTTAACGTCTGGAGGTTGGTGGAGCATCGATCGTTATGAAGGCTATCGAAAAGCGCTCGCCGATCATGGACTGGAAATTAACGAAGCGCTGTCATTATGGGTTCCTCAAATTGTTCCTCAAGACGGCCCCGATATTATTCGTCGTTATTTGCATAGACAACATCCAACAGCAGTTATTTTTGGTTGTTTTCGTGCGACCTTTTATCTTAAGGAATTAATAAAAAATCGAGAACTGTCCATTCCTCAAGACCTGTCCGTGATAACTTATGATCAGCTTCCGCTTATTCAACATTTTCTCGGAGGCGTTCAACCGTCAACAATCGCGCTTCCCCTTCGTGAGGTCGGCGAAACAATCGGACGTCTTGCAAGAATTATTGTCGAAAAGCCTAAAAATGTCCCGCCCAAAACGATGCTTCCGTGCCATTTTATCGAAGGGAATTCAACCGCGCCTTATCAGGCATAAAAAACGGTTGTTCCAGATTTTTCAGGACGAAAAGGCGTCTTTTTGACCCGTCGGCGTCGCCCATTTTGCGAACATCCGGTTTTATGAATTTGTCAGATTCTTAAAAAAGTTATTGAAATGAAATTGAAAAATGAAACTGAAATGAATTATAGCGTTTTTCCTGAGTTTTTCCTGATCGCGGCGAGTTCTGTAGCCGCATTATCAAAGCTTATGCGGCGGCGAAACGGAAAAACCTAAGCGTCAGCGTTATAAATATTAAAAATTTTGGTCGTTATTCCATAAGAAAGTAATCATGCCTCTTTTTGCAGAAAATCTGGCCGAACGGCTTATTCCATTAGATTATGCAATCTTTGGACTTTATGTATTGGGAGTTGTCGTTTTGGGAATCGTCGCATCGCGGCGAGCCAGCGGAAGTAAGCGGGATTATTTTCTTGCCGGCGATAAACTTCCTTGGTGGATGATTGGCGGGAGTATCGTTGCGGCAAACCTTTCGAGTCATCATCTTGTCGGCGCGATCGGGGCTGCTTATGACCGGGGGTTTATAACGGTCTGCGGCGAATGGGGCGCGATTCTTATTGGTTTGAACGCGTTGCTTTGGATATTTCTTCCGTTTTATTTGCGTAACGGATTTTATACAATGCCGGAATTTTTGCAGCGTCGTTTCGGGACGGCTCCTCGAATCGTTTTTGCGATTCTGATGCTTCTGACTTATCTTTTTGTCGAGATAAGCGGCGTTTTGATTCTCGGGGCGATCGCGCTTCAGGAACTTCTTCATTTGAATTTAAGTCTTAGTATTATTGCGATTGCGGTTGCAACGGGGATTTATACAATAACAGGCGGTTTGAGAGCGGTTATCTGGACGGAAATGTTACAATTATCCGTTCTTTTGATGGGAGGTCTTGCTCTGGCGTTTACGACGCTTTATGCGGTTGGCGGTTGGGATTTCTTTATTTCGACCCGGGATGACTGGCATTTGCTTCTTCCGGCGAGCGATATGGATTTTCCCTGGACGCAATATTTAGGAGGGGCTCTTTGTATCAGTACTTTTTATTTCGCAACAAATCAGTTCATTGTTCAGCGGGTTCTTGCGGCGAAGAATGAATGGAACGCGCGAATGGGGATTGTTTTTACTTGTTATTTGAAATTTATCATTCCGTTGATGATTACGGTTCCGGGTTTGATGGCGTTTTATCTTGTTGAAAAAGGGATTATTCCAGCTCCGGAACGTCCCGACATGATTTTTGCGTCGTTGGTTGTTCATCTTTTGCCGCATGGTTTGATCGGTTTGGTTCTTGCCGGTCTTATCGCCGCGATTATGGGACATATTTCGGGAGCGGTCAATTCTTGTTCAACGATTGCAACGATTGATCTTTATCTTCCGTATAAACAGGCGATGAAAGCGCGTCAAGCGAAAATATCTTCCGAGCGATCGACAGCGGTTCGAGCCGTTTCGGGAGGAAACGCTGCGATTTTTGAAACGGAAAGCAGGGAAGAACAGACAAAGAATGAAGATTTAGCAGCGATTCGATTTGGCAAGTTATTCGGCGCTATGATTATCTTCTTCGGAATTCTTTGGGCGATTTTCCTTTCAGGTCAGATCAAACGTCCGATTTATATCTATTTGATAATGGCGTACAGTTATTTTGCTCCCGGTATAACGACGATGTTCGTTATGGGAGTTTTCTGGAAACGAACGACTTATTGGGGAGCGACGGTCGCCGGTCTTTTAACCGTTCCGCTTTCTATTGTTCTTGAGTTGATCGGTAAATTTTGGAACTCGGAAGCGATTTCGCAAGTCATTCCGCTTTCCGTTTCAACTCTCGAAAAAATGGGAACCCTGATTGCTCCTTTCGCTAATCGGTGTACAATTGCGTTTTGGACTTGTATTGTCGTCTGCGCTGTTGTCAGTCTTTGTACGAAACCGAAACCGGAAAGCGAACTTCAAGGGCTTATTTGGAATTGGAACAGTCTTAAATTGCCAGAAAATGAAAAAGCGGAAATGACGATTCTTACTCGACCCGGTTTTTGGTGGATCATTATAACGCTGATTGTTCTTTCTTTCTATATTATGTTCCCCTGAAAATCATTAATTCGTTGAATCATTAATTCGCTGGACGACTTTTGTAAGTCAAGAAAAAGGGATGAGGCAAAAACTTTTTCATGCTTCAAAAATCAAAAACAGATACAGGAATCCGGAACAAGACTCGAAGTCGTGCTCGAAGTCGTTTTGACAAGTTTCCGGAATAATCCTAATAAATAGAATCAGCAACCCTAAAATTAAGTAAAAAAGGAAAAAAATGGACGGACGACAAATTCGTATCAATCGAATGTTTACAGAAAATAAATGCGTTGTTATCGCTGTTGATCATGGTTTTTTTGATGGCCCGATTCCTTATATGGAAAACCTCCCGGAAACCGTTAAAAAGATCAATCCTGTCGTTGACGCCGTTTTGATAGCGCCCGGTATGTTGCGTCATTGCCAATCGATATTTGCTCAACCGAAGTCCCCTTTGGCCGTCGTTCGATTGAATTGGAATACCGTTTATTGTTTTCATCTTAACTATCGAAAAGCGCGAAGCATTTATGCTTATGATGTCAAGGACGCTTTTCGAGAAGGAATGGATGTCGCTCTTGTTTCGTTGACGCTTCGAACAGGCGATGAAGAACGAGACGCGGAAAACGTCGAGAATTTTGCAAATCTTGTGAATCAGGCTCATGAACTTGGAATTCCGGTCATTGGGGAATATTTCCCGACCGGTCATATGGATATGACGCCGGATGAACTTCATGATGACGTTCTTCTCGGAGCTCGCGTTGTTGCGGAACTCGGAGCCGACTTGATTAAGACGTTCAATACGAAAGATTTTGCAAAAGTAACAGAATCTTGCCCGGTTCCTGTTCTTGGCCTTGGAGCGGAAAAACTTCCGACAATGCTGGACGCATTGAAATTGGCGGAAAAAGAAGCGAAAGCGGGAGCAGGCGGCGTTGTTTTCGGTCGAAACGCGATTCAAGTCAGCAAACCATTCGAATTCCAACAGGCTCTTTGCGACGTTGTTCGTTACGGACTTGCTCCGGAAGAAGCCGTAGCGAAATATGGTTTGAAATAGTTGATTTTGATTTTTGGAACAATCTTCATTGCCTCAATTCGAGTTTCCGGACTCCGTTCCCTAGTCGAATGGAGGCAGTAAAACGCATATCTCCCAAACTCATCCAAATAGTTATCATCATTAAGGAAATAAATTATGAATCAGGTCAAGCCCAAAATCGGGCTTCTGGCATTAACGCTGGAACTTTATGAGACGTTATCGCCTCAATTGCGAATGAATCGGGAAAATTGGGTTAAAAGCCGCGTTGTACCGAAATTGCAACAAGATTTTGATGTCGTCTTTAATCATGCCGTTTATAATACGCAAACGATTTCAAACGAAATTCGTTGTTTTGAGCAGGAAAAAGCGGACGCAATCGTTGTTCTTTTTCTCTGTTATTCGCCGAGTCAGGTTGCTCTTCCGGCGCTTCAACAAACATCTTTGCCGATCGTTATTTGGAATACCCAGGAACTTTTTGCCGTTGATGAAAATTATAGCGGGAAAGAACTCAATGAAAATCATGGCGTTCACGGGACTCATGATCTTGGCAACGTTTTGTGTCGATCCGGCATTCCGTTCGAGATTTTTACAAGTCATTTGAGCGATGACGATCCGTTTGTTGATATGCGGGATTATCTTATTGCCATTCAAACAGTTAATTCGATGCGCGGCTCAAAATTTGCGTTGATCGGTTATCCGTTTCCTGGCATGGGCGATTTTGCTGTCGATACAACGAAGCTGGTTTGTGATTTTGGAGCTTCTTATGGAATGGTCAGCGTTGAAGAATATATTAAGCGGTCAGCCAACGCGGAAGCGAAAGAAGTTGATCAAATTGTTGGCGATTATCGTCAACTTTATGACGTTGCCTCTGATATAACGGAATTTGATTTGCAAATGACCGCTCGATCCGAAATCGCGTTTCGTCAAATTGTGAAAGAACATGAATTGAGCGGTTTGACCTATCAATTTACAGCTTTCGGCGAAGATGAACGAACCTCAACGGTTCCCTTTGTCGCGATCAGTCGTTTAATGGGGGAAGGCGTCGGTTTCGGAGGAGAAGGCGATCTCGTTGCAACGACGGCGACGACAATGTTCAACCGTTTGACTCGGGGAGCGGCAACGTTCTCGGAGATTTTTACAACGGACTTTGCGGGAAACGCCCTCTTCTTCAGTCATATGGGCGAATCGAATATTTCAATGGCTCGAAAAGATCGCAAGATTCCGCTTGTTGCTCGACCCGGTCAAATCACGAAAACGCTGCATCGGCAATTGTCGCTTGTAACTTCAATGGAACCGGGTCCCGCAACGTTCTGCGTTTTGGCACTGACCAGCGACGGATATAAAATTATTATGTCGTTGGGAGAAATCGAAGATTTCGGACCGCTTCCGCAGCTTTGCGTTCCGCATTCAAAATTCCGACTTGATTTTGACGTTCGGGATTTCCTGTCGGATTATGTTCGTCAGGGCGGCCCGCATCATAACGCAATTTGTCTCGGAGACGTTCGAAAACGTCTTGTTTATTTGGCTGATTTGATCAATGCCGAAATAGTTGAACTTTAATGAGCTTCAAGCCCAAAGTTTTATCAAACTTTTGAAGTTTCGTTTCGAAAAAAGTAGGGAATATAAACTGTTTTTTCTTTCCAAGCCAGTTTTCATTAAATATTGGAGCGGGAATAAAAAACGGCACAAAATAATCATAGAGAACCTTTTGTCAAATTAAGGAGTTTGCAATGTCGAACTTTTCTTCCCTGGAATGGGGAAAAGTTGATTTAAATCGTTATCCAAACGTCAAAGTTGTTCCGCCGGGGCCGGTTTCGGAAGAGTATTATAAACGTTGTGCTCGTTATTTTAAAGGGCTTAGCTCGCAGGTTAAACTTTTCCCCGTCGCTTTTGAGTCGGGAAAAGGTTGCGTTTTGACGGACGTTGACGGAAATGAATATATTGATTTTTCGTCCGGAATTTATGTAACAACGCTTGGCCATTGTCATCCCAAAGTTAGCGAAGCCGTTGCGAAATACGCCAACCAAATGATGAACGTTCATGATTTTCCGACGCGAATCAAGACGGAACTTGTTGAAAAACTGGCGTCGATTCTTCCCGGAAATCTGAAAGGTTATCAATTTTATGATTCCGGAACAACTGCCGTCGAAGCCGGAATGCGCGTTCTTCGAGCGGCAAGCGGTCATGGCGAAATGATCAGCTGTTTCTATGATTTTCATGGAAAAACGTATGGTTCCGTGTCGTTGGCGCAAATTCGTTCGCAGGTTTATGGTCGAACCCGTATGCCTGGCGCTCATATGGTTCCGCGTCCTGACCCTTATCATCCGTTATGGACGAAAGCGGACGGCTCGATTGATACGGACGCCTATATTAATTTTTATGACGAATATATCAATAAGGCAACCGTTGGCGACGTCGCCGGCTTCATTGTTGAACCGATTCAAGGTTGGGGCGGTTCTGTTATTCCCCCGGACGATTTCTTCCCGAAACTTCGTCAACTTTGCGATAAAAAGGGAATTCTCCTTATGGCCGACGAAGTTCTGACCAGTTGGGGTCGAACAGGCAAATGGCTCTGTATGGAACATTGGGGAGTTAATCCTGATATTGTAACGATCGGAAAAGGTTTTGGAAACGGTTTCCCGGTTACATGCGTTGCGGTTCGAGACGATTTCTCCGAATGCTTCGAAAAGGTTTCTGCGTCCAGCAGTTACGGAGGCAATCCGATGGCTTGCGCCGCGGCTTTGGCTTCGACTGAAATTATTGATGAAGAAAATCTTCTTGAACATGCGCAATTCCTGGGTCAAGTCGCCGATAAACGAATGAAACGAATGCTTGGCGAACATAAAATCGTTGGCGACGTTCGAGTCAAAGGCTGCTTGATGGGAATCGAACTTGTCAAAGACAAGGCGACCAAAGAGCCGTTTGATGAAGCTGGCAAGAGAGTTTATCAAAAGGCGTTCCGTAAAGGTTTGGCCTGGATTCCTGCCGGTCATATTCTCCGCATGAGTCCGCCGATTGTTATGGATGAAGCAACGATGATCAAAGGAATCGATATCATTGACGAAGCAATCGGCGAAACCGAAAAAGAACTCGGTTATTGATTTCTTTCGATGTTTTGAAAATTTATCTTGATTTTTTTCTGATTCCCTGGGATGTCCTTTTAAACGACAGACAAAAAGTCTCAGGGAATCCAACTGATTCCCGTTTTGCTTAACAAACAGTTTCTTGATTTATTGGTTTTTGTGCAATTTCTTTGTTTTCGGCATTCTCGTTACTTAATTCTGGCAGTCATTGTCAATTCGGCTCTTTCTAAGCCGCTTTTTTGAAAAATAGGACGACTTAACCAACGCCGGCATGAGCGACAGATATTTCCGTTCCTTGTTTAAAAGGTTGTCATTTTTGTTTTTTCTGACTCTTGATGAAATACAATTAAGTCTTTGACCTGTATTTTTATTTGAAATTGAACAAAAATACAATTGGATGTCATCCAAACTTGAATGCCCAACAAATTTCGATATTTCCGTATCTCCTTAAATGAATGAATTGGAACGATAAAGATGAGCGTAATAGAAAAAATTCAACAAATCGCGACCGGTTTTCAAGCGTCAAGCATTTTGGCGGCAGGTTGCGAACTTGATCTGTTTACTTCGTTAATACAGTATCCCGGTCTGACAGAAGAAGAAATCGCAGCGAGATTAAAACTGAACTTAAGAGCCTTGAAGATTTTATTGGCCAGTTTGAAATTTCTCGGTTTTCTTTACAAAAAAGAGACAAATGGCTGGTTTGTCGCAAACGATTATCAAGAAATACTTGATTCGCGACATCCGCAAACAATGGTTCCGATCATTTGTCATTGGAATAGTTGTCAACGTCAATGGAGCAATTTGGCCTGGACGGTTCGTTCCGGGGTTCCTGGTCCAAAACTTTGCAGCATTAACGGTTCACTGGGAGATTATCAAGCGTTTATCAATGGAATGAATTCCATTGCGATTCAAACCGCCGATTCGCTTGCTGAAAAACTGGAACAGGCAGGAATACTAAACTTTAACAATATGCTTGATCTGGGCGGAGCAACCGGAAGCTATTCCAAAGCTTTTTTGAATCGCAATCTGAATGCTCAAGCCGTTGTTTTCGATCTGCCGTTAGCGATCAATGAAGCGAAACGATTGTTAAAAGATTCCCCTTTGGAAAAAAGAATTTCTTTGGTTGAAGGCAATTTTTATCGGGACGAGCTTCCGCAAAGATTCGATTTTATTTGGGTCAGCGCCATTATTCATCAACAGAATAACGAAACAACGCGGTCAATGTTTCGTAAATGTTGGCAAGCTTTAACGAAGGGCGGAAAAATTGCCATTCGCGACGTCTTGCTTGATGAGGATCGCTCTGGACCTCAAGCAGCAATCTTTTTTGCGGTCAATATGCTTTGCAATACCGCAGAAGGAAAAGTTTATACGCAAAATGAAATATTCGAACTTCTTGAGGAAGCCGGTTTCAAAAATCCTTTCCTCGCTGTTGATTCTGATGATATGTCGTCGGTTATCGTTGCGGAAAAATAAAAGAAACCGGTCTTAAATCCGATCCAAAAAACTCAGCCTTATAAAAAAGACTGCTTACAAAGAAATTATATTTTTCTTATCCCGATCTTTATTGACACATTTTTGAAATTTTGAACCATTTTAGAATTAATATTTACATCGATAATCATATGAAAAAAATTAAATTTGGAATGATTGGTTGCGGCTTAATGGGACGCGAATTTGCAAGCGCCGCTCTTCGTTGGGCTCATTTGCCCGAAATGACCATTGCCCCGGAAATCGTTGCGGTTTGCGACGCAAATCCTGATATTTTGACTTGGTATACCCAAAACTTTCCAACCATTCGACTTGTAACCGCCGATTACAAAGAACTGTTGGCCGACCCGGAAATCCAGGCAATTTATTGTGCTGTCCCTCATAATCTTCATGAACAGTTCTATTGCGATATTATCGCATCCGGAAAACATTTAATGGGCGAAAAACCCTTTGGAATTGATCTTAAAGCAAACGTCGCAATTGTAAAGACAGTTCAAGCTCATCCAGACGTTGTCGTTCGTTGTTCTTCAGAATTCCCATTTTATCCCGCCGTTCAACGAATGGCGTCAATGATCGACAATAACGAATTCGGTAAAATGATTGAAGTCAATGCTGGTTTTATGCATTCAAGCGATCTTGATCCGAAGAAACCGATCAATTGGAAAAGAATGATTGAATTTAACGGCGAATATGGCTGTATGGGCGACCTCGGAATGCATGCTTGTCATATCCCCTTTCGATCGGGCTGGACGCCGAAAAATGTTCGCGCGATTTTAACAAATTTGGTTCCGGAACGTCAAAACAATAAAGGAGAAATCGTTCCCTGTTTAACCTGGGATAACGCGACCCTTTTATGCGAAGTCGATTCATCAGCAAATACCGGTTCGTTTCCAATGACGATTAAAACGTTCCGAATTGCGCCGGGCGAAAAGGATACCTGGTTCCTTGAAATTTTGGGAACGAAAAAATGCGCCAAATTTTCGACCAAAAATCCTAAATTGTTGCAAGTTCTCAATTATGAAGGCGGCTCGGAACAAAATTGGATGCAGATCGATATGGGTCATGAAACAACGTTCAAAAGCATTACAGGCGGCATTTTCGAGTTCGGGTTTTCGGACGCCATTCTTCAAATGTGGGCCTCGTTCCTTTATGAACTCGAAAACGGAAAGCCGAAAAATCGTTTTGCCGGTTGCGTTCTTCCTGAGGAAGCCGCTCTGAGTCATCGCCTTTTTACTGCCGCGCTCGAATCGCAAAAAACCGCTCAAACAATTGCTATTGATTAGCTGCGTGTGCTTTAAATATTAAAAGAGTAGAAAGTTGAAAATGGAGAGTCAAAAGTTCCTGTTGATCAAGCGACCAACGGGAGCGCTGAACTGCTAACGGAGCGGCAGCTCCAGACGGGATGCAACGCCCTTGCGTTGCTGCGATGCAACCGCATAGGTTGCCCGTCGGAGACAAAAAAATTGAATTCATTTCTGGCTCCCCCAAATTGGCTCCCCCCAAAATCGACCGCTTTCGTCCCCCTTAAAAAGAACCTTCAACGCTGCCCATAACCGTTTGTCAAGAAACAACGTTTTTTCCTGTTCGACGCCCTGGGGACGAAAGATTCGGAAAAACAGACGCAAGTCGTTTTTTTCCGAAAAAGAACGACGAAAAAAGTTGATCATTGCGAGTTAATTATAGGC
>JAUNBG010000016.1:0-775 GCA_030527205.1 Planctomycetia bacterium
CATTCGGATCAGCCGGAGCTGCCGCCGCATTCGGATCTGTTGCCGAATCAGAACCGCTTTCCGATTTCGTTTCCTGTTTTTCCGCTTCAGCGGCCAATTTTCGACGCGTGTCTCGAGTTGAAGGCAACGTTGCTTGCCAAACAAATTGAATAATAAAATCAAAACGACTCAATTTTAATATTTTATCGCTACTGAGTCCTTCAGCAATTTGTTCAAGGCCAGGCAAACCGCGACCGCCCCCAGACATTCCGGATCCCATACTGGCTCCCATTCTAGAACCTCTCATTCCGCCGCCCATTCCGCCCATGCCGCCGCTCATTCCGCCGCTGGTTGATCCAGGACGAACCCGAATCATTGATTTCATTATTTTCTCGCGTTCTTTTGCAGCAGCTTCGGGATCAAGTAATCGATATTTGTCATCAATAACCCCCGGCTTAATCATAATGGGATAGAAAATGCCGAGCTCTTTCATCGAAACAGTATCAACGCCAGTTTCGCCTGCTCGTTGACGTTCCAAACTAATAGGAAGATCGACGAAACCATGTTTCAGGTTTCGCAAAATCGTTTGTCGAACATATTCAGCGCCTCGTTCCTTTATATTAACATCATCGCTGTTATGATAATGATAACCGGTCAACTGAACGATTCGACCTGGTCCTGTCGGACCTGGAATTTCTTCGATTCGTTTATCATCGCTGGCCAAATAGGCATTCAATTCCGCAGTTGGATCGAATGCCAACTCTTCCTTATCTCCGCTGGCGCCGGAACTTTTAGA
>JAUNBG010000016.1:785-23203 GCA_030527205.1 Planctomycetia bacterium
GATGAACTGGAGCTTTTAGAAGAACTCGAACTTTTAGATGATCCGGAACCGCCTTTGGTTTCCGATTCCTCAACAAAGGGGAACATTTCTTCCAAAGATACGGTCGCGTCTTCCCCAAAAGCCTTGGCCTCAATATCGTCTATGAAATACCATTGCTTCGTAATATCAAACCATTTGCTCAAATCGTCAACTTTTTGAAAATCAATATTAGTAATATAGATACGATTTTGTTGTTCAATGGCGCGACGCTTCAAGGCAGAGACCCCTTCTTCCAATATCTCTGGAGTTGGATCTTCAGCTGGAATAGCAGCATTGATCGCTTTAAGAATTTCAAGCGGAACCAAACGTCCTTCGATATTACTTGTCAAGTTTTTGCCAATACTGTCAACCCCCTGAAAGTTTGTTACCGCTTTTTTCGCTTTATCTTTGAAGTCGTTCGATTTTTTCGTTACGCTTTGAGCTTTTTGGTAAGCTGTATCAATCAAAGGATTTTTTATGACGCTGTAAGCAACCGTTGAACTGATATATTGCGCCGTTAATCCAAGCATTAACAGAGCAGCGGCGGCAAGAGCCCAAGGTTTTTTGTTGTTAATAATTCGGTCAACAACAACTTCTTTGGGAATTAAATTGATATTCAACGGCACTTGATTCAGTAATTGAAGAACCAATCCATAAGAAACTCCAAACGTTGAAATATTTTCGCGGAATTGAGGATTGGCCAAGACCTCTGAACCGGTCATTTTAACAAAACTGCTCGGAACAATGACATCAATGCCATGACTTTTGGCCAAAAATTGACGAAGTCCAGGCAGTTTCATTGCATTTCCCAAAGCATATATCTTGCGTATTTTGGCCTTCTTGTTTAAACTGCAATAATATTTAATTGATCGATCAACTTCAGAGAGCATTTCATTGAAAACGGGTTTCATTGCCAAAATAACAACCTTGGGGTCTTGAGCCATTGCTGTATTTCGTTTAATATGCTCCGCATTGGAAAAGGTCAATTTGAGCGATTTCGTCAGCGCTTTTGTAAAAAGATTCCCTCCGATCGGAATATTACGAAGCCAAACGATTATTCCATTTGTTATAACAACTTCTGTTGTATCGGTTCCAACGTTTAAAATGACGTCGAAATCATTCATTTCGGCAGGGTCTTTATCCAGAAGTTCCTCATAACGATACATTTCATGAACCAAAGCATTATAAAGAGCAACTTGAGCCCCTTGAATGCAATCGACGTCAATTCCCGCTTTCGTATAGGAATCGAGAGTTTTCGAAGCAAGTTCGCGTTTGATCGCATACATAAAAATGTTCAAATCAAGGGCGATATTGCCGTCCATAGACCCTCCGATCTGGCGATAATCCCAAATAACGTCGGTAAGATCGAAGGGAAGCCATTGTTTGACTTCGTATTTAATCAAATCGTTGACTTTTTTCGGATCAATGGGAGGAAGCGGTTGAAAACGCCATAATGTGCTTTGGCCTGAAACTGAAATGGCAACCTTTTCTCCTTTAGTATTATTTCGCGAAAGAAATAATCCAAGGGTTTCAGCAAGAATGGCGGCAGGGTCAGCGCCCGGTTGCGTCATGATTTTGCTATGTTCGATGTAATCGAACCCTAAAACTTCAACAGTTCCCGGCTCTTCTCCAGCGCGACAACGCAACGCCTTTAATGAAGTATTACCAACGTCAATTCCCCAGACGGCATTGTTTCTGGCCATATTTTTATCCCTGTCTATGAGATGTTCTGAATGAAATGATATATAGTATTCAATTTGTATTTGATCTTTTTGTTGACAACGATTCGAGAATAGAATCTGTTTATTATTTTAACATAAAGAAAGGGGGCTAGTCAAGTTTTTTTTCTTATCGTCCAGAAATATTTTCTGAATCTTGCTAAAAATAATACTTAATTCGAAATCATCGAAGACGATTTGATAAATGGTCAAAATGATAAGATTATGATGAGCATACAACTAATGGCATTATACACAGAATAAAAAAAACAGGAAACATCTTTTCGTCGTTTTTAATAAAAAAGAAAGGTTTTTTATATAAAAACAGGAAAAATAAAAGATTTTTAGCAATAATTCCGGTTTTGCGGTCGAAATATAATAATAATCTTTTCTTCCAAAAAATTTTTGAGATTTTTCTTTTTTAAAAAACAGGAAACCTTAAAAAATTTTTCGAGAAAGATTAATTAAGGTTGAAGTCCAAAATTAATCCTTATCCTTTATTATTTTGTCCGATTTTCAGATATTTATTGCCAAAACGGCTTGACATGATTTCATCCCAAACAGGCAATGAGTAATCCTTTGAAAATAGAAAACAGGAAAAAAATGTTTCACAAAATACTGATCATTGTCGTCATTGCGTTTGCAATGGGAGTTGTTGGTTGCCGTTCTTGTCTTTCGCCTTACGATTTATGTCAACCGACTTTTGTTCCAGCTAATGGGGATCGTTGCATGGGCGAACTTTATCGAAGCGGCTCGGTTCTGGGAGGCAACAAGCATTTACGGGATTCTTCCGCCGATTGTCAAAGTTGTTCTGGAGAAATAACGCCGGATTCTTCATATTATATGAATTCGGAAGAAACGGTTTACAACGAAAATGAAGCGTTCTATTATCCTGAAACAATGCAGAACGAACAGGCTATTGATTTATATTCTAATCAATCCGAGCCGGTTCAACAATATCAGATCAATAACGCTCAAAGTTATTCAATTCTTCCGTTCAAGCAAAACGACCTAAATTAAACTGAAACATTGAAACTTGGCTTTCCCTGCTGAATTCATTTGTTGTCAAAGCTGGAAGTTATTTTGAACAAACAGGCTTGAAATCGAGATCATCCCCCCCAAAACAACTCAGTTCCTATTTTATTTCTCTGAATTCCAGACAAAACGTTCAGAGAAAATTTTTTGAAAAATAAAAAACGGTTGATTTTTCAGTCCAAATGGAAAATTGATCTTGTAAATAATTCAATAAAATTTTACTATTCAAGGCTGAGATCGTCAATAATAAATATTATGAAAGAATTTGGTTCAGAGAAAATTGAAATGAGCAAGAGATCAATCATGTCGAGAACCCTTTTATTTCGAGTCATTCTGATTCTGTCCATAATTGGTTTGACCTCATTTGTTCAGGGGCAACAATCGGAAAACTTTTCAAGGTTTTCTCTTTCGCCATCAGAATTGGCCAAGCAACCATCTGAAACGGATTCTTCGTTGTTCAATCAATTCTCCGCCTCTCATCAAACAATTCCGTTTCAAAAACAATCCGAATTGATTGACAGGCCGTCAGAATTATCGATTCAAGCGCAGACCGAACAACTTCTGGAACGAACTTATTATCCTTCCCATATGAAGGCGGAAAGTTTGGGAAAACGTCTTGTCGCTCTTTTGCCTCAAGGTTTTCGAAATGAAACTTCCTGGAAAGTTAATCCAGGCAATTCTCTGACAATAAGGGCTCCCCAACAGGTCATAGCAACGGCGGATCAATTGATCCCCAGAATGGACGCCAATCTGCAATTGGAGGACAATAATATTGAAGTCGGCGTTGCCCAATATCAACGAACCAATCGTTCTTCATATCAAAATCAAGAAGAGAAGAAAACATCCCTGCCAAAAATGGATCGATATTATGATCCGAATGAGAATCGCTATGTTCAAGTTGCTTATCAACCAGAAAATGCCATTTTCCCGGTTCAAAACTCTTCATTCATTCAAACTGACAACGAACAGGATTCGCTTTTTCGAAACAACAATTCCCTGACTCAAACGAATTTGGAGGATCAATCCCAGGTTTTGGATATTATCGCTTACGATTGTAATCGCAACAATATTCAACAAGTTGATTCCTATTTGCGTCAGCAATTTGCCCCCTATCCTGAAATTATTTTTTCAACAGATCAACAATCTGGACGCATTCTGATTTATACAACCAACGAACGTCATGCCGCTGTTCGTCAATTTCTTGCGTCGATGCAAATTTATCCGATCACAAACGCAATCGAACAACGAACTCCTCAAACGGAAAAAGTTTATCAAGTTCGAGGCAATCAGAATCAATATTCGGGACAACAGACAAAAGAATCGGCATTGGAAACGTTTGTTCCAAGCAATAAATCGATTTCTGAAATAGAAGCGATTTTGGTCCGACTTCTTGAAGATCGATTGCAGCGACAGACGCCCCCCAATCAAAATCCAGACGTTATTCCTTTTACAGAACGTCAAAAAGTTAATTATCGTTTCGAAAAACGGATTTTGTCCGACAATGAAATTCAGCGAAACTGCGATATTCAGTTCGATTCTTATCATCAAAAGATTTTTTATAAGGGCGATCAGGAGATTTGTCATCAAATAACAGAGCTTTTGAATATGATCGATCGCCAGCCGCTTCAAAACGGAAAAATTCGACGTTTCATTTCGATTCGATATAGCGACCCGAATAAGCTCAAAGAAGTTTTTGATATTTATAGCGGAAAAAATCAACCTTTTTCTTCCTGGGGGCAATACAGACCCGCAATAGCCCGTTCTGCGAAAAAACTTTCATTTCCTTTAAGCGAAAAAGCTATTGTTCGCGGTTCTGATAATTTTGTTTCGCAACAATCAGAAGTTTTTAATCAAAAGTCAAATGAGAATTTTCCGGCAAACGATTTTCAAAATTTTGTCAATCTCCAAAAATCAGACAAAACGGCTTCCTCGGAATCAACTTTGGCTCGAAATTCTAAAAATGACTTTGATCAACCGATTCATCCGGTCAGTTACCAAGATGACTTAGGGGGATTAGGCGATTTGAGCGAAGGACTTAACGCGGGATTCGGCGACGGAATGGGCGACATTTCCAACGGATTCGATCCCAATCTGCCGGGAATGCGTCAAGGGGTTGGCGTCGTTCAAGATTTTGTTCCCGTTGTTCTTCCCGACTTGGATATTATTATTATTGACAATGCTTCTGAAATTGAATATGAACGCATTCGAAAAATGATCGCTGATATTGAAGAACTGGCAAAAAGAGCCGATTATCAGATCGAGATATTTCCTTTGAAACATGTCAACAGCGTTATGTTGCAAGGAATGCTTGAAACCTTAATCAGCGGAAATAGTCCGATGATAACAGGCAAAGTTGGCAATGTCGCCGCCTATGGAATGCAAAATCCAAACGCCATTCTGCTTATCGGTTGGGGAAAAGCGCTGCAGGCCGTTAAAGATATTATTGAAGTTTTCGATCAGCCGATTCTTGAAAACGCCGGAATGATCCGCGTCATTCGTCTGAAATATCAATCGGCGTCAGAAATGGCAACGAAATTGACAACTTATTTCCCTATCGCTCAGGGAATCAGCGGCGGTTTTGCGCCAAGAATTCGAGTTTTTGCCGATGTTCGAACCAATTCATTAATAATTCAAGCGGCTCCCAACGATATGTTGGAAATCCAAAGAATTCTGACACAATTAGACGTTAATAACACAGAAACCAGTTTGCAAGTCAAAACATTTCAATTGAAACATTCGTTGGCTGAAGATATTCGGACAACGATAATGAATACAATTTTAATGGCCTCTCAGGGAACGCTGGAAACGGCTGCGGCTAAATTTCCGAGTCTTGAAATCCTTTCTGTCGATTCTCAAAATCGACGTTTAATCAAATCGGGGATTATGATGGACGTCAATATAACAGCCGATATTCAAAAAAATCTCTTGATCGTCAGCGCTCCGGAAGATTGCATGGAACTCATTGGCCAATTAATCGAAGTCCTCGACGTTGCGTCCCCCAAAGCTCAAATCAAAATCATTCAAATCAAAAATGGCGATGCGAGTCAAATCGCAGAAACAATACAAAATACATTTTCGGTCAGTAACAGTCCGACAACAATGCCGACGTTACCAAACGCAAGCGATGAAACGTCATTTGTTCCTGTTCGATTGGCTATTGATACGCGAACCAATACGCTTATTGTCGCTTCGTCGCCCAAAGATTTCAAAATGATTTTCGCATTGATTCTCGCCTTGGATCAACCCGATTCCAAAGAGCGCCGCGATGTCGTTGTTCCTTTAAGAAATGTCCAAGCTTTTGCGGTTGCTCAAGCCATTGACGATTATCTGACGCGAAAACAACAACTCGAAGTTGCTTCCGGCGCGTTATCGGCTTATCAAATGATCGAAGCAAATGTCATTGTCATTCCAGAAGAAAATACGAATACGCTTTTGATTAGCGCAACGCCTGAAAATCTCGAAAAAATTCTTGATATGGTTGAAGTTTTTGACAAAGATCCGGCAAAAGTTGTTATTCAGGTTTTAATCGCCGAGGTCAATTTAAACTCTCAAGAAGAATTTGGAATTGAAGCGGGTCTTCAGGATTCCGTTTCTTTTGATCGAAGCATGATAAAGACGACAACGGACGGTTCGACAGGCGATCCTGGTTATGATATTATTAACAGCTCAGGTCCTGGAAAAAATATGGCGTCAACAACCAACCCAACCGATGTTGCCGGTCAGATTTTAAATAATTTCGGAATGGGGACAACAAGTTCCGACTTGAATTTTGGCGGTTTCGTTCTTTCCGCAAGCAGCCGTTCCGTTCAAGTAACGCTTCGAGCTCTTCAGGAAAAACAACGTCTTCAAATTTTAAGTCGTCCGCAAGTTACAGCAATGGATAATTCGCAAGCGTTTATTCTGGTTGGTCAGCGAGTTCCGCGAGTCGGCAGCGCCAATATGACGAACTATGGAATGTCGTCGAGCGTTTCCGATGAACCGGTTGGGCTTATCCTTTTAGTAACGCCGCGAATAACAACAGACGGTCGAGTTATTATGGAAATCGGAGCTGAAAAATCGAGTATCGGTTCCGAAAGCGAAGGAATCCCGGTTTTCTCTTCGGGCGATCAGGTTATTAAATCTGCTCCAATCGATACGGTTCAGGCAATGACGGCGATTAGCGCTCATGACGGCGAAACCGTTATGATCGGCGGGTTAATTCGAACATCGAAAGAGAAAATATCCCGCGGCGTTCCTTATTTATCAGACGTTCCTGTTCTTGGCTGGCTTTTCCGATATGACAAAGAAGTCGAACAGCGCAAAGAACTTCTTATTGTTATGACGCCGCGAATCATTCGAAATTCAAAAGATTTGGAAGAAATCAAACGAATTGAAGCATCCAAAATGAATTGGAATCTCGGCGACACAATGGGCATTCAAGGAAATATGGGACTTTTTGATCCAATGACCGGGCGCGGAATGGCCCCAATGGAAACAGAAGAAATGCCGATTCTTCATCCAGATAAAATTGACGATATCAAAAGAAGCTCCGGTTATAATCCGCAAAACGATTATTTACCAAAACAGATTCCCGAATATGACGTCGATTTGAATTTGAGCCAAAAATATGGCGTTCAATCAAACGACAAACAAAATGTTTCGGGTTCTCAAGAATTTGATGAAACGAATGTCCCTTCCCTTCCTTCTCGAAACTCGAATCAATCGATTGATTCAATGCCGTTGAATTATCCAAAAGAGTCAACAATTAATGATCAGTCAAAAGGATTTTTGCAAAACAATTCTTCAAACGATTTCTTAATCGAAGAATTTATAGAAAATGAAGGGAATCCGAATCTGGAACAAATTCCGGAAAAGGTTTATCATTCCGATTCCATTCCAAACGCTCCTGAATCGTTGCAGAAGAACTCCTCTCCCGTTTTGCCGCATTATAAAGGGACATATAACAAACAGGTTTTAAAGAACTCTTGGTCACAAAATGATCAAAGTTTTCCGTCTGCGTCAAAAAACGAGTCCAACGATACGAATTATAACGATTCGCGTCATTTTAATGATTATTCAGATCGTTTTGGCGATCTTTCCAATGGAGAGGCAAAGATTTCTTCTGAAGAAATAAAAACGATTCCTGTTTCCGCAACGCTTCCGAACAGTTCAGAAACAGCTTCCGCAAACGACATTTTAGCGAGGAATGGATTAGCTGATTCAATTTCAAATAAAAATCACAATTTTCGAATGGCGAATTATGAATATCCAAAAGATGAAATCGAATATTTGCAAAAATCAGGTCTTGAGAAAATTCAACAAACAAATTGGCAAAACATTCAAATTGATCAATCAGAACCGATACAAATGAGCGACAATCCTTATCGTCAACCAAATTATCGTTAAAATTGCAACGTTTTACTTTTGGGGATTATTTTTTTCATTTAAACTATAATCAATATTATTTAGATTAATGATTCTTGAATTTGATTTCGTTTTGACCTCAATCGAAATCAATCGACGCCTCAAGCTCAGGAATTAATTCTATTTTTTAAGAACAATTGAATCATTAATAATGAATCGGCAACAATGAACAATCAATCAATTAATTTGAGAAACAAGACGGCTTTATTGATCGTTTTTATTTTATTGGCAGGATTTTTTTTCGGCTGCAACAGTTTGGAAAAACGCAAATATGGAGTCATTGGTCCGATTGTTGGCGAAAAAGTTGAGCTTTTTGAAGATTATTGGTCTGATATTGGAACGTTCAAGCCGAATGATCCCAATCTCAAAATGCGCCGAGGAAAAGGGGGCGTCATCCGTTTCTTTAAAAAAGGAAGTTATGTCCGATCCGTTCGCGTTGATGGGTCGTTGACCGTTTATGTTTTTAAAGGAACTCAAGAAGCGGTCGAACTAACCAATCCGAGTTGGCAACTAACATTGGACTCGGAACAACTTGAAAAACAGCGCAAATTTGACAAGGAAGTCGGCCATATTTATCATGTTTGGCTCGATTTGGGAGAATATGATCTTCCGGAAGAAGAAATTTCGATTTTTTCTGTTTTTACAGACAATGCAACAGGGCTTCAAACAGCGTCTAAATTGATTCGAACTTCAATCAGCGGAACTCCAAATCCAAAACAACAGGAAAAACCAAAGTTTGCCGAAGAGGACGAGTTGACAAAACTTCGACGCGAATTGGCATTAAAACGTCAAAATTCATCGAATAAACCTTCCAGAAGTTCGAAAGATGCAGCAGAGATGAACGATAGAATCATTGAAGCGTTCGACATTGACCCGGAATTTATCAATGTTCAACCGCGATCAAACAAAATGAACGAAGCTGCAAAAAACATTCTTTATCAAAATAATCAACTTTCTTCATTGAACCGTTCGAGTAATTTGCCCCGGAATGAAATGAGCGATTCCGATTCCTGGAATTATTCATTACAAAATTCATTGAAAAATGAAGCAAATGATTCTTCTGAAAATGTTGAAAAGAATGATCGTTTTGATATTCCCAATATAACTGATTTAATCCAGAAAAACCGGAATTCTGGTCGTTATATGAAAAACCCGTTGACCTTTGACGATGTTCGCCAAATACAAAGACAATATATAGCAAATCTTCCTCAAAACAAAGCGCAAGCCGCTGATTATATTTTGACATCAGATCAACTGAACTCGGCTTCGTTAAAATCAGCTAATGAGCAATTCAAAATCAGGGAAACAGGGATTCAAAAACGTCAAAATCCTGAGGCGAACTTTCAGGATATTGAAGCTGATTGTCAATTTGTTCAACGCCAGGTTCAAACAAAAGGAGAGATTCAATCGTCTGAGCAAGACGCTCTGAACGAACTTTTCCCTGAACAATCAAACAATTATCTCGATACTCAAGTCGGATATTTTCCGCCTCTGGATCAAAGTCAAAACGAGCGGAAATATTTTTGATCAGACTTTGCGTTGAAGATTTGACTCGAGGCGAATCGATTTCTGTTGTCGGATATTCTGAAAAATCCATATAAAGTCTAGGCGGATACATTTTGGCTGTTTCTTCGATCGTTTCCAATTCATTATCTCCAACGGCGATCTCTTCAATATTGGGTTCGAAAGCTCGATTGGCAAGCGTTCCTGATCCAAAAAATTTGCCGAACTGAGTAACGTCATAACGGCCTAAAATTCCGCCAAAAGACCGGGAATCGCTGCCCTCAATCATTGTTCTGAGCGTTGAATCAATCTGCATTGGCGTTCCGGGAATAATCTGTTTGCGTTCTGAAACGATCGGTTTGGCGCCTGATGCAAAACGACTTTGCAGTCCGATTCCCATTTTGGCCGAAACTTGCGAAGTTTCTGTTGTCGCCGTTTGCGCATTTAATTGACCTTGACTCAAAAAGAGAGCCAAAATCAAACAGAATATCCCGTTTTTTATATATTTTGGAAGGTTCATATTCTTTCCTGTTTCAGATCTTTGTTCGCTTGGACGATTCCTTCGCCTTTCAATAATCTCTTCATCTTTGTCGGGTCAGTCAGGAAGAAAAAGAGTTCAAAAAGGAAATATTGCTCGAACAAATCAGAAATTTGATGCGTTTTCCTGATCTCATTTTTCTCTCCGATTCTTGGCGAAAGATAAATTCAAACCGTCATTAACAGATTCAGACAATATATTATAACTCATTTCGGTTTCTTTGTCATTAGAAATCATTTTTTTAATTTTAATCGTTATAAATGATAAAATCGATGTTATCGATTTTGAGTAATAATTAAAAATTTTAACCTTTTTTCAAAAAGAATGAAAAACGGGATTGACCAAATTGACCTTTTTCGCGAAAATTGATTAAACGAAATTGTTTTAATGAAGATTGACCCAAATAGAATCATGTCGATTCAGATTCTTCTTTCCGGATTATAAAAAATTGCTCTTCAGATTGCAATATTATCCCGAAACCAGAACGTTGACATTAGTAACAGAAACATAATAAAGCGGAAATAAACTTAAAATGGCAAAAGAAGAATCAGCAGGAACAGGAGTTGTTTTAGAAGCGTCTCGACGAGAAAAAATGCGCAAGATCATTGAAATGGGAATTGATCCCTGGGGACAAAAATTCGACAATCATCAATCGATCGGAACCGTTCGCGCTCGAGAAAATGAAATCATCGTCGAGGAACCGGTTCCTCAACCGGAACCGGCCCCTTTGCCAGAGGGTCAAAAACCTTGGCGCAAGCCGGAAATTCATATGACTGGCCCACAGGTTCGAATTGCCGGCCGAATTCTTCTTCAAAGACGTCAAGGAAAATTGATTTTTTTGACTCTTTGGGACTGGACGGGACAAATTCAAATTCTGATCGGCAAGAACCAGGTCGGCGAAAAAAATTGGGATTTGGCCCTTTGCTTCGACCTGGGCGATATCATTGGCGTCGACGGCGAATTCAAAAAAACGCAAAAAGGAGAATTGACGATTTTCGCCTCCGACTTAACCTTTTTGAGCAAATCAATCGAAACGCCTCCTGATAAATTCAAGGGACTTTCCGATCCCGAACTTCGCTCAAGAATGCGTTATGTCGACTTGATCCATACAGAGGGCGTTCTGGAACGAATGTTAAATCGAACCAAAATCATTTCGTCTGTTCGACAAACATTAAGCAACGAAGGTTTTATCGAGGTTGAGGGGCCAACTCTTCATGCCATTGCCGGCGGGGCGGCGGCTCGACCCTTTTTGACGCATCATAATGCGCTTGATATTCCCCTTTATATGCGAATCGCTCTGGAACTTCATTTGAAACGCCTTCTTATTGGCGGATTTGAAAAAGTTTATGAAATTGGCCGCGTTTATCGAAATGAGGGAATTGACCAAACTCATAATCCTGAGTTTACAATGATGGAACTTTATCAATCTTATGCGAATTATGAGTCGATGATGGACATAACAGAAAAGATCATTGTCGGCGCTCTCAAGGCAACCGGTCAAGGCTTCGTCATTCCCTGGGGAGACAAAGAGATCGACTTTTCGCCGCCGTTTGCTCGAAAATCTTATTTTGAACTTTTCCGCGAAAAAACTGGAATTGATCCCGACAACGACTCTGCGGTTTTGGAATATGCCAAGTCGATTGGAATTGATGACGTCGAAAAGAAACATCCCGACGTTGTTCGGAATGATATTTTTGAGGAAAAAGTCGAAGAATCCCTTATTGGACCGATTTTTGTAACAGATTATCCAGCCAGTATTTGTCCTCTGACAAAACGCAAACGGGAAAATCCTGCCATTGCTGAACGTTTCGAATTATTTATTCATGGAATGGAATTGGCAAACGCTTATACGGAATTAAATGATCCTGATTTGCAGGAACAGCTTTTCCGAAGTCAATTGGCTGGCCAAAAAGAAGAAGATTCAATGGCTAAAATGGATAACGATTTCATTCGCGCCTTGCGTCACGGAATGCCTCCGGCTGGCGGTTTGGGAATCGGAATCGATCGACTTGTAATGATTTTAACGAATACAACGAGTATTCGCGAAGTTATTCTATTTCCTTTATTGCGTCCGGAAATAAATAGTTAAGCCGATTATTTCGTTGTTTCGTATGAGTTATTAAGGGAAAGCTCAATCAATCCTGAGCAAACATTCAATTCTCCTTGTTTTGGGATTCGCAAGCCGAAAACAGCAGACAGTCTTGCCCAGAGAAATCATTGAGTCTCAAATAAAAAATGTTTGCCCCATTGGCCTTGAGAAAATTGATCCCCCTTTTTAATATTGTTTCGAACAAACTTTATCGAAACAGATATCCAAAAATATGAAGACGCTTTTAAATTATAAGCTTCAAAATAACAGCAGGGACGCTGATGTATAAACTTTTATTAACCTGGCGATATCTTCTGACGCGATATATTGCGTTGGTTTGCGTTATTAGTGTGACGCTGGGCGTTGCAACCTTGATTGTTGTCAACGCTGTTATGCTTGGCTTTTCACGCGAAATGGAGAACAAAATTCATGGCGTTCTTTCCGATGTCATGATCGGTTCTCGATCGAGTTTGCGAGGTTTTGATGACGTTGACCAAAGAGTCGAAGACGTTTGGAATGTTGCAGGCGAAATGATTGAAGCGGTTACGCCAACCGTAACAACATTGGGACTTCTCTGTTTTGAACTTCCAGGCAACGAAACGTCAACGCATTATGTTCAAGTCATTGGAATTGATCCAGAATCTTATGCAAAAGTAACATCGATTTCCCAATTTGTTCAACATCCCAAAAATCGCGAACATTTGTCGTTTCAACTTCAAGAAGAGGGTTATGACATTCGAAATCCGTTGTTTGGAAAAAATGGAACGGAACGTCGATTGTTGGCTGATGCCGGTTGGAAAAAACGTCGCAAAAACGTTAAATATGAAAAATTTCTGCTTGAAGAAGAACAAAGGCAGCGCGAAATTTATCAATCGCTTCCCAAGCCGCAATCGGATTCCGACTCGAATGTTTCGGGCGGATTTCCTGTTCGACCGTCAACAGATTCAGCGTCATCAAATCAATTTGGGCTTTCTGCTGATCCCAATGACCCGTCAGGATTAAAAAATCAGAATAATCAAACGAATAACATTAATCGTTCGAAAGAATCATCTGATGATTCCAATGATCCTTATGAAGCCGTTTTGCAAAATCTCCCGAGCGTTCCCGAGTTTCTTGAAGATTCGTCAAAGGATTCTCCGAAGGATTCGTCGGAAAATCCGTCAGGCAATTCAAATAGTTTGAACCCAGACGTTATTCCTTCCGAAACAAATTCCCCGTTGCTTGCCCAAAACCAATCCAATCAAATTGATTTGACTGATTCGTTTGAAACGAATCCCATTGAATCCCCAACGCCAACGGATTCCTTATCGGAAATGAGCGTCAATATTACGCCCTCGGCGCAAGGGACATCCCCCTTGGATCAATATGAGGAATTTCAAACAAAATTTGACAAAGAAACGCAACAAGATTGCGGCATTATCCTGGGAATGGGAATTGTTTCAGGACTTCGACGACGCGTTATTGATCCAGAAACCAAACAGGAAGTCATTCGAGAGTCGTTAATGGTTGTTCCTGGCGACGACGTTACGCTTTCCCTTTATGCCTCGGGAACAGAACGATCCTTTCAGGCATTGATGTCTGGAATCGTTTATGATCGCTTTACGATAACGGATTTATATGAATGTCGAATGTCGGATTATGATGAAAATTTTGTTTATGTTCCGCTTGATAAACTTCAAGAATTGCGAAAAATGATTGCAGACGACGGGACGCGTTTGGCAACGAATTTGCTGATCAAAGCCAAGCCGGGCGTCGATATTGTTCAACTTCGGAATCGTTTACAGGAAAGCGAAAAATTTCCGCCCCAATTATTCAAAATAGAAACTTGGCGAGATAATCAATCGACGTTATTGGGCGCGGTTGCCATTGAACGTTCCATTTTAAACATTCTTCTTTTTATGATTATTGCGGTTGCCGGTTTCGGTATTTTGGCGATTTTTTTTATGATTGTTGTCGAAAAAACAAAAGATATCGGAATTATGAAATCGTTGGGCGCCAGCGGTTTTGGAATTATGCAAATTTTCCTTTTTTATGGTTTAGCGCTCGGATTGGTCGGTTCTGGCTTTGGATTGATTTTAGGATTGCTCATTGTCCATAATATTAATGTCATTGCCGCATTTTTGTCAAAATTGATGGGGCATGAAGTTTTTGATCCTTCCATTTATATGTTTCAGCAAGTTCCCGCCATTGTTGACCCCTTAACGGTTGTTTGGGTTGTTATTGGATCTGTTTTTATTGCGGTTCTTTCCGGAGTCCTTCCCGCTATTCGAGCCGCTCGACTCAAACCGGTTGACGCATTGCGAGTTTGATTTTTTCGGTTATATATTCCCTTTTGCGATTTCCTGCTGCGTTTCTCCTCAGGAAATGTCCGTTTATGACGTTTCAGATGAAATGGCAACGACCATAATATTTATAAGAAGTTCTAAAAACCCCCTTAGGGAATGCGGACGTCTCGTCCATATGAACTGCTTTTAACGACTTTATCCGAAATGCATTTGTTGAAAAATCTGGTTTTTTAGAACTTCCTTGATATTTCGACTTATTTTTTGTTTGTTCGTTACAATTATCGTTTATGAATCTTTGGCTTGAACCTTTTTGAAACAATGGCATTTAATTTCGATGACAGAAAATTCCAAAACGAAACCAAATGAAACAGCTTCAACGATTTTGCCCCGATTGTTGCGACAATCAACTCGCAAATCAATTGCGCTGCAACGGACTGAAGACAGTTCGCTTTTAAGTTCATCAAATGAGTCCGCATTTTTTCAAAACGATTCATCAAGACGCCAAACAGAAATGGCAGTCGATTCTTCTGCAAGCTCAAATAATGACTCCGACGTTTATAAACCGTCTTTTCTCATGAATGATGATTCCGAGACGCGTCAAGATTCGATCGAAGATTCTTTCCTGTCCAATTCAACCAACTCCCCCAAACCAAACAATCTGCTCAATTCCGACAAACTGCCCAGCCCAACAAACATTCCCGGTTCAATGTCAACAAATTGGTCGAACAAAAGTCCCAAAGTTCCCATGAGTTCTGTCAGTCCTTCTTTTGTTGATCGGGATCGTTCCGAAGAAATGGAAAAATTGGTTGTTTCCCGAGTTTCCCCTTCCCGTTCAGATTTATTGCGCTCGTTGCTTGCTCAAGAGGAAACCGTTCTTTCCTCCCAAAATGAACCTCAACTCAATCAGACCAATTCCCCTTCCCATTCAACCTTTTCTTCAGAAACCTCAAACTTAAATCAGCCTGAAGTCGATGAATTTGAGCCCTCATCAAATTCCCTGCCTCAAGAATCTCAAAAAAAACTTGAAACAGAATCAATCTCAACTTCGGACTTATCATCAAAGAACTTCATTTTTCAGGATCAATCTCCTGAGCTTCAGCGCTCTGTTCATGAGTTAATTGATGTCAAAAAACAAACGGTTGCAACAACCTTGAACCGAACCGATGATTTAATTGTCGTCTCTGAATTGAGTAAAGGATATGTCAAAGGGAAAACTTTGATTCCCGTCTTAAAAAACATTAATCTTGAGGTTAAACGCGGCGAATTTCTTTCGATTGTTGGTCAAAGCGGTTCTGGCAAAAGCACACTTCTTCATTTGATCGGAACTCTTGATGTTCCCGATTCGGGCACAATTCATATGGACGGGCAACGAATCGATAATCTCCCGACATCGAAACGGGATATTTTACGAAATCGTTATATTGGAATGATTTTTCAGTTTTATCATTTAATTCCCGAAATGACAATGCTTGAAAATGTTTTGGCTCCTTTGATGATTCGCGAAAGTTTTTTCGGTTATTGGCGAAATCGTCGCAAATATATTGAAAAGGCAAAATATCTTTTGAATCTCGTCGGATTGGCTCATCGAATGAAACATAAACCGAATGAACTTTCTGGCGGAGAAATGCAACGAAGTTCGATTGCCCGCGCTTTGATTGCGTCGCCTCGAGTTCTTTTAGCTGATGAACCAACGGGGAATCTTGACTCCAAAACTTCTATCGGGATAATAAAGTTATTGAGGTCGTTAAACCTCGAACAAGAATTGACGATTGTTATGGTTACGCATGATTTGCCGCAAGCAGAGAATTCGGATCGAATCATCCGTATTGTCGATGGTCAAATTGTTTCGTCATGATTGAGCGATTAATCTGATGTTTGTTAAATCAAATTTCTTGCAAACCATTCAATCTGTCGTTTGGAGGCAAAATGATCAATGTCAATTCGATTAAATGTTTCAAATTCCTTCAAAATAAAACTCAATTTAATTTGAAGGATCAATTAGAAAATTGTCGTTTTTTTAATAAAACAAAAGGATAATCTAATTATCTGGCATTCTTTATCGCAGGAAAGAAGGATTTATAATGTCGCTCAAAATTTATATAAATGGGGAACTTGTTCCGCAAGAAGACGCAAAAATCAGCGTTTTTGATCACGGTTTTTTGTTTGGTGACGGAATTTTCGAGGGAATGCGAAGTTATAATGGCAAAGTTTTTCGCATGAATGATCATATTGATCGTCTTTGGGATTCAGCCAAAACGTTGGGGTTTGAAATTCCTGTTTCCAAAGAAGAAATGATTCAAGCCGTTTATCAAACGCTTAAGGCCAATAACATTTCTGACGGCTATATTCGTCTGATTGTAACGCGCGGTTGCGGAACCCTTGGACTGGATGCTCATCTTTGCGGAACGCCGCAGATCGTCATTATAACGAATCTTCTTTCGCTCTATTCTTCCGATCTTTACGAAAAAGGGATCAAAATCGTTACAGCGAGCACAATTCGCATGCCGTCCAGTTCTTTGAACCCGCGGGTCAAGTCTTTAAATTATCTCAATAATATTATGGCGAAAATTGAGGGACATAATGCCGGTTGCGAAGAAGCAATGATGCTCAATCATAAGGGAGATGTCGCGGAATGCACTGGAGACAATATTTTCATTGTTCGAAAAGGAAAATTGTTGACGCCGCCAATCGACGCCTGTATCCTTGAAGGAATTACTCGAAACGCCGTTATCGACGTTGCCAATCAAATCGGTTTGGATGTCGCTGAAAAAGCATTTACGCGTCATGATGTTTATTGCGCTGAAGAATGTTTTATGACGGGAAGCGCCGCTGAATTGATTCCTGTCATCGAAGTTGATGGGCGAGCCATTGGGACAGGCAAACCGGGACCGATCACAAAGCGCATTTTAACCGCTTTTCGTGAGCTGGTTGCCAGCGAAAATTGATTTGTCTTGCTTGTTCCCGCTTTTGCCTTCTTGAATACGAAACCGAAATGAACGAAGCCAAACTTCGTCTTCAACAAAACCAACCGATTCGCTAGCCTTTTGGCCAACAGGAGAGAGATTGTTTTGGCTTGAGTCGTTTTGACGCAAGGCCAGAATAATCCCCCGGCTGAATTGTTCCCCAAAACAGACTGCCAGAGAAACAAGACGTCAACATTTGCAGAAATTCGGTTTCGTTAATCAAAATCAGAGTTCTTTCAGTTTCAGAACTTCTTCCCGGGCGCGAATCAGGAAAGCTTCTTTATTTTCTGATTTTTCAATCCAGATTGGCGGTCCAAAAACAACGCGGGAAAGCATTGGGACCGGAAGAATATTTCCGCGCGGGAGAATGCGGTTCATATTGTCAAGATAGGTCGGAATCAGTTCTAATTCCGGCTTTTTTTTTGCTAAATAATAGATTCCGCTTTTGAATTCCTTGACTTGTTCGCCGTTACTTCGGCCTCCTTCTGGAAAAATAATGATCGAATAATCGTTCCCCATTTCTTCTAACATTTTATAAACGGGATTATTTCTTTTCGTTACATTTTTGCGATCAATCAGAATGGCATGAAAGATTTTTTTCGCCAGAAATCTTCGAATCAGTCCCGATTCCCAATAATCCAAAGCCGCAACCATTCTTGTCTTTTCGCGAACATGTTCAGGAAGCGCGGCCCAAATGACAATAGAATCCAAATGGCTTGTATGGTTGGCAAAATAAACCCGCTGACAACGTTCTGGCTGGCAATCGACCCAACGAACAGAAGCTCCGCTCAGAAATTTCGCTAATAATATAATAATATTTTTAACTAAAAAAGTCAGCATAAATCTATTTCATTATAACAAAACGGAAATTTTCCTCAATGTGACAAAAATCCTGTTTTATTTGAATCATCAAGATTTTTTCTGTATTTCGATTCTCAAAATGAACCTTGACGCTTTCATCTTTTTGAAAGAATCAAAGCAAAAATCAGTTTACGCAACTATTTTCGTCCTTTTGTAAAGAGAGGTTGTCCTTGTCGGGCAAACGAAACAACGATCTGAAATTTCTATCGAGTATTAAAGGATGCTTTCGATAAGGAGCCGCATTTTACGAAGTTCGCTTTCTTGATTGATATCCGGAAGCGGCGCTAAATCAGCGCAAAGAGCCCGTTGATAATGACTCTTATTTAATTGAATAACGAGGCGTCCATATTCGAGAATTCCTAAACCAATTTGAACTTGAAAATGTTTCTGAGTTGTATCTCGAAGGCGAACATGACAAACGTAATCGATAATGGAATCATAATCGATATTATGTTCCCGTTGATAAATATAACAGGACGGATCAAGCGTTACCGAAAGTTCGGGAATATTTTTGCAAAGACTCAAAACAGATTCCGGAGATTCGGTAAAACGTCCGATTTCTGTTAAAACGCCAATAATAAGCCCTTGTTGAACTCCCATGCGAGCCAGACGCCGAAGTCTCTCAAATTCTTCATTATAAGGAGTTCCCAAAAGCGAACTTTTAATTGTAATGGGAACAACTTTGATTTTTTGTGCCAATTTACAACAAGCGTCAAATTTTTCATAATATTGCGGATCATCCGTTTCGACGTCAAAGAAAAAAGAGACGGGCGTTATTTGACGACAACAAAGGGCGTAACGAGCCATTAAAGACAAGTCCTCAAGAATCCATTCCGGTTTGAGATCGCAAGTTTTATCTCCGATGGCAATTTCGACCGCTGAGTATTCTAAATCGGCGAGTCTTCCAAGACAATGATTTAATGGAATATCTGGAAAACATCGGTTGGACACAGCAACAAACACAACAAACACTCCTTTAAATTTGTCGGAAAAAACGACTCAATATTCTGTTCAGATCCAAAGTTTTATTCCAAATCCCCAAAAAGGACTCAGAAAAAATAAAAGTTGAACGAAATATTTAACGCAATTATAACAATTATATTATAGCTTTTTTTTAAATTTTTTCAACAGGCAAAATGAAAGATTGTAATCGCAAGAAGCATTTCAGGTTAAAATGCTGTTTTTTTCTTTTTTGAACTTATTCTTTGGTTATTTGTTGCGTTTTATGATTTACAACACAAACTATTGATTGTTTGCAAACATATTCAAACAGATTGCCTGTCTTTGCTTTGGAATGAAATTGATCAACGAAATCGCAAGGCGAAAGTTAAATGAGTTCGACATCGGCTTGACAAGGCATTTCATTGAGTTCAAATGACCTTTGTTTCCAATAAAACTTGACATTTTAAGCAGTTCGACGATAAATCATCAATTCCTGGGCGGTTCTTTGGAACTAAAAGCGTCTCGATTTAAGAGGCATAAATCATTTTTGATATCAGGGAATAACTTGAGTTTTATAGGAAGACGTTGATTCAACAGATTGTTGGTTTCCCGACAAAAGATTGGAACGGACAGGATTAAAAGTTTCAGTTGGAATGGTTACAGATGAAGGATCGCCTGGCGTTGATGGAGTCGAATTATTGAAAAGATTGGGCGAATTGGACAAATTTGTTGTTTGATTCAAAACCGGAGGAACGTTATTGAAATTGGGGGAAGCCTTTAAAAAAGGGGAATCCGATGCAAAATTGTTGAGTTGCGAATCCGTTTGCTGATTGGCATTGTTGGAATTGGACTGCGGCAAGGAATAAGATGTCATCAAAGAGGAATCAGACAACAACATATCGGAGTTTGCGCCCGGCATTGTTGCAACGGATGATTCCGAGTCCGATAAATGAACCGAATTATTTTGCGTATTTTGAATATTTGAATTATTCTCATTAAAACTTGAATTGTTTGTTTGGCCATAATTCGGACTCATATTTTGAGCGATTGCCGAACCTTGAATGGGATTTTGGAACGAATAAACAGGTTGCGTCGACCGAACAGGCTGAGACGCCTGAACAGACTGGGCTGACAGAACAGGCTGAGCAGACTGAACAGGCTGAAACGAATCGGACGAGATTGATTTCTCTTGAAAAGCGGTTTCGTTCGTTTGAGCTGGAGTTTCCGTTTCAGTTGGCTGTTTTATGCCAGGGATAATTCCGCTAGCTGTTCCAATATTAACGACTGGGGAATTATTGAGATCGGAACTTTTGGGCATTTCAAAAATTCCTGCCTGAATGTTTTCGGATGAATTAACGCTTAAATCGCCAAGATTCAAATGCAAAGCGTCGTTGCTTTTGGGAAAATGAATGACCAGTTTTTGGGGCAAAACAATCTTTTGAGATTCAATATACTGGAATTCTGTACAGAGAACAGAAATAACCGTATTCCCGTTGGGGTCTTGAATGTCCTGACGTTTAACTGCGGCTGTTTTCGGTTCAATATAAGTATATTTTGTATATTGGCCATTGGAACGTTTCTTTTTGGTTTTAACCAGAAGCGTTCCGTCTGATTGCGAAATCGGGCCTTCCGCTTCTTCATCTGTTTTAAACTCAACAATGCCTAAAACCTCTGGAAACCAAGTTGGATCAATAGGAATCGAATCGGTTAAAGAATTGCTTGAAAGTTCATTCAAACGACAATACGAAATCTGTACCGGATCCTGAAATTTACTCCAAAACCAAAAAAGTTCGTCATTGCAGCCGCAATCAATTACGCGTCCCATCATATTCGCATTTCCAATCAAACGAACGCGTCTTTCTCTCTCAAAGGCAAGCTGACAGTTCGCCATTCCTGATATGCTCGAAACGCCAACGGAAGCGTTTTTTGATTGAAGCGTCTTAATTTTAGCGCTGTTCTGATTGACTGCTTGCTGAATTTCTGATAACGAAGGGTTTTCGTTGATGACAATCGGCAATTTGACAGAATGGCAACCAACAGAAACGCCAATGAGAAACATCAAAACGAAATAGAATTCTGAGTTGATGCTGTTTGCCCATTCTTTTTTGGAAATGTTCGTTTTCATGGAATAAATTGTTATTTGTGTCTTTTTTCTGTAGTTAATACGCAAATCAACGAAAAGTCGTTTCTTCATATTGATAAAGACGGATCGGTTTTGAATCAAAATCAAAAAATCGATTAAAAATTATGCGTCCTTTGAATATAAAAGCGAGTTTAAATATTCTTGAATTTTTTCTTTTTGCTCTTCGTCCGGTTGAACAACCGGAATAGAATAACTTGTTTCCCGGCGAATATCATAAACAACAATTTGATCTGCAACCGATTCTTTTTTGGGTTGTTCAAATCGAAAAATGCGACGTCGAATCATTAATAACGTTAAAATATAACGAATATCTGCTTTATCGGGTTGATCGGTTAAATCATCGAATAATTTCAGTAAAATGTCATTGGGGGCATATTTATTCTTTTTTTCGCTACACAAACCAATTTCTGTTTTCCAAATCCCGATAATATTATCTGGTTTTTCTGACTCATTCCAAGCCTCCAAAGAATAATCGCGGCGTTTGTATTCGCCATTTTCTCGAAATAAAACAGAAACTAATGGTTCTTCGGTTTGAAATGGTTTTTTGGTTTTGTAACAAATTTTTGAACATTTTGGAATATCGTCAATAATCATTGAGTCTTCTTTCAAACGATTATCGCGGTTAAAAGTAACAAGACAAAAGAAAAACATAAAAGTCTTGAATTATAGTCATTAACTCAATACAGAACAATATCATTTTCAAGTTTTTTGACTCTTTTTTGTTTTTTTCTTGCAAATAAGGAAAACGCTTCTTTTTATTTCAAAAAAGTCCTTTATAATAAACTGAGAAAGTTTTATCTTTTGGAAAAAACCAAGACACAGAAAAATTGCCCGATCTATTCAAACTTCTTGATATTTCTGGATTTTGTGTTTGCAAATCAAACAATGGCAGAATGATTATAAAAAGCAAAATTCGGTCG
>JAUNBG010000016.1:23213-76401 GCA_030527205.1 Planctomycetia bacterium
GGAGTTTTTATTAACGAAGTTTTTATTAATTGACTTACGGTTCGAATGATGTTCGAACTGATTCCCCTTTCTGAATCAACTTGACAAAAGAAACGGATTGTTAGGGCAAAGTCATACTTGATTTGTTTTTTTCTTAAATTAACGCTTTTTGGAGGAACCGGTTTTCTCGAAAATTCGATTCGTGAAACCCTGGTTATAAAATATTTTTGGTTTATAATGCAATAGTCGGTTATAAAATGGATTATCGAAGAATTATTCCTTGTTTGGATGTTAAAGACGGTCGATTGGTTAAAGGGGTCAATTTTGTTGATCTGAAAGAAGTCGGCGACCCGGCAGAAAACGCAAAAATTTATAGCGACGCTGGGGCAGATGAACTCGTTTTTCTCGATATAACAGCAACCATCGAAGGACGAAAAACGCTCATTGACGCTGTCAAACGAACCGTTGCTCAAATTTCCATTCCGCTGACCGTTGGAGGAGGAATCCGTTCTGTTGATGATATTCAGGAAATGTTGGGTATCGGCGTTTCCAAATTATCAATAAATAGCGCCGCCGTCAAAAATCCGCAGTTGATAAGCGAAGCAGCTCAAAAATTTGGTTCTGATAAAATAACCGTTGCAATCGATACAAAATCGAACGCAACGCTTCCTTCCGGATTTGAAGTTGTCATTCGAGGCGGAACTCACGGAACAGGAATCGACGCCGTTGAATGGGCTCAAGAAGTTGAAAAACGCGGCGCTGGCGCCATTTTGCCAACAAGTATGGATACGGATGGGAAATTAACCGGCTATGATATCCCAATGACTCGGGCTATTGCCGATGCCGTTCGCGTTCCTGTCATTGCCTCAGGAGGAGCCGGAACGTTAGAGCATCTTTATGAGGCTGTTGTTGATGCTCATGCCGATGCGCTGCTTGTTGCCTCAATTGCCCATTTTGGTACTTTTTCCATTAAGCAAATGAAAGATTTTCTTGCCGACAAAGGAATTCCTGTTCGACGTTAAACTTATTTTTGAATTCCTATTGCTTTTTTGCAACAAACGGATTACAATTATTTTAGTTTTATGAAAAGAACGGTTAATTCTTTTCATAATAATTGTTCGGAAATATTGTTTTATGAGATTTTCCCGGCCTGTCTCCTTCGAACTTATTCGAAGGACTCATTATTGCCTTCTTTCTTCATCCCAAGAGATTCAGATTAGTTTTATAATTCAATAATTCCAAATTTTCAAATATTAACCATTATTTCGATTGTTCAGTTTTATCCTGTTATTCTGATTGATTAAATTGCTTGTTCATTTCGTTATTTTATATTGAAATGAATTCGATTTTTGTTTTGAAAACTCAAAACGTATTTTTTCGTCATTAATTTGCCCGAAACCAGAACGTTTGTTCTTTTGGGTTATCCCAAAGTTCAATGTCCGTCAAGCATTTTATCGTCAAAGACAGGTCTTTTTAATCCTAGTTATATTGAGGAGTCAATGGCACAGGGGAGGATGGAAAACAATAACATTAAGGGAAACGTTCAACGAGTCAATGAAATGATCAGAATTCCTCATGTTCGAGTTATCTCGAACGAAGGGGAACAACTCGGCGTTATGAGCAGCGCGGAAGCGTTGTCCAGAGCAAGGAGTCTTAATCTTGATTTGGTTGAAGTCGCGTCAAATGCCAAACCGCCAGTTTGCCGTATTATGGACTACGGAAAATACAAATATCAACAGAAAAAACGAACGGCAAAGCAACAAACGTCGCGTCAACAATTAAAAGAACTTCGTTTGCGGCCCAAAACAGGCGAACATGACGTTCAGGTTAAGGTCAATAAAGCTCGCGAGTTTTTGGAAAAAAAGGATAAAGTTCTAATTTCCGTACTCTTTCGAGGTCGGGAAATGGCGCATATTAGCGAAGGCGAGAAATTATTGGCGTCTGTCTTGGCTCAATTGGAAGATATCGCGAAATTGGAATCGCCGCCCAAACAAATGGGCAAAAAAATGATGTGTACTCTTTCCCCCAAATGAAAAGCGTTACTCATTGGGTCATTGATCCGTATCGGGTCTTTATGCAAGCTTCGCCTTCAGTTTATCTCTGTCGTTGCTGACGCTTCCAAAATAATCCATTGTCATCCAGATCAACGTCAACAATCGTTTTTTAAATGTCTCAAATATCATTGAGAATTTTTAAAAATGAGGCAACTGTTAATGGCGTTGTTCGTTGACGAGATCAATTATTGGATATCGCTTCCTGAATAATCGGTTTTGACCCAATCTTTTGATTTGGTCGAAACCGAATGGACGACAGAGTTCGTCCTCATGATCCGCCGTTGTTGTCGGTCAACGAGCGGACTTTGTCATCGTCTTGACCCTAATCGAGTTGACTTGAAAATGGACTTTGAAAATAATAGACGAAACGAAAAGATCTTGCCTTTGTCAGGAAAAATATTCTCGGGAATTCTTTTGACTTTTCTTGTTATGACGGGCCAACTCAACGCTCAATCAATTTCAGAAATCAATCGATTCCGTATTGATAATAAAGTCAAAATGGAAAAAGATGATACAATTATCACAATTGAAACATCAACCATTTTTTGCGACGGAAATATCTTTGATTTCATTGGCAATAATGGCGAAATCATTATATATCGACAAGAAACGGACTCTTTTACAATTCTTGATCCGATTCATCGTATTCAAACAACATTGATGAATTCGGAAATCGATGATTTTATCAAAAGAATAACGGAAAAACTCAAAGAAAAAGACGATAAATTCTGCAATTTTATGCTTGTTCCGGTTTTCGACTGCTCAAAAAACGATTCTGGAGAACTCCTTTTTCAAAGCAAATGGATTGACTATCGAATTAAAACTCTGGCGTTTGATGAACTTCTTCATGCAAACGATTATTTTCTTTTTATCGATGCTTATACTCGACTTAATATTTATTTGAATCCCGGCGCAATAACATCTTTTGCCAGAATAAATATCAACGAATATCTCAAACAGGAAAAATGTTTTCCTGAAAAATTTTCGATAACCGTCTTTCCGAAAGGAAAAATCTTTTTTGGAAAAACGATCAAAATCGAGAGCGAACATAAATTAATTCGTCGCTTGACCGAAGAAGATCAGGGAAAAATTCTTCGCGCTTTGCATTTTGAACAAAAGTTTCCCAAAACAACCATTGGCAATTATCAAAAAGTCATTAGCCAAAAATAACGTCAGATTCTGTTCCGTCTGATTTTTAAGACGTTGTTTCCGAATCGCATAAAAATGGACTTCGATAAAATTGAGTTTTTTTCATTTTAAAACTCATTTGTCGTTGCTGTTTCCAACCTCTTCGATAACGTTTTTCAACAGAAACTTAAAATTTCTCTTTTTTCTTAACAATTTTAGAATAATTCTTTCTTTTCTGTCATTTTGCTGACTCTTTGTCTTACTATAAAAGAATGAGAGTTTCTTGAATGAATAAACGCTATTTTATCGTTTCGCAATTCTAAACATTTTTTGTTTTCAAAGTTTTTTTCCATTGTTTTTTGACCTGAACGGTTATTTCCGTTTTTGACGTCGAAACTCAAGCCAATTGAAAATCCAAAATGGCCCAGATCGCAAACCCGACAACGATCAGCAGATTACGAAATGCCGGAATCTGTTGTCCAAATTGTCTTCCGTTGATCGGAATATTTGCTTTGTTTTCAAGACTCGCTTGCCGTTTTGGCAGCGTCCCCAATGTTCAGTATTTTTAACTGACTTGAATCAAATTTCCTGACTTTTTTATTAACTCTGGAATATAGAAAAATTAATCAACATATTGGCTATGAAAAAATGATTAACGTTACTGATATTAGAATCAAACCGGTTTATTCGTCAATTGATCGTTTGCGTGCTTTTTGTTCTATTACAATTGATCATTCATTCGTTATTAGAGATCTCAAAATCATTGAGGGAGATAACGGATTGTTTGTTGCCATGCCAAATCGAAAGAGAATGTTAAATTGCCCAAACTGTTCTCATAAAAATCAGATTCAAGCTCGTTATTGCAACTTTTGCGGAAAATCGATTGATTATCCAAAAGCAGTCGAATCTGAAACCAATTATTATCTTGATATTGTTCATCCCTTGACAACAGAATGTCGCGACTCTCTTCAGGAACAGATTATTGATGCTTTTCAGAAAATAACGAACAATTCGGACTCTGTCGAAACGTCTATTGAGACTTAGAGTTTTTTGACAATTAAAAACGATCAGATCATTAAAAAAAACGGGAATGAATGGCATCATTTATTAAAAAAAATGAAAATCATATTTTTTGCAACACAATTCTTAACAGCCAAGCCGAAATGCCCTGAAAATATCGCTTTTGATAATTCTTTTCGCTGTCGAACTTGCGAACTCAACGATTTTGTCCTAACAAAACAGGAGTATCGATCTTCATTAATTCCGAAGTTGAAACGTTTTTTCTGTCGATTCTGCGAATGATCAATTTACAAAAAATCGCCGTTTTTAGAATAATGTTAAAAAATCAACTTTTTCGCAAACTTTATTAAATAAAAAACTATAAACGAAGAAACATATAGCGGCAACTTCATTATGACATTGACGATTTTTTTCTCAATGATAAAATATGAAGGAAATATCATTTAATCTGGATATTTGCTGGACATATGCCTTTCTCAAAAAGATCGATAAGGATTAAGTTAAATCTGTTAAAATCTCAGATCGTTCAAACGCAAGCCTGACAACGAAGCGTCAAGACGAAATGCCCCTGTTGACCATTCCGGTTTTGCCGGTTTGGGGTTGACATCGCTGAAACCATTAAATATCAACATTGAAAATAAGAATAAAAGGAGTTTTTCTGTGCTTAAATCATTCGTTAGAATGTTAACTCTTTTTGGATTGTTTTACTCAACTGTTTGTTTCGCGCAATCAGGAGAACAAGCGCCCGTTATTCAAACGGTCCTTGTCGAAAAGGTAATCCAATGGCAACCAGAAATGATAAAAAAATATCCTGCAACCTTTGAACCGATCGAAAAAGTTCAAGCCGTTGCGCGTATTTCTGGAAATATTATTAATATCGCTTTTAAAGAAGGAGATATGGTCGAAAAAGGACAACTCCTCTTTGAAATTGAAGATATTCGTTATCTGGCTGCGGTCAATTCCCATAAGGCAAAAGTTGCGCAAAACAGAGCTAAAATCGAGAGCCATAAAGCCAATATTCGTCAAATCGAAGCAAAAGTCAATTATGCTCAAAACGATTACAATCGAAATGTTGAATTATATGAAAAAAAAGTTCACACAAAAGACATTGTTGAAAATTCATTGAGCGTTTTAGAAGCCTTAAAAGCTAATCTGGAAGGCGCAAAAGCGGATTTGACCGCAACAGAAGCCGAACTTGAAGGGGCGATTGCCGATTTGGTCCTTGCCGAAGACGATCTTAAACAAACGAAAATTTATTCGATGATTACTGGCCAAACAGGCCGTTTGACTTATACAACCGGCAATTATGTGACCCCGAACAGTCAACCATTGATTACTGTTTCTCAAATTGATCCCATTTATGTCCGTTTTTCGATCAGCCAAAAAGATTTCGTTACTTATTTCGGTAATGTCGAAAAATTAAAGCAAACCGCAACGCTTAAGTTGAAATTGGCCGACGATTCGTCTTATGATGAACCGGGATTGATTTCGTTTATCGACAACGAAATCAATTCGAATACGGATACGATTCGCGTTTGGGCAACCTTTAAAAATGAAAAACATCATTTGAATCCTGGCGGCGTCGCTTCCTTAATGCTTGTGCAAAAAGCAACAGAACCCCGACCCGCTGTTCGCGTTTCCGCCATTCTTTTCGACGCGAAAGGTTATTTCGTTTATGTCGTTGACCCCAAAACCAATAAAGCCGAACGACGGGATATAATGGTCGGAATCGGAGACGGCGAATTTAAAACGGTTCAGACTGGTCTTCAGGCAGATGAAATCGTTATCATTGATGGAACGCATAAAGTTATGCCTGGCGCCGAAGTTAAACCGGTTTATCGGGAGGATAACAATAAATGATTTCTCAACTATTTATCAGTCGACCAAAACTGGCAATTGTTATCAGTCTTCTGATGATTTTGGCGGGAACGATCTGTATTTTTCGACTTCCTGTCGCGGAATATCCGGAAATTGCCCCGCCAACCGTTAATATTTCGACAGTTTATGTCGGCGCCAGCGCTCAAGTTATCGCCGATACAATCGCCGCGCCAATTGAAGCGGAACTCAACGGCCTGGAAAATCTTCTCTATTTTTCCTCCGAATGCGATAATACTGGAAGCTATTCCTGTACAATTACATTCAAATATGGAACCGATGACGATATGGCGCAGGTCAACGTTCAAAACGCGGTCAAACGCGCCGAACCGGTCTTGCCCCAGGAAGTTAAAAATCAGGGAATTCAGGTCTATAAACGCTCCAGCGATATTCTCTGTATGGTCGCCTTTTTCGCCGATCCCGATAAAATGTCCGTTATGGATTTATGTAATTATGTCCGCACAAACATTCGGGACGACGTCGCCCGCGTTGACGGCGTAAGCGGCGCAGACATTATGGGCGGTGAAGAATACAGTATGCGAATCTGGCTCGACCCTGTTCGTATGTCGGCAATGGGAATTTCCGTTAGTGAAATCTCTAACGCTATTCAAACTCAAAACATTCAGGCGGCGGCCGGTTCAGTCGGCGTTGAAAAAAGCAACGATTATATCCAATTAAAGGTCAACGTTCTCGGTCGACTTAAAACTCCGGAACAATTCAGCAATATTATTGTTCGAAGCGATAAAGACGGCAGCATTACCAAATTGGGCGACATTGCCCGCATTGAATTGGGACCGGAAACCGTTTCCGGCGGCGCTATTTCCAACGGCGGCGAAAGCGTCGGACTCGGTATTTATCGAAACAATGACGCGAACGCTTTGACAACGGTTAAAGCGGCGAGAGCGAAAATTGACGAAATCGCAAAACGTTTTCCTGACGGCGTTTCCTATAAAGTTATGTATGACCCGACGGAATATATCAAAATTACATTGAAAGAAATCGTTACAACGCTCGTTACTGCCTTGTTGCTTGTTATCGGCATTACATATCTCTTCCTTCAGGACTGGCGGGCAACGCTCATTCCGGCGATTGCCATTCCTGTTTCCTTATTGGGAACCTTTACGTTCATGATGATGTTGGGATACAGCATCAACCTTTTAACGATGTTCGGGCTGATTCTCGTTATTGGGTCATTGGTCGACGACGCCATTGTTGTCGTTGAAAATGTTATGTCAAATATCGAAAAGGGGCTTTCCCCCAAAGAAGCGACGCAAGTCGGAATGCATCAGATTACGGGAGCTGTTATTGCAACGACTTTAGTAACCATTGCGATTTATGTTCCGGTCTGTTTTTATGGCGGAATGGTCGGCGAAATTTATAAACAGTTTGCCGTTACGATGTGCATATCCCTCAGTTTATCGACAATCAACGCCTTAACTTTGAGTCCGGCTCTCTGCGTTTTGTTGCTTCATCGCCCGAAGCCGAAAAAATACGATCTCTTTTTCTGGTTCAATATTCCTTTGAATTTCTCGAAAAGAATTTATCTTTCCCTCACAAATATTCTCGTTCGACGCGCCATTTTAACAATGATCCTTTTTGGCGGCGTTTTATATGCGAATTATTTACTTTATAACACTCTTCCTTCGTCATTCCTTCCTGATGAAGACAAGGGAGTCATTATGGCGTCGATTGAACTTCCGCCTGGAGCTTCTTTAGCTCGAACAACCAAAGTTCTTTCCGAACTCAACGAACAATTTGGGCAGGTTGACGGAACGGCCGACATTATGTTGGTCAGCGGATTCAGTTTTACTGGCGGTCATGGCGAAAATGTCGGATTGGCCATTATTCAGTTGGATGATTGGAGCAAACGAAAAACTCCTGAATTGCAATTATCGGCTATTTTGCAAAAAATCCAGAATATTTGTAACAACAATCCGGAAGCAAGAATCATTTGTATGACGCCGCCGGCCATTATGGGGCTCGGTATGGGAACGGAAGTCAACGTCTGCGTCAACGGCGATATTGATCCGCAAGAGTTCTCTCAACATATGCAGCAATTCGTTGGTTCGATATCAAATCTGCAAAGTTCTGACGGTCAAAAGCAGACAATGTTTGCAACTTCGTCCTATAATGCAGAAACCCCCCAGCTTGAATTGGAAATCGATCGAGATAAAGCCGAGCGAATGGGCGTTGCGATCAATCAGATTTTTACGACGCTTCAGGGCAAACTTGCTTCGTTCTATATTAACGACTTCAATATGTCCGGCTTTGTTTTTAAGGTCAAAATGCAGGCGGACGCCTTGGAACGCGGCGTTTTGGATGATATTTACAATATCAACATTCCGAATCAATATGGCGAAATGGTTCCATTCAGTTCTCTCGGCGAAGTTAAGTATACGATTGGACCGCGTATTATTCAGCGATTCAATCAATGGACGGCCGCAAAGGTTACGGCTGTTCCTTTGGCTATCAGTTCAAGCGAATATATGAAGAAAATCGAAAATATTGAAATTCCTGAAAATTTGCATGTCGAATGGACTGGAATGAGTTTTCAGGAAAGACAGAATCAGGGCAATATCGTTTATCTCTTAGCCTTGGCGATTGTCTTCGGTTATTTGTTCCTTGTCGCTCAATATGAAAGTTGGACAATTCCGATTCCCGTTCTGTTATCGGTTTCCGTCGCAACCCTGGGGGCAATGTTGGGGCTCTTCCTTTGCTTGATATGCGGAAAAATGATGTTTCTCAGCATTTATGCGCAGTTGGGATTAATCATGCTCATCGGTTTGGCGAGCAAAAACGCCATTTTGATGGTCGAGTTTTCAAAAGTTGAGCGTGAGTCGGGAACCGATATTTTTGAAGCGGCTCAACGGGGAGCGAGTCAGCGATTTCGTGCCGTTTTAATGACGGCGATTTCCTTTATTGTCGGCGTTTTCCCCCTGGTTATCGCAACAGGCGCCGGAGCCGGAAGTCGTCAGGCGATCGGCATAACAACCTTTTCCGGAATGGTCCTGGCAACCTGTGTCGGAATCGTTTTCGTTCCCGCTCTTTATGCCGCCTGTCAACGTTCGCGTGAATTCTTCTCCAACTGGCGAACCCGTCGTCGTCAACGGCGCGAAGAACGATACAAGAAATATGAAAAAGAAATCAATGGTCAGAAATAAAAGATTGTTTTAACCCTTCCCTTTGGAGCGCGGACGCCTTGTCAACCCAAACGGACGAGATAGCGTCCGAAAAAACAACTTTTAACGACTTTATACGAAATCCCGGTTGTTCAAAAATCCGGGGTTTCTGGTTTTCATTAAAGATTCCGCGACGTTTAATCTCGCTGTTCTTTTTTTCAAACCATTTTTCATATGGATTGTTTTTCTGATTCATTTCTTCAAAAGCCCGTCAATGCTGTCTGCTGACGGGCGAAATCTTGCGATTCGGTTGTTAAAAATGGTTTCGCTCAACTCCAACGTCCAACATTAATGAAACGAAATTCTCCGGCCTTTATTTCTGCCCCGATTGGGCGGACTATGTTTTTATCTGCTTTATCGATGCTTCCTGGAACGATTGCCATTTCTGGTTACAATTTAGCCGATACCTATTTTGTCAGCCAGATGAATGATTGGCGGGAGTTGGCCGCGATGGGATATTCCTTTCCCATTGTGATGTTTTTCAGCTTCATTTTCAGCGGATTTGCGACCGGCGTTATGGTTTCGACTTCTCAGGCGTTTGGCGGCAAGAAGCGTCGAAAGGCTTCGCATTTAATTACGGCGGGGCTCGTTTATTCCTTTATCCTGGCGATTTTCCTTGGTTTACTCGGTTTTTATTTCATGGAGGAAACGTTTCTGTATTTAGGAGCTGGCAACGAGGTTTTACCGGGCATTCGCAAATACATGTCGATTTGGTATCTGGGCGGCGCGGCGACAGCGGCGCTCGGATCTACAGGCAACAACATTTTTATGTCTGTTGGATCGACGCGAACCGCTGGCATTATGATGCTGGGAGGACTTCTTTTGAACATCGTTCTGGATCCCATTTTCATTTTCGGATATGCCGGAATGCCAAAAATGGGGATTGCCGGCGCGGCGATGGCAACCGTTATTGCCCAGGGCTTGAGCGCTCTGGTTATGTTAGGACAACTCCATTTTCGTTACCATTTTCTCACTACTTCCGTTTTTTGCAACCGACTCATGACGCAGACGCGGAGACTCATTTTAAAATTTGCTTTTCCTGCCATTTTAGGTTTGCTCTTAATTCCGCTCGGCAATACGATCATAACCGCGATTTTAGCCCGATTCAGTGACAAAGCCGTCGCCGCCGTTTCGACTGCCGGACGCATTGAACTCATTGCGTTTGTTCTGCCGATGTCTTTAGGAATGGCGCTCATGCCGATGATTGCTCAGAATTATGGCGCTGGACTTTATTCAAGAATTCATCAATGCCGTCGAGTTGCAATGCGTGCGGCTCTTATATTATTAGTCATAACTGGAACTCTTTTATTTATCTTTGCCGAGTCGTTAGCTCGTATTTTTACGCAAGATGAAACGATTTTACCGATTATGATTCTCTATTTACGCATTGTTGCTCCTGGTTTTTGTATGGTTGAAGTTCATCGTTTTGCGACCTTTTTTTATACCGGTTGCGGGCATCCGATCATATCGGCATTACTGATCGCGTTACGTATTTTCGGATTTCTCGTCCCTTTATCTTTTCTTGCTCTTTCTCTCGAATGGCTCACTGGGGTCTTTTGGGCTCGACTGACCGCCGACCTGCTCGCTGGCTCCATCGCTCTTTATCTTGCCCGACGCCTCACCAAAAAACTTCAATAGCTGATCGTTCAAAGCTGTTCGTTGAATTCTTCTCGATCCATTACTCAATCGTTACAATCGTCTTAAATAGAATAAAGACGGTTTTTTTGAACGCTTGACCCTGGCTGTCAAATTGATTTTTTTTGAGTTTTTGCTTAAAAATAAAATTTTTTGATTTTTTTTGCAAGAGCAATTTCCCTTAATTTTAAGCTGAAAACAAATTTTCTAAAAAATTTTTTGATAAATTTCAAAAATAATGAAATTTTTTTCTTGCTTGTTACGAATTATTGATTATAATGAAACCTACAAGGTCGGTAGGAAGTCAGATTTGTGTAACCCCCATCGAATATCGCACAATAAGTCGACTCCTTGTCGCTGATCTTTTACTGAAATTGGCTTAATAATCACATGATAATTCATTGATCTTTTGAAAAGGGATGACGTGATGTTTCTAATAAAAATTCTTAATCGATTAACCAAATCAAACCAAACAGATTCTCGTAAAGAGTCTCGATTTTCGACTCGTTTATTAAAACTGGAATCTTTGGAAGAACGTCAGCTTTTGAGCGTTAACATAGGAAAAACGCCAGCTCCTTCTGCGGGCTTCATAACACAGGAAATTTTGGACAATCAAGACATTTCTGCAACGGCCAATTCATTAAATAATGCATTACCTACAAGTGCCGATAATTCAATTACTGTTACGAATGCAAACTCAACGGGTGAAGGTTCATTAGCCCACGCTATTGAAACAGCCACAGCGGGGACTACCATTGTCTTCAATAGTAACCTTTCTGCCGAGACGATCTTCTTGACTGGTACATTGACAATTGATAAAGCGATTACGATAGACGCTACTTCTGTTGCAACCCCGATTACTATTACCATTAATGGAAGTAGGCATTTCGATATTTCGAACACTGAAGGCACCGTAACAATCAAGAATTTTAATTTCACCCAAGGTTCTTCAGATGGTTCAACCGGAGGATCAATTCGCAAAACCAAAGCCGGTACCCTGGCTCTTGAGAATATTACATTCCGCGCGAACAATGCCTTATATGGCGGTGCTTTGGCTAATGGTCCAGACAGCACTGTCACTATCACGAACTGTGACTTTACGGGCAACAGCGCACAAAACGGTTACGGCGGTGCTATCCATAATTCCGGCACAATGACGATCAATAATGTATCTTTTAATGGGAATGACGCGTCATATGGCGGAGCCATCTCAAACGATGGCTCATTGACACTTGAATACAACACCAAATCGGTGACTTTCACGGATAACAGAGCCACTACTAGCGGCGGGGCCATTTTTAATTATTATACAACAGGTACCAAATCCCGCAGTGGCGTGTTGACTATTAACACAAATACGAGCCAAGACCCAACCGCGACGTTTATTGGAAACGAAAGTAGAATTAACGGTGGCGCTATTACAAACTTTGCCCAAGCCACAATCAATTCGTCTTATTTCGAATCGAATGACTTTTATTCTGACACGTCTGAGGTTATAGTTCGCAAAGGCGGGGCCATCTATAATGGTGCGGATCAAACTCCTGATACGTCATTCGGACTCACGCTTAATAATGTTAAATTTATTGAAAACGCTCAAAGCAGCTTGGAATTTGATATTCTTGGTGGTGCCCTCTATAATGCTCTTAACTCCAATGCAACCATTATCAACACACAATTCGAAAATAATGGCTTATCAAGCAACTCCGGCTATAGCGTCACAGGCGGTGCCATTTTCAACTTGGGTGCAATCGAATTGGAAACGGGAAACAGCTTTAGTTCAAATAAAGCGTGGAAAGGGGGAGCGATTTTCAATTCAGGTAACTTAGATATCGCTGAATCAAATTCGTTTTCCGATAATGAAGCTGGTATCCAGGGCGGTGCTATCTGTAATACGTATTTCAAATATGATAACAATGCATACCGCGGAATATTGACTATAACCGGAACAACGCAAAACCCTGTCGAATTCACTAACAACACAGCCAATACCGGAGGAGCCATCGGAAACTGGGGCGCTGCCACAATCGATTATGCCTCTTTTGGAGAAAACACCGCTGCGTTGAATGGTGGGGCTGTTTATAATGACAAATACATCAGCTCGGAGATCTCCGATGCACAAAAAGCGACTTTGAGCATTAGCAATTCAACATTTACAAGCAATTCTGCCTTTCGGGGTGGTGCTCTTGTCGCTGCTACCGAGTCTCGTGTCGAATCTGTATCAGTAACGTCCTGCACCTTTACCGGTAATACGGCCCAAAATAATGGCGGGGCTATTTTCACCGCATGTCCCAACTTCACTATTACAGGAAGTACCTTTACCGGTAATACGGCCCAAAATAGTGGTGGGGCTATTCTTAATTACGGAACATTGACGCTTTCGGGTAGAAACACATTCACAGGGAATACTGCTGACGTGAATGGTGGAGCGATCAACAATGCGGTCATTGGCAGTCGTAAAGGTAATCTTACTATTACTGCTGATGATAATACCAATGTTTCAGCATTCAGCACAAACTCCGCAAAGGGAAATGGTGGTGCCATTTCAAACTGGGGAATTGCCAATATCACCTATGCAACATTCACAGAAAACATCGTATTCGACGAGAGTTCTAATGTCTCGAAAGGGGGAGCCATCTTTAACTCCAATGCTGAAGGCACCTCTGTAGCACTCAACCTTTGTATTTTCGAGAAAAATTTTGCCTGTTATGGCGGTGCCTTTTTTAATCAAGACGGTAGCAGCAATGTTACTCTTCAAGACGTCTCTTTCACGGAGAATGGTTATTATTCTGAAAAAGATTTGTACGCTTACGGCGGTGCTATTTACAATCTTGCTACAATGGAAGCGGCCCAAACTACTTTTGAAAAGAATAAAGGCATCAATGGAGGTGCCATTTGGAATGGCGGATCACTGGAGATTGCGGGCTCTTTTACGAGCAATTACGCAACTGCTTATGGGGGAGCCATTCAAAATGCGTATATCGACGCCACCACTCAACTGACAATCAGTGATGAATCCAGTTTTTATTATAATAAAGCAGGCACTGGCGGGGGTGCTATCAGTAACTATATCAGTGCTACTATTGGAGCGGTAACATTTAAAGGAAATGAAGCTCCGAAAGGGGGAGCGATTTATAATAACAACTTGAGTCAGCAGAATTCAGGCCCCAATTTATCTATTTCCGGATCTAGTACCGGCTTTACGTTTGAATATAATTTCTCCAATTATGGAGGGGCTATTTATAATGAAACCAACGGTTCCGTTTCACTTGCTAATGGCAAGTTTAATTATAACAAAGTAACTGCCCTCGTCAACAAATCAGACAGCGGTTATGGTGGTGCAATCTACAACCTTGGAACAGTTGACATTGATTATCATACTGACCCCCAAGTGGTACTTTTCAGTAACAATTTCGCCCCCGCTGGCGGAGGTGCAATTTTGAATTCCGGCACCTTAGATATTTTAGACACAGTCTTTACCGAAAATAAAACGGAGAAAAATGGGGGAGCAATCTTTAATTCCGGATCAGCAACCATTGATGCTGACTTCACCAAAAACCAGGCCAACGATAAAGGGGGAGCAATCTTTAACACTCAAGATTCTTCGAATCCTCAAAGTATGATTTTGCAAGACAGCTTTTTTGAGGAGAACAAAGCTGGCTTCGGAGGCGGTGTGGCCAATATCGGAACATTGACCGTTGATGGCTGTACGTTTTATATGAACTATGCCGAGAATGCTACGGAAGCCAATGGTGGCGCTATCACAAGTGGTTCACTTACAACACTCCCTTCAGATGGAGTACCTACTGCCAGCTTGACTTTTTCGGGAAGCTATACATCAATCACCCATAACACTGCGGATAATTTAGGTGGTGGTTTAGTTCTCATGGCGGATACAACATGTACCATCACGGATGGGATCTATGATTCTATTGGTAATGGAACGTTGGCAATTGAAGACAATCAAACGTATCGGTTCAATGATGTTTCAGAGGATGTGCTGACCTATATTATACCCAAAGATCAAAACGGTAATGAGGTTACATTCCCCAACAGTGTCAACCTGAGTGGACTGACGAACATTTCCATACTTAAAGGAAGTTCCACAGAGCTCACCTCATCTGGAATTTCCGAGCCAGAATATGCCATTGATATCAACGGCGATGGCAAGTACGAAGTTAAAACTAAAAAGACCCTCACTGCCGACTCCCTGGGGTTGAATGTCGGTACTCATACTGTTTCCATGGCCATTTTGGTGAACAATACAGTTCGAGTCACCTTTGAAACAACGATTACAATCGAATCCAATCAGGTTTCTGCGACATCCAGCACAACGGGATTCATGAACAATCAATTGGTTGCATTGTCCATCAATGTTCAACCGACCTGTCGGTCAATCAGTCAATGGGTTGTTAATTGGGGCGATAATGAAGAATCAATCGTCGAAGCCGGAACAAAATCATTTACCGCATTGCATCTTTATAATGCAGGCGAAGCTGATCAAACCAATCCGATTACCCTCTCCTTCATTGATGAAAATGGCGTTCGTAATTCCCAGCCTTATTTCGTAACAAATCATACCGTACCCACAACAAGTAATACCGAACCCGAAACAAGTTATATTGAACCCGCATTTGGTGGCTCTGATTATATCGATTCTGCCTTTTCGACGAACCCCTACTTATCAGAGTTGCCGAACGTGGCCGGGGGAGAAGTTGTCGCTGTCTCTGAAACGGGCATTTCTCCCTCGGTTCTCACAGCTCCTTTGGACGTTGAGAACTTCATTGGATACGAAAACACACCGCAATCAAAATCTGCCAAACCTGTTACTGATGACGCCGAAACCGACGACGCCTTGATCGATACTTATTGGCAGAATTTTGATGACGAATCAGAAACGAATGATTTTTCATTTGACTTCGGCAATGAATACGTGACAGACGAAGAAAAAGACTCAACCTTTGACGAGTCACTCCTCGAAGCGATCTTTTGAGTTACATGAGTTTACCTCTTACGGTCAACTCAACCTCATCTCCCCGTTTCCCCCAAAGAAACGGGGAGGAAAAAATTAAACAAGATGCCAGTAGTATAAAACATTATAAATGTCTTTTGAAAAATATCGATAAAACTCGATAATCCACTTGAAACAGTTTCATGGATAAGCAGACATGGTCATTGTTTTTTAATGATTATGTTTATTCATCTTAAAAAAAGGAGAGAAAAAAATGACTGAAATTAAATCCAGTAATTCCGAAAGAAGGAATTATGAAACACCAGAAGTTGAAATTAACTTATTCGAAGTCCCGAATATTATAATGCTAAGTGTTGTCACAGAAACACCTTCAGACACCAACCCTGGTGTTGAAGACCCCTGGGCATAATGACATTATCTCAGGGCAGATACCAACCCTGACAATAAAGCCCCTTGGGCCAGAGATGTCTTTCCCCGTTCAACGAGCCCCTATGAAAAAATATACAGTTCTTCAGGATCAGACGAAAACTTTTGAATTTCTTTCCTGAATTCATTGTTTAGCGTTTAGACTGTAGTCTGTTCGTGTTTCCCTTTTCTCATCTGACGATCATTCAATCTCTTTTTGGAATGATCGTCAGATGCTTTGTTTTCTTTAAACGAAATCAAAAAAAACCGTATTAATCTTTTTGAATCATTGATTTCTTATGGATCAAGGTTTTTGCGCTTTGAAAACCTCTCGAAGCTCATCGATGTTTTGAATTCCGTCTTCCGGATAGTTCTCGCCGTTCGTTCCGAAAAGAAGCATTTGTTCTCGCGGCTCAATAACAACTTTGGACTCATCGACCCGGGAAAGATCAAGTCCCAAATGTTTCGCCATAAACGGATACATCGCCTGACGTTTACTCTCTCCGTAATCATGCGGCTCGTCAAAAATGGCATATTCGACATTCTCTTTTGCGTCATAAAATCCATAAATATTTTGAATATAGGGAAATTCAACATCGGGCGTATTGCAGGTCCAGTCCTGTTTTACTGCAGTTAAATGAAGCGGTCGGGGAGCGGCCATTGCAGCGATTTCCGCGTTACAGGTTCCGCCGCACAAAATATGAAAAGGAAGTCCGCTTTCGCAGGGACATCCGCCATAAAAATGAGCCGAAACCATAACGGTCGGAACCGCAACTTTGATGCGATCATCCAGAGCGGTTGCCAAAAACGTCTGCGTTCCGCCGCCCGATTCCCCTGTTATCCCGATCCGTTCTGCATCAACTTGATCCAGCGACGTCAAAAAGTCGAGAACCCGCATTGTCGTCCAGGTTTGCATTGTTCCAGCGAAAGGAACCCGATGATCTGTCAGCAGAAGCGGCGATTCCTCCTCAATCCAGGCGAACATGCTATAGGTCATAGCAATGGCTCCCATTCGAGCCAGGGTCGCAGCTCGAATTTGAGCAACGTCTTGAAAACGCCCTTCTTTCCCATGTCCATGAGGACAAAGAACAATGGGAAATGGCCCTTCCTGTTCCGTCGGTCGATAAAGCGTTCCGCTGACAAAATAGCCGGGCAAAACTTCCAATGCGACATTTTCGACCGAATAACCCTCATATTGTCGCGGCTCAGAATAAATCGGATTCAAAGGATTCCGTTTCGGCAAAGGAGATAAATCCATTGTTTGCAAAATCGTCTCACGAAGCTCCGCCCGACGTTGAGTCCAACTTTCCCGATCCGGATACATTGCCGCCAAACGTTCCAAATGCGCTTTCGCCTCGTTTTGCGGTCTGATATAATACCAGGGCTCAAAGACGCGAAACGTTTTTTCGTCGATTTTTTCAAAACTCAAATCCAGCGGAGCCAAAAAATAAGCCAGACGCAATTCCGGATCGTTCCAGTATTTCCAAGGCGCTATTTTAACGGTTCGATCCAGATAAGGCTCAACCTTGACATCGCATTGGATCGTTATGCCAAGCTCTTTCTCCGCATCGGCCAAAAGAATTTTGAGCGGAATTTGATACGGTTCATCATTATTCTTATAAATCACATAAGAACTGTCTTGCGCTTCTGCCAACGAAACAAAAAGCGTCACAAAACAAAGAAAACTTCCAATGATCCATTTCATGGGATTCCTTCTTTCATTTATAAGGTTATTTCTAATCCAAGATTCCTGTTTCGAAATCAATTCGTCAAACATAAGTTCAACGCGTCAATAAAAACAAGCGTCAATAAAAAATGGGGAAGTCAGATCGCTTGACTCAACATAATTTCTTCCAGAGTTTAAGCAGAACAAACGATCCAATCAACGTTAATGTCAACAGAACAACCGCAGCTCGATATTGTCCATAAAGAAGAGCGCCGCTTCCAAACAGAGCGGAATAAATCGTTACGCAACCGATAACGGAACAAAGAATTCCAACCGGAACATTCCATTTGCTATCGCAACCCTGGAGAACAACGCCCTCTTTTTGCGCTTCCTCGACAACATGCTTCCAACCAGGTCCGCCCGCTTCCGTTCGTTCGATAAATTGTCGCAACGTTTTTTTGTCCGTCGGAGGAGTCAAAAACGTTACGAGAACCCAACCAATCGTCGTTAACGTTACGCTTATCACAAGTTGAATACCGTCGGAGAAATTCAAATAATCGGGAAGCGTTACCGAACCGTCGATCATTTCAACTGGCATAAGATAAGTCCAAAGCGGCGTATGAATCATTTTGAAATAAATGGCAATCGGCAACGCCAGGCACATCGCCGCAATTTCACTGAACGCATTGACGCGCCACCAAAACCAACGAATCAGAAAAAGCAGACCTGTTCCTGCCCCGATCATGAGCAAAATCTGAAAAGCGTCGAGCGCATTTTTCAAAAACAACGCCATGAGACAGGCAAAAATCATCAGAAGAACCGTCCAAATGCGTCCGATTTTAACCAATTCCTTTTCCGTCGCATTTTTATTAACAAATCGATGATATAAATCGTTGACCATATAAGAAGAACCAAGATTTAAATGGGTCGCAATCGTCGACATATAAGCCGCAAACAGCGAAGCGACAACAATACCGAAAAAACCAGGCGGCAATTTCGTCATCATGGCCGGATACGCCATATCATGACCAATCATCGAATCAGGGAGTTGCGGAAAAGCCAATTTTAACGATTCCAACGTCGGGAAACAGATCAACGAACCAAGAGCGACAATAATCCAGGGCCAGGGACGAAGCGCATAATGACAAAAATTGAAGAAAAGCGTTGCCCCAATGGCATGAGACGCATTTTTTGCCGCAAGCATTCGTTGAGCTGTATAGCTTCCTCCGCCCGGTTCCGCGCCGGGATACCAGGCGCTCCACCATTGAATTGCAAGCGGAATAACAAGCAAGGTCAGAACTGCAGAAAAGTCAGAAAAGTCGGGAAAAACCGAAAGTTTACCAACAACCTCCGGATGACTCAATAAGGGCGAAAGACCGCCGATCTCCGGAAGTCCCAAAACGATTATGGCCGCCGCTATGGAACCGAACATCGCGACAATAAAAAGAACAAAGTCGGCCCAAAGAACCGCAGAAAAACCGCCGGTCGTTGTAAAAATGACTGTAATCGTTCCGGCAAAAAGAATGGTCATATAAGGCGAAAGTCCCAACATAACGCCAAATATTTTAATGATCGCCAACGTTACCGACGCCATGATTATTGTATTGACAACCAAACCGAGATAAAAGGTTCGAAAACCTCTTAAAAAAGCCCCTGACTTTCCGCTGTATCGAACCTCATAAAACTCCAGATCGGTCATAACGCCAAGTTTTCGCCATAATTTCGCATAAATGAAAACGGTTGTCATTCCTGTTGGAAGAAACGCCCACCAAACCCAGTTTCCTGAGACTCCGTTTTGGCGAACGATATCTGTAACAAGATTGGGCGTATCCGCAGAAAACGTTGTTGCAACCAATGAAAATCCAAGCAGCCACCAAGGCATGGCCCGACCCGAAAGAAAGAATTCTGTCGAACTTTGACCGGCTTTTCGCATGGTTTTCCAACCAATCCAAAGCGTCAACGAGAAAAAAATAACGAGAATGACATAATCAATTGCATGAAGATTCATAAATGATCCTTTGATAGATTTAACACAAAAGAAATAACTGATCGTTAATCATAAAAATGAGGTTATCCAGCAACTTTCGGGCAGCGGCCTTTTCGCAATGGCCTTTTGTAAACATCGCATTGTTGCCATTGATTTCCCCGACAATCTTGATTGTTCTGAAGGCTTGTTTCTGTTTTCCGCGTTCAAACCTCGTTTCGAACTTTTTTTCATTATGCCCGGATCAGTTTTCGTTGTCAATGATCTTTTCCCTATTTTCCCTTGCCATTTTTGACTGCCAAAATGACATATTTTCATCTTTTTTTTTCGCTTTTTGCTGATTTTCAAAAAAATAGATTTTTCTAACTCAATCAACAAAAACAGGATAAATAAAATTTTTATAAATTGGCACGAAACTTGCTTCCTTTTCAACAAAAATGATTGTTTTGACAACTGAAACAATTGACTTTTATATCGATTTCAATCAGATTTTTCCGTTAAAGTAAAGCATATTACAATATTTACCAATAATCATAAATTCGGAAATTCTGTAAAAAAGTATTTTACGCAATCGCCGAGAGACAAATCCGCCTTGTTAAAAGTCGGATTTTTCAAGGCAGAGCCCAATGACCCAATCGGGGCTAAATTCAATCGAAGAACAAATCAGAACCGAAAAACTGACGGGTTAACTCAATTTCGTTCTTCGAATGCTATGAAATATAACCTGAAAACCCGATTATCAGACTTAAATTTATAAGGAGAAATCCAAAGTGGCAAAAAAATTGTCGTTTGATGACGCTGCCCGAACTCCCATTGCTGCCGGAGTCAGCAAATTGGCCAAAGCGGTTAAAAGTACGCTAGGTCCTCGCGGACGAAACGCCGTTCTTGACAAGGGTTGGGGAGCTCCCAAAGTTACCAAAGACGGCGTTACCGTCGCGGAAGATATTACATTGGAAGACCCGGAAGAAAATCTCGGGGCTCAACTGGTCAAAGAAGCCGCCTCGAAAACGAATCAATCCGCAGGCGACGGAACAACAACAGCAACCGTCCTGGCTGAAGCGATTTATTTGGAAGGCTTGAAAATGGTCGCGGCCGGAGCCGATCCAATGGCTCTTTCTCGCGGAATTCAAAAAGGGGCTGCCGCCATTAATGAAGCAATCGTTAAAACAGCGATTCCTGTCAATGAAAAAAGCAAGAAAGAAATTGCTCAAATAGCAACAATCGCAGGAAATAATGACTCCTCAATAGGGCAAATTCTTGCGGAAGCGTTCCTCAAAGTCGGAAAAAATGGCGTTATAACGGTTGATGAAGGCAAACATTTTGAAACTTATGTTGACGTCGTTGAAGGTATGCAATTTGACCGCGGTTTTCTGTCCCCCCATTTTGTTACGGATCAGGACGAACAAACCGTTGAATTTGAAGATCCATTGATTCTCGTTTACGAGGACAAAATTTCGACCGCGAAATCACTTGTTCCCCTTTTGGAAGCAATCAGCAAACAAAGCAAACCGCTTTTGATCATTGCAGAAGATATCGAAGGCGAAGCGTTGGCAACTTTGGTTGTTAATAAATTGCGAGGCGTTTTGAAAGTTGCCGCTGTCAAAGCGCCTGGTTATGGCGATCGACGCAAAGCAATGCTTGGCGATATTGCTGTTTTGACCGGGGCAAACGCCATCTTCAAAGACCTTGGAATTCAACTTGACGCCGTTAAACTTTCCGATTTGGGAAAAGCCAGCAAGGTCATTATTTCCAGCGATTCAACAACGATTGTTAATGGCGCAGGCTCGAAACAGGAAATCGAAAATCGAGTCAATCAAATTCGCCAGGAAATCGAAACAACAACAAGCAGTTACGATAAAGAAAAACTTCAGGAAAGATTGGCTAAATTGGCAGGCGGCGTTGCTCAAATTAAAGTCGGAGCCGCGACAGAAACTGAGCTCAAAGAGCGCAAATTTCTCTTTGAAGACGCGCAAGCGGCAACCAAAGCAGCTCTCGAAGAAGGAATCGTTCCCGGCGGCGGAATCGCTCTTTTGAAAAGTCAACCCATTTTGGACTCTGTTAATGCGACAGGCGACGAAGCTTATGGCGTTGAAATCGTTAAACGCGCTCTTGATGCTCCCTTGCGAGCCATTGCGGAAAACGCTGGCGTCGACGGCGCTGTCGTTATTAATCGAGTTCGCCAAATGAACGGTCAAAATGACGGTTATGATGCGGATAAAGATTCCTATTGCGATCTTGTTGAAGCGGGGATTATTGATCCTGTCAAAGTCGTTCGAACCGCTTTGCAAAATGCGGCAAGCGTCGCTGCTTTGCTTCTGACAACTTCCTGTATCTTGACCGAAATTCCCAAAGATGAACCTGCTGGCCCCGATCCGAATATGGCAGGCGGAATGGGAGGCATGGGCGGAATGCCAGGCATGGGATTCTAGTCTTCTTTGAGGAAAAAAGCAAGAACCGTTTTAAGTGAGTTGATCAAAAAGTTGAAATCTTGAATGATCCGAATTCACGCAAAACCCCTTAACCTTATCTTCGGAAAACGTATCGAATGTTTCTGAACCAGTAATTTCAATGCTTATTGATTATTGGGGATTGAATCAATATTATTGAATTCAATGCGTTTTCTTTCCAACCGAATCATTAAATAAAAAAATTGATTTAAATATTACGAAAGGACATTAAATATGAACGCTTGCAAAAATTTGAATCTTCGACCTCTTGATGATCGTCTTGTTGTCGAACCGTTGGCTGCGGAAGAAAAGACCGCTGGCGGAATTGTTCTTCCCGACAGCGCCAAAGAAAAACCGCAACGAGGGATTGTTATTGCCGTCGGAAATGGCCGACTTTTGGATAACGGCGATCGCGCGAAAATGAATGTCGAAGTCGATGACGAAGTTATTTATGGAAAATATTCCGGATCCGACGTCGAAATCGATGGGAACGAATACAAAATTCTCCGCGAAAGCGACATTTTGGCAAAAGTTGTCAAATCCTGATCCTAAACAATAATGAAGTCTGGATAACGGCCTCAAACAAGATATTCCAATCTCTCAGAAACGTTTTGAGAATTGATCCAATGAAACAATTCAAAACAGTTTGTTTTATTGTTTCCTGTTTAAGGTCAGTTATCCAAAAGAAACCAACCCAACGGACATAATCAATATAAATATAGAAGGAATTCATCATCATGGCAAAACAACTTCTGTTTGATGATGCGGCGAGACGAAAGATTCTCGATGGCGTCAACAAATTGGCTGATGTTGTCGCTGTAACATTAGGCCCAACCGGTCGAAATGTTATTTGTACGAAACCTTATGGCGCTCCAATGGTTACAAAAGACGGCGTAACCGTCAGTAAAACCATTGAACTGGAAAACCCATTTGAAAATATGGGCGCTAAACTCGTTAACGAAGTCGCAACGAAAACAGGCGATATGGCTGGCGACGGAACAACAACGGCAACAATCCTGGCTCGCGCGATTTATAAGGAAGGTTTGCGAAATATTGCGGCCGGAAGTAATCCGACAGCAATTCGTCGCGGCATTGATAAAGCCGTCAGCGTCGTCATTGCCGAATTGACTAAAATGGCCAAACCGGTCACAACGAAACAAGAAATCGCGAACGTTGGTTCCATTAGCGCCAACAACGATCGGGAAATCGGCAATCTTTTGGCCGAAGCTATGGAATCGGTTGGAAATGACGGCGTCATAACTGTTGAAGAAGGCAAAACAGCGGAAACAACTTATGAAGTCGTTGAAGGAATGCAGTTCGACAAGGGTTATCTTTCCCCTTATTTCATCAGCGATACAACGTCTATGGAATGCTTAATGGAAGACCCTTATATTCTGATTCATGAGAAGAAAATCAGCAATATTCGCGATCTTATTCCCCTTCTCGAAAAAGTCGCTCAACAATCCAAACCGCTTTTGATTATTGCCGAAGATATCGATGCGGAAATATTGACAATGCTTGTCGTTAATAAATTGCGGGGCATTCTCAATATTTGTGCGGTCAAAGCGCCAGGATTCGGCGATCGTCGAAAGGCAATGCTTCAAGATATCGCGATTTTAACGGGCGGCGAAGTCATCAGTGAAGACCTTGGACTTAAGCTTGAAAACGTCGAACTTTCGCAACTTGGTCAAGCGAAACAAATTGTTGTTGATAAAGATTCAACAACGATCATTGACGGCAAGGGCAAAAAAGCCGATATTAAAGGGCGCATCGATTATCTTCATAAATTGATTTCTGAAAGCGAAAGCGATTATGATCGCGAAAAATATCAGGAACGCTTGGCCAAAATGAGCTCCGGCGTTGCAGTTATTCAGGTCGGCGGCTACACAGAAGCGGAAATGAAACAACGGAAAGACCGCATTGATGACGCTCTTCACGCAACACGAGCGGCCGCGCAGGAAGGGATTCTTCCCGGCGGCGGCGTTGCCCTTCTCCGATGTCGCGAAGCGGTTGACAAAGTTCGTTCCAATGTTCGCGGCGAAGAAAAAATTGGCGTCGACATCATTTCTCGCGTTCTCGCTGCCCCGTTAACTCAAATTGCAAATAACTGCGGTTTGGACGGTTCCGTCATTGTTGATGAAGTTCTTCAGAAACCGACCAATACCGGTTATAATGGGGATAACGGTCAATATGTCGATATGCTTGAAGCCGGAATTATTGACCCGTTGAAAGTTGTCAAAGCAGAAATTTCCAATGCGGCAAGCATTGCCGGATTAATGTTGACAACGGAAACTCTTGTTACTGATATCAAAAAAGACGAAAAGGAACAACCCCTTGACTCCGTTCGTTAATTGATCCTGTTCTTTCCTAACGCTTGTCCAATGTTGCCTTTCTCAAAACTTCGGGAAAATCGATATTGGACAAGTTTTTGTACAGGTTTTGTTTTTTCACAAAAATTGATTTGATAGAACAAAGAAAAGACAAATTATCACAAAATAAATGATTAATGATTTTTTTCAAAAGCTTCTATTGGAAACAAATTCTTTCGTTGCCTTTGATTTAGTTGCCTTTGATTTAAAGGACTTTTTCTGTTAAAAAAATGATTAAAACAGACTATTACGAAATTCTCGAAATCGAACGAACCGCAACGCCGGACGTTATCGCGTCAGCCTATCGCAAGGCGGCGTTAAAATATCATCCGGATCGAAATCCGGGCGATGAAGAGGCCGTTGAGAAATTCAAACAATGCGCCGAAGCGTTTGAAGTTCTGAGTAACAAAGAGAAACGAGAAATATATGACCGATATGGTCATGAAGGACTCGAACGAAACGGAGCGGGAAGCGGTTTTCAAAATGTCAACGATATTTTTGGAACCTTTGGCGATATATTTGGCGAGTCGTTTTTTGGCTCCTTTTTTGGCGGGGGGCGATCCAGAACGCGTCAAGGGGCCGACATTCGTTGCAGTATAACTCTTGATCTGCATGAAGCGGCCAAAGGAGTAACGCGTGACGTTCGTTTTCGTCGCCGAGATGTTTGCGAAACTTGTCAAGGATCAGGCGCCCGCCCAGGAACGCAACCGGAAACTTGTCGCTATTGCGGCGGTCGGGGTCGAATACAACAATCAACAGGGATTTTTTCGATTCAAACAACTTGTCCCAAATGCCAGGGAGCGGGCAAAATAATTGCGACGCCCTGCCCTGATTGTCACGGAGCGGGACTCGTCGGAAAAGAGGTTGTTCGAGAAATACGAATTCCAGCGGGAGTCGACAGCGGAACGCGTCTTCGTTTGCAAGGCGAAGGAGAGCGCAGTCCCAATGGCGGCCCGCCAGGCGATTGTTATGTTTTTATTCAAATCAAACCTCATCCGTTCTTTCATCGGGACGGTCAAGATTTGGTTTGTCAAGTTCCAATCGGTTATGCTCAAGCAGCCTTGGGAGCGGAAATCGATGTTCCAACGCTTGACGGAACGGAAAAACTCAAAATTCCTGCCGGAACGCAAAACGGAGACGTTGTTCGAATGAAAGGACACGGAATGCCGACGCCGCGACGAAATATGGCAGGCGATTTATTAATTCAAGTTTTTATCGAAGTTCCAACCAAAATATCCCCGGAACACGAAACTCTTTTGCGTAAACTTGCTGAAGTTGAAGGAGTTCATTTGTTCCCGGAAAGAAAGTCGTTTTGCAGTAAACTAAAAAACTTTGTCAGCGAGTTTTTCGGTTCCTCGCAAGAAAAAGATAAAAAACCGAATGAATAATTTTGCTTGTTTTACCAAAGCCGAACGGGGCAGCAGGTTTCGCCCTCAGTAACCGGTTGTCCGTCGTTGCGGTTTGCGGTCTTGAACTTTTAATTGAGTTTTACATAAAAAGGAAGTTCTAACCCCCCAAGGAACGCGGACCTCTTGTCCGCAAGAATTGTTTTTTACGAAATGAGCCGAATTGAATTTGTTGAAAAATCAGTTTTTTAGAACTTTCTGAAAAGATATCCCTGAAAAGATATCAAGGAGTCAAATGGGCGATATCCCTTAATATCGATTTTTATTCGGCTTCCGGTTTGAATATTCCGTTCATTGACGCAGGACTCGCAAATTGAACGTTCAAGACTTTTCAACAAGCTTGAGTATAAAATACTTCGTTTAAACTTTTCCTTATTTTCAGTCTATTCTTATGCTGATTGAAGGTTTTGCCCCACAAAATCTTCGTCCAGAAAGAGTCTTGGAAAAATCAATTCCGATTGAATGATCATAAGGGAAAATAATGTCAAATTCAACAGCCAAGTCGAAAAATAGTCGATCCTCAAAAAAATTGAGTTCTCAAAAGATTCCAACTTTTGAGGAATCGTTCCCAAAGGAGGAAAGTCAAAATATGAAAAACGAATCAAATACGAAACATCATTCTCATCAAGATTCGATTGATGCAACAAGCGAGGAACTTGCCAACAATATTCAAAACGAAAATGAAAATCTCATTAAGGATAAGGATATTAAAAAAGGAACGAAAGACCTCAAAAACGACGCGGATCAACTTGCTGGCCAAGCCCAAAAACGAATGATTCGAATCAGTGAAAAAGAATTAAACCAACTTAAGGATGAGCTTGCTGAAGCCAAAGACCTTGGGTTGCGTTCTTTGGCAGAACTCGAAAATTTTCGTAGTCGATCAAATCGGGTTCTTCAGGAAGAACGCAAATATGCCTCAATGAACTTGGCTCGCGCCATTCTGCCTGTTTGGGATAATATGGGACGCGCTCTTAAGGCCGCAGAAAACGACCTTAAACCGGAAACAATCATCGATGGCCTGAAAATGATGTATTCCGATTTTCTTAATATTTTGCAAAAGCATAATATCGAGAAAATTGAAGCTCTTCATGAACCTTTCGATCCGAATTATCATGAATCAATCGCAATGATGCCCGATGCGGAACATCCCGCCAATACAGTCATCGCAGAAACTCAAGTCGGATTCAAACTTCATGATCGCGTTGTTCGTCCGTCGCAAGTTGTTTTGGCCGCTCCGGTTCCTGTTCCCAATACGGTTGACCAAAAACCGTCTGCCGATTTGGTTTCAGAAGAATAACTTTTTAAAAAAAGAATAACGAAGGCTTTTCGAAAATGAAATGTCCGATTTGTCAAAAAAACGTTGAAGCAAATGACAATGATAATCCGGCATTGCCGTTTTGTTCATTGCGTTGCAAAACAATTGATGCGAAACGTTGGTTAAATGAAGAATACAGCGTTTCCAGCATTAATGAAGACGCCTTGGAAAGAGAGGTTGCCTTTTTGAAAGATCTGCCTGTCCCCAACTCTGAAGATAATTGACGATTCGTTCGGTTTCCTGTATTATAATTTAATGGAAAAACTGTTGGGATTGAGTCTGGGAGTTTGCAAATGCCTCTTGTTCAACAAATATCTTAAACAACCAAACAGACAAATTTGGAATGGACGACCAGATTCTGCCCCTTAAGTCAATTGTTCGTTTTGTCGGTTTGTGACCCCAACGGTCTTGAAATTTCAATTAAATTGAATACAGCATTCATTATTCATAGTTAAAAAACAAGAACGTTTTTCAATCGAAAAGACAGGAAAAAGCAATCATGAAGGGAATTACTGATATTGATGAGGGAACGATTCGACGCATTGACTGGCAGGAACTTTTGCCGGTTTCGATGCTTTTTCGAATATTTCCAAAATCGTTTAACATTTTAATGATAATTTCAATGACTTTTGTCATTTTTTTTGCAATGGGGCTTGCAACAAAAACGGATACTTATATGGCCGTCCGTCCTCAGAGCTTGAAGTTCGCGTCATTTTCTCAATATCCGTTTTGGCCAACTTCGTTATGTTGGCCCATAACGTCGATATGGGAAATTGAAAAATCCAATATTTTCAATTTAAATCATTCAGTATCCGTTTATTATGTAAAACGAATATTCAACTTTACTTCGCTTGAAATTCTTATTTATGCTTTTTTTGGTCTCATTTTGGCAAGGAAAACAGCGGTCTCCCTTGCGTCAACGCAACGTTCTTCCCTATGGAATTCCGTTTGTTATGCCTGTCTGAATTTTAAATCATTTCTTTTAGCGGTCGGTTTGTTAATTTGCGGAATTTTGTTATTTTCCCTCATTTTCGATTGTTTATTCTATTTCCTCAACAAAATCCCTTTAATGGAAACGTTTTCGCTGATAACGACTCCCGTTTTGCTTGCCTTTTACGCTGGCGCTCTTTTGTTCTATTACGGATTAATATTAAGTTTGCCATTTATCGTTGCCGCCATTGCGACAAACAAAAGCGACGGATTTGACGCCGTTTCGCGTTCTTTTTCTTATCTTTGTCAACGACCGCTTCATTTCATTTTTTATTCCGCTATTGCTATTCTATTGGGAAATTTGGGTTTTGCAATCGTTAATTTTATAAGTTGTCGACTTGATCTTTTATTTTTAACTCATCGGCAATTGTTTAATTCTTTTTGGCATTATTGGCTTGTCCTCCTTCCGCAAGGTTATCTTTCCGGTTGGTTTATTATTTCAATGACAACCATTTATTTTCTTTTGCGTCGAAGCGTTGACGGAACCGCTTTTGATATCGTTGCCAGCGATTCGGCTCAAAAAGTTCATCAACTCAAACCGATTCTCAAGGACGCTCATTCCGCTCCAATAACGCCAACCGAGTCAAATTTTTCTTCCGAATCAAAATCCGAGTTGTCAACAAACGAAGACAAATGAATCCCCAATCGAACTTGATCCCCAAAACGAAAAACGTTCATTCTCTTTTGTTCGAAATGAGTCTTTCGTTAGAAATATGAATCGAATAATGTCCGAACAAACTCCGCTTTATTTTTCTCGGCTTACTCCGCCTGGACGCGGCGCTGTCGGAACCATTTTGCTTGAAGGCGAGAACGCTTTTGATCTTTTTTGTCGACTTTTTCGATTGGCAAACGGACAAAGTTTGATTTCTTTTGAAAAAAATAAACTCTCGACAAAAAATATTTTCGAAAACTGGAATTCCAAACCGTTGTTCGGACATTTTTGTTTGGATGAATCGACTTTTGAAGAAGTCGTCGTTCATTTAGAATCAGAAAAACGAATCGAGATTCATTCTCATGGCGGCGATTCTGTTTTTCAGGCGATTGCTTTGGTTTTAAAAAAAAATGGCGCGATTCCGCTTCCCTCGTTATCAAACAATTATCAAACAACATCTGAAGAAGCGCTCGCTTTATTGCCGTTTGCTAAAACTGAAAAGACAACTCAGATTCTTCTGGATCAATTTTCGGGCGTTTTAGATCAGGAAATATTCGAAATTCAAAAATCGATTTCGAATATTGAGTTGAGTTCTTCGGAAACAACCTCAAAAAACTTTCCGAAACTTCTTGCGAGAATTGATCATCTTCTTTCGTTGGCCAATTGGGGAGAACATTTGGTTCAGCCATTTCGAATCCTTCTTCTTGGACCAACAAACGCAGGAAAAAGCAGTTTGATTAATGCGTTAAGCGGTTTTGATCGGACAATCGTCGACAGAACAGCAGGAACGACAAGAGACGCCATTTCGGTTGAAATCGTTATCAATGGTTGGCCGTTCATTTTAACGGATACAGCAGGCTTTCGTCAAACAGATCAGATATTGGAACGAATCGGAATCAATAAGACATTTGAGCAAATAGCATTTTCCGATCTTTTCTTGTTCGTTTTCGATATAACTTCTCAGGAAAGCGATCCCTTTCAAACATTTTATCAATTTCTTTTGAAGAAGAAAACGGAACGCCCCATAAACAATTCAAATGCTTTGTTGATTTTGAATAAATGCGACCTCGCAGAAAAACAATGGAATCCTTTTTGGATTAAAAATCAAAAAATTAATTCCTTTGATTCTCCCATTTTAACAAGCGTTAAAACAAATCAAGGACTTTTTCAACTCAAAGAAAAGATTGTTCAACAATTGATTCCCGATTTTTATCGAGAAGGCGAAGCTGTCCCGTTTTTGCCTCAACATCGAATAAAACTGGAACAGCTCCGAAAACAACTCTTAAACGCAAATGACAATCGTTAAATATTCCCCATATTTAATTGAAACATTTTTCCATTAAGATCATCATAAACATTTCGCGTCAATAAATAAAAAACCAAAACCAATTTGGACGAAATTTTCCCCTTTCGCAATCCAGTCGTCATTTGCCGGACTTGAACTCCAACAAATCGAGTTTTTCAATAAAAAAGATTATAACGGTTTGCCTCGCGGAATCTTTTTCTCCATTGGAGGCGCCGGGTTATCGAACCGATTAAACTCTTTTGAACCTCCAAATCCCCAATGAATCATCAAAAGTCGCGTATACATCTCGTCGCTGGGAAGACTCAAAAGTTCATCTTTTCTTTCCTGCGGAAGATTTCGAAGCGTTTCGGCCAATTCCTGAGTTGATTCATTTTTCCAAAAGAACCCGGCAGCATCGCCGCGTCCAAACATATTTCTTGAATTAAAGTCCTTTCCGGATGCATTGGGAATGGGCGACAAAAAGAAGGGCATTTCTTGAGGTTTAAAAGAATCAAAATTTCGAACCGGATCGGAATTGGCTAAGTTGTCCATTTTTTTCCGGTCTTCGGGATTCAAATGATTTGCCCAATCTTCCTTAAAATGAGTTGGATCATTTCTTTTGTTTTTCGGGACACGATTAAACATAAAATCGTTTTCGACTCTTTCATTCCGATTCGCAAAATTCGTCTTTCGGGCTCGTTCAAATAAATTTATTTTGAGAAGAAGATCAATCATCCTTTTCTGTTCTTCTTCTGGAAGCTGATTGAAATATTCCTGACCGGGCGACGAAAATTGCAAAATAATATCTTTTAAGGAATTCTCTAAAAGAAACATTTCAAATATCCGGCGCGGTTCATAAATTTGATCAATATTGGGAAATGGTCCCCGTTTCTTAAGGGTTTCCATATAATTTTCGAAAAGATCCCCTAAAAAATCAATATTTTCGTTTCTCAATTCGATCGGAATTTTCTTTTTTAATTCCTGAATCATATTTCTGTTGCGAGACGCCTGATAAAAATTATTCTGACAAGGATAAAACGAATCAATATTCGAAGAAGAATTGAGATGATTGGAAGCATTCGAAATCTTATCAAACAGTTTCTCTTCAGATCGAAAATAAGATTGCGAACGTTTTTTGTTTTTTGTCTCATTATAACAACGTTCAACCAAATCAAATCGTTTTTTTGAAGGAATTGACAATATCTGATCGCGTTGTATTTCATGCAATTCGGCTCGAAACCAATCATTATAATGATTCAGAATATTAAACAATTCTTCTGAATCGGGAGACAAAATAATATGACGATATAAAGAACGAATTTTGTTCTGTTCCTTTGACGTTAATCGATAAAAGTTTTGCTGCTTTCGAAAGAAATCGCGGTCTTGCAAAAGCAATGAAGAATCTGTATTTTGAATCGTTTGGAATTTTGCCCATTGATTATCAGCGGATTGAGGAATCGAATGATTTTGACGCGGCGAGTCCATTTGATTTTTGTCTGAAAGAGCCATTTCATCCTTTTGAGTAAAGTCATCCTGACTGGATAATGACGCATAATGATTCGATGATTCGGAATGAATAACTTCGGAAAATGGCAACGCAAAATATCCTGATTCTTTCAATTGAACAAGAAAATCAAAATCGGAAACGATTTCCAATTGATCTAACAAAATGAGCAGCGGGACATCCTTTTTAAGCTGTTCCATTTGATCTGGAACAAACATCGAAACAGTCCAGTTGCCAAGACAAAAGGTCAAAAAAAGGAAAATGCATATCAAAATGCCCCTTTGTATGAAAAGCCAACGATTATGCTTTTTTTGAATAAGAAGCTGGTTTTCGACATCAACAGCAACCATTTTTAATGTTGACTGCGTTATTTTGGGATCAAGAGAAGTTTGTTCCAACTCGTCAAGCATATTCCAGGTCGATTTTAATTCTTCCAATTTTTTGCGAAATATCTCTGATTGTTCAAGACGTTTCTGAAAAGTTTCGCGCTCCTGGTCATTTAATTCGTTGTCGAGATAAGCAACCAAAAGTTCGTCATCGGGATCATTGGTCAACAACTCATCCGCAGTCAACTCATTGTCATGATCAAACAAGACAAATTCATCCTCTTTCTTTGAAGAAAAACGATGAAACAATCCTGAAATAAGAGGCGAACCATTATCATTCATAAAGGAAACCTCCCTTCTTCGACATAAGGTTTAAGAATTTCTTTTAAATTAAGACGAGCTCGGCATAAAAGCGATTTAACCGCTTTGGCGGATAACTGCATAACATCGGCAACTTCCTGATAACTCATTCCCTCAAAACGATGAAGAAGCAAAGCCATTCGCTGACGCTTCCCCAATGATTCTATCGCAAGTTGAACGATTTTTCGTAACTCCTTTTTATCTGTTTGTCGAGTCGGCATTAAACTGCTTTGAGCTAAAAGCAAATCTTCAACGGCAAACTGATGACTCTGCGAACTTGATGAAGATTGAGTTTTGATGCTTCCGCCAAATAAAAGTTCTGGATGTCGATTTTTGTTTCTCAATGAGTTCAAAGCTAAATTATGAACGATTCGAAAAAGCCAAGTCGAAAAAAGAGCGTCTGGATGATATGATTCCCGAGCTTTATAAATTCGAAAGAAAACTTCCTGCGTTAAATCTTCTGCAAGTTGCCAATTGCCAACGATATTCTGAAGCAAAGAATGAACGCGAGTTTGATTTCGATTCATCAATTCTTCAAAAGCGAGCACATTTCCCTTTTGAACTTCCAACATGAGTTGAACATCAGGGTCAGAAAAAGGCTCTGATCTTTGTTGTTGCATTTCAGACATTGGAATACAAATCTCCGTTGTCAATTTTTATGAATCGGGAAAGAATCATCTTCGATGTCCTGTTAATCGTCTCGTTATACTCTTTTGGAATCAGAAGTCCTTTTGCGGTTATTCTCAAAAAGAAATATGGAATGTTTGATCGTTTTAAATATTGAAGCTTGAGGATAAATTGAAAATGCCGCCTTTGATAAACAGATTTGAAAAGGTCAACAATTAACCATTAACATCAATTTTGCGTTATATTACAATTAATTCTTTGAAAACTATAAGCATTAATTCATTATCCCCGGCTTTATTGGCGAAATATTGTTGCAAATATTATATTCATCGCTCATTCCAGCAAAAATATAAACTTGTTCTCAAAACCTCGAATTGGCTAAGAGTCGAAAAAACAACCGCCGAATTGCTTCTGGAACCAAAATGCAAAATTATGACCAATCTATTAACCCCGAAAAGAAGATAAAGGCCTTCCAAAAAAACCAAAATTCAATCTTTTTTAAAAAAAAGAGCTGATTCTCTCAACAATAAATCCAAGTATCTCTTTTTTTCAGCTCAATGCCCCCTTGCTCTTAACGGAAAAAAAAGTATTATGAGTTATATTTGGGTTAGTTTATTTTGATATCAGTCGTTCTTTTTATCATAATAGAATAAAAATCCAAATCAACAACTCTTTTCCTGACCTTTTTATTATAAAAGAAAATGTCAGGTTTAACAAGAGTTGAACATAAAAAAGCTGTTAAAAAGGAGATAAAAGCGTGTCCGCACAAGAAACGAAAACAACCAGCCAAACATTGAATTCAACTGAAAAAAGAATGATGTCCGGAGCAGATATTGTCATTCAAACATTGGTTAATAACGACGTTTCGGTTATTTTCGCTTATCCCGGAGGACAGAGTATGCCTTTGCATCAGGCAATGACTCATTTTCGAAATAAACTGCGAGTCATTCTCCCTCGTCATGAACAAGGGGGCGGATTCGCCGCTCAGGGTTATGCTCGCGCAACCGGCAAAGTTGGCGTTTGTATGACAACCAGCGGCCCTGGCGCAACCAATATTATAACGAGTATTGCCGATGCCAAACTTGACAGCGTTCCAATCGTAATATTAACGGGACAAGTTGGAACTCATGTCATTGGTTCCGACGGCTTTCAGGAAACGCCGATTACTGAAGTCTGCCGCAGCATTACGAAACATCATTATCTTATAACCGATATTAAAGACGTTGTTCGGATTATTAACGAAGCGATTTATGTTGCCGCGACAGGACGTCCGGGACCGGTTTTAGTCGATATTCCCAAAAATGTTCAAGTTGCCCAATGTATTCCCGACTTTGACGTTTCCATGGATTTGCCCGGTTATTGCGGAGAAAGTCGGGAAGTTGCCAATGACGATTTGGATTATGTCGTTGAAGCGATTGTTCGAAGCAAGCGTCCATTGTTCTTTGTCGGCGGCGGCGTTATTTCCGCAAATGCAACAGACGTTCTTAAACGAATCGTTAATCAAACCGGAATTCCAATAACGACCTCAATGACCGGTCTTTCAGCTTTTCCGCGTCAAGATTCAAAAAGTCTCGGAATGATTGGAATGCATGGCGATCCTTGTTCGAACTTTGCGGTTTCTGAATGCGATTTAATGATTGCTTGCGGCGTTCGATTTAGCGATCGAGTTACAGGAAAAGTTTCCGAATTTGCCAAAAAAGCCCGATTGATTCAGTTTGATGTCGATCCTTCAGAAATCAATAAGGTCAAAACGGCCAATTTCGCGATCATTGCCGACTTGAATGTCGCTTTAACCGCGTTAGAAAAGAAACTCAAAAATGTCCAATTAAATGATTATTCCATTTGGCACGAAAAGATTAATCATTGGAAAAAGAACTATCCGTTACGGTATTCAGAAGACCCGACTTGGATTACAGCTCAGCAAACAATATCGGAACTTTCGAAGCAGACTCAAAATCGAAAAACCATTATAACAACAGGAGTCGGTCAACATCAATTATGGACCGCTCAACTTTATCAATTTCAAAATCCCCGAACCTGGTTGTCGAGTTGCGGTTTAGGAACAATGGGATTTGGTCTTCCCGCCGCAATGGGCGCTAAAATTGCTGTTCCCGACGCTGACGTCATTGACATTGACGGCGACGGAAGTTTACAGATGAATATTCAGGAAATGGCGACCTGTTATACAGAAAAGATTCCCGTCAAGGTTGTTTTAATGAATAATCAACATTTGGGAAATGTTATGCAATGGGAAGACCAGTTTTTCGGTCATAATCGCGCCAATACTTATTTGGGCTCAATTGACGATCCGGAAACGTTGGGAAATGGCGACGGTTATTCGCCCAATAATCGTTATCCCGATTACGCAATGATTGCGAAAGCTTATGGTTGGGAAGCGCTTTCCATAACAAAAAAATCCGAACTTTCCGATGCGATCAAAACAATGCTGGATTGCGAAAAGCCCTTTTTATTGGACGTTGCCGTTCCGTATCGTCAATATGTTTTGCCGATTATTCCCCCCGGCGGAACCATTTCGGATATGATCCGAAACTGATTTTTTGTCGTTTACTCAAAATCGAATCTCGAAAAGTTTCGCCTTCTTAAGTCTGTCTATTTGTTGCAGGGTTATGAACAAAGGAAGCCGTTTTTTTGATTTGAGTTTGAATTCAGTTGAATTTTAAACAACCGTTGAATAATCGAATTTAAATTGAATTATTTAATGGTTCATTATGAGCAATTTTGTTAACAATTTATTTGATGAAAAATGAAACCTCTTATTGATTATATTCGTTCGCTTCCCGATTTTCCGAAACCAGGCATTATTTTTCGCGATATAACGCCGTTGATCGAAAATGCCGAATCGTTTGCCAAAACAATTGAAGAATTAACGAAAGCGGTTCAATCATTTGGAAAAATTGATAAAATCGCGGCTCCCGAAGCGCGAGGTTTCATTTTTGGCGCTCCGCTTTCCGTTGCATTAAATGCGGGATTGATTCCTGTTCGCAAGCCGGGGAAACTTCCTTATAAAACCGTTTCCGTTTCGTATGAGCTGGAATATGGAACCGATTCGCTTGAAATTCATGAAGATTCGATCAAGCCGGGCGATCGCGTTTTGATTCTCGACGATCTTCTCGCAACGGGCGGAACGATCAACGCTTGCCGTCAATTGATCGAACAACAAGGGGGAATCGTCGTCGGTTTCGCGTTCGTTATCGAACTTGTCGATTTAAAAGGACGTCAAAAACTCGGCGAAAACGTTAAATCCCTCATAACTTTCGAAGGCGAATAACGCGTTCCCAAGTTCAGAATAAAGTTGTTTAAAAACCAGAAGAATGGTTAAAATAGAGAAATGAGAGATGAGAATCGTTGCTCAATATAATTTTAATAATGGTTATTCTTTCATTAAAAAACATTATTCGACTTTGCTTGATAAAATTTATGACGTTATTGTTTCCGTTGACGCGAAAAAATGTAAAACGAAAATAAGTCATAAAAAAATGATGTCGGAGAAATTATTATATCAACCCTCTTCTTTAAATAACGAATTTAAACAGGCATTTTATTCCAGAAACTGGCAGACTCAACGGGTTGCCTGCGATTATTCCTCAAAATATTATATTGACGGTTATCAGCCAAAATTATCCAAAGCGCATTTCGCGAAATGGATTTTCTAAAGGAAAAATTGGGGATTGAAATACAGTTTGGAAAATACGCTTTTATGGTTTATAACGTTTGCGTCAAAACGACAATTTTCAAAAAACTCGGTTTTATCGAAGCAGGCGTTGAAGTCGTTCCGGTTAAAGAATTTGCCAATGAAATGTCAACAGGAGTTAGTTATTTCGAGCTGTTTGCCTGGGATTTAACCTAACGGGGCGTTTCCAATATTGACATTCCTGTTTTGATTTTTGGAATAGACATTTAATCAATCCATATTATTTTATTATATTATTATAAACGAAACAAATAACAAAAACAATGCCAAACGCGACAACATCCTATTCAGACAGTTATGATCTTATTGTCATCGGTTCCGGACTAGCCGGAATGACGGCCGCTAATATTTTGGGCCGCAGCGGTCATCGGGTCCTTTTGCTGGAACGACATTATAAATTAGGCGGTTTGGCAACTTGGTTTCGACGTCAGAACGGCGAACATATTTTCGACGTTTCGTTGCATGGTTTTCCGGTCGGAATGATTAAAAGCTGTCGGCGTTATTGGAATCAGGAAATCGCGGATCAAATTGTCCAACTCAAACATATCAAATTCGATAATCCTCAATTTTCGATTACAACAACGTTTAATCGCGACGATTTTACGCGACTTCTGGTTGAAAAGTTTCAGATCGCGGAAGAAACCGTTAAAAACTTTTTCGATACAGCGCGAAATATGAGTCATTATGACGATCAATCAATGACGACGCGCGAACTGTTTCAACGCTTTTTTCCTGGACGGGATGACATTGTTCGATTGCTTATGGAACCGATAACTTACGCAAACGGTTCAACATTGGAAGACCCCGCTTTGACTTATGGAATCGTCTTCTCGAATTTTATGTCTAAAGGGGTTTTTACTTTTCAGGGCGGAACCGATTTATTTATCAAAATGCTTCGAGACGAACTCGTTAAAAATGGCGTTCATATCGCAACGAACGCGTCTGTCAAAAAAATAATTGTTGAAAACGGTTCAGTAACCGGAGTTCAAATTGACAATCAGCCATTAAACAGAACTCATGCGGAACTGGCAGGAAAAACGGCTCAACTTTCTGAACTCGCCGGAAAAACGATTCGAACTAAGGCCGTCCTTTCCAATGGCAATTTAAAAGGAACGATTTTCAATCTCGTTGGACGCGAATTTTTTGACGACGCATTCATTAAAGAAGCCGAAGCGGTTCGTTTGAATAATTCGAGTACGCAAGTTTATATGGCGCTGAAAAAAGGCGAAACGTTTGACGAAAATGTTTGCGGCGATTTGCTCTTTACATCGACGGCCCCTGCTTTCCGGACGGATTGGCTTTTGAGCCGAAATATTACGAGCCGAACTTATTCGTTTTATTATCCGAGAACCCGGCCGGGAACGGATCGTTATTATATTGTCGCAAGCACAAACGCCAATTATTCGGATTGGGCAAATCTTTCGGACGAAGAATATCAAAAGAGTAAATCCGATCTTATGGAAACAACGTTGGATGCTCTGAACAAATATATTCCCGATATTCGCGAAAAAATTGCCTATATTGAAGCGGCAACGCCGAAAACATTTAACGACTATACAGATCATTGGAACGGCGCCAGTTTCGGAACAAAATATGAAGGTTTGGCCGTCAGTCGTTCGTTGCATCAAAAAATCGCCGGCCTTTTTCATAGCGGCAGCGTCGGAATTATTATGTCCGGTTGGCTTGGAGCGGTTAATTATGGCGTTATTGCTTCCAACGACGTTGACGCTTTTTTGGTTGCTCAAAATTAACGTTTTGGATTGATCAAAACATTAAAATTTTGTTGATTTCAGAATTTTATCAAACAAGTTTGTTCTATTCAATTAGAGGAGGTTTCGATGGATGATCAAAGAACGCGTTCGAATTCTTCTGCGGAATCAACCGATTTATCGGAAATCGAAATTCAAGAAAATAATAGAGTTGAACAAATCGCGATGAACAATTCGGAAAAAAACGTTCAATATCAAGAAGAGCCGGGCTTGTTTCGTTCGTCCAATGAGCCGACCAATCAGGATATTTCCTGTTCTCGAAATTGGACTCAAGAAGAACGAATGCCAATGATTTCTGCGACGCATCGTCTGGCTTATCTGGTTTTTGCCCTTTGCTTTCTTATTGGATTAATTTTGCTTCCTTCGTTAGCTGAGCGCATTTCTTTTTCCATTACGAAAGGTTCTGAAGCCGCCAAACGAGAAGAAGCTCTTCGTTTTCTCAAAGATTTTCCAGAAGCAGAAAATCGAATTCCCTGGATCGTTCAAGCCGTTTCTCCTTCGGTTGTCGCGATCAATACAAGTCTTCATAATGGGCCAGGATTGGCAACCGGAGTCATTGTTGACGAACAAAACGGTTACATTATAACAAATTTCCATGTTATTTGTGACGGATATCAATTGGTTGACGGAGTTGAAATCTGTTTGAGTGACGGACGAAAACAATCAAACGGAATTCAATTGACAGGCTTTGATGAACAACATGATTTAGCGGTTTTGAAGGTTGATATGACCGATTTAAAAGCAATTCCCTGGGGGGACAGCGACGCGTTATCGGTTGGAGAGACGATTTTGGCGATTGGAAATCCGTATGGTTTAACGCATACGGTAACGCAGGGGATTGTCAGCGCCAAAGAACGGTTTCATACAATGCCCAATGGAACAGTCGTTCAAGAGTTTTTGCAGACCGATGCCGCAATCAATCCGGGAAACAGCGGCGGGCCGCTCATCAATGTTCGCGGCGAACTGGTCGGCATCAATACAGCAATCTTTGGCGATCGATATCAAGGAATCAGTTTTGCGATTCCGGTCAACCTTGTCAAGAAAGTTTATCAGAAAATCATTCGCCATAATCATAAAAGGGAATAATTGGCAATATAGAACTGAAAACGTCTGAAAAATTCAGGTTGAATCAGCCCCGACAACAACGTTCGGGTTGAACAAAGGCGAAAGCGGTCGGCTCTCTTGAATTCTGCGTTCAATTTTGTCGCTCCAAAACCGGTTTCGCAGACAATGGTTGCTTTTGCGGTTGCTTTTGCATTAAAACAAACTTCATTCCTGTTTGGAATTTGAATCTGGTTTGGAATTCGACAAAGTTCGACGATTTTCTCGTAACGTTTGCAAAAGTTGTTGACGACGATTGGGAGAAGCCGATTCCTGATTATTTGTAACGGTTGATTCGGACAAGGAACCAGGGGCAGCAGGATCAGAAGATTTGCTTGTCGTTTGAACGTTTGTTGTTTGAGTTTCCGGCGAAGCTGTTGAGTCGTTTGAATTGGAATCGATTGTCGATTCATTCGAGCTGTTCGACTCTGTTGTTTTTGAAATCGGTTGACGCAATTCCTTCAATTTTTGCAAAAGTTCTTGTCGCTTATTTAATGTTTTCGATGTCCCGGTCGTTGCGTTTGCCGCATTTTCCGATTCCCCGGCTGTTTGAGAAGCCGTTTCGACAGAAGGAATTTCATTCTGTTTAATAAATTCCATTGGATCTAATGTCGAAGTTGAAAAATCGATATCAGGAAAGTTTGAACTGGAATAACTGCTTTGCTGCATTAACTGAACCAGATTATCGGTCGCAATATTCCTGGTCTCCTTTCCAGTGAGAATATTTTGTGAATAACCTTGGCCATACATCGACAAATCTTTATAAAAAACTTGACGAGGCGGCGAAACAGTATTGTCAACAACGACTTCGCCTCGCCGATTCGCCCCTTGGTCTTCCATAAAACTGACAATCTGTCCGCGATAAACATCGCCGCCTGTTGTTGTTTTCGACCAGATTTTTTTCATTTTAGCCAAATTGACAACGCCTTCTGTATAAAGCCAGGCCGCGTGACGATATTTCGATAAATCCCTTTCTTGTAAAGAGGGACGAGAATTGATGATCTTTTGAACATCAACAGACGTCAAATCGGGAATGGTTTCCAAAACAGTCCGCGGCGCCTCATTAATATTGACGCGTCCCAAAATAACCGTTGAGTAACTCGTTGAAACATAATCGAGATAACTGAACAACTCGTCGGCCATTGATCGTTTGGCAGAAAAAGGACTTTCGACAATTCGAGCCGCCTCAAGTTTGGATTGACCATTCGACGAACCATTTGGAATTGGCGCAGAAGCAGACTGATTGCTGGATGCGTTATTGTTTCCATTTAAGGGAACAATAACGGTTGCTCCAATAATATCAAGCGGAGTTTCCAAACGAAATGAAGGGGAAATTGAAAAATCCAATGCCGAATTATCTGAAATGGGATTGGCTGTCGACAAAGTCGTTGATTGAATCTGTTCCGAAGTTGCGGGACCAAATTGTCGATACAAAACAACAAATTCAGCCGTTTTTTCGTCAACATATTTGGATAATTCGTCATATAAAAAGGCAAGATCAGAACCGTTCAAATCAATGCGGGGTTCTCCTGAAGGATCGACATCTTTTTCCGCACTGAAAACCGTTAAATATTGAACCCAGGGAACGTCGCCAACTTTATAGACGTTTGCCGATTCGGAAATGGTTTCATTGAGAATGGCGTCAGGAGAAAGCAAACTGTTCGATCCAGTCGATTGATTTGTGTCCCAGTTTGTCGCATTAGACCCCGCCAAACGATCTTCTGATTCGGAATTATCCGTTTCTGAATCATTAAAATAAAGACTGTTCGCATCAAAAACCGTTGATTCGGAACTTTGAGAAGCGATATTGTTATAATTGAATTCTTCGTCTGTCCCATATAATTGAAGCCTTGTGACATCCCGAACAAGCAAAAGTTCTTCCAAAAAGACAGGCAAAGCGTTTCGCGGACTATAAGGAACGTTTTTCCTGGAATAATAAGTTGCCTCTGCTCCGCGAGGTCGAGATTGTTCGTCTGCATCAATCCAGTCCAAAATGGAGTCAGCCATTGTTGAAGTCATTCCCGGCAATTTCATTAAAGATCGCCGTCCGGTTCCGGGATTGCTTTCGTCCCATTGCAAAACAGCCGCCAAATTCAAACGGGATGATTCATTAACCAACCCGTATCGAACTCCGGTTATTTTTTCGTCATCGAACTTTGGCGAAAGAATTGTAAAACGAGCATTGCCTTTTCCGCCTTCCTCTTGGGAAAGAACAGGAATATTGCAAAAAAGCTGAGGATTGTCATAAAGTCCGCCATATTGAGCCCGTTCCTGCGGCGTCAACTCTAAAATGGACTCCATTAAAACGACTGCCGATCGATTAACGCTCGATAATTGTAACTCTTGAGTTCGAATTATGGTTGCTTCATATTCTGTGTTCATCAGAGCAAGCAAAGTTATTCCGCCCAACGATAAAATCGCCAGAACAATGGCAACAATATAAAGAACAAAACCGGATCGCGAAATATATTGAAATTTTCTATTTTTTTGACGCCGGGACATTATTGGTTATCTAAATTAAAAATTTTTGATAATGTTCGAATATTTATAAAAAAGCCAACAAAATTAAGAAAGTTGTTCGTTTCATAAAAAAAAGAAAACAACCGCAAATCAATGCAATCATTTAAATTCAAAAAAACAATGTTTTCGGAATGACTTGTCAATTATTCTCTTGTTTGAGCCTTTTTCTTTCTTAAATGGAGAACCGAAGAAAGCGGATTTGCCCCCCTGTTGTTTTTGATTCATTCTGAATCCTTTTTATTTATTATATTCTTTTTTTCGATTTTTGGCAAAAAAGATTGAGAAAAACAAGATTTTTTCCCATATTTCATTCTTAATCTCATTTTCTTCATTAAACCGGGATCAGGGGGGCTGGTTATCAGGCAAGAAACTCGATATAATTTTACTCGATGGTTTGCAGAATTTGACTGGCTTGATTATTTGTCGGAATTGTATATTTATTGTTCCTTTTCATAATTTTCCAGCTCGCATTATTTGGCAACTCAAAATATTTTGTTTATATCGACGAAACAATTCTTCCGATTTCTCTTTGGAAAGGACGATTGTAAAAATGCGTAAAGAATTGGATCTTGCTTCTTACGGAATTTCAGTCAGTCGGGTTCATCGCAACCCGTCGCCTGCTCAACTCTATGAAGACGCGATAATTCGTGAAAATGCGGCAATAACGTCTTCTGGAGCATTAATGAACAGCTCCGGCCAAAAAACGGGAAGAAGTCCAAAAGACAAACGAATCGTTGAAGATCCTGCCAGCACGGATTCTATTTGGTGGGGCTCTGTCAATACGAAAATTCCAATCGATTCTTTTATGCATAATCGTCGCCGGGCAATTGATTATTTGAATACGCGCGAACTTCTTTATGTTATTGACGCTTTTGCCGGTTGGGATAAAGAAAATCGAATTAAGGTTCGAATCATTTGCGAACGCGCTTATCATGCCCTTTTTATGACAAATATGCTTGTCCGTCCAACTCCCGAAGAACTTTTAAGTTTTGGAGAACCGGATTATGTCATTTTTAACGCTGGCCAATTTCCTGCCGATCCGGCTTCCCCTGCTATTTCTTCAGAAACAAGCGTTGCTCTTTCTTTTGAACGGGGCGAGTTCATTATCCTTGGAACTCAATATGCCGGCGAAATGAAAAAGGGCGTCTTTACAATTATGAACTATTTGATGCCGAAAAAAAATATTCTTTCTATGCATTGCTCGGCAAATGAGGGAATAAATGGCGATGTTTCGCTCTTTTTCGGTCTTTCAGGAACAGGAAAAACAACCCTTTCAACGGAACCAAATCGAAAACTGATCGGCGATGACGAACATTATTGGACCGATAAAGGAATCGTTAATATCGAAGGGGGTTGTTACGCAAAATGTATCAATCTTTCAAAAGAAAGCGAACCGGAGATTTTTAACGCGATTCGTTTCGGAACGGTTCTCGAAAATACTATTTATGATGATCGAACTCGTCTGGTTGATTTTGAGGACGCTTCTTTGACAGAAAATACTCGAGCGTCTTATCCAATTGAATTCATTGACAATATTAAAACGCCTTGCATTGGCGAACATCCAAAGAATATTATTCTTTTGACCTGCGACGCGTTTGGCGTTTTGCCGCCGGTCAGTTCTCTGACGCCGGAACAGGCAATGTATCATTTCATGAGCGGCTATACAGCGAAAGTTGCGGGAACAGAAGTTGGCGTTATCGAGCCGGAAGCGACTTTTTCCGCTTGTTTCGGCGCTGCTTTTCTCGTTTGGCATCCGGCTAAATATGCTGAACTTTTAGCGGCCAATATGAAGAAATATCATTCGAAAGCCTGGTTGGTCAATACGGGTTGGTGTGGCGGAAGTTATGGCGTCGGCAAACGACTTTCAATCAAGCATACTCGGGCCATTATTGACGGAATTCATAGCGGAGAACTTGCCAACGTTCCTTGCATTAAAGACCCTATTTTTGGTCTGAATGTCCCAACGCATTGTTCCAATGTTCCCGATAATGTTTTATTTCCCGAAAATTCCTGGGCAGACAAAAACGCTTATCGTCAAACCGCTTTGAAACTTGCTGAATTGTTTCGGAATAATTTTGTCAAATTTGCCGATCTTGCAAGCGATGACATATTGAATGCCGGTCCCTGTAAATAAAATATTGGGCTGATTTGATTAAACAGCCCCTGATCAGCCCTGTTTGAATATTTTGACAGAAATTCTTATGAAAGTTGATTTTTAATGAATTTTAAATCGTTTAATGAACGAAATCGAATCATGTTTTCCTGGTTTTTTGTCATATCTCTCGTTATTATTTTAACGATTAGTCAAACAGCCTGGGAAATGGAACCAATGGTCGAAGAAAGTTTGATGCTTATTGCTTCCATATTAATCGGAATCGGAGCGGTTGGACGAATTTGGTGCGCGGTTTATATTTCCGGCCGAAAAGATTCCGTTCTCGTTAAAACCGGCCCTTATTCTTTATGTCGAAATCCGCTCTATTTTTTCAGTTTATTAGGCGGGATCGGCGTCGGACTGGCAACAGAAACATTTACAATCCCTTTATTAATTCTTTTGGCTTTTGTTCTTTATTATCCCGCGGTTATTTTGGCTGAAGAAAGACGTCTTGCCGACATTTTTGGCGAAGAATATAAAATATATCAAAAAGAGACGCCCAGTTTTTTTCCAAAATGGAATTTGTTCGGATTCAACGAACCGGATACTTATTCCATTAATCCTCAAAAAGTTCGAAGCGCCTGTTTGGACGTTTTATGGTTTATTTGGCTTATTGGGATTATTGAATTTGTTTCCGCTTGCCATGAAGCAAAAATTCTCCCAACGCTCATTTTTCTCTTATAAACAACTTTCGAATTAAAAGAAACTTTCGGAGTAAAGCAACAAATCGTCTGTCCGATTTGACCAAAAGACAGATTCTGCGATCTCAAAAAGACATTCGTCTGGTCTAAATTGGAATCAAATCGGTTAAAATCTCTGAATTCCTGCTTCATGTGATCGCAAATCTGATAATAACAAACAGATATCTAAAACTAAGTCAGATACATTCATGAAAACAGCTTAAAACGATATTATCTCCAAAAGTTGATCGAACAGAATAAAATCGAAAAATGGGCAAACCCCAATGCCCCTCAAAAAGACAATTGTATTCTTTTTGATATTCGCTACAAAACAAACTTTATGCAATAAAATCCTGCTATTAAAAGAATGAGAAAGGCGAACGTCAGAATTCCAAAATATTTATCAATCCAACCTTTAATTGTTGGACCAAAAATATAAATAAGAGCAGCAACCAAAAAGAATCGGAGACTTCGGCCAACAAGAGACGCAAAAAGCAGAATGGGAATCGACATTTGCGCAATTCCAGCCGTTATCGTAAACGCTTTAAATGGGATTGGCGTTAGAGCAGCAGCAAAAAGAGCCCAAAACCCCCAATTATCAAAAAACAGATGAACTTTGTCCATATTGGCTTGAGAAATGAGATAAGGGACAAAATAGGGGCCGAGAGCTTCCCAAAGAGCATAACCGATATACCAACCCAAAAGCGATCCCAAAACGGAAGCAAGAGCGCTCATTCCCGCATAAAAAAAGGATCGTTTGGGACGTTCCATCGAAAGAGCAATCTGCAGAATATCGGGCGGAATAGGAAAAAAAGAACTTTCCGCAAAGGAAATCGCGACAAGAGCTCCTGTTCCATATTTGCTATAAGCCCAGGAAAGAACCCAATCATAAAGGGTTCGCATTCCTTTTTGCAGAACGAGGATTGGTTTTATTATCCAACCGAGAAGAGTTCTTTTTTGTTTTGGAGATTCCTCAAAACATTGATCGTCCTTGTTATTCATCAAAAATCTTTCATCTTTTGTTAAATCGATTGAAGGTTTTCCAGTTTTGAGTTGCATTCATTTTGGGAAATATTGGGGAATCGCCGTTCCGTTGACAATTCCTTGTTCTTTGTCCTTCGCAACAGGAATAAGGAAGGATTATTGAAACCAAAGCGTCCCAAAAGGCGTTCAAGTCGACTCAATATGGACGGAAAACTCAAAATTCGCTCAAACATCAAACCGACTTCGATATGAAAGCAACCAGAGAAATCCGAATTTTAGTCTATTTTATTCAGGATTCTCGATTCATCAAGAGTCGGTCTTAAATGTCATTCAAAAAATCTAAGATTTCGCAACATTTCAGCGAAATGAGTATTAATTATTTTGACAAAAAAGACAATCTCTCCCAATCTCCCCTCTTCTCCGCGTCCCTGCGTCTCTGCAAGAAATAAATAGTTTCTTGCGGAGCCCCAGAAGGGGGATCAGATTTACAAAATAATAACGATTGTTCCGGAAAGAATCAAAAGTCCGCCTAAAATAACTTTCGGATCGGCGGGTTCCCCCAAAACGACAATCCCAAGAAAAATAGCAATCGCGACGCTTAATTTATCGATCGGAGCAACCTTGGAAGCGTCTCCGAGTTGAAGAGCTTTAAAATAGAAAAGCCAGGAAAGTCCCGTCGCAATTCCAGAAAGAATAAGAAAAATCCAATTGACCCGGGAAAGGGTTGAAATCCCGTCCATTTTGCCGCTGAAAAGAACAATTCCCCAAGTTATGGCTAAAATAACAACCGTTCGAATTGCTGTTGCCAAATTGCTGTCAATTCCATGAATTCCCAATTTTGCCAAAATCGCGACCAGCGCAGCAAAAATTGCTGAAAGAATGGCGTAAAGCTTCCACATAAATTCTCCTTGCGATTTACCAAATAATCCCGAACTTTGGAAATTCGATCGCGTTGCCTGAAGAAACCAAAAGTTAATGAACAATGCCATAAAGTTTTGCTATTTTCAAAACGAATCCCTTATGTTCATTCGGAACGCTCTGATACCAATTTTTCAAATAAATATTAAAAGAAACCGATTCCTCCGTTCTTTTCGCATTTAACCAATGAATCGCCTCCCAATGTTGCGGAGACTCCTCAAAATAATGAAGCAGAACGATCGCCATGGAACCATTCAAATCCCGATTACAAGGATTCGTCCGGAGTTTTTGTGCATATTTCTGATAAAAAGCTGGCATTCCCAAACGAAAAAGTTCGTTTGTATAAGGATAATTCCTCATCGTTATATCTGCATAATTTCGCAAAATATCCCGATAATCGGCCCAATGGGGCTTGGGCGGCGAACTCTTCCAACTATTGGCCATTTGACGCAAAACAAAAAGCGAAGCTGTTTCACAAATTGTCTCTTCAAACCAATGATTATCGATATTCCCGTCTTTGAAACCGGCAAGAACATGAGCAATTTCATGTGAAAACTGATAAGAATACTGACACCAAAAATTGCCCGAAGTTGCCAAAAGAATAATCTGTTCCTGATTTTCTGACGGATGAAAAACCGCCATTGGGCAAATATCGCTATGACGAACAATGATTGAAGGAATTTGAACGTCGGGAAAATATTTCCAAAGCTCTTGACCTGCTGAAGAACAGATCGCTATAATATCGTTTTCATCCGCTTGAAATCCATTGGGATCAACGGCTATTTTGGGGGGCATTATCGCTGTTGGGGCTGAATTGATCGACGCATTTGGGTCGGATGCAAAAGAAACCGAAGACATAATCATTGTTTTCTCTTCCCTTCCCCAGGAATAAAGGAAAATTCCCCCCCAAAATAGAAACAAACAAAAAATTGTCGTCTTATTCTTCATTTGAAGTTTCTATTCTCCGCGTCTGAATCTTCTTGCGAAAATCATATCAACTCTTTTACGCAACCCCATTGAAAACCCCGAATCGTTGTTTTAAGTCTGACAACAAGAAGCCGGGGAACGAGAGGCTGTCGCAAATCTCAGAGTTTTTCTGTTTGCCCCTCAAAAGAGCGGAATCAAAAGCAATGAATGCCGCCCTGTTCTGTTTGCAAAACTCTCCGAAAGTCAATAATAAAAGGAAGTTCTCCCCCCCCTTAGGAACGCGGACGTCTCGTTCGCAGAAACAGTTTTAACGACTTTATCCGAAATGCGTTTGTTGAAAAATCCGGGTTTTTAGGATTTTCTTGAAGCATTTCAATAAAAATCATTCAACGGAAAACTTTTTTCCGGCAGCAAACTCGCTGAAAAGCTGAACATGTTGTTCTTTACTGAAATAATTGACATCCTCAAAAGTAATCCAACCGCTGTAACCGATTTCTTCAATCGTATCGCGGACAGAAAGCCAATCGATGCTTCCTTTTCCGATCGGAACAAAATCGCCCCCAGCTGGTTTTTCTTGATCGACAAGGAAATCCTTGAAATGAAGTTTAACGATATTTTTTCCGCCCAAAATGCGAAGCCAATCTTCCGTTTTCGCATATTTGACATGATTTCCCATATCATAATAGAATTTAATCCAATGATTATCAAACATTTGGACAAAAGCAGTTGCAAATTCCGGTTTAACCCAAAGGTTGTTCCAGACGTTTTCAATGCCGATTGTAACGCCTTCATAAGCGGCAACCGGAATAAGTTCTTCGAGGACGGAATAAGTAATTTCGGTCGCTTCGTTTTGTAATTTAATATAGTCGGCATAAGGAGCGTTATCGCCGCTGACGACTTTGGAAACCTTGCAGGTTTGCGGATCAAATTCAATCTCAAAATCCCAAGGTTTAGGGCCGGCGTTATCAATGCGGCAAGGAACCAGCAGAATTGCGTCAGCGCCATAAGCCGCAGCGTTTTTCAATGCGGTTTTAATGCTTTCGATATCCGTTTTCAATTGATCCGCCTGATTCAAATTGGTCCAGGCACGCATAACGGAATGAATGCGGATTCCATTGCTTTCGGCGATCTTTCGAGCTTCTCGAGCCGCATTGAGATCGACGTTCCAAGCGGTTGTTTCAATTCCTTGTCCGCCAAACTGAGCAACATTTTCAATCGCGGCGGCATCCAAATTTCCGCAAATAAAGCCGCTGTAAAGTTGCGTTTTATAGATTTTTTCCTCTGACGCCGCCGCAAAAGCATTCGATTTCATATTGAGTCCCATTGTTGACAAAGCGGCTCCCATAACGGCAGTTGATCCAATAAATTCCCGACGAGTTAAACTATTTTTCATGCGAATTCTTCCTGATTTCTAAAGTTGTTTTTAAGAAAAAATGTTTTTCTTTCGACTTTCAACACAATCATCATATTTAAGACTATCCCTAGGCCGAAACAGGAAACAAGCTTGCGCCGCCCTTTCGTCTGCTGTCGTTGCCTGGCTCGCGTCCGCAACGCTTTCAGAGTTCAATCGGCTTGAGTTTAAAATGGCAATTGCCCTGTTCATTCGAATGTCGCGCCAACGACTTTTGGCAAATGAAGGCAATCATTCTTTTAATTAAATTTCATTATAATGTTTCTTTTTTTGAAAAGCAAGTTTTTTTCGTTTTCGACAAGAAAATATTACATTTGATACAAAAGTGTTGGAAAGCAAACCTATATTTTTATTAAATAAACGAACAGTAAGCTGTTCAAAAACTTATGTCCAACTTGTTTGCTTAAAACAGAAAGGAAATAAAATGTTAACAGAATATATTGCTCCAAGAAATATGATGTTTGATTTTCGACGTCGTATGGATCAATTTTTGTCAGGCTTGGCTCAGGAAGCAGAAACGGTCTGGCCGTTTAACTCTTTGAGCGGTTCCCTTCCCGCTTCAAATATTTGGGAAAATAAAGAAGCTTATTTTGTTGAATTGGCAGCTCCCGGAATTAAAGAAGATAATATTTCTCTTTCAATGATCGGTAATGAATTGACGATTCAACTTGAACGACCTTCTTGCGAAGAAACAGAGAAAGTTGGAAAATTCTGGCGTCAGGAACGCGTCAATGAATCGTCCAGTATGAGCATTTCCCTGCCAGGAGTCATCGATTCGAAAGATATTACAGCCGATCTCAAAAATGGCATTCTTGTCATTCGTGTCCCCAAATCGGAAGAAACTCAAACGAAAAAAATCTGTGTTAATGCCAGCAAATGTAAAAAAGATTAACGTTTTGAGGCAATTTTAATGACAACAAATCGATTTTCGTTGAGATAAAATTATATAGCTAAGAACAATATAAAATTGTTCCATTTGTTTATAAAATGACTCAATGAATTAATAAGTTAAAAAAACCTGAGGAGAAATAATGCGTACAACATTAACCCGACCCTGCGGTTGCAGTAAAAAACATATAAGAGGCAATGCGGTCAAAAATCAGTCTCAAACAATGTCCGATGATTCCTGTAAACAGGAAGAGTTTACAACGCCTCTGGTTGATATTGTTGAAAATGACAACGAATTTATTATTTTTGCCGATATGCCCGGCGTTTCAGAAGAAACGATTGATGTTAAATATAATGACGGCGAATTATGTATTTCCGGCAACGCCGTTGATGAAAAAGATTTGGAAGACGTCACTTTTCGCTGTTATCAATTCGACCCAGGAAATTATTTCCGGAATTTCCGAATCGGAGAATCCATTAACTCCGACGCCATAACTGCTGATTATGCCGATGGCGTCTTGACCGTTCATCTTCCGAAACGAGAAGAAATTCAACCGCGAAAAATCGCTGTAAATAAACAAGCGCAAGCCTAAGCGATTTTTAATGACGAAAAAACTAATTTTAACGTTGGGCGTCAATAACTAAAAGCGGAAAACAAATAAAAAAGACGAAAACGTAAGCAAAATCTTTGACTTCCTGAAGAAAGAGAAGAGAACAAAAAAGGTTTTATCGCTTACGTTTTCAATTTCATTATATATAAATGAATTAAAATTCGACTTTTCAATTTCAGTTTAGTTATTCTCAAAGAAAGTTCTAAAAACCCCTTCGGAGCGCGAACGTCTTATCCGCAAGAACTGCTTTTAACGACTTTATCCGAAAAACGCTTGTTGAAAAATCCGGTTTTTTAGAAATTCCTTCAAGTCAATCGAAAATCTCGATTTTTTAATCGCCCCCCCCGACAACGAAGAGCGGGTTACTCAAACGAAACCTGTCGTCGATTCTGATTTCAAGAAAAAAATATTAAATCGACAACTCATTTTTTCTTATCCGATTTTAATGGGGAATGAAATGGTTTTTCTTTATCAACCCAACCCCTGCCTCGTTTTTCTGCTGAACCGGCTTGTTTCGAGGATTTGGCGTTATGGGGGCTTCCTTTTCGTCGAGAATCCCTTTTTGAATTGGAAGGTTGTCCAAAAGAAGAAGAAGAAACTTTTTTGGATCTTGAACCGTCTGTTAATTTTGAGTTCGCCTTTTTAGCATATTTCGATCTTGGAGAAGAGGCTGAATCTCTTTTTTTGTTGTCAACGCCAACTTTTTCAACGAATTGCTCAATCGGTTTTCCGTCCAATCGATCCTGGTCGCGTTTTTGAAGTTCTTCAAAACGTTTCTTTTGACAAACCTGGAGAATAACGCTATTAAACTGTTCTTCTGAATCAGGAAATTCGGCAACTTTCCGAAGAGCAAGCTTGTTCAATTGATTATAATGACGGGCCTCGCCCCGTTCTTCTGTCCAATGAGGGCCTTTGATCATTAAAATACGATCGAAAGCAAACCAAAGAGCGGCGAAATTTCGCAACAGTTTTTCCATTTTTGAAACAGCTCGAACGACAAGCGTATGAAAACGATGAACTTTAACAAGATCTTCCGCTTTGGCATACCAAACGTTCAAATCGAGTCCCAAAGCGTCAACAATAGTTCCAACCGCTTCGGCTTTTTTGCCGGTTGAGTCGCAAAGTTCAACAACGAGATCAGGACGCAAAATCGCCAACGGAATCCCTGGAACCCCTCCGCCGGTTCCAACGTCTAAAATATGTTCTCCCTGTTGCAACAATAACGACAGTTCCATTGTATCAATCAAGTCGCGACAAACAAATTTATCGAAAGTCGTATGCCGCGTCAGATTAATCGATTGATTCAAACTCCAAAGTTCCTGACAATATTGTTCTAAAAGTCGAATTTTTTTGGGCGTTAATTTGATCAAAGGATATTTTTCTCGAATATGATACTTTTCGAGGGCATCCAGAAGCGTTTGACTTCCCTCTTCCGTTCCTTCGTTATTGTTGACATTAGAATTGATTGGAGTCTCGACTTCCGGAAAAGTCTCTTGCTTGATTTCGTTTTCCGCTTCTTTTTCTCGATTATTTGAAATTTCCGTCGAGTTTTGTATTTCGTTCATTTTAATCCATTTCGTTTTAAGATTATTTTATTGTCTGCAATATTTATTCCGTTTCCGTTTGAAACAAAAACATTAAATTCGCTCCAGTTTCAATATAAGTCGGGAAATTATTTTTCGTCAGAAAATATTCAAACAGGCAATATCAATATTTGCTTGATAATCTCATTGACATTTCGTCTTTAAAATCATCTATTTTTCAAAATTTATTCATTTTAACTCAAAAATTGAATTCCCTTTCAATATTAATCTCATTCATTTGTTCTATTATATGAAAAAAAACAGAACTGTCTTTAACCCTGTCCGTTTTTCAGCAAAAAGAATTGGTTATTTATCATTTGAATCAAAACAGTCCGTTTGAATGGACTTTCTATTAGGCTTTTTGCTTTAAATGTTAAAAGAGTTGAAAGTTGAAAATGGAGAGTCAAAAGTTCCTGTTGATCAAGCGACCAACGGGAGCGCTGAACTGCTAACGGAGCGGCAGCTCCTAAAGGGATGCAACGCCCTTGCGTTGCTGCGATGCAACCGCATAGGTTGCCCGTCGGAGACAAAAAAATTGAATTCATTTCTGGCTCCCCCAAATTGGCTCCCCCCAAAATCGACCGCTTTCGTCCCCCTTAAAAAGAACCTTCAACGCTGCCCATAACCGTTTGTCAAGAAACAACGTTTTTTCCTGTTCGACGCCCTGGGGACGAAAGATTCGGAAAAACAGACGCAAGTCGTTTTTTTCCGAAAAAGAACGACGAAAAAGTTGATCATTGCGAGTTAATTATAGGCC